>JARIAR010000023.1 GCA_029257805.1 Blautia sp.
TGCGGAAGATGGGACTTGAACCCACACGAGCGCATTGCTCACAAGATCCTTAGTCTTGCTCGTCTGCCAGTTCCGACACTTCCGCATATCGCATTTCAGTGGGATTTTTTATTCTCCCTCGCGACAAGTGGTAGTATATCAAAAGGATTGTAGAAAGTCAATACCTTTTTTAAAAAATAAAAAAAATTTGAATTTTTTTTGAAAAAAAGAGGAATTTGAAATTTTATGTAGAATATATTTTATAAGAGGGATTTTGTTGATATTTATGTTTTGTCAATCTGTGGAGGAATGCTTATGAATATAAGAGAAAGTATCGAGTTAAGAGAAAAACAGATGCTAAGTCCTTATGCAGTTTGCAGTGCCAAAACCAGGGGAAGAGAACGTCCAGAAGAAGAGTGTGATATGCGGACATCATTTCAGAGAGACAGAGATCGGATTCTTCATAGTAAGTCTTTTCGTCGCCTGAAGGATAAGACGCAGGTGTTTCTGGCTCCTCAAGGGGATCATTATCGAAATCGGCTTACGCATACATTGGAAGTTTCCCAAATTGCCAGAACGATTGCTAAGGCCTTGTGTCTTAATGAAGATCTTGTGGAAGCTATCGCGCTTGGTCATGATCTTGGACATACGCCATTTGGCCATGCGGGAGAGCGTGCGCTGAATGAAAGAAATCCGGAAGGATTTGCTCATTATAAACAAAGTGTTCGCGTGGTGGAAGTTTTGGAGAAAAATGGAAATGGGCTCAATCTTACCTGGGAGGTTCGGGATGGTATACGCAATCACAGAACAAGTGGAAATCCTTCTACACTTGAAGGACAAGTTGTAAGATTTTCAGATAAAATTGCATATATTCATCATGATATGGACGATGCACAGCGTGCAGGTATTATCACAGAAGATGATATTCCTATTACTTTACGTACACTTTTGGGATATACGACAAGGGAAAGGTTAAACACCTTTGTACATAGTGTTATAGAAAATAGTATCGGGAAAGCGTCTATTCAGATGGCACCGGAAATAGAAGAGGCACTTATGGATTTACGTGCAATCATGTTTCAGGATGTTTATGAAAATCCTCTTGCAAAGAAAGAGGAGGAAAAAGCAATTAAGATGTTAACAGAGCTTTATGAATACTATATAGAGCATCCGGAATCTATGTCCAGGGAATACAGAGAATTAATAACGGAAAAAGGAGAGAAAAAGGCACAGGTTGTATGTGATTATCTTTCTGGAATGACAGATCAGTATTCCATGGAAAAATTCCGGGAAATTTATATTCCCGCAGGATGGGCGGTTTATTGAGGAATTTATGACAAAGGAGGACGGCGTATGCGGTATTCGGACGATGTCATTGAAGAAGTGAGGATGAAAAACGATATTGTGGATGTAGTATCCCAATATGTAAAGCTTACCCGAAAGGGGAGTTCTTACTTTGGTCTTTGTCCGTTTCATAATGAGAAAACGCCTTCTTTTTCTGTGACGCCATCCAAGCAGATGTACTATTGTTTTGGATGCGGCGCAGGAGGAAACGTATTTAATTTTATTATGGAATATGAAAATTATACATTTGGAGAAGCACTTTCTCATCTGGCCCAACGGGCAGGAGTGGAGCTTCCTCAAATCGAATATTCCAAAGAGGCAAAGGAAAAAGCAGAGCGGAAGGCTTTGCTTCTGGAAATTAATAAAAAAGCAGCACAGTATTTTTATTATCAGATTCGCAGAGAAAGCGGAAAAAACGCGTATCAATATCTGACAGAAAGAGGACTGACAGAGGAGACTATTAAGAAATTTGGATTAGGTTATTCAGATAAGTATAGCAATGACTTATATAAGTATATGAAGGCAAAAGGCTATTCCGATGAGCTTTTACGAGATTCCGGGCTTTTTAATGCAGATGAACGGAAAGGAATGTATGACAAATTCTGGAACCGTGTAATCTTTCCGATTATGGATGTAAATAATCGGGTAATTGGTTTTGGAGGTCGTGTCATGGGAGATGGAAAACCTAAATATTTAAATTCCCCTGAGACAAAGATTTTTGATAAAAGTCGCAACCTGTATGGATTGAATATGGCCAGAACAACCAGAAAGAAATATCTGATTCTCTGTGAAGGCTATATGGATGTAATTGCAATGCATCAGGCAGGATTTACAAATGCAGTGGCTTCTCTGGGAACAGCCCTTACATCCGGGCATGCCAGTCTTTTGAAACGATATACAGGAGAGGTTTTGCTTTTGTATGATAGCGATGAAGCTGGTATTCGTGCTGCATTAAGAGCGATTCCTATTTTAAAAGAGGCGGGAGTAAATTCCCGCGTAGTAAGTCTGGAACCGTATAAGGATCCGGATGAGTTTATTAAAAATATGGGACCGGAAGCTTTTGAAGAACGTCTGGCAAATGCCTGTGATAGTTTTATGTTCCGTGTACATATTGGCGAAAAAGAATTTCCGATGAAGGAGCCGCAAGGACAGAATCGTTTTTTTGAGCAATGTGCGGAAATGCTTTTGGAACTTGGGGATGAACTGGAAAGAAATCTCTATATTGAAGCGATTGTAAAAGAGTATCATCATTATGGAATCAATAGTGAAGATTTACGGAAACGAGTTAATACGCTGGCGTTGAAAGGAACAAAGGCAGAACAGAGAACACAGCCTAAAAGTGGAAATAGAGAAAAGAAGAAACAGGAATCTGCAGCTGAAAAAGCGCAGAAACTGATGCTTACCTGGTTAGTGACGTATCCGGGAATATTTGAAGAAGTGGAAAAATATCTTTCTCCTTCAGATTTTGTAGTTCCGTTGTATCGCCAGGTTGCGGAGATGTTGTTTGAGCAGAAAAAAGAAGGGGAAATAAATCCAGCCCGTCTTTTGAACATATTTACAGACAGTGAAGAACAGAGAGAAGTAGCGTCGCTTTTTAATGCAACGATTCATTTAGAAACTGCTGAAGAGCAGAATCGTGCATTTGTGGATACGCTGCTTCGCATTAAAGAAGAAAGTCTGGCGGAACGAAATAGAAACTGGGATCCGACAGATATGGGTGCACTTCAGGAATTGGTACGCGCCAAAAAAGAGTTGGAAGATCTTGGGAGAAAACGGCACCAGCTGCATATTTCTTTCGAATAAGGATAAAATATAAACACTATATGGAGGGATAGAACACCTATGGAAATGAATATGGGTAAATTCAGCGAAAAACTGGTAGAGCTTTTGGAGCTTGCAAAAAAGAAAAAGAATGTACTGGAATATCAGGAAATTAATGACTTTTTTAAGGATCAGCCGCTTGATGTAGAACAAATGGAAAAAGTATTTGATTTTCTGGAGGCAAGCGGAGTAGATGTTCTTCGTATTACAGGAAACTCCGGCGATGATATGATTTTGGATGATGATCTGGAAATGGATGGTCTTGATGACGAAGAAGAGGTAGAGCTGGATAAGATTGATCTGTCTGTTCCGGAAGGTGTGAGTATTGAAGATCCGGTTCGTATGTATTTAAAAGAAATTGGAAAAGTGAATCTTTTGACAGCGGATGAAGAGACAGAACTTGCTAAAAGAATGGAACAGGGAGATGAGGCTGCTAAAAAACGTCTTGCAGAAGCGAATCTCCGTCTTGTTGTAAGTATTGCAAAGAGATATGTGGGACGTGGAATGCTTTTCTTGGATCTGATTCAGGAGGGAAATCTGGGACTTATTAAAGCAGTTGAAAAATTTGATTACCGAAAAGGGTACAAATTTAGTACGTACGCAACCTGGTGGATTCGTCAGGCTATAACAAGAGCAATTGCTGATCAGGCAAGAACCATTCGAATTCCGGTTCATATGGTAGAGACCATTAATAAGCTTATTCGTGTTTCCAGACAGCTTCTTCAGGAACTGGGTCGTGAGCCTTCCCCAGAAGAAATTGCAGAAGAAATGGATATGTCCGTAGATCGTGTGCGGGAAATTCTTAAGATTTCTCAGGAGCCGGTTTCCCTGGAAACACCGATTGGTGAAGAGGAAGACAGTCATCTTGGCGATTTTATCCAGGATGATAATGTGCCGGTTCCGGCTGATGCAGCTGCCTTTACCCTTTTGAAAGAACAGCTTGTGGAAGTTCTGGGAACTCTTACGGACAGGGAGCAAAAAGTTCTGCGTCTGCGTTTTGGTCTTGATGATGGACGTGCGAGAACATTGGAAGAAGTAGGAAAAGAATTTAATGTAACAAGAGAACGTATTCGCCAGATTGAGGCAAAGGCACTTCGGAAGCTGCGCCATCCAAGCCGTAGCCGAAAACTGAAAGATTATCTTGATTAAGGAGCGGAATATGCAGTTATCCTTACGGCTTATGGCCATTGCAGATATGGTCAAAGTAGGAAATCGGCTGGTAGATGTGGGATGTGACCACGGGTATTTGCCAGTATATTTGTTCTTAAATAAAAAGATTCCAAGTGCCATTGCAATGGATGTGCGAAAAGGACCATTGTCCAGAGCAGAAGCACATATTCTGCAATATGGACTTGGATCATACATAAAAACTCGACTTTCTGACGGGCTTATAGAATTAAAACCCGGAGAAGGAGATACCCTTGTAATTGCAGGAATGGGAGGACCTTTGATGGAACGGATTCTGACGGACGGCAAGGAAGTCAGACAGTCTTTTCGGGAGATGATTCTTCAGCCGCAATCGGATATTCCTCACTTTCGTCATTTTATCCGGGAAGAAGGATGGGAAATTGTTCAGGAAAAAATAATCCTGGAAGACGGAAAATTTTATCCCATGATGAAAGTGGTTCCTTCTGAAGAAGGAACTATGAAAAAATGGACCACAGAAGAAGAAATGTTTGGGAAACTGCTTCTTTCTGAAAAAGATCCGGTTTTAAAACAATATCTGGAAAGGGAGTTTCGTATCAGAGAGGAGATCTTGGAAAAGATATCGAAAGCTCCGAAGGGAAAAGTGTCAAAGCGTATGTTGGAAGTAAAGGAGGAAAAAGAGCATATTAAAGCGGCTCTGGAAAGCTATGAAAGCATATGAGATAATTTCTTGGCTGGAAAAAAGATATCCTACAACTTCTGCGCAGGAGTGGGATAATGTAGGGTTTCTTGTAGGGGATGACAGAAAAGAAGTGTCCCATATTTTTCTGGCATTGGATTTAACAGAAAAAGTACTGGAAGAGGCTATTCAGTTAGGGGCAGATATGATCATTACCCATCACCCTATGATTTTTTCTGGAATAAAAAAGATTAATAATCATACATTTACAGGAAGAAAAATATTGCGCCTGATTCAGAAAGATATTCCGTATTATGCTATGCATACAAATTATGATGTTCTTGGAATGGCAGAATTAAGTGCGGATTATTTGAATCTTAGGGATAGGACGGTTCTTTCTGTGACTGAGGAGAGTGATACTCGGCGGGAAGGTTTCGGGCGTGTGGGAAAACTTCCTCATAAAATGTCACTTTTGGAATGTGCACAATATGTGAAAAAATGCAACCATCTTTCAGATGTGCGTTTTTATGGGGATCCGGATATGGAGATAGAAACAGTTGCAATTTGTACCGGATCCGGAAAAAGTATGCTTAAAGATGTGTTGAAGTCAGGAGCTCAGGTATATATAACGGGTGATATTGATCATCATACAGGAATTGATGCCGTAGCTCAGGGGATTGGTGTAATAGATGCCGGGCATTACGGAACAGAATATATTTTTGCAAAAGAAATGAAAAAAATACTGGAAGAAGCATTTTCGGGTGTTCAGATTTCATGCGCCAAGGTAGAAAATCCATATACCGTTGTATAAGCGGACATAAAGGAGGTTGTGAATTGTGACAGAGCAGAAAACAGTTAATGTGACCATTGATGGAGAAGTAAGAAAATATCCCCAGGGGATTTCGTATTGGGATATTGTAAAAGATTATGAAGGAACAACAGAAGCGCCTATTATACTGGTGACAGTTAATGGGAAGTTAAGGGAACTTCATAAGCATCTCAGAAAAAACTGTACATTGGATTTTGTTACGACAAAAGATGCTATTGGTCATAATGCTTATGTGAGAAGTGCAACCTTTATTCTTTTAAAAGCAATATATGATGTTGCAGGAAAAGAAAATATTGAAAAAGCTGTTATTCATTATTCACTGGGGAATGCTTTATATTTTACAATGGAAGGCGGAATGAAGCTTACAGAAGCGTTTCTTGATCGTGTAAAAGGAAGAATGCAAGAGATTGTGGAAGAAAGGATTCCTATTGTAAAGAGGAGTATAGGAACAGATGAAGCGGTGTCTCTTTTTCACAGGCATCATATGTATGACAAGGAAAAACTCTTTCGCTACCGCCGGGTTTCCAGGGTGAATATTTACAGCATAGAGAATTTTGAAGATTATTTTTATGGATTTATGGCTTATCATACCGGATATGTACAGCATTTTGATCTGCAGCTTTATGATGACGGATTTGTTTTAATACTTCCCAGAAAAGAAAATCCCGATAAGCTGGAGTTATTTGTTCCTCAGGAAAAGATTTTTTCGGTACAGAAAGAATCCCAGGAGTGGGGAGAAAAGATGGATGTGGCAACAGTAGGCGATTTGAATGATCATATTACAAAGGAAGGGATACGCAGCATTCTTTTGATTCAGGAGGCTCTTCATGAAGCGAAGATTTCAAATATCGCCCAGCAGATTGCGGAGCGGGGGAATATAAAATTTGTAATGATCGCAGGACCTTCTTCCTCTGGCAAAACATCTTTTTCCCACCGGCTTTCGATACAGTTGATGGCTCATGGCATGCATCCTCATCCTATTGCGGTGGATAATTATTTTGTAAATAGAGAAAATACACCTTTGGATGAATATGGAGAGAAAAATTATGAATGTCTGGAAGCCATTGATGTAGAACTTTTTAATCAGAATATGCTTTCGCTTTTAAACGGGGAGGAAGTACAGCTTCCTGTATATAATTTTGTAACAGGGAAAAGGGAGTATAAAGGGGATTGGCTGAAACTGGGAAAGGAAGATATTCTTGTAATAGAAGGAATTCATGGTTTAAATGACCGGCTTAGTTATGCCCTTCCAAAAGAGAGTAAGTTTAAAATTTATATTAGTGCCCTGACGCAGTTGAATATAGATGAACATAATAGAATTCCGACAACAGACGGGCGTTTGATCCGGAGAATTGTGAGAGATGCCAGAACAAGGGGAACCTCTGCAAAAGAGACGATTTCCAGATGGCCGTCTGTAAGGCGGGGGGAAGAAGAAAATATTTTTCCGTTCCAGGAGCAGGCAGATGTTATGTTTAACTCGGCTCTTGTATATGAACTTGCCTGCCTGAAAGTATATGCAGAGCCGCTTTTGTTTGGAATTGATAAAAATGCACCGGAATATACAGAGGCAAAACGACTTTTGAAATTTTTTGATTATTTTGTTCCGGTTCCAAGTGAGGAAGTTCCAAATAACTCTCTTTTGCGGGAATTTATTGGGGGAAGTTGCTTTAATGTTTGATGATGTGCATTAGAGGACTTTACATTTAAAAAAAAACGTGGTAAAATAACGCTTGCGCAACCAGGTCAGGTAATCGCGGCTGAACAGACGAAAGAGTTCAGACGAGGAAAGTCCGGGCTTCGCAGGGCAGGATGCCGGATAACGTCCGGTGGAGGTGACTCCCAGACAAGTGCAACAGAAATAAACCGCCGGGATTTCCCGGTAAGGGTGGAAAGGCAGTGTAAGAGACTACCGCCGTTCTGGTAACAGAACGGGCATATGTAAACTCCATTCGAAGCAAGACCGAAAAGAAAGCGATACGGCTGCCCGTCGTGCTTTCAGGTGGGTCGCTTGAATCTTTCGGCAACGGAAGATCTAGATAGATGATTACCCAATGACATAACCCGGCTTATCGATTTGATTGTGCATGAAGAAAAAAGAAAAGCAGAACTATTTATGGAATACTCCGGAAATAGTTCTGCTCTTTTTGTATTGTTATTTGTTACGTTTGCCTCGATATTTCTCTTCACAGTATTTGCATCTGTAAATTTCTTTTTCTTCATCTGAAAGAACAAAGATATGATCTAATTCCTGTTCGATGGAGGTAATGCAGCGAGGATTTTTACACTTGATTACATTCACTACCTGTTTTGGAAGTTTCAGTTCTTTTTTTGCTACAATCTGAGAATCTTTAATAATATTTACAGTGATATTGTGATCAATGAAGCCGAGAATATCAAGATCGAGATTTTCAATAGGACACTCTACCTTGATGATATCTTTTTTTCCCATTTTATTGCTACGCGCGTTTTTGATAATGGCAACCGTACAATCCAGTTTATCAAGTTTCAGGTCGTGATAAATAGTCATGGCCTTTCCTGCTTTAATATGGTCCAGTACGTAACCTTCTTTCAGTGCTCCAACGTTTAACATGGCAGTTCCACCTCCAGTAATGTAAGAATCAGGGCCATACGTACATAAACGCCGTATTGTGCCTGTTTGAAGTAAGCAGCTCTAGGATCGGAGTCTACTTCTACAGAGATTTCATTTACACGAGGCAGTGGATGGAGAACAAACATATCCTCTTTTGCAAGATCCATTTTTGCCTTATCTAATATGTAGAAATCTTTCATACGTACGTAATCTTCTTCGTTGAAGAAACGTTCTTTCTGTACGCGGGTCATGTATAAAATATCGAGTTTAGGCATAGCATCTTCCAGACGTTCTACCTCTTCGAATTCCATATTGTTGCGTTTTAATACATCTTCACGGATGTAACTTGGGATACGAAGTTCTTCAGGAGAAATAAGAACAAATTTTACGTTGTCATAGCGTACAAGTGCTTCAATAAGAGAATGTACGGTACGTCCGAATTTTAAATCACCGCATAAACCGATTGTGATGTTGTCTAAGCGCCCTTTTAAGGAACGAATAGTAAGTAAATCTGTTAATGTCTGGGTGGGATGCTGATGACCGCCGTCTCCGGCATTGATAACAGGAATTGAAGATGCCATAGAAGCAACAAGAGGTGCGCCTTCTTTTGGATGACGCATTGCACAGATGTCTGCATAACAGGAAGTGACACGAATAGTATCGGCAACGCTTTCTCCTTTAGAAGCGGAACTGGAGTCTGCAGAAGAGAAACCGAGAACCTTACCGCCAAGATTCATCATGGCAGCTTCGAAACTTAAACGTGTACGTGTACTTGGTTCGTAAAATAAAGTTGCAAGTCTTTTGTCATCACAGGTATGTGCGTATTTTTTTGGATTTTTTTCGATATCATTTGCGAGGTCAAGAAGTTTTTCAAGTTCCTCAACTGATAAATCCAATGGACTCATTAAGTGTTTCATGTTATACCTCCATTTTTTGGTATCAGGATTTAAAAGTCCCTTCCTATCATAATATAATACCTGTGATTTTTTTTCAAGATGATTTTGTAAGTATTTTTTCAAAAAGAAGGCCGGTAAAAAACCATACAGGAGCATAATCCAGTCGTATGATACCGTGATAATGCCAGGGGGTATGACTGTAATCCCAGGGGCACATGTGAAAGTATTTGAGAATACTGCCGCTTATATATTCTATTGTGAAAATCCCACAGGTATAGAGAAGACCGCGAAAAAAAACAGGCAGGATAAAAATTTTTTTGTAAATTGGTCTGATAAAAGCAGCGCATCCGTAAATAGGAAACATTAGAAGAGAACTTTTTCCTGTCATAGTTAGTTCTCCGGAAAGAAAAGACTGCATTCCGGTCCAGAATATTTCCAGGCACCATCCAATGAATCCGCAGAGAAAAAAGTCGTGTTTTAGCATAGGGAAACTCCTTTTGGATTTTACATAAATTTAACTTGTTTATAGCGTTCCCCACCTTGAAAAAATAATACGGGTGGGATATAATGACCGAAAAGAACAGCTATATCAGGAGTTATAAAATATGAATTATCATCAAAGCAGAGAGTACATAGAGGATTCTCAGAAATACGGAAGTGTTCTCGGACTTGATAATATGCGGGTCCTTATGGAACGTCTTGGAAATCCTCAGGATAAATTAAAGGTAATACATGTGGCAGGAACAAATGGAAAAGGTTCTGTCATTGCATATTTATATACAGTGCTGTCAGAGGCTGGATACAGGGTAGGGAGATATGTTTCGCCGACTCTCTATGCGTATCGGGAAAGAATGGAAATTTCCGGAGAAGTGATTTCACGGGAAGAATTTGCGGCTTATCTGACGGAAGCGGCTCAGGTGATTGAGAAAATGACAGAAGAAGGGCTGCCACATCCCACCCCTTTTGAAATTGAAACGGCGGTGGCATTTTTATTTTTTGCAAACAAAAAATGTGATGTCATTCTTCTTGAAGTAGGGATGGGGGGGAATCTGGATGCTACTAATATTGTTAAAAATCCTCTTCTTTCTATTCTTACTTCTATTAGTATGGATCATATGGCGTTTCTTGGAAATACATTGGAAGAAATTGCGGCCACAAAAGCCGGCATTATAAAGCCGAAATGTTCAATGATTACAACTCATCAGAAAAAAGAAGCCGAATGTGCGATCCGCCACATATGCGAAATACGCGGCGTTTCTTATATGGAAACAGATCCGGATCATGCGGTAGTTGTAAAAGAAAGTGTGGAAGGGCAGAGGTTTTTATACAGAGGAGAAGAGTATGTCATTTCTCTTGGGGGAGTATACCAAAAAGAAAATGCTGTGCTTGCCATACGTGCCCTGGAATTGCTGGAAAAATTAGGCATTCCAACTACGCGGGAACAACGAATTCAAGGATTGATGAATACCAGATGGAACGGGCGTTTTACGGTTCTTTCAAAAAAACCCTTATTTGTTGTGGATGGAGCGCATAATCCTGCTGCGGCAGAGCAGATGGCGGATTCTATACGTCGTTATTTTAAAGGGAAAAAGATTTATTATATAATGGGAGTATTTCAGGATAAAGATTATAGAACCGTAATCAAAAAAACATATTTATATGCGGAAAAGATTTTGACCATTGAGACACCGGATAATCCCAGAGCCCTTTCGGCACAGAAACTTGCTGAGGCGGCAAAAGAGTTTCATTCGGATGTACAGGCTATGGGAAGTCTTGAGGAAGCAGTGGATACAGCGTTTTCGTTTGCGGGAGAGGACGATGTTATTCTTGCTTTTGGGTCTCTTTCCTTTATAGGAAAAATAAGTGAAATAGTAAAAAAACGAGAGGATACAAGGGGAAATGCTTGATTTACAGGAGTGCAGAAAGAAGATCGATCATATAGATGATAAAATCATACAGTTATTCGAAGAAAGAATGAAAGTGTGCGAAGAGGTTGCAGCATACAAAATACAAACAGGAAAGAAAGTTCTGGATCCTCAGCGCGAGCGGGAAAAAATAGAAACTTTAAAGAAAAAAGCCCATGGGGAGTTCAATGCTCGTGGTGCGGAAGAACTCTTTCAGCAAATTATGGCCATCAGCAGAAAACGTCAATATCAGCTTCTGACAGAAAGCGGAACAAAAGAGGAGGAAGAGTTTAAGTGTGTAAAGAAGCTACCGCTTAAAAATGCCAATGTGGCGTTCCAGGGAGTAGAAGGCGCATACAGTTATGCAGCAATGCGTGCATATTTTGGAGAGGAGATTCAAAGTTTTCATGTGCATACATGGAGAGATGCAATGGAAGCAGTGGCGGAAGGCCGTGCAGACTATGCAGTTCTTCCTATTGAAAATTCCACAGCAGGCATTGTGGCAGATATTTATGACCTTTTAACAGAGTATAGACTTTTTATTGTGGGGGAACAGATCATACGTGTGGAACATGTTCTTCTGGGCCTTCCGGGAGCTTCTTTAAAACATATAGAAAGAATTTATTCTCATCCACAGGGACTTGCTCAGTGTAGGAAATATCTGAACGAAAATCCTTTATGGAAAACAGTGGAGTATGGAAATACAGCTGGAGCCGCCAAAAAAGTAAGAGAAGATGGGAAACTGGAGTATGCTGCAATTGCAAGCAGGGAAGCCGGAGAAGTATTTGGACTTTCTGTCCTTGCAGAAAATATATGTGAAAATCAGGAAAATTCCACACGTTTTATTGTGGTAGGAAAAAAACCGGTGTATGAGGAAAAAGCAGAAAAAATCAGTGTATGTTTCGAACTGCCTCATGCCAGTGGAACTTTGTATGATATGCTTTCGCATATTATTTACAATGGACTGAATATGACGAAAATTGAATCTCGTCCTATTACAGAAAAACCATGGGAATATCGGTTCTTTCTGGATTTTGAAGGAAATTTAAAAGACAGCGCTGTAAAAAATGCTCTTCTGGGAATGGAGGAGGAAGCAATTCTTTTTCGTGTTCTTGGTAATTATGGAACACAATTTAAATAAAATACAAAAGAGGGATGGCAGTGGGCTTAAAGGAATGTATTTTTTATCGTAATTTTCAAGATGGAGAAATTTTGGATAAGATGGAATCTCTGATCCGTGCATATAAAAAAGGAGAGGTTCTAAAAAATGGAAAAGAAAAACTCTATGAATGTGTAAGCGGACTTGTAGAGGTGGCTGGAAATTTTGGCTTTTCCGGAAATTTATGGCATGATTATCTTACGTATCTTCTTGTAAATCATGAAAATGCTTTTAGCATGGCAAGTGAAATGCGAGGGCGGATATCCGGAAGTCTTTATGAATTGGCTGTACAGGATTTTGCTGTTTTTAAGGAATTATACGAATTTGAATTACCCTTACTGGACAAAGAGTATGGAACAGTTTGCTGTGCTGTGATTTCCAGATATGAGAATGCAGATGGTAATGGCAGGCTGTTTAATTCCCGCATCCGGGATCGGATATGCAGTATGGGAGAAGTGCTGGCTGTGTCATCTTCCGTAGATGTATTTATGGAACAGATGATGAGCTTTTATAAGGAGTTTGGAGTGGGCAAGCTAGGACTTCATAAAGCATTTCGCATTGAACATGGACAAAAGGGTGAAGTGAATATTGTTCCTATTACTAAAATCGCTCATGTAAATTTAGAGGATCTTGTGGGGTATGAAATCCAAAAGAAAAAGCTGATTGAAAATACAGAGGCGTTTGTAAAAGGAAGAAAAGCGAATAATTGTCTTCTTTTTGGAGATGCAGGAACCGGAAAATCTTCAAGTATAAAGGGGATCCTTAATCGCTATTATGAGGATGGGCTGCGGGTTATTGAGGTTTATAAACATCAGTTTCAGGATTTAAACGAAGTGATCCGTCAGATTAAAAACAGAAATTATAAATTCATCATATATATGGATGATTTATCTTTTGAAGAATTTGAAATTGAATACAAATATTTGAAAGCGGTAATTGAGGGAGGACTTGAAAAGAAACCGGATAATATTTTGATTTATGCAACCAGTAATCGTCGCCATCTTGTGAGAGAAAAGGTTGGGGATAAAATGGAAATTATGGATGAAGAGGACCTGCATTCTTCTGATACGGTACAGGAAAAGTTATCCCTTGTGTATCGCTTTGGAGTAAGAATCTATTTTGGTTCACCAAATAAAAAGGAATTTCAGAATATTGTCAAAGTTTTGGCAGAGCGTCATGGGATTGTTTTGCCGGAAGAGAAGCTTCTTTTAGAAGCAAATAAATGGGAAATTTCCCATGGCGGACTTACAGGTAGAACAGCGCAGCAATTTATTGATTATCTTTTGGGAAAGGAGGAGTATTTAATATGACGGTTACAACATTTGCGGCTATTGATGTTGGTTCGTATGAAGTGAGTATGAAAATATTTGAGCTTTCCAGGAAAGTGGGATTTAAAGAGTTAACGGATATTCGTTATCGTTTGGAACTTGGAAAAGGTGCATATTCGAAAGGAAAACTAGATGGACGCATGGTGGATCTTCTGTGTGATATCCTGTTGGATTTTAAGAGGATTATGAAAGAGTTTTCTGTGGGAGAGTTCCGTGCGTGCGCAACAAGTGCGTTTCGGGAATTGAACAATCCGGTTATTGTATTGGAACAGGTATTTCAGAGAACCGGTATCCAAGTGGAGATTCTAAGCAATGCGGAACAGCATTTTCTGGGATATAAATCCATTGCTGCTATTGAGTCCGGTTTTAAAAAGATGATACAGAAGGGAACTGCAATTCTGGATGTGGGCGGAGGAAGTCTTCAGGTGTCGCTTTTTGATAAGGATGCTCTTGTTACAACGCAAAGTTTGAAAATGGGAAGTATGCGCATCAGGGAGAGATTGAAAGAACTGGAAAAAACCACCACGCATTATGGACAGCTTGTGGAAGAGTTTATTCGTAATGACCTTATAAGCTTTGAACGGTTATATTTAAAAGATCGCAATATTAAAAATGTGATTCTTATGGGTGATTTTCTTACAGATACTATTTTTCAGGAAGAGCGCCAGGATAATATTGTAACAAAAGCAGAATTTATGAATCGTTATGAAAAAGTGGTGGATATGACGACGCAAAATCTTGCTGAAGTAATGGAAATCGATCCGGAATATGCCTCTCTTGTAGTTCCGACTATGGTAATCTGCAAAAGTTTTATTGAAATTTTTAATGCAGAAGCTTTGTGGGTTCCTGGAGTGTCTCTTCTTGATGGAATTGCATATGATTTTGCGGAAAAGAAAAAATTTATAAAAAGTCTTCATAATTTTGAAAATGATATATTGGTGGCCTCCCGAAATATTGCAAAGAGATATTCTACTGGTAAAAATCATATTCAGGGAACTACAGAAATAGCACTGGCAATTTTTGACAGTATAAAAAAAGTGCATGGGATGGAAAACAGAGAAAGGCTTCTTTTGCAGATCGCTGTGCTTCTGCATGATTGCGGCAAGTACATTAGCATGGAAAATGTATCGGAGTGCTCCTATCGCATCATTATGGAAACAGAAATCATCGGTTTGTCTACAAGGGAAAGAAATATCATTGCAAATGTTGTGCGTTATAATACAACAGAGTTTCAATATTATGGCACTTACGAAAATGGAAGGGATCTGGAAAGAGAGGATTATCTGCTTATTGCAAAATTAACAGCAATTTTACGTATTGCAAATGCCATGGATAGAAGTCATTCTCAGAAGGTGACAGGGATTAAAACTATTTTAAAGGACAGAGAACTTTCAGTGGTTCTGGATTCGCCAAGAGATCTTTCTTTGGAACTGGGACTTTTAAAAGATAAAGTGGAGTTTTTTGAAGAAGTATTCGGGATTCATCTGGTGCTAAGACGCAAGAGAAGGATATGAGCAGAAAGGTCTGCCGGGAGGAAAAATGGATATAAAAAAATTTGAAAAGCCGGAGTATTTTGAAAATCGAGAATTAAGCTGGTTAAAGTTTAATGACAGGGTTTTAGGCGAAGCACGTGATAAGAACCTTCCGCTATTTGAGAGGTTGAAGTTTTTAAGTATCACGGCATCTAATCTTGATGAGTTTTTCATGGTGCGTGTGGCATCTTTAAAAGATCAGGTTCATGCGAAATATGGAAAGACGGATATAGCAGGAATGACGGCAAAAGAGCAGTTGAAAAAAATAAGTGAGCAGACTCATCAGCTGGTTCACATGCAATATACTACATTAAATCGTTCTTTGATTCCGGCTCTTGAAAAGTCAGGGATGTATTTGGTGATGGAACATGAAAATCTTAATAAAGACCAGAAAGAATATGTGGATCGCTATTTTGAAGATAATGTATACCCTGTTTTAACGCCTATGGCTATGGATTCTTCCAGACCGTTTCCTTTGATTCGAAATAAATCTTTAAATATAGGAGCTTTGATTTCTAAAAAGGATAAGAAAAAGGAAAAAGAGGATTTGGAGTTTGCAACGGTCCAGGTTCCGTCCGTGCTTCCGAGAGTGGTTCAGATTCCTTCAGAAAAAAAAGGGAAAACGACGGTTATCTTATTGGAAGAGATCATTGAAAGAAATATAGAAAAATTATTTTTAAGTTACAATGTTGTTTGTGCCCATCCTTATCGGATTATGAGAAACGCAGATCTTACGATTGATGAAGATGAAGCAGAAGATCTTCTTGTGGAAATTCAGAAGCAGCTAAAAAAACGTCAGTGGGGAGAAGTGATTCGTCTTGAGGTACAGGAAAAGATGGATGCACGTCTTTTGCGTATTCTAAAAACAGAGTTTGAAATAAAAGAAGATGATATTTTTGAAATTAATGGTCCTCTTGATCTGACGATGCTTATGAAAGTTTACGGGCAGGAAGGATTTGAGGCATACAAGTCGCCAAAATATATTCCGGCTCCTGTACCGCAATTTCAAAATGAAAAAAATGTTTTTCAGGTAATTAGTGAAGGGGACGTTTTTCTCCATCATCCTTATATGAGCTTTGACCCGGTGGTGGATTTTGTACGTCAGGCCGCGAAAGATTCAGATGTTCTTGCTATAAAACAGACTTTGTATCGTGTAAGTGGAAATTCTCCTATTATAGCAGCGCTTGCGCAGGCGGCAGAAAATGGGAAGCAGGTATCTGTTCTTGTAGAATTAAAAGCCCGTTTTGATGAAGAAAATAATATTGTATGGGCAAAAAAACTAGAAAAAGCAGGATGCCATGTTATATATGGCCTTGTGGGTTTAAAGACGCACAGTAAGATTACGCTTGTAGTTCGAAGAGAAGAAACCGGCATTCGTCGTTATGTGCATCTTGCTACAGGAAATTATAATGATTCCACTGCGAAGCTGTATACAGACTGTGGAATTTTCACATGTGATGAGCGTTTTGGAGAAGATGCAACGGCTGTATTTAATATGCTTTCCGGATACTCAGAGCCGAAGCAGTGGAATAAATTGATCGTGGCGCCTCTTTGGATGAAAGATCGTTTCCTTAAATTGATCGAAAGAGAATCGGAAAATGCTAAAAAAGGCATCCCTGCATATATTGTGGCAAAAATGAACTCTCTTTGTGATCCGGCTATTATGGAAGCACTTTATTATGCATCTTCCTGTGGCGTTCAGGTTCATCTTCTCGTACGAGGGATTTGTTGTGTGAAGGTGGGGATTCCAGGTGTTAGCGAAAACATTCATGTTCGTTCGATTGTAGGAGATTTTCTGGAACATAGTCGTATTTTTTATTTCCACAATGGCGGCAATGCAGAAATATATATGGGAAGTGCAGACTGGATGCCGCGAAATCTTGACCGGCGTGTTGAGATTGTATTTCCTGTAGAGGATGAAAAAATTAAAAAAGAGCTGATACATATTCTGACTTTGGAGTTTAAGGATAATGTAAAAGCGCATATTTTAAAATCTGACGGGAATTATGAAAAACAGGATAAACGTGGGAAAGTACTGGTGCATTCTCAAATGGAATTCTGTAAAGAGGCTACGGAGCATGCTTTGAAAAAACACGAAAAAAAAGAAAAAGCCCGTGTATTTGTTCCTGCAGAGCCGGCAGAAGAATAAAAAAGAACTGCAAAACAGGCAGATGAATTGTTTGTATTTATGCCTGTTTTGCAGAAAAATAAAAAAATTTAAAAAAAATAAAAAAAAGACTTGCATTTTGGGGAAAGGTGATATATACTGAACAAGTCGGTTGAGCAAACAACAAACGACAAGAGGTAAGGCCAGTTGGTCAAGGGGTTAAGACGCCGCCCTCTCACGGCGGAAACACGGGTTCGATTCCCGTACTGGCTGCTAGGAAGCACCGAGGATATGTCCCCGGTGCTTTTTTCGTATCAGGATAAGGCTGATATGGTGATGAAGATAGAGAAAAATTTGCCGGCACTCAAAAGGTGCCGGTTTTGACTGCATGAAAATGCTTTGAGAAAGGAATGTGAAAATGCCAAAAAAGAATACGTATGATGCAGCAAGTATTTCCGTTCTGGAAGGATTGGAGGCAGTTCGGAAGCGTCCTGGTATGTATATAGGAAGTGTCTCCAGAAAAGGACTGAACCATCTTATTTATGAAATTGTGGACAATGCAGTAGATGAGCATCTTGCTGGTTATTGCAGCCATATACATGTAATCTTAGAAAAAGACGGCTCTTGTACTGTGAAAGATAATGGAAGAGGAATTCCTGTAGATATGCATGAAAAGGGTGTGTCTGCAGAACGCCTTGTATTTACAACACTGCATGCGGGGGGAAAGTTTGATAATTCTGCTTATAAGACCAGTGGGGGGCTTCATGGTGTAGGGTCTTCTGTCGTGAATGCACTTTCTACTTACCTGGATATTAAAATCAGTCGTGATGGATATGTTCATCATGATCATTATCAAAGAGGAATTCCAGATTTGGAACTGGAAAATGGGCTTTTGCCTAAAATTGGAAGAACAAAAGAAACAGGGACATGTATAAATTTTCTTCCGGATCCTGAAATATTTGAAAAAACCCGTTTTTCAGCTACGGAAGTGAAAAGTCGTCTTCATGAAACTGCATATTTAAATCCGGAACTTACCATACATTTTGAAGACAGGCGGGGAGAAGAACCGGAAAGTATCGAATTTCACGAACCGGAAGGCATTATTGGCTTTATCAGGGATCTGAATCATAATGCAGAAGGAATTCATGAGCCTGTCTATATAAAAGGCGAGGCAGAAGGGATTCAGGTGGAGGCTGCTTTTCAGTTTACAAATGAATTTCGGGAAAATGTACTTGGATTTTGTAACAATATTTATAATGCGGAAGGTGGAACCCATCTTACGGGATTTAAAACAACATTTACAACCGTTATGAATACGTATGCTCGTGAAATTGGTGTGTTAAAGGAAAAAGATGCGAATTTTACAGGAGCGGATATTCGAAATGGCATGACAGCTGTTGTTTCTATTAAACATCCGGCACCACGTTTTGAAGGGCAGACAAAAACAAAACTGGATAATCAGGATGCGGCACGTGCAACCGGAAAAGTTATGGGAGAACAGTTGGTGCTGTATTTTGACAGGAATCTGGAAACTTTGAAATCGGTTTTGGCTTGTGCAGAAAAAGCAGCAAAAATCCGAAAAACAGAAGAGAGGGCGAAAACAAATCTTCTCACAAAACAAAAGTATTCCTTTGATTCTAATGGAAAACTGGCGAATTGTGAAAAGAAAGATCCCTCTGTTTGCGAGATTTTTATTGTAGAGGGGGATTCTGCCGGAGGTTCTGCCAAAACGGCCAGAGATAGAAATTATCAGGCAATCCTTCCGATCAGAGGAAAGATTTTGAATGTAGAAAAAGCAACCATTGATAAAGTGCTTGCCAATGCGGAAATTAAAACGATGATCAATGCGTTTGGCTGTGGCTTTTCAGAAGGATATGGAAATGATTTCGATATTACAAAACTGCGATATGATAAGATTGTAATTATGGCGGATGCAGATGTAGATGGAGCGCATATTTCTACATTGCTTTTAACATTGTTTTATCGTTTTATGCCGGAACTGATTTATGAGGGGCATGTATATATTGCCATGCCGCCTTTATATAAAGTTATGCCTAAAAAAGGGACGGAAGAATATCTGTACGATGATAAAGCGCTGGAAAAATATAGAAAAACTCATAAACCGGGCAGCTTTACTTTGCAGAGATATAAAGGTCTTGGAGAAATGGATGCACAGCAGCTCTGGGATACGACTTTAAATCCGGAAACAAGAAGAATGAAGCGGGTGGAAATTGAAGATGCCCGTCTTGCGTCAAATGTGACAGAGGTTCTTATGGGAAGCGATGTCCCCCCAAGAAAAGCATTTATTTATGAGCATGCGCAGGATGCAGAGCTTGATATTTAGGAGAAGTGATTATGGAAACAAAACAGGATAATATTATTCGTACCGATTATTCGGAAGTTATGCAGAAATCATATATCGATTATGCAATGAGTGTCATTGTGTCAAGAGCGCTTCCGGATGTACGGGATGGATTGAAACCGGTACAGAGAAGAACTCTCTATGATATGTATGAATTGGGAATCCGTTATGACCGCCCGTATCGAAAATGTGCCCGTATTGTAGGAGATACCATGGGAAAATATCATCCACATGGAGATAGTTCTATTTATGAAGCGCTTGTGGTTATGGCACAGGAATTTAAAAAAGGAAAAACCCTTGTGGACGGTCATGGTAATTTTGGTTCTATTGAAGGAGACGGGGCAGCTGCAATGCGATATACAGAGGCGCGCCTTGAAAAGCTTACCCAGGATGTTTTTTTGGAGGATCTTGATAAAAATGTGGTGGATTTTCTTCCTAACTTCGATGAAACTGAAAAAGAACCAGAAGTGCTTCCTGTTCGGATTCCAAACCTGCTTGTAAATGGCGCAGAAGGAATTGCAGTTGGAATGGCAACAAGTATTCCGCCTCATAATCTTGGAGAAGTGGTGGATGCTGTAAAAGCTTATATGAAGAATAATGATATAAGTGTAAAGGGCTTGATGCGGTATTTAAAAGGACCGGATTTTCCTACGGGAGGCATTGTTATTAATAAAGATGAACTTCTGAAAATTTATGAAACAGGAAATGGGAAGATCCGCCTTCGAGGTAAAGTGGAAATTGAAAAGTTAAAAGGCGGAAGACGCCAATTGGTAATTACAGAGATTCCGTATACTATGCTTGGTGCGAATATTGGAAAATTTTTAAATGATGTTGCCTCTCTTGTAGAAACGAAAAAAACAACGGATATTATAGATATTTCCAATCAGTCTTCGAAAGATGGAATCCGCATTGTATTGGAATTGCGTAGAGATGCAGATGTGGATAATCTCACAAATATGCTTTACAAAAAAACGAGACTGGAAGATACCTTCGGTGTAAACATGTTGGCGGTGGCAAATGGAAGACCGGAAACATTAAGTTTGAAAAAGGTGATTGAACATCATGTGGATTTTCTGTTTGAAATTACAACCAGAAAATATCAGACACTTCTTTCCAGAGAACTGGATAAAAAAGAAATTCAGGAAGGTCTGATAAAAGCATGTGATGTGATCGATTTAATTATCGAGATTTTGCGGGGAAGCAAAAATAAAGAGCAGGTGAAAAAATGCCTGGTAAGCGGTGTTACAGATGGAATCCGTTTTCGGACAAAAACCAGTGAACGACAGGCGGCAAAATTGCACTTTACAGAAAATCAGGCATCGGCAATCCTGGAAATGCGTCTTTATCGCCTGATAGGTCTTGAAATTGAGGCACTGCAAAGCGAATATGAGAAGACGGTAAAAAATATACAGTGTTACCGGGATATTCTGGATCATTATGATTCTATGGCAGGAGTGATCATAAAAGATCTGGATGCCATAAAAAAAGAATATGGAACTTCGCGGCGTACAGTTGTTGAAAATGGTGAGGAAGCGGTTTATGAAGAAAAGAAAATGGAAGAGATGGAAGTCTGTTTCTTAATGGATCGTTTTGGGTATATGAAGTTAATTGATAAATCCACATATGAACGCAATAAGGAAACGGCTCATGGAGAAAATAAATTTGTGTTCACCTGCATGAATACAGATAAAATTTGTATTTTTACAGATACGGGAAAAATGCATACGATTAAAGCGGTAGATATTCCTCTTGGACGTTTTCGGGATAAAGGGGCTCCGGCAGACAATTTAAGTAATTATGACAGTGCAACTGAACATATGCTTTATGTAGCGCCGATTTCATCGATTCAAAAGAATAATCTGTTTTTTGTAACGGAAACTTCTTTGTGCAAACTGGTAAGCGGTGAAGAGTTTAATGTATCAAAGCGGACGATTGCTTCTACAAAACTTGGGGCAGGGGATCGCCTTATATTTGTGGGTATGGCAGATGAAATGGAACAGGTGGTTCTTCAAAGTACGGGGGGATCGTTCCTGCGTTTCTTAAAACAGGAAGTTGCTGCTATGAAAAAAACATCTCTTGGAGTAAGAGGAATGAAACTTGCGGAAGGGGAAGTGCTGGAACATGCATATCTTCTGGAAGGGCATAAGGAATATACAATCCTGTATCATGATAAACCATATGCACTTCATAAAGTAAGACTGGCAAAACGTGATACAAAGGGAATTAAGCCAAGAATCTGAAAAAGTGCGGAAAAAGCTTGCATTTCACAGATATTGGTGATAAAATAGAACAAGAAACTTAGAAGTTACTGGCATAGGAGTGGGCATTTGCCCACTCCTATTTGCTGAAATAAGAAAGGCAGGTGGGAAACATGAGCAGGCGAGAGGAATACGAGAAGAAAGCAGAAGAACTTCTGGCTCCGATTGTAGAAAGCTGTGGATTTGAGCTTGTGGATGTGGAATATGTAAAAGAAGCGGGAAACTGGTATCTTCGGGGATATATAGATAAGCCGGGTGGAATTACAGTAAATGATTGTGAAGCTGTAAGTCGGGCATTCAGCGATAAACTGGATGAAAAAGATTTCATTGAAGACAGTTATATTATGGAAATCAGTTCTCCTGGACTGGACAGACCGCTGAAAAAAGAAAAAGATTTTGCAAGAAGCATGGGCAAGCTGGTAGAAGTGAGAACTTACCGGCCAATCGAAAAACAAAAAGAATTTTGCGGGGTTTTAACCGCATATGATAGTAACAGTGTGACAATTGAAGAGGATGGGAAGTCAAGATCCTTTGATAAAAAAGAAATTGCTCTTATCCGATTGGCGATTGAATTTTAAAAACGCAGCTTTTAACAAACTAGGAGGAAAAGAAAAAAATGAACAGAGAGTTAATGGAAGCGCTGGATGTTCTGGAAAAAGAAAAAAATATCAGTAAGGATACTCTGTTGGAAGCAATCGAGCAGTCTTTGATCCAGGCATGTAAAAACCATTTTGGAAAGGCTGATAACGTGCATGTATCCATTAATCCGGAAACTTGTGATTTCAGTGTTTATGCAGACAGAACAGTGGCCGAATATGTAGAAGATCCGGTGATGGAAATTTCTTTGGCAGAAGCACAGAAAATAAATGCAAATGTGGAAATTGGCGATGTGGTAAAAGTAGAAATCCATTCTAAAGAATTTGGACGTATTGCCACACAGAATGCAAAGAATGTAATTCTTCAGAAAATCAGAGAAGAAGAAAGAAAAGTTCTGTACGATCAGTATTACGGAATAGAAAAAGAAGTAGTGACTGGTATTGTTCAGCGTGTTATGGGAAAAAATGTCAGCATAAATCTTGGAAAAGCAGATGCGGTTTTAAGTGAGAATGAGCAGGTGAGGGGAGAAACTTTCAAACCGACCGAACGTATTAAAGTTTATATTCTTGAAGTAAAAGATACATCAAAAGGACCGCGTATTCTTGTTTCCAGAACACATCCGGGACTTGTAAAACGTTTATTTGAATCTGAAGTTGCAGAGGTAAAAGACGGAACCGTAGAAATTAAGAGTATTGCCCGTGAAGCGGGATCCCGTACAAAAATAGCGGTATGGAGCAACGATCCGGACGTAGATCCTGTAGGTGCATGTGTCGGTATGAATGGTGCACGTGTAGGAGCAATTGTTAATGAACTTCGTGGTGAAAAAATTGATATTATTAACTGGGATGAAAATCCGGCTGTTCTTATTGAAAACGCTTTAAGCCCTGCAAAAGTTATTGCAGTCATGGCAGATCCGGATGAAAAAACTGCACTTGTTGTAGTTCCGGACTATCAGCTTTCTCTTGCTATTGGAAAAGAGGGACAGAATGCACGCCTTGCTGCCAGATTAACAGGATTTAAAATCGATATTAAAAGTGAGTCACAGGCAAAAGAAACAGGCGACTTCTATGATTATGATGAAGAGGCTGATTCACATGAGGTAAAGGAAAAAGGCAGCGAAGCAGAGACACAGGAAGTACAAACAGAGGAAGTACAAGAGGAGCCGTCAGTATCTGCGGAAAATGAAGAAGCATGAATACAAAAGGAAAAATCCCTATGCGTCAGTGCACCGGATGCAGGGAAATGAAAAGTAAAAAAGAAATGATCAGAATCCTGAAAACAGCAGAAGGAGAAATCATTCTGGACGCAACAGGCAGAAAGAATGGAAGAGGTGCATATATTTGCCGCTCAGAGGAATGTCTTGAAAAGGCAGTGAAAAATCATGGCCTTGAGCGCTCTCTTAAAACAGCGGTTCCGGATGCGGTTTATGAGGAACTGAAGAAGGAGTTTGCACAGATTGACAAACAATAAAATTTTATCTTTGATAGGACTTGCCACAAAAGCAGGGAAAATAGTAAGCGGAGAATTTTCAACAGAGAAATCTGTGAAAACCGGAAAAGGGTTTCTGGCAATCGTGGCAGAAGATGCCTCTGAAAACACGAAAAAGAAATTTCGGAATATGTGCAGCTTTTACCAGGTTCCGATATATTTTCTTTCAGATAAAGAAAATTTGGGCAGGGCAATGGGCAAAGAATACCGCGCGTGTCTTGCTGTACAGGATGGAAATTTTGCAATGGCGATTATGAAGGAACTGGATAAACAGTGTACAAAAAATGAAAACTAATCCAATTGGATGACGTGCTCTTGAAGGAGGTATGGTAAATGTCTAAGATCAGAGTACATGAGCTTGCCAAAGAACTGGGCAGGCAAAATAAAGAAATCATAGAATGTTTAAAAGAAAAAGGAGTCGATGTGAAGAGTCACATGAGCAATGTGGATGAAGCACAGGCTGCTATGGTAAAACAGAAATTTACAAAGACGGGAAAGGAGCAAATGACAAAGTTGGATACTCCCAAGACAGAAGAAAAGATAACAGCGGTGAATGCAGAAGCAGAGGCACCGAAGAAAAAGAAGAATATAATTCGTGTATATCACGCGCAGAATGCAAGTGATGGAGGAAAGAATAAAAGAAAACCTTCCGGTGATAAGAAACCGGTTCGTTCCCAGAGCAACGGGGAAAGACGTCAGCCTGTAAAGGCACAGGAAACAAAGCCGGTTACAGAGCGTCAGGCACAGTCAGCACCGGTAAGAACATCAGAAAATGCAGGAGTTCGTTCTGCTGGTAATGGAGCACCTAGAAATGGTGCACAGCAGCGGACAGGAGCCGGTCGTGATAACCGTAATGCAGATCGTGGTGAAGGAAGAGGCGAAAGAAGAGAAAACAGCCGTTTCCAGAACCGTTCTCCGAGACAGGGAGAATCCGGCGGTCGTCCGGCAAGAAATGCAGATGGACAGAATCGTCAGAGCAGACCTGGAGAAAACAGAGGAAGATTTGGTCAGGGAAGACCTCAGGGCGGACAGGGTCGCAGTGAGGGAAGAGATGGAAGAGATGGCACCCGTGACAGTCGTTTTGGTGGACAAAACCGCGGAAACGGACAGCGTCAGGGAGGAAGAAAGTCAAGCAGTTCCAGCGATATGGTATTTACACCTGAGCTTACCAAGACGTCCAAAGACAGTAAGCGTGAACGCGATAGAGAAAATAAAAACAAAAAGAAAGATTTTGAAAAAAATCAAGGCGGCGGAAGAAGGCCAAATCAGGGTGGCGGAAGACAGGGACAGAGACTTCCAAAAGCTTTACAGAAACCAACCCCACAGCCAAAACAGGAAGAGAAAAAACCAGAAATCAAAGAAATTACTCTGCCTGAAAAAATGACAATTCGTGAACTGGCAGAAGCTATGAAAATGCAGCCTTCTGCAATTGTAAAAAAATTATTTATGCAGGGAATCATGGTTACGGTTAATCATGAAATAGATTTTGAAAAAGCACAGGAAATAGCATTAGAATATGATATTATTGCAGAACTGGAAGAAAAAGTAGACATTATTGAAGAACTTCTGAAAGAGGAAGAAGAGGATGAAACAGACATGGTTTCCAGACCTCCTGTTGTCTGTGTAATGGGTCACGTTGACCATGGTAAAACTTCTCTTCTTGATGCAATACGTAATACAAATGTTACAAGAGGCGAGGCTGGTGGAATTACACAGCATATCGGTGCGTATGTTGTAAATGTAAATGGAGAAAAAATCACATTCCTGGATACACCGGGACATGAAGCATTTACTGCAATGCGTATGCGTGGTGCAAATTCTACAGATATTGCGGTTCTTGTTGTTGCTGCAGACGATGGTGTCATGCCTCAGACAGTAGAAGCAATCAGCCATGCAAAAGCAGCTGGTGTTGAGATTATTGTTGCAATTAACAAAATTGATAAGCCAAGTGCTAATATTGAACGTGTAAAACAGGAGCTTTCTGAATATGAACTGATTCCGGAAGACTGGGGTGGAAGCACCATTTTTGTTCCGGTATCTGCACATACAGGAGAAGGAATTGAAACGCTTCTGGAAATGATTCTTCTTACAGCAGAAGTATGTGAATTAAAAGCCAATCCGAAGCGTGCCGTACGTGGTCTTGTAATAGAAGCACAGTTGGATAAAGGTAAAGGCCCTGTAGCAACAATCCTTGTACAGAAGGGAACTCTTCATGTAGGAGATTTTATAGCAGCAGGTGCATGCAGTGGTAAGGTACGTGCAATGATGGATGATAAGGGACGTCGTGTAAAAGAAGCCGGTCCGTCTACTCCGGTAGAGATTCTGGGTCTTGGAGATGTTCCGAATGCAGGTGAAATCCTTATGTCCTTTGACAGCGATAAGGCAGCTAAGAATTTCGCAGGTGCATTTGTATCAGAAAGTAAGAACCGTCTTCTGGAAGAGACAAAAGGCAAACTTTCTCTTGATAATCTGTTTGATCAGATTCAGGCAAGTGATCTGAAAGAGCTTCCACTGATTGTAAAAGCGGATGTACAGGGTTCTGTAGAAGCAGTGAAACAGAGTCTTACAAAACTTTCTAACGAGGAAGTTGTGGTAAAAGTTATTCATGGTGGTGTTGGTGCAATCAATGAGTCTGATGTTAGTCTTGCTGCAACCTCCAATGCGATCATTATTGGATTTAATGTTCGTCCGGATGCAACTGCAAAACAGCTTGCAGAGCAGGAAGGTGTAGATCTGCGCTTATATCGTGTTATTTATCAGGCGATTGAAGATGTAGAAGCTGCCATGAAGGGAATGCTTGATCCTGTATTTGAAGAAAAAGTCATCGGCCATGCTCAGGTGCGTCAGCTCTTTAAGGCATCCGGTGTTGGTACAATTGCAGGAAGTTATGTTCTGGACGGTATGTTCCAGAGAAATTGTAAAGTACGTATTACCAGAGAAGGTGAGCAGACTTTTGAAGGTGATCTTGCATCTCTTAAGAGATTTAAAGATGACGTAAAAGAAGTAAAAGCAGGATACGAGTGTGGTCTTGTATTTGATGGCTTTAATGATATAAAAGAAGATGATATTGTAGAAGCATATATCATGGTAGAAGTGCCAAGATAGGAGTGAGGCATAAATGAGAAAGAACAGCATTAAGAATACGCGTATTAATGGAGAAGTACAAAAAGAACTTAGTACGATTATCCGAAATGAGATTAAAGATCCGCGCATTCATCCGATGACGTCGGTCATGGCTGTAGAAGTGGCGCCTGATCTAAAGACCTGCAAGGCATATATTAGTGTTTTGGGTTCTGAGGAAGCGAAAAAAGACACGATCAAAGGTCTTTCCAGTGCAGAAGGTTATGTCAGGAGACAGCTGGCCAGAAATCTGAATCTTCGAAATACACCGGAAATCCGGTTTATTTTGGATGAATCCATTGAATATGGCGTAAATATGTCAAAATTAATCGACGATGTAACAAAAAAGGATGCTTCGGGTAAAGAGATAGAAGAATAACGAGGTTAAGTATTTATGAAGAATATTGCAGAAGTACTGGAGCATGTGAAGACAATGGGAATTGCAGGCCACATACGTCCCGACGGGGACTGTGTGGGGTCCTGTATGGCACTGTATCTGTATATTCGTCAATGGTATCCGGATATTGACGTGGATGTATATCTGGATCATCCCAAACCGGTATTTGGATACATTGATTCCATGGAAAATGTTAAAATGCAGGCGGAAGAAAAAAAGGAATATGATCTTTTTGTAACTTGCGATGTTAGTGCAAAAGATAGAATAGCTCTTGCAGGAGAATATTTCGACAGTGCCAAAAAGACAGTATGTATTGACCATCATGTAAGTAATCCGGGGTTTGCAGATATCAATCACATATGTGGAGAAATCAGTTCTGCGTGTGAAGTTTTGTACGGTGTTTTAAGTCCGGAAAAGGTTAATCGTTCTGTGGCAACCGCTATTTATACGGGAATGATCCATGATACGGGTGTTTTTCAGTATTCCTCCACATCACCGGAAACAATGAGGATTGCCGGTGAACTTATGAAGACAGGGTTTAACTTCAGTAAGATTATAGATGAATCTTTTTATCAGAAAACATATATACAGAACCAGGTAATGGGACGGGTTTTGGCAGAAAGCATAATGGTCCTGAACGGGAAGTGTATTGTGGGTTATCTGAAACGAAAAGAAATGGATCTGTACGGAGTTGACGGGAAAGATCTGGATGGCATAGTGAGCCAGCTTCGTCTTACAGCAGGAGTAGAAGTTGCGATTTTCCTTTATGAGATGGAGAGTCAGACTTTTAAGGTCTCTTTACGTTCCAATGGAAAAGTGGATGTAAGCAGAGTTGCTGTGTTTTTTGGAGGCGGCGGTCATACAAGGGCTGCCGGCTGTGACCTGCAGGGCTCGATGTATGATGTGGTAAATAACATTACAGCACAAATTGAAAAACAGTTACAGGAACAGAATATCTAATGGATGGAATTATTGTAATCAAAAAAGAGAAAGGTTTTACGTCCCATGATGTGGTAGCTAAGCTTCGGGGAATTCTTCATATGAAAAAAATAGGACACACAGGAACCCTTGATCCGGATGCAGAAGGGGTATTGCCGGTAGCACTTGGGAAGGGGACGCGTCTTGTGGAGTTTCTTACAGAAAAAGAAAAGACATATGAAGCAGTTTTGCATCTTGGAGTAGAGACAGACACCCAGGATATGACAGGAACAGTTCTTCAGACAAAAGAAGTTTCTGTAACAGAAGATGAAGTACGCAAAGCAGCTGCATCTTTTCTTGGAAAACAGATGCAGATACCGCCTATGTATTCTGCTTTGAAGGTTGGTGGAAAAAAGCTTTATGAACTGGCTCGGGAAGGAAAAGAAGTGGAGCGTGCTCCACGTCCTGTCTGTTTCTATGAAATAGAAGTGTTGGATGTTTCGCTTCCACTTGTGCGTATGCGCGTAACATGCAGCAAGGGAACGTACATCAGGACGCTTTGCCATGATCTGGGTAAAAAGCTTTCATGCGGGGGTGCCATGGAGTCTCTGCTGCGTACAAAATCCGGAGATTTTACCCTGGCACAGAGTCTTACGCTGGCTCAGGTGGAAATGGCCGTGGCGAATGGGACGATTGAAGAAAGTATTATTCCAGTGGAAGAAGTGCTTGCTGCATATCCGCGTATATGCGTGATCCCGGCAGGCGATCGCCTTCTTGCAAATGGAAACCCTCTTCATGAGGGACTTGTTTCTGGGAATAGCAGAGACAAATGGGTAAGGATGTGTACAAGTGAAGGTGCTTTCGTAGGAATTTATCAATGGAAGCAGAATAGAGAACAGTATTTTCCGGTTAAGATGTTTATATAACAGACACAGGAGTGGCATATGGAATACTTGAAAATAAAAGAGGAATTTCCACATCTTTCCAACAGTGCTGTAACACTTGGGAAATTTGATGGCATTCACAGAGGACATCAGAAGCTTGTAAAACGTATTTTGGAACAAAAGGAGCGAGGTGCACTTGCTGTTTTATTTGCGTTTGATGTGTCCGAAAAAATGATTCTTTCCCGTGAAGAAAGATGTCATCTTTTAGAAAAAATGGGAGTGGATGTTTTTCTGGAATGTCCGTTAAATGATCGTATCCGTCACATAAAAGCTGAAAATTTTGTGAAAGAGATTCTTCTTGGAGATTTGCAGGCATCTTATGTAGCTGTAGGAGAGGACTATCGGTTTGGTTATGAACGGAAAGGAACTCCTGGACTTTTAAAAGAAATGGGAAAAAAATATGGTTTTCAGACAGAAATCCTTTCAAAAGAAATGGAAGGACATAGGAAGATCAGCAGCACATATATCCGGGAAGAATTGAAAAAAGGAAATATGGAAAAATTCCATAAGTTAATGGGAATACCTTTCCTGCTGGAAGGTGTAGTAGAGCATGGAAGAGGGCTTGGACATAAAATCCTCCTTCCAACTGCAAATCTTATTCCGCCGGAGGACAAGCTTATGCCACCAAACGGAGTCTATGTTACAGTCTCGCATTTTGGTGACCGATCTTTTTCCGGTATTACGAATATAGGATATAAGCCAACGGTAGGAGAAACCTTTCTGGGGGTTGAAACATATCTTTTTGATTGTCAGGAAGATTTATATGGACAGGAATGCAGTGTGGAATTCCTGCATTATCAGCGCCCGGAACATAAGTTTGATTCCATGGAGACTTTGAAGCGTCAGCTTTTTCGGGATGCGGAAGAAGGACGGGAATATTTCCATAAAATAAATAGAGAAAAAGAAACGAAATTGTTTTCAGAAAAAAAATGAGATAATTTCAGAATACGAGGGAGAATATTTAGGAATGGCAGAGATTATTCTTGGATTAATGGGAGGATTGGGCCTCTTTTTGTTCGGTATGAAACAGATGAGCGATGGGCTTGAAAAAGTCGCAGGCGCCAAGATGCGAAGCGTTCTTGAGTTTTTTACAAAAACACCCATTAGAGGTATTCTTGTAGGAACGCTTTTTACCGCAATTGTCCAGTCTTCCAGTGCCTCGACCGTTATGGTGGTCAGCTTTGTAAATTCAGGGCTGATGAACCTGTATCAGGCTGCAGGCGTAATTATGGGTGCCAACATCGGTACAACAGTAACCTCACAGTTAATATCCTTTAATCTTTCCGCTCTTGCTCCGGCAATCGTGATGGCAGGCGTGGTCATGATGATGTTTTTTAAAAAAGTGAAGGTACAGCGTATTGGAGAAGTGCTTCTGGGTTTTGGTATTTTGTTCATGGGATTGACAACGATGTCAGATTCTATGTCCGTGTTAAAAGAGTCCCCGCAGGTTGTAGAAATTATGGGATCGCTTACCAGTCATTTCCTTGCAGTGATTGTAGGTCTTGTGGTTACTACAGTGCTGCAAAGTTCTTCTGCTACAGTAGGTATCGTACTTCTTCTGGCAAATCAGGGGCTTTTAGATATTCGGATCTGCTTCTTCATTATTATGGGATGTAATATTGGTTCTTGTGTATCTGCCCTTCTGGCAGGACTTAGCGGAAAAAGAGAAGCAAAGCGTGCTGCCTTGATCCATCTTGTATTTAACATAATTGGAACGTTTATTGTGTATGTAGTACTTTCCGTTGCATTAGAACCGGTGACACACTTTATTACAAATATTTCATCCGGAAATCCGGGAAGATCAGTTGCAAATGCTCATACATTAATTAAACTGACAGAAGTAGTTCTTCTTGCTCCGTTCACAAAACAGATTGTAAAATTAACGGGATTTCTTGTTCGAGGAGAAGAAAAGAAACCGCAGGATGCTCTTGATCTTCAGTTTATTGGTGAAAAATCTGTATTTTCTCCAACAACAGCAGTGTTTGATGCAACAAGAGAAATGGAAAGAATGGGACAGATGGCAATTACCAATATGGAAAGAGCCATGAATGCGCTAATTACCCTGGATGAAAGAGATATCAAGGAAGTATATGAAGTAGAAGAGAAAATTGATTATTTGAATCATGCGATTACAGATTATCTTGTAAAGATTAATCAGACAACACTTCCTGCAGATGATGCAAAAAGTATTGGCGGTCTCTTCCATGTGGTAAATGATATTGAAAGAATTGGCGATCATGCAGAAAATATTGCAGATGCAGCTGTTTCAAGAATGGAACAGGGAATTGATTTCAGCAGTCAGGCAAAGAAAGAATTATCCGGGATGTTGGATATGGTAATTAAAGTTACCACATATGCATTGGATATGTTTTCTCATAATAACCAGGAACATATGGAAGAAATTCTGGAGCTGGAAGATAAAGTCGACGATGCAGAGCGTTATCTTCAGGAGTCTCATGTGCAGCGTCTTACAAGAGGGGAATGTACAGCCAGTGCCGGAATGATGTTTTCTGATATTGTATCCGGACTTGAACGTGTTGCGGATCATGCAACAAATATCGCTTTTTCTCTTCTGGAAGATGATCCTATTGAAAGACAGAAGGAAATGCGTACAGAAACAAAATAAAAAAGAAAAAACAGTTTACAGAAAAACATCTTTGTGCTATACTAACCAAGGTGAATTCAGCCCTTATTCAGAGTCTGGACACTCCGACCATCTCTTAATATGTGGCGGTTTAAGAAAAAAATTAAGGAGGAAATCAAAATGATTTCAAAAGAGAAGAAAACAGCAATTATGAAAGAATATGCAAGATGTGAAGGTGATACAGGTTCACCGGAAGTACAGATCGCAGTTCTTACAGCAAGAATTCAGGAACTGACAGAGCATTTAAAGACACATCACAAAGATCATCATTCCAGACGTGGTCTGCTGAAAATGGTTGGTCAGCGTCGTGGTCTTCTGGCTTACCTGAAGAAAACAGACATCGAAAGATACCGTGCACTGATTGAAAAATTAGGTTTGAGAAAATAATTAGTATGCGGAAGGGGCGGATTTCCATCCGCCCCTATTTTACAGTAAGCACATTTTTATAAAAACAAAAGCGACATAACAGGAACTGTTTCCGAGACTACTGAAAAGGATATTTTCCACAAAAAGTATAAAGTATTTTTTTCAGTTGTTTCGGAGTCCTGTTTTTATGTTAAATAAATATTATATGAAGAAGAAAAGGAGAATAAATATGTACAAAAGTTATTCCATGGAATTAGCCGGAAGAACCCTTACCGTAGATATTGACCGTGTGGCAAAACAGGCCAATGGCGCTGCACTGATGCACTATGGAGATACAACTGTATTATCAACAGCAACTGCTTCAAAGGAGCCAAGAGAAGGAATCGATTTTTTCCCTCTTAGTGTAGAATATGAAGAAAAAATGTACGCAGTAGGAAAAATTCCAGGCGGCTTTAATAAAAGAGAAGGAAAAGCAAGTGAGCATGCAATCCTTACTTCTCGTGTAATTGACAGACCAATGCGTCCTCTTTTTCCAAAGGATTACAGAAACGATGTTACCCTTGTAAATATGGTAATGTCTGTTGATCCTCAGTGTAATCCGGAAATTCCAGCTATGCTTGGTTCTGCTATTGCAACATGTATTTCTGACATTCCGTTTGACGGACCATGTGCTACAACACAGGTAGGTCTCATTGATGGAGAATTTGTGATCAACCCTACATTTGCACAGAAGGATATTTCTGATCTTCAGCTGACAGTTGCATCCACACGAGAAAAGGTTATTATGATCGAAGCCGGAGCAAATGAAATTCCGGAAGATAAGATGATCGAGGCGATTTATAAAGCACATGAAGTAAACCAGGAGATCATTCAGTTTATTGATAAGATTGTAGCAGAGTGCGGAAAAGAAAAACACACATATGAATCATGTGCAGTTCCGGAAGAACTGTTTGAAGCAATCAAAGAAATTGTTCCTCCATCAGAAATGGAAGAAGCAGTATTTTCAGATGATAAACAGACAAGAGAAGAAAATATCCGTAAAGTGACAGAAAAGCTGGCAGAAGCTTTTGCTGAAAAAGAAGAGTGGCTTTCTGTTTTAGGAGAAGCTGTGTATCAGTATCAGAAGAAGACGGTTCGTAAAATGATCCTGAAAGATCATAAACGTCCAGATGGTCGTGAAATCACACAAATTCGTCCTCTTGCAGCAGAAGTGGATATTATTCCAAGAGTACACGGATCTGCTATGTTTACACGTGGTCAGACACAGATTTGTACAGTTACAACTTTAGCACCTCTTGCAGAAGCTCAGAGATTAGACGGACTTGACGAGTTTGAAACTTCCAAGAGATATATGCACCATTATAACTTCCCATCTTACTCGGTAGGTGAAACAAAACCGTCAAGAGGACCGGGACGTCGTGAAATCGGTCATGGTGCATTGGCAGAGAGAGCTCTTGTTCCGGTACTTCCGGCAGAGGAAGATTTCCCGTATGCAATTCGTACGGTATCTGAAACATTTGAATCAAATGGTTCTACTTCTCAGGCAAGTATTTGTGCATCTACAATGTCTCTTATGGCTGCCGGTGTACCGATCAAAAAACCGGTAGCTGGTATTTCATGCGGACTTGTAACGGGAGATACCGATGATGATTATATTGTATTAACGGATATTCAGGGACTTGAAGATTTCTTTGGGGATATGGACTTTAAAGTAGCTGGTACACATGAAGGTATTACCGCAATTCAGATGGATATTAAAATCCATGGTTTAACAAGACCAATCGTAGAGGAAGCAATTCGCAGAACAAAAGAAGCAAGAGAATATATCCTTACAGAAGTTATGGAAAAATGTATCGCACAGCCTCGTGAAGCAGTGGGAACATATGCACCAAAGATTATCCAGATTCAGATCGATCCGCAGAAAATCGGTGATGTAGTTGGACAGAGAGGAAAGACTATTAATACGATCATTGAGCGTACTGGTGTTAAAATCGATATTACAGATGACGGTGCAGTGTCTGTATGCGGCGTAGATCAGAAGAACATGGAAGAGGCAAAGAGAATGGTGGAAATCATTGCCACTGATTTTGAAGAAGGCCAGATTTTTACAGGTAAAGTTGTAAGTATTAAAGAATTTGGAGCTTTTGTTGAATTTGCTCCTGGAAAAGAAGGAATGGTTCACATTTCTAAAATTTGTAAAGAAAGAATTAATCGTGTAGAAGATGTTCTTACATTAGGTGATAAGGTGAAAGTAATCTGCCTTGGAAAAGATAAAATGGGAAGAATCAGCTTCAGCATGAAAGATGTACCGGAAGAAGCGTAAAAGATGAGATACCATAATATAACAAAAGACGATATGCTTAATGGAGATGGACTTCGGGTTGTTTTATGGGTAGCAGGATGCTCTCATGGATGCAAAGAATGTCAGAATCCGATCACCTGGGATCCGCAAAGTGGCTTGGAGTTTACAGACGCAGAGCGTAAAGAAATTTTTACGGAGCTGGATAAATCGTATATGAGCGGGATTACCTTTTCAGGAGGCGATCCCCTGCATCCTGCAAATGTGGCGGGTGTAACGGCTCTTGCAAAAGAAATACGCGCAAAATATCCAGAGAAGACAATCTGGCTTTACACAGGGTCTTTGTGGGAAGAAATTCAGGATATGGAAGTTGTTCAGTATCTTGATGTATGCGTAGATGGAGAATTTGAAATAGATAAAAAAGAACTGCATTTGAAATGGAAAGGATCCAGTAATCAGAGAGTGATAGATGTTCCTGCATCCCTGAGACAGGGAAAAGCAGTTCTTCATCAGGATTAAGGAGAAATTTGCTATATGAAAAGAATTGCAAAATTTCATAAAGTCAGTAGATCTCGTTTTACAGAAGACTGGCAGGATACTTTTGGACAGAAATCTGAAGAACAGATAAATAACATATATGACGCTATTCGTCTTCCGAGAAGAGCTACAGCAGGAAGTGCTGGATATGATTTTTTTGCACCGATAGATGTAACATTGAAGCCAGGGGAAACCATTAAGATTCCAACAGGAATCCGTGTAGAAATGGAACAGGAATGGGTTTTGAAATGCTATCCGAGAAGCGGACTGGGCTTTAAATACCGTTTGCAGATGAATAATACTGTAGGGATTATAGATAGTGACTATTTCTACTCGGATAATGAGGGACATATTTTTGCAAAAATAACAAATGATACAAATGAGGGAAAAACTCTTGTGATTCCTGTAGGAACAGGGTTTATGCAGGGGATTTTTGTAGAATATGGAATTACAGTAGATGATGATGCTACGGAAATAAGAAACGGTGGTTTTGGAAGTACCACAAAATAAAGAAAGAGTCTTTGAAAGGGTTTTAAATTCTTTCAAAGACTCTTTTTGTAATAAGAAAATTATTTTTCAGCTTCTGCCATGTTTTGTGCATTTTCTACAATTGCGTCAAATGCTTCAGCTGCTGCCTGGTATTCTTCATCATCTTCAATGTTGGCAAGCATAGGATCGCCATTTTCTGTCCGTGTGAAAGTATAAAGATAAACTTCACCACTTTGGTTTTGACCGTTTTCGTCAAGGGGCAGAAGAGCAATATATTCCTTGGTATTTACTGGATATATGGTAAGAATGGCGCATTCTACCTCTGTATCATCATCCATGGTAAGGGTGATGGTGCGATGTTCTTCAAAATCAGAACCGCAGGAACTACATCCGCTCTGGCAGGAAGCACAGTCGCTTGGGCTGCATCCGCCATTGTTAAATAATTCGTCACTCATAAATTAATCCTCACTTTTTTTAGAATACAATGATTGTAACAGAAGATGAATCAGAAAGCAATAGTCTGCTGTTTGCGCTATTCTCGGGTATAGAGAAACTTCAGGAGAATAGGAGTTGCGATGGAAGATACAAGAATCAGGAGAATAACAGCTGTAAAGTATTTCGATTCAATCATTCCAACAGAAAGTCCTTTTTGAGCAACAATAAGTGCCACTTCTCCACGGGTCATCATTCCAACACCGATTTTTTTGGCATCGCTTCCGGAAAAGCCCAAAATTCGTGACATAAGTCCGCATCCGATAATTTTTGTTATAAGAGCAACAATAACAAAAAGAATACAGAAGATCATAAGTGAGGAACTCATATCGTCTATATCTGTTTTTAAACCGATACTTGCAAAAAACATAGGTGCAAACAGCATATAAGAACTGACATCTACTTTTCTTGCGATATATTCAGAATCGTTAATGCTGCAGAGAACAATACCTGCTACATAAGCGCCTGTAATATCTGCAATACCAAAATATTTTTCTGCTATGTAAGCCATCGCGAAAGCAAGAACAAAGCCGAAAATAGGGATTCTTCTTGTGTGAGGATAATGTTTGTCAAGAATTGCAAAAAGCTTATAAATAATAATACCGAAAATAGTAGCGCACAGGAAGAAAAGTGCTGTGCTTATAATGACAGAAGATGGTTTTGAATTTGGATCTTTCATACCAATCACAAAAGTCAAAACAATAATTCCGATTACATCATCAATAATTGCTGCACTCATAATTGTGGTTCCTGTTTCGGATTTCAGATATCCAAGTTCCTGTAAAGAAGCAACAGTGATGCTTACAGAGGTAGCTGTCATAATTACGCCGATAAAAACAGAAGCATAAAACTGGCTGGAACCATTTGGAGCAAAACCGTAATAGCAGCTGTGAAGGAAATAGCCTCCCAACAGCGGGACAAATACACCTGCGCAGGCAATGAGCAGAGCTTTCCAACCGGTACGCATTAAATCACGGAGATTTGTCTGAAGTCCTGCAAAGAACATAAGAAGAACAACTCCGATTTCAGCCATGCCGCTTATTAACTCGGTCTGCTGGACAAGTCCGAGAATGCTTGGTCCAATTAAAAGCCCGGCTATGATTTCTCCAACAACCTGAGGCGCATGAAGCTTTCCTGCCAGAAGTCCGCAAAGCTTTGCAGATATCAGAATGATGGCCAAATCCTTGAAAATTTCATAAGTTTCCATTATCTTTCCTCTTTTCCTATATGTTTTGATTAAATTATAACATAAAAGCATTTTTTGTGTCACAAAAACATGATATAATAAGGAAAGATAATTGATTTGATGATAATCATAAATTATATAAGGAGAATACACATGAAACTGATTTCTTGGAATGTAAATGGGATTCGAGCATGTATTACAAAAGGATTTGAAGAATATTTTAATCAGCTTGATGCAGATATTTTCTGTCTGCAGGAAACAAAATGTCAGGCAGGGCAGGTGAAACTTGAACTGCCGGGTTATTACCAGTATTGGAATTATGCAAACAGGAAAGGATATTCCGGCACAGCGATTTTTACAAAAAAAGAGCCTGTTTCTGTATTTTATGGAATGGGGATAGAAGAACACGATAAAGAGGGAAGGATGATCACGCTGGAATTTGAAGATTTTTATATGGTTACCGTATATACTCCAAATTCACAAAGTGAACTTCGCAGATTGGAATATCGTATGCAGTGGGAACAGGATTTCTTACAGTATCTTTTAAAACTGCAGGAAAGGAAACCGGTTATATGCTGTGGCGATTTAAATGTAGCGCACCAGGAAATCGATTTGAAAAATCCAAAAACAAATCGGAATAATGCTGGTTTTACAGATCAGGAAAGGGAATGTTTTAGTAAAGTGGTAAATAGCGGTTTTATTGATACGTTCCGTTATTTTTATCCGGATAAGGAAAATGCATATTCCTGGTGGTCTTACCGCTTCCGTGCAAGAGAAAAAAATGCAGGATGGAGAATTGATTATTTTATAGTATCTCCTTCTTTGAAGGAAAGTCTGCAGGATGCAAAAATCCACAGCGAGATTATGGGATCTGATCATTGCCCAATAGAACTTGAGATAGAATATGGTCATTAATGATCTGAAAGGAGACTTTTAAGTAATGGCACGAAGAGAACAGGAAATTTTTACAGATAAGGGAACTCCATTTCCGCAGGGGGCAAATCCGATAGACAAGGGGTATAACTTTGCTGTAGAAGTACCGGAAGGAGGGAGTGCAGAACTTTTGCTTTATAGAAAAGGAGAAAAGCAACCCCAAAAGGAAATCTCTTTTCCGGAAGAAAATAAAGTAGGAAATGTTCTTTCAATAAGAGTCAGAGGCCTGTCTCCGGGAACGCATGAATATAATTATCGAATTAACGGAGTGGTGTGTCAGGATCCCTATGCTTATAGTATTCAGGGAAGAACACATTTCGGAGAACCTATGGATGAAGATGTCCATAAAATACGTTGCGGGCTTCTTCCAGATACAGAATATAGCTGGGAAGGTGATAAGAGTCTGCAAATTCCTTATGAGGATATGATTCTTTATAAATTACATGTGCGGGGATATACAAAGCTTATGTCCAATATTGGAAAAAAGAAAGGGACTTTTTCAGGACTTGTGGAAATGATTCCGTATTGGAAGAAATTGGGAATTAATGCAGTGGAATTAATGCCGGCATATGAATTTCAGGAAGTAGTTTCCAAAAGCCGGGAAGAAGCGTACATGACTCAAAAAAGAGATGAGGATCGTATTAATTACTGGGGATATACAACTGGATATTATTTTGCCCCCAAAAGGGCATACTGTGCCGGGACAGATGTCCATAAAGAATTTCGCGATTTTATAAAAGCACTTCATAAAGCAGGGATAGAGTGTATCATGGAATTTTGTTTTAATGGTGAAACAAACCCTCTTCTTGCATTGCGGGCATTGCAGTTCTGGAAAATATTTTATCATGTAGATGGCTTTCATATCCAGGGAAGTGGAATAATCCAGGAACTTGTTTTAAAGGATGGCATACTTTCCGGAACGAAGATCATGATGCCGGGTTATGATTTTGCTTCTCTATATCATGGAAAACAACCAGCCCAAAGGGTTTTTGCAGAATATAATCAGTCTTTTCTGGAAGATATGAGACGTTTTTTAAAGAGTGACGAAGGAATGAACCAACGGGCTGTATGGCATGTACGGCACAATGGAAATTATAATGGCGTTGTGAATTTTATCACATGTCATGATGGATTTACGTTAAATGATCTGGTCAGTTATAATTATAAACACAATGAATCCAACGGAGAAGATAATGAAGATGGAAGCAGTTATAACTATTCCTGGAATTGTGGGGTAGAAGGACATTCCAGAAAATTATCAATTCGCCAGATGCGGGAGCGTCAAATGCGAAATGCGTTTTTGATGATGCTTTTAAGTCAGGGAGTTCCCATGATTTATGGAGGGGATGAATTTGCAAATTCTCAGGAAGGAAACAATAATGCATGGTGTCAGGATAACCCGGTAGGGTGGACAGAATGGAAAGGCCTGAAGCGGAACGAAGCTCTTTTCCGTTTTGTAAAAGAAGCCATTGCATTTCGGAAAGAACATCCTGTTTTGCATGCTCCAAAGGAGTTAAAAGGGACAGATTATCTTGCAAAAGGATATCCGGATATTTCTTTTCACGGAGAACGTGCCTGGTATGTAAGCTATGAAAATACAAGCCGTTTATTTGGAGTAATGTATTTTGATGCTTATGAAAAAAGGGACAAAGAAACGGAAGAAAATAAATTTATCTATGTAGGATATAATTTTCACTGGGAAAATCGGAAGCTGGCACTTCCCAATCTTCCTGAAGGGTATCATTGGACTAAAGTAGCGGATACAGGAAATATGGTAGGGGAAAGCTGCTTTGTGGAAGATGGGAAAGAGTATAAAAAAACTATAGAGGCAGATCCAAGAACAATAGTGATTCTTATTGGCAGACAGGAGGGAAAGGAATGAAAGCCTGGCTTCACTTTAAAACAATTACGAAACATAAATGGATGGTTATGAAATATTGTTTCCGAATTGGCTTATATAAGCAGGGGTTATTGCATGACTTATCTAAGTATTCCCCTGCGGAATTTCTTGTAGGATGTAAATATTATCAGGGGGACAGAAGTCCTAACAATGCAGAAAGAGAGGCGACAGGAGTATCTACCTCATGGCTGCACCATAAGGGAAGGAACCGTCATCATTTCGAACACTGGGTGGATTATTCTCTTGATGGGGAACATGTGATCATGGGTGCACAGATGCCCAGGCGCTACGTAGCGGAAATGGTAATGGATCGGATCAGTGCCTGCAGAACATATATGGGAGATGCGTATACACAAGAGCAGCCGTTGGCATATTACCTTAAAGGAAAAGAGCAACTTTGGTTTATCCACCCTCAGACAAAACGGGAACTGGAAGGACTTTTACGCATTTTAAAGGATCATGGGGAAGATACGGTTATCTGGTATATTCGAAATGTTTATCTGAAAAAGGGAAAAACATATGGAAAAAATAAATCTATATGATTAGATACAGTCAAAACTTCAGACTATCATTTTTTTGTCAGATATGTTATTATAAATAAATGAAAATAAAAGGAGAAGGTGCTGTTTCATGAAAAAATACGATTATTTAATTGTTGGTGCAGGTCTTTTTGGTGCAGTGTTTGCACATGAAGCAACCCGATGCGGCAAAACCTGCCTTGTAATTGACAAAAGAGAGCACATTGGAGGAAATATTTATACAGAAGAAGTAGAGGGAATTCAGGTACATCGTTACGGTGCTCATATTTTCCACACTTCAAGAAAACATGTATGGGATTATGTGAATCAATTTACAGAATTTAATCATTTTATAAATTCTCCTATTGCTGTATACAAGGATGAACTTTATAATCTGCCTTTTAATATGAATACATTTCATCAGTTGTGGGGCATAAAAACACCTGCAGAAGCACAGGCGAAAATTCAGGAGCAGATTGCAAGAATGCACATTACGCATCCTCAGAATCTTGAAGAACAGGCTCTTGCACTTGTTGGTCAGGATGTTTATGAAAAACTGGTAGATGGATATACCAGAAAGCAGTGGGGAAGAGAATGCAAGGAGCTTCCGGCATTTATTATCAAACGTCTTCCATTGCGTTACACATACGATAATAATTATTTCAAAGATCCCTACCAGGGAATTCCAAAAGGCGGATATACACGCATTATTAAGAAACTGCTGGAAGGGGTTCAGGTATGCCTGAATACGGATTTCTTTGATAATAGAGAGGAATTAACAGCACAGGCAGAAAAAGTACTTTTTACAGGTATGATCGATCAATATTATGATTATTGTTACGGCGAACTGGAATATCGCTCATTGCGTTTTGAAACAGAGACGTTGGATATGGCAAACTATCAGGGAAATGCAGTTGTAAATTATACAGATTATGAGGTACCGTATACAAGAATTATAGAACATAAACATTTCGATTTTGGTACACAGCCTAAAACAGTTATTACAAAAGAATATCCGGCAGAGTGGAAAAGAGGCGAAGAACCGTATTATCCGATTAATGATCCGGCTAATAATGAACTGTTTGATAAATATGAGCGCCGTGCATTAGAAGAGAAGAATGTGATTTTTGGCGGACGTCTTGGTATGTATCGATATATGGATATGGATCAGGTAATTGAAGAAGCGCTTTCTCTTGCTGAAACAGAGCTTACCTATGAAGAGCCATGACAGGAGGAGTGCAGATGGATACACCTACGATTGCAGAATACTATAAAGAGCACGATCCTCTAAAAAGGAAGGATTTGTTGGAAAAATCTATTTCTCTGGGAGAGGATTTAGAAAATAATGAAATCCGCAGGCGGCTTTGGGAAATCCGTTATGAAAACAAAGCAGAGTCAGGAACAGATGCCCGTGCAGATGGTTTTCTGGCATTGTGGATGATTCTGGAATTTAATCGAAATGCAGGCGGAAAGTTATTTGGGGCAAAAGGTGCCCGTAAAGATGTGAAAAAACAACTTGAAAAATTAAGATTTCATGAATTTTTAAACGGGGATGAAAGGCATCAGGAACTTTTGTATCGGGAATGCTGTCATCTTGTGAAAATGTATATGGAACTTTGTGAATCTGATAAATCTTATACAAGTATACTTTGCGGGATTATGAGTATGAACGCAGAGAAAGCAAAAGCAAAGCTCCAGAAAGATATTCATGAAACAGCAGTGCTGCTTCCGCCAGTTCTTGGTATGGAAAAAGAGTTGGAAATCCTTACAAAAGCAGCAAGAGAAATGTATGAACTGCATTTTCCGGGAGAGGGTGGATTGGCTCTTTCCGAATGATCTTAAAGATATAAAAACGCCCTGCCGGTATTCCGGCGGGGCGTTGAAGAATAAAAGTAAAATCACCAGGAGGAAAATATGAAAATAGAGAATCTGACAGCATATGAAGTGGTGAAGGAAGAAGAATTAACCGATATCCATTCAAAAGGAACGTTTCTGCGCCATAAAAAAACAGGCGCAAGAATTCTTCTTATTGAAAATGATGATGAAAATAAAGTATTTAATATTGCTTTTCGTACACCACCGAAAAATAGTACCGGTGTGGCGCATATTCTGGAACACAGTGTACTTTGCGGATCCAAAGAATTTCCTTTAAAAGATCCATTTGTAGAGTTGGTGAAAGGATCTTTAAATACATTTTTAAACGCAATGACATATCCGGATAAGACATGTTATCCAGTAGCCAGCTGTAATGATCAGGATTTTCAGAATCTGATGCATGTATATCTGGATGCGGTATTTTTTCCGAATATATATGAAAAAGAAGAAATCTTCCGTCAGGAAGGCTGGTGTTATCAGCTGGAAAAAACGGAAGGTCCGTTGAAGTATAATGGTGTTGTATATAATGAAATGAAAGGGGCTTTTTCTTCTCCGGACGAAGTATTGGAAAGGGAGATTATGAATTCTCTTTTCCCGGATACCCCGTATGGTTGTGAGTCCGGAGGAAATCCTGAAAATATTCCGGAACTGAGTTATGAGGAGTTTCTTAATTTTCATAAAAAGTATTATCATCCTTCTAACAGTTTCTTATATTTATACGGGAACATGGATATGGAAGAAAAACTGGAATTTATTGACAAGCATTATCTTTCTTGCTTCGATGCGTTGGATGTGGATTCTGTGATTCCGGAGCAGCCGGAATTTGCTTCCTGTAAGGATGTCGTTTTAGATTATCCGGTATCAGAAAACGAAGGGGAAGAGGATAATACGTATCTTTCTTACAACATGGTAACAGGAAAGGCTACGGATCATGTACTTTGCATGGCATTTGAAGTTCTGGATTATGCATTGTTAAGTGCTCCAGGTGCTCCGCTTAAAAAGGCACTTTTGGATGCGAAAATCGGAAAAGATATTTATGGATCTTTTGATGATGGAATTTTGCAGCCATATTTCACTATCGTAGCGAAAGGTGCAAATAAAGACAGAAAAGATGAATTTGTTTCTATTATTAAGCGTGTCCTGACAGAAATTGTAAACAATGGAATTGATAAAAAGTCAGTAGAAGCCGGAATCAACTATATGGAATTTAGATATAGAGAAGCGGATTTTTCTTCTTATCCAAAGGGGCTGATGTACAGCCTTGATATACTTGGAGACTGGCTTTATGATGATAGCAAGCCTTTTGCGCAAGTACAGCAGCTTTCTGTGTTTGAAATATTGAAAAAAGCACTTTACGAAGGCTATTTTGAAAAGCTGATACAAGAATATCTTCTTGAAAATCCCCACGGGTCTGTTTTGACACTTGTACCGAAAAAAGGTCTTCAGGCTGAACGTGAAAAAGCACTGGAAGAAAAATTAGAAGAATACAGAAAGAGCCTTTCAGAAGAAGTGCTTGAAAAAATGGTAGAAAAAACAAAAGCCCTGGAGGCATATCAAGAAGCAGAAGAGGAACCGGAAGCGCTTTCCTGTATACCCATGTTAAAAAGAAGTGATATAAAAAAAGAAGTTGGTCATCTTTATAATGAAGAGCTGGAAGAAGAGGGAAGTTTGTTCCTTTACCATGATGTATGCACAAATGGAATCGGTTATATCGATTTATTATTTGAGTTCGAGAAACTTTCCAAAGAAGAGATAAATTATCTGGGACTTTTAAAATCTGTTCTGGGGTATGTAGATACAGAGAAATATACGTATGGGCAGTTGTTTAATGAAATCAATGCGAATACAGGTGGTATTTTCTGTGGCGTGGAAGTATTTGAAAATGAAAAGGCAGAAGATGGATTCCGTGCGATGTTCTCTATTCGTGGAAAAGCGCTTTACACGAAGTTTGACTTCTTGTTTGAAATGATAAAGGAAATTCTGGAAACCTCAAAAGTGGAGGATACTGCACGGCTTTATGAGATTGTAGCGCAGGCGAAATCACGTGCTCAGGCGAATCTTGTAAGTGCCGGTCATTCTACAGCTGTGCTTCGTGCAACATCCTACAGTTGTTATATGTCTGCTTTCCAGGATGAAATGGCAGGAATCGGTTATTATCAGTTTATTGAAAAACTGGAAAAGGAATTTACAGACAGAGCGGAAGAAGCAGTACGTAATTTGAAATGCCTGATGAAAAAAATCTTCCGTCCTGAATATTTCCGTATAAGTTATACAGGAGAAAAAGAATCTTTGGAAAATACAAAAAAACTTTGCGGAATATTGAAAAAGAGCCTGTGCACAGAGCCAATGGAATCGTTTGGACAGGAATTGATCTGCGAGAAGAAAAATGAAGGTTTTCAGACTTCCGGACAGGTACAGTATGTGGCGCAAACAGGCAATTTCCGAAAAAAAGGGCTGGCTTACACAGGTGCGCTTGACATTCTTAAAGTCGCATTAAGTTATGATTATCTTTGGATAAATCTTCGTGTAAAAGGTGGGGCATATGGATGCATGAGCGGTTTCCGTAGAAATGGAGATGGTTATTTTGTTTCTTATCGTGATCCTCATCTTTCCCGTACTTTTGAAGTATACAAAGGAATCCCGGACTATATTCGCAATTTCCAGGCGGATGAACGGGAAATGACAAAATATATTATCGGAACGATCAGCGGAAAAGATGTACCCCGAACACCGCAAATGCATGGTAATATTTCTAAAGTTGCGTATTTCTGCGGAATTACAGAAGAGATGATGCAAAAAGAAAGAGATCAGATACTAAATGCAACAGTGGAAGATATGCATGCGCTGGCTCCTATTGTTGAGGCTATCCTTTCCGATGAACAGATTTGTGTAGTAGGAAGTGAAAGTGCCGTTGCAGATGAAAGAGAAATGTTTGGAGAAATCAAAACATTAATTACCTGTTGATCATAAAAAACAGCTGCCCCATTTGAGGCAGCTGTAAATAGAGAGGAAAAAAATGAACGAAAACTTTAAATCTGGATTTGTAGCAATTATAGGACGTCCAAATGTAGGGAAATCTACACTGATGAATCATTTAATCGGACAGAAAATTGCAATTACATCAAAGAAACCACAGACTACAAGGAACCGTATTCAGACCGTTTATACAGATGAAAATGGACAGATTGTATTTCTTGATACCCCAGGAATTCATAAGGCAAAAAATAAGCTAGGGGAATATATGGTGCAAGTGGCAGAACGTACTTTAAAAGAAGTAGATGCCATTATGTGGCTTGTGGAACCAACTACTTTTATTGGAGCAGGAGAACGCCATATTGCAGAACAGCTGCAGAGCGTAGGAGTACCGGTTATATTGATCATTAATAAAATTGACACCGTATCAAAGGAAGAAATACTTCCGGCTATTGATACCTATCGAAAGATCTGTGACTTTGCAGAAATTATTCCTTGTTCTGCTTTACGGGGACAGAATACAGAGGATATTATAAGCAGTATTTTTAAATATCTTCCTTACGGACCTATGTTTTATGATGAAGATACTATTACAGATCAGCCTCAGCGTCAGATTGTTGCGGAAATTATCAGAGAAAAAGCACTTCATGCGTTAGACGCAGAAATTCCTCATGGAATTGCCGTTGCAATAGATAGAATGAAGGCACGCCCGGGAAAGAAAAGACTGATAGACATAGATGCAACGATTATTTGTGAAAAAGATTCTCACAAGGGAATTATAATTGGAAAGCAAGGAGCGATGTTAAAGAAAATTGGCAGTAATGCCAGATTTGAGCTGGAAAGGATGTTGGAGGCAAAAGTCAACTTAAAACTTTGGGTAAAAGTGAAAAAAGATTGGCGTGACAGTGATTTTCTGATTAAGAACTTTGGTTATGATAAAAAGGAAATCTGAAAATGAGTGATTTGATTACAGTGCAGGGAGTGGTGATTTCTGCCATGCCTATAGGCGATTATGATAAAAGAATCGTTCTTCTCACACGGGAAAGAGGGAAAATTGCGGCTTTTGCGAAAGGAGCACGACGTCAGAATAGTCTCTTTATGGCTGCGGCAAATCCTTTTGTGTTTGGAACTTTTACGCTTTATGAAGGGCGAAACAGTTATAATCTAAGCCAGGTAAGTGTTACGCATCATTTTGTAGAACTTGCAGGAGAACAGCCGGGAATTTATTATGGATATTATTTTCTGGAACTTGCAGATTATTTTGGACATGAAGGAACAGATGAAAAAGAGATGATGAATCTTCTTTATATCACAATAAAGGCACTTCTGAATCATCAGATTGATAATCGGCTTGTGCGATGTATTTTTGAGCTTCGTACTATGACCATCCAGGGGTTTATGCCAAGGCTGTTCCATTGTGCCGGCTGTGAAAAAGAAGTCTCTGAAAAAGAAGAATTGTTTTTTTCACAGGAAGCGCACGGAGTTTTAGGAAAAGAATGTCTTGGAAAAGTTTCTGATGCAAGAAGGATCTCTGCTTCTGCACTGTATGCGATGCAGTACATTGCAAATGCACCTATGGGAAAGCTTTATACTTTTACGGTAAAAGAAGAAGTTTTATATGAATTAATGCATCATATTCAAGGATATATGGAGCGAAATACAGATAAAAGATTTAAAAGTCTGGAGATTCTGGAAATGATGTGTTAAATATTATAAGGAAGAAGAGAAGCAAAATGCAGGAGGGGTTTTTATGAACAAAATTAAAGTAAAAGAGATTACTGCTGAAAACTTTAAGGAGTTTGGAAGTTTTACGGATTTTATGAATCCGGATGGATATAGCTTGGGAGATTTCTATCAGGACAGGCTGAGAATGCACAACTCTGGTAAAATGCAAATGACTTTTTCTCCGCTGTTGGTTCGCAGACCGGAAAAAATGATTGTTAATATGGCAGAATACCACAATTATACACAGGAGGGAGTGCTTTGTCTGGATGATGATGTGATCATTCACGTGGCACCGGCAGGGAAAGAACCGGTTCCTGAGTGTACAGAAGCTTTTTATGTGCCGCAGGGAACGATGGTTCTTCTTCATACAGGAGTATGGCATTTAAGTGCTATCCCGGTAAAAAAGGAGCTGGCTCATGTAATGATTGTTCTTCCTGAGCGTACATATGCAAATGATTGCGTTGTTGTAGAGTATCCGGAAGAAAAATGGATGGAAATTGAGATGTGAAAAATCCAAAGAAATTCAAACAATAAGAAAGTTTCCGGTTTTTCAAAGGTTTCTTATTGAAAAAGAAAGTAGATGCTAGTATAATAAGAACATTGAAAAAGAATTAGGAGAGATAAAATGGAAAAAACAATGGAGAAAATCGTAGCTCTGGCGAAAGCGAGAGGCTTTGTATATCCGGGCTCTGAAATTTACGGAGGGCTGGCGAATACATGGGATTATGGAAATCTTGGTGTAGAGTTAAAAAACAATGTAAAACGTGCCTGGTGGCAGAAATTTGTTCAGGAGTCCCCATACAATGTTGGTGTAGATTGTGCTATTCTTATGAATCCACAGACATGGGTTGCTTCTGGTCACCTTGGAGGTTTTTCTGATCCTCTTATGGACTGCAGAGAATGTCATGAACGTTTTCGTGCAGATAAGCTGATTGAAGATTTTTGTGCAGAACACGATATTGCCATTGAGGGCAGTGTAGATTCCTGGTCACAGGAAGAAATGGCAAATTTCATTAAAGAACATGAAGTTCCATGTCCAACTTGTGGAAAGCATAATTTTACAGATATCCGCCAGTTTAATCTGATGTTTAAAACATTTCAGGGAGTAACAGAAGATGCGAAAAATACGGTTTATTTAAGACCGGAAACAGCGCAGGGAATTTTTGTAAACTTTAAAAATGTACAGAGAACATCACGCAAGAAAATTCCGTTTGGAATTGGTCAGATTGGAAAATCTTTCCGTAATGAAATCACACCTGGAAACTTTACATTCCGTACACGTGAATTTGAGCAGATGGAACTGGAATTCTTCTGTGAACCGGATACAGATCTGGAATGGTTTGCATACTGGAAGCAGTTCTGCCTTGACTGGTTAAGTTCTCTTGGACTGAAAGATGAAGAAATTCGTTATCGCGATCATTCTCCTGAAGAACTTTGCTTTTATAGTAAGGCTACAACAGACGTGGAATTTTTATTCCCGTTTGGATGGGGAGAGCTGTGGGGAATAGCAGATAGAACAGATTATGACCTTACACAGCATCAGAATGTATCCGGACAGGATCTCACATATTTTGATGATGAAAAGAAACAGAAATATGTTCCATATGTAATTGAGCCATCTCTTGGGGCAGATCGTATGGTTCTTGCGTTCCTGTGCAGTGCCTATGATGAGGAAGTTTTGGATGCAGAGAAAAACGATGTTCGTACAGTTCTTCGTTTTCATCCTGTGTTGGCACCTGTTAAAATCGGGGTATTGCCGTTATCTAAAAAGCTGAATGAAGGCGCAGAAAAAGTTTTCCATCAGCTGTCTAAGAAATATAATTGTGAGTATGATGATCGTGGAAATATCGGAAAACGTTATAGAAGACAGGATGAAATCGGAACTCCGTTCTGTATCACATATGATTTTGATTCTGAAACAGATGGAGCTGTTACGGTTCGCGATCGTGATACTATGGAGCAGGTAAGAGTTAAAATTGATGAATTGGAAGCTTATTTTGCAGATAAGTTTACATTCTAAAATACTTGATAAGTGTGTAGTTTCAGGAAAGAGCAGCATCGGAAGATGCTGCTCTTTGTATAGAAAAGAAGGATGAGATATGAGTATATATTCAATTTATTTTAGTCCGACACAGGGAACTAAAAAAGTAACAGATCTTCTGGTCAGTGAATATGGAGAATTGGAAGAGATTGATTTATGCCGGCCAATAGCAGAAAAAAGAACATTTCTTAAAGAGGATGTATGTTTTTTTGGAGTGCCGTCTTACGGGGGAAGAGTGCCCCAGACTGCAATAGAACGTATGAGAAGCTTTAGGGGAAATGGAGCAAAAGCGATTCTTGTTGTAGTTTATGGAAACAGAGATTATGATGATACAATTTTGGAATTATATGATGTGTTGAAAGAAAAAGGATTTTATTGTGCTGCCGCAGTGGCTGCAATTGCAGAACATTCTATTATGCGCCAGTTTGCAACAGGACGACCGGACAAAGAAGACAGAGAGCAGCTGGCATTTTTTGCCCAGGAGATTAGAAAAAAGTTGAAAAGTTCTGTAGAATCGGAAATTACTGTTCCGGGAAAGAGACCATATAAAGAGTATAAAGGATCTTTGTTACAGCCGGAGACAAATGGTCCTTGCAATGACTGCGGCATATGTGTACGAGCCTGTCCGGTATGTGCCATATCATCTGGAAAACCAGGCGGGACGGATCGGGAGGAATGCATTTCCTGTATGAGATGCATACAGATTTGCCCCAGCCATGCAAGAAATCTTGATGAAACTTTATTAAGCAGTGTTGCAGAAAAAATGTTTCCGCTGTTTCAGGAACGGAAAAAGAATGAATTGTTTTTGTAGAAGGATTACTTTACTTCAATCAATTCATATTCTGAATTTCCAAGGCCCAGTTTTTCCGCATGCTGGATACAACGTTTCCAGTTTGTGTTAGGAGAAACAGCGCCAAAATGATCGTGTCCTTCATGGTCTGCTTCTCCGAGAACGGAATTTGCAATAACCGGCTGAGCATTTACCGCATCTGCACAGGCGACATCAAGAGCAACAGGGTCGAAAGAAGCAAAAAATCCTACATCTGGTACAATGGCAGCATCATTTTCAGCATGACAGTCGCAGTATGGAGAAACATCGATCACAAGACTGATATGGAAATTTGGTCTTTCGTCCAAAACAGCTTTGCTGTATTCTGCAATTTTAAAATTTAAAACATCATTTGATTCATCGGATGCTGAAAGAACAGCATCCTTGGGACAGACGCCAATACATCTTCCGCATCCGACACATTTGTTCTGATCAATAACAGCTTTGCCTGTTTCAAAAGAAGGGGCATCATGTGCACAGATTTTTTCACAGCGGTGGCAGGCAATACAAAGATTCGGGTCAATATGCGGTTTCCCTGCACTGTGCATTTCCATTTTTCCTGCACGAGAGCCACATCCCATTCCGATATTTTTTAGAGCACCGCCAAATCCGGTTGCTTCATGACCTTTAAAGTGTGTAAGAGAGAGAAAGATATCTGCATCCATGATTGCCTTGCCAATTTTGGCATTTTTTATATATTCGCCATTTTTTACCGGAACATACTCTTCATCAGTACCTTTTAATCCGTCTGCAATCATTACGTGACAGCCGGTAGAAAACGGGGAGAATCCGTTTGTGTAGGCAGTATCAAGATGATCAAGAGCATTTTTTCGGCCGCCGACGTAAAGGGTGTTACAATCTGTAAGGAAGGGTTTTCCCCCAAACTCTTTTACCACATCCGCAATTGCCTTAGCATAGTTAGGACGGAGAAAGGCAAGGTTTCCCGGTTCTCCGAAGTGGATTTTAATCGCGGTATATTTCCCTTCGAAATCAATGTTACCAATCCCGGCAGTTTTGACAAGGCGTTTCAATTTGTCCAACAGACTATTGTTGAAACCGGTACGAAGATTGGTGTAATAAACTTTGGATTTTTCCATATGTAGAGACCTCCTGTCTATATTGGAATTTTTTGTATGCTTCAATGATACGATATTGAAGTGGAATTGGCAAGATTCCTATGATAAAATAGAGTGAGAAATGGTATTCAAGGAGAGAAAAAAGAGATGGAAGAAAGAAAAAAAGAACGGTTTAAAAAGAAAATGAGAGAATATTTAAAAGATGACGTTTGTATTGCATTTTCAGGCGGAGTAGATTCCAGTCTCTTGCTTTCTGCTGCATGTGAAGCAGCCGGTTATACCGGAAAAAAAGTGTATGCAGTTACAATGGATACGGTTCTGCATCCCAGTGCAGATATGGAAATCGCAAAAAGTGTACTGGAAAAGACAAAGGCAGAACATTCTATTATTCAAATAGACGAACTGTCGGATCCGAATATTCAAAATAATCCCCAAAACAGGTGCTATCTGTGTAAAAAGGCCTTATATAGTCATGTTGTTTCTTTTGCAGAAGAAAAAAATATTCCTGTATTAATGGAAGGGACAAATGCAGATGACCTGCATCTTTACAGACCAGGACTTAAAGCCGTAAGAGAGCTTAATATTCAGACGCCTCTTGCAGATTGCGGCATAACAAAAAAAGAAGTAAGAGAACTTGCAAAGGAATATCAGATTCCGGTAGCGGATCGTCCGGCTGCTCCCTGTTTGGCAACGCGTCTGCCTTATGGAGAAAAAATTGATCTTGAACTTCTGGAGCGAATAGATGAAGGTGAAAAATTTTTGAAAGGCCTGGGACTGGGGGATGTACGCATTCGTGTTCATAGGAATATTCTTCGCCTGGAAATTAATCCAGAGGGTTTCCCTATAATTTTGCAAAACAGAAAAGAGATTTTGGAGAATTTGAAAAAAACAGGATGTGTATATATAACTTTGGATTTAGAAGGATTTCGAAGCGGAAGCATGGATTTATAAAAAACAGATGATGTCAAGAAAAAACACTTGACACCATGATGGAAATACGATATGATACCAGAGGTGATTACAAATGGAAAAGTTTGTAGAGCAGACATTGTTGTATGATTTTTATGGAGAGCTTCTCACTGAGCGGCAACAGCAGATATATGAAAATGTTGTGCTTGAGGATTATTCTCTCAGCGAAGTAGCGGAGGATCTGGGTATTAGCCGACAGGGCGTACATGATATGATTAAACGTTGCAACAGAACGCTGGAGGGCTATGAGGCGAAGCTTCACCTGGTAGACAAATTTTTGAATATCCGTAGTCAGGTACATCGGATTCATGAACTTGCGGAACAATATAAAGTCGAAGAAATAGCGGCAATTTCCAATTTGATATTAGAGGAGTTATAGCAAATGGCATTTGAGAGCTTGACAGACAAACTGCAGAATGTATTTAAGAAACTTCGAAGCAAGGGGCGCCTTACAGAAGAAGATGTAAAAGTTGCCTTGAAAGAAGTAAAGATGGCTCTTTTAGAGGCAGATGTAAATTTTAAAGTTGTAAAGCAGTTTATAAAGGCAGTTCAGGAGCGTGCAGTAGGTCAGGATGTTATGAATGGTCTTAATCCTGGGCAAATGGTAATTAAGATTGTAAATGATGAACTTGTAAACCTTATGGGCAGCGAAACGACGGAACTTCCTTTGAAACCGGGGAATGAACTGACTGTTTTCATGATGGCAGGTCTGCAGGGAGCCGGAAAAACCACGACAGTTGCAAAACTGGCAGGAAAACTGAAATCCAAAGGAAAAAAACCGCTTCTTGTTGCTTGTGACGTATATCGTCCGGCAGCTATTACACAGCTTCAGGTAAATGGTGAGAAGCAGGGTGTTGAAGTATTTTCCATGGGTGATAAACAAAAGCCGGTGGATATTGCAAAAGCAGCCATTGAACATGCAAAAGCAAATCAGCAGAATGTTGTTTTGATCGATACAGCAGGACGTCTTCATATAGATGAAAATATGATGCAGGAGCTTGCAGAAATCAAGGAAAATATTCATGTAGATGCAACAATTCTTGTAGTAGATGCAATGACTGGACAGGATGCAGTAAATGTGGCAAAAACATTTACGGAAAAAGTTGGGATTGATGGTGTTATCCTTACAAAAATGGACGGCGATACGCGAGGCGGTGCAGCACTTTCCATTAAAGCGGTAACAGGAAAGCCACTTTTATATGTTGGTATGGGAGAAAAGCTTTCTGATTTGGAACAGTTTTATCCGGAACGTATGGCATCCCGAATTCTGGGAATGGGCGATGTGATGAGCCTTATTGAAAAGGTAGAAGCATCTGTTGACCAGGAACAGGCTCAGGAAATGCAGAAAAAACTCAAGAAAATGGATTTTGATTTTAATGACTATCTTACAAGTCTGGAGCAGATGAATAAGATGGGCGGCTTTGGAAGTATTCTCAGTATGCTCCCTGGTGTGGGAGGCAAGATGAAGGAATTAGAAGGAATGATTGATGAAAAAGCTATGGAACGCACAAAGTCCATTATTCTTTCTATGACTATGCAGGAGAGAAGTAATCCGGCAATTCTTAATATATCTCGAAAGAACCGCATTGCAAAAGGTGCTGGTGTGGATATTGCAGAAGTAAATCGTCTTGTGAAACAGTTTGAACAAAGTAAGAAAATGATGAAACAGATGCCCGGCTTAATGGGCGGAAAAGCTGGTAAAAGAGGCGGCTTCAGGCTTCCTTTTTAAATAAAATATATACCTAAAACAAAGATAATTAATGGAGGAAAACAAAAATGGCAGTAAAAATCAGATTAAGAAGAATGGGACAGAAGAAAGCACCTTTTTATAGAATCGTAGTTGCAGATTCCCGCAGCAAACGTGATGGAAGATGTATCGCAGAAATCGGAACATACGATCCGAACTGTGATCCAAGCGTATATAAAGTAGATGAAGAAGCAGCAAAGAAATGGCTTGCAGCAGGTGCTCAGCCTACAGAAGTAGTTGCAAAAATCTTCAAAATTGCCGGAATTGAAAAATAAGAAATGCCGGGACAGGTATTTCTGTGACGCTCCTGGGGGAGCAGTCAGGGAGGTGTGTAATGAAGGAATTAGTAGAAGTAATTGCAAAATCTCTTGTTGAAAATCCGGATGAAGTGGTTGTTACAGAAACAGAAAAAGAAGATGCCGTTGTTATAGAACTGAAAGTTGGTCAGTCAGATATGGGTAAAGTTATTGGCCGCCAGGGAAGAATTGCAAAGGCAATCCGGACGGTTGTTAAAGCAGCCTCTTCGAAAAGCAGCAAAAAAGTGATTGTAGATATTCTGCAATGAAAATAAGGATCAGGAGCTGTGGTATCCATAGCTCCTGATTTGGGTTTAAGGGAGTTTTATTTCATGGAAGATTTGTTAAAAGTTGGGGTGATCACTACCACACATGGAGTTCGAGGCGAAGTAAAAGTTTTTCCTACGACAGATGAAGCAGAGCGTTTTCTGGAATTGGATTATGTGCTTCTGGATACAGGTCGGGAGCTTCGAAAACTGGAAATTCAGAATGTGAAATTTTTTAAAAATCTGGCAATTCTGAAATTTAAGGGTGTTGACAATATTAACGATATTGAAATGTATAAAGGGCGCGATCTTTGGATTCCCCGTGAAGAAGGCCAGGAATTGGAAGAAGGAGAGTATTACGTTGCAGATTTAATTGGTATGCAGGTTATACTTGAAGATGGCAGCCGATTTGGCGTATTAAAAGACGTTATGGAGACAGGCGCTAATGATGTGTATATTATTGATTCGGAAGAAAACGGGGAAGTTCTTCTTCCGGCAATCAGGGAATGTATTTTAAATGTGGATATAGAAAACAGCGTCATGACTGTACATTTGATGAAAGGGCTTTTGTAAATGAATTTTCACGTACTGACATTGTTTCCGGAAATGATTGAAAATGGGATGAATACCAGCATTACAGGAAGAGCAATTAAAAATGAGTATTTAACTCTTGAAGCGGTAAATATTCGTGACTTTGCTTTTAATAAGCATCAGAAAGTGGATGATTATCCATATGGCGGTGGAGCCGGGATGTTAATGCAGGCAGAACCGGTTTATCTTGCCTGGGAGTCTATTGCGAAGAAAACCAAAAAAAAGCCAAGGACAGTATTCCTTACTCCTCAGGGGAAAGTGTTTAATCAGGCTATGGCCAAGGAAATGGCACAGGAGGAAGATCTTGTATTTCTTTGTGGACATTATGAAGGGATTGATGAAAGAGTACTGGAGGAAATTGTGACAGACTTTGTATCAATAGGAGATTATGTTCTTACGGGAGGAGAACTTCCGGCAATGGTCATGATGGATTCCATTTCTCGTATGGTTCCGGGCGTTTTAAGTAATCAGGAATCAGGAGAAACAGAGTCTTTTGCAGGAAATCTTCTGGAGTATCCTCAGTATAGCCGTCCGGAGGAATGGCACGAAAAAAAAGTACCGGAAGTCCTGATGTCCGGACATCATGCAAATGTGGCAAAATGGCGCAGAGAACAATCCATTGTTCGTACGGCTAAATGGAGACCGGATTTATTGAAAAAAGCAGATTTAACAAATAAAGAATGGAATTACGTACGCCAATTATGGAAACAGTGGAAAGAGGAAGAAAGCGGCAAAGAAGAAAAACGCGGATAAGGGAGTAATGATTATGAAAACATCAGATTTTAATTATGACCTTCCTCAGGAACTTATTGCACAGGATCCACTGGAGGATAGAAGTTCTTCCAGACTTATGCATTTGTCCATGGAGGATGGAAGTGTAGAACATTGTCATTTTAAAGATATCCTTAAGTATTTAAAAAAAGGAGATTGTCTTGTAATTAATGATACAAAAGTCATTCCTGCAAGACTTTATGGGCATAAAGAGGACACAGGTGCTGTAATTGAAATTTTGCTCTTAAAGAGAAAAGAAAATGATATATGGGAATGTCTTGTAAAACCTGGAAAAAAAGCCCGTCCGGGAGCAAAGATAACTTTTGGAAACGGCATTTTGACAGGAGAAATTATAGATATTGTAGAGGAAGGAAACCGTCTTATACAGTTTCATTATGAGGGAATTTTTGAAGAAATTCTCGATCAGTTGGGAGAAATGCCTTTGCCTCCATATATTACACATAAATTAAAAGATAAAAACCGTTATCAGACAGTTTATGCAAAAAATGAAGGTTCTGCAGCAGCACCGACAGCGGGACTTCATTTTACAAAAGAACTTCTGGAAGAAGTGGAGAAAATGGGAGTGAAGATTGCCCATGTTACACTTCATGTCGGGCTTGGAACATTTCGTCCTGTCAAGGTAGATGATGTAGAAAAGCATCATATGCATTCGGAATTTTATGTGGTAGAAGAGGATCAGGCAGAAATCATTAATCAAACGAAAAAAAATGGCGGACGGGTCATTTCTGTTGGAACAACAAGCTGTCGTACACTGGAATCTGCGTCTGGAGAAGATGGAATCCTTCGTGCAGGAAGTGGATGGACAGAAATTTTTATTTATCCAGGGTATAAATTTAAAATCATTGATGGATTGATCACGAATTTTCATCTTCCGGAATCTACGCTTCTTATGCTTGTTTCTGCTCTTGCAGGAAAAGAGTATATTATGAATGCTTATGAAGAAGCAGTAAAAGAGAGATATCGCTTCTTTTCATTTGGCGATGCCATGTTGATTCTTTAATATCTTTGTGTTGAAATAACATTCATTTTATTATATAATAAAAATAAGAGCAGTTGCGAATTATATTCTGTAGGGATATTCGTAACTGCTTTTATTTTTGATGTGACAGGGAGGGATTTTTATGAGAAAGGACCAATTAAAAGAAACAATAATAGATATTGTGGTGGAAATAGCAGGGAGTTTTCTTATTGCGATGGCGCTTTATAATTTTGCATTGGAAGCAAAATTTCCAATGACCGGATTTTCAGGGATTTCCATGATTCTTTACAGGCTTTTTGGTTTGCCTATTGGTCTTACGACAATATTTTTAAATGTTCCGGTAGCGATTCTTTGCTATAAACTTTTGGGAAAGGGATTTTTCTTTCGTTCCATTCGTTGTATGGTAATATCCTCTGTTTTTATTGATTATGTTGCCCCCTTGTTTCCGGTATATCAGGGAGAACGTATTCTTGCTACTATTTGTACCGGTGTGCTTGGAGGTCTTGGATATGCAATGATTTATATGCGAAATTCCTCTACAGGTGGATCTGATTTTATTATTATGGCAGCCAAGGCACTTCGTCCCCATCTTTCTCTGGGAAAAATTGCCTTTCTTTCAGATGTGGGAATTATTCTTGCAGGTGGAATTATATTTAAAGATGTAGACGGGATTATTTATGGTATGATCATTAATTATATTTTTGCGATAGCAGTAGATAAAGTAATGTATGGAATTAATGCGGGAAAACTTACTCTTGTTGTTACAGATAAAGGGACGGAGATTGCGAAAAAGATTGATGATACATGTGGAAGAGGAACAACTATTATAAAAGCAAAGGGTGGATATCAGCAGGATCACAGAGATGTGGTGATGTGTGCCTGCAGCACCAAGGAAATGTATATGGTAGAAAAGGCAGTGAAAAAAGTAGATCCTATGGCTTTTACTATTATAATGGAATCAAACGAAGTTCTGGGAGAAGGATTTAAAAATACCCGCGTTGCAGAAATTCCAAAGCCGAAAAAGGAATCATAAATTATAGAGAAATAAAATCCCCTCTCCGTAAAGTGGAGAGGGGATTTGTTGTAAAAATCATGCTGCATCAACTGGTGCCTGCTCTGTTTCCGGGGCAGCGGCTGAAGGATCAGCTGCTGCGTCTCCCATCAGAAGGGCGGTAAGCAATTCTTCCGGCATACCGGCGGATAACAAGTTATTGAAGATGGTTTCAAGATTTAAGGTTGCTTCAAATCCGTTCATTGAAACTTCATCGTTTACATCATATACGTTTTCAAGATTGGAAAGATCAGGTATTTCCATGTCAGTAGATGATGTTATATTGATACCCAAAGTAGCAAGGGATACACCTTCTGAAACAAGAGAAAGAGAATAATCCTGTTTGTCCTTGTTGGCATTTACATCAAGAACAAAGGTGAAGTTATTAAGCATTGCAGCAGTTGTTTCATCGGTTATTGCACCATCAAGAAGTTTTACGCTATATTTTCCTATGATAGAACCTGTTTCAGCTGCTGCTGTATCATATCCCTCCACTTCGATTCTGGCCATAGGGACTTCATTCATAGATATTGTATAGCTGCCATTTAATTTACCATCTGTGACAGAACCGCTTCCTGCAAAAAGGAAAGAATCTGTTTCATTATAGACAGAAATGGAAAGTCCCCGTTTTTCCCCCTGGCGTGGAGCCTGATATACAAGGCTTATAGGATCGGCGCCGTCTTCTGTAAAAAGAGAGAATTCAGTACCGGTTGTATTGCCATCCTCATCTTTCCAGATAGAAATTGCTAAAAATCCTTCCTCATCTTCAGCTGGTGCTTCTCCTTCAGAAATTTCTTCCAGAGATTCTACAAGATTATCATAAAGACTTTCTTCAGAGGAGAAGAGACTGCTGTAGTTATCAAGAATTTCTTTTAATTTTGTGTCTTCTTTTACAGCAGCAGAAAGTTCCTGGCTGATTTTATAAATTGTATTAGGAGAATAATATCCTGTGTAGCGAGTGCAGTTTTGTTCCACATCAGATGTGTATAAAGATTCTGCTTCTGTTTCAGTATGATCCGGAGTGTTCACAAGAATAGTTCCGTAACGATTGAGAAGTTCTTCTACATCAGAAGGGTTTGGAAGCTTTTCTTTGTATTGTGCCATAGAAAAGGCTTCTGTTAATGCAGGAAGGCTTTCTGCAGGTAATTCTTCTGTTACACTATTGTTTTCCAGGGCGTCTTCCGTATTCATAAAAAGATAACCATCAAAAAGAGTAGGAGCGCTGACATAGCTGTTTCCGGAAGCCGTGTCCATATAAACATTGAAAGGACAAATTTCTGTATCATTTAACTGAATATCATAATTGATACCCAATTTGTCTTTGCTGATCAACTCATCTGCAACCAGAGATATTTTGGAAAGCCATGACATATCCATTCCTGCAACACCGCTTAGCATGGTAGTGATACTCGGATCAAGGGAAAGGGACATGTTTAATTTTGCACCAAAAGAATCTTTATTTTCGTCAAGAGTAGCTAAAGATGTTTCATATTGTGATGAAAAATCTTTGGCAAATTTAGAGAGAGACTCTATAGCATTTTGCTGATAATCGTCTGCTGCCCATACAGATACTGGTGCAGCGGACAGACCAAATGCGGCTGCTGTTAAGACTGCTGCAGATTTTTTGGCAAAACATTTTTTGTTGTGCTTCATACGTTGTCCTCCTTAAAATGAAAGTATAGAAAATATCTATATAATTTTATTGAAATTTTACCATAAAAATAGACAAAATTCTACAAAAAAAATAGAAAATCATGTATTTTTTTATAAAAAACAGGGGCATTTTGAATACTAATATGCCCCTGTTTCGTTTTTATATATGAAAGATAAAAGTAGTTAGATTTGTTTTTGGTATCGTTTTTCTAGAAAACTTAAAATTCCATATAGTGCCATGGCAATTATGCATAAGATGGCAATGGAGGTGAGCATCCAATCCAGTTTAAACGTCTGGCTGCCATATATAATTAGATAGCCAAGACCCTGTTTGGCGCCTATAAATTCTCCTATAATAACGCCTACAAGGCAAAGTCCGATGTTGACTTTCATAATACTAAGGATCAAAGGGATGGAAGAGGGGAGAACGATTTTGAAAAGCTCGTCTTTTTTGCCGCCGCCAAGAGTACGAATAAGTTTTCGCTTCTCCGGATCTACTTCCTGAAATCCTGCGTATAAATGAATGATGGAACCAAAAATGGCAACAGACATACCGGAAACAATAATTGTTTTCTGCGTAGCTCCCAGCCATACGATAAGAAGAGGAGCCAGTGCAGATTTTGGAAGGCTGTTTAAAATAACAAGGTATGGTTCGCATATTTTGGAAAGCGTAGGCAGTCGCCACATAAGTACAGCAATACCTGTACCAATAAATACGACATATAAAAAACTAAGGAGGGTTTCTTTTAGGGTGATCAGAATATGGGTAAACAGTGCTTCTTCTTTCCACATATAAAAAAAGCAGGAAAAGATCTGAGTTGGACTTGAAAAAATAAAAGAATCAATAAATCCTTTTTGGGATGCGTATTCCCATATATAAAGAAAAAAGAGAAAAAGGAAGAGTCTTGCTGCAAAAATAAATTGTTTTTCTCTTTTTTTTCTGTTGAGATATTGTATCTGGGCGGGAGATGGGTTATTCATTTTGATTTAGCTCCTTCCATATAAGGTTGAAGTAGGATTTGAAGTCAGGTGCATTTCTTGAAGAAAGAGGAGTGCGGTTGGAAATTTGTAATTGAATGGGAATAATCTTTTTTATAGTTGCAGGTCTGGAAGAAAGTATAAGAACACGGTCCGCCATACTAATGGCTTCTGAAATATCGTGTGTTACAAGAATCGCTGGTTTCCTTTCCGCTTTTAAAATTTTTCCAATATCGTCGCTTACATTTAATCGTGTCTGATAGTCAAGTGCAGAGAATGGTTCATCCAGAAGGAGAAGATCAGGTTGTAAAACAAGCGTACGGATAAGAGCCGCTCTCTGACGCATTCCGCCAGATAATTCACCGGGTTTGGCATTTCGGAATTTGTCCAGTCCGTAAGCAGACAATAGTTCATCTGCATAGGCGAGTTTTTCGGGTGTGAGTTCTTTTCGGATTTCAAGACCGAGAAGAATATTTTTGTAAATGTTTCTCCAATCCAGGAGATGATCTTTTTGGAGCATATATCCAATTCCGGAATTCCTGGTACATACAGGTTTGCCATTCATTAAGATTGTACCTTGGTTTGGCTGTAAAAGTCCGGAAATAAGATTTAAAAGACTGGATTTTCCGCATCCGGACGGCCCTACAATTGCAAGAAATTCTTCGGGCTCCAGGGAAAAGGATATATGAGAAAGGGCTGGAATTTCCCCGTTGATACTATGATAAGAGAGACAAACGTCTCGGACTTCCAGAAGTGTATTCAAAATCGATACCTCCATTTTTATATATTTTATCATATGCTTTTTGGCAATGGTATGATATACTAATTCTGCAGCACTAAATAACAGGCGCTGCAGGGAGGAGACAAAAGAGGAAAATGGATGAAGAAAATGAATAAGAAAAAAACTATTTTAAATATAATGTTTTTAATTACAATATTTTTTCTTACGATGTATTTGGTTTTTCGTGGAGAAGATATTGAACAGATACTTGCAGTTGCCAGAACGGCAAAAAAAGGTTATTTGTTTCTGAGTATTATATGTGTGATATTTTTTATTATTGGAGAGTCCATTATTATTTATTATATGATGAGAAGTCTTGGGGCTAAAGTCAGGATGGGACATTGTGCCTTATATTCATTTGTAGGATTTTTCTTTAGTTGTATTACACCCTCTGCAACAGGCGGACAGCCTATGCAGATTTATTATATGAAGAAAGATAAGCTTCCGATTCCGGTTACAACACTTGTCCTTATGATCGTAACGATTACATATAAGGCAGTTCTTGTGTTAATCGGAGTAGTTGTGTGCGTATTTGGAAGAGATTTTGTAAAAAGTTATCTGGGAAACCTTATATGGGTTTTTTATCTGGGCGTTGGATTAAATGTTTTTTGTGTAGGTCTGATGATGGTGCTTGTATTTGCGCCGGGACTGGCAAAGAATCTTATGGTAAAAGGAATGAAGTTTCTGGAATATTTTCATATTCTGAAACATAGACCGGAACGCCTGGAAAAGCTGGAACAGTCGATGGATCAATATCACGAAACAGCTGCTTTCTGGGCAGGTCATAAAAGGATTATTTTGAATGTGTTTTTGATTACGTTCTTACAGAGAACTATTTTGTTTACAGTGACATATTGGATTTACTGTGCCTTAGGTTTTCATTCATATGGAATCGTTACAATTACGCTTCTTCAGTCTGTTATTTCTGTTTCGGTGGATATGCTGCCGCTTCCAGGCGGAATGGGAATAAGTGAAACGCTTTATATGGTGATGTTTGCGCCGGTGTTTGGAAAAGTAATGCTTCCTTCCATGCTCTTAAGTCGTGGCATCTCTTATTACGGACAGCTTCTTATTAGTGCTGTTATGACATGTGTGGCACATTTTACTATTGGAAGAAATATAAGAAAAAGAAAAAAGGGGGATATACCGGCATGTTAGGTTTTTATGATTATACAGTTGTGTTAACATATATTAGTCTTGGGATTTCTATATTAGGAATGACAAGAGCATTAGAGGGAGACTTCAGAATTGCAATTGCCTGTCTGGCGCTTTCTGGTTTTTGTGATATGTTTGATGGGAAAATTGCCAGAACGAAAAAAAATCGTACAGAGGACGAACAAAAATTTGGAATACAAATAGATTCTTTATGTGATGTTGTATGTTTTGGAATATTTCCGATCATGATCTGTTACTGTCTTGGAATGAGAGGCGCAGTCAGCATTTTTGTATTGGTATTTTATGGAATTGCATCTGTGATCCGTCTTGGATATTTTAATGTAATGGAAGAAAAAAGACAGCAGGAGACAGCAGAGGTGAGACAGTTTTATCAGGGATTGCCAATTACTTCCATGGCGATTATTTTGCCTTTTATTTATCTTATTCGCCGTTATTGGGGAATCCATTTTCTGTTTTTCATTCATGTGGCAGTTGTAACAGTTGGAATATTGTTTATTAGTAATATTAAGGTAAAAAAACCGCAAAATCCAGTTGTAATTCTTCTTGTGGCAGTTGTGGCACTTGCGATTGCAAAAATGTTCCATTTGCTGTAAAGAGAAAGGATACGAAATGAAATATATTGACAGAAAAGGTAAGATTACCATTGAAGAAAACGGACAGGATAAACTTTTACGGCATTTATATCATGATAGAGGCGGGAAGTTATGTCTGAAGCTTTTAGTGCGCCCTTTTGTGTCGAAAGGGGCAGGTGTTTTTCTTAACAGCTCTTTTTCAAAGTGGATCATACCGGGATTCGTAAAGAGAAATGGGATTGATTTAAGCGATTATAAGAAGCAGGAATTTTGTTCCTATAATGATTTTTTTACAAGAGAAATAAAAGAAGAGTTAAGACCTGTAGCAGAGGATGAAAATATTCTGATAAGTCCGTGTGATGGAAAAGTGACTGTAAGCAAAATCGGAGAAAAAGAGAAGTTTTATATTAAAGATACAGAATATACGGTTCAGCAACTTTTGAAAAGTAGAAATCTGGCACAGCGTTATGTAGGGGGATATGCTGTGATTTTGCGTCTGACAGTAGATGACTATCACCACTATTGCTATGTGGCAGATGGAAAGAAATCATCTGACAGAAAGATTCCGGGTGTTTTTCATACAGTAAATCCAACCGCAAATGAAGCACGAGCTATATATAAAGAAAATGCCAGGGAGTATACGGTACTGAAAACAAAAGAATTCGGAACAATTGTCATGATGGAAGTCGGAGCGATGATGGTGGGAAAAATCACGAATCGCCAAAAAGGAGCTGCCATTGTGAAAAAAGGGCAGGAAAAAGGATATTTTGAATTTGGAGGCTCAACAGTTATTCTGCTGATACAGCAGGGAAAAGTTCGTATAGACAAAGATCTTCTGAAAAATACAGAGGACGGATATGAGACAATTATAAAAATGGGAGAAAGAATCGGTGAATCTAAATTATCAGAAAGAGCTGGAAAAGCTTATTGAAGGAGTACAGAAAAGCGGGAAAGTTCCAAGATTGTTTCTTCATAGCTGCTGTGCTCCATGCAGCAGCTATGTAATGGAGTATCTTTCTCAGTATTTTGCTATTACGGTTTTTTATTATAATCCGAATATTTTTCCGCAGGAAGAATATGCAAAACGTGTAGAAGAAATGAAAAGACTGATAGGAGAGATGAAGTTTCTTCATCCTGTAGAATTTCTGGAAGGCGTTTATGAACCGGAAAAGTTTTTTGAAATGGCAAAGGGTCTGGAGAAAGTTCCGGAAGGTGGAGAGAGATGTTTCCGATGCTATCGTCTGAGAATGGAAGAGGCAGCCCGTCTGGCAGCAGAAGGCAGATATGATTATTTTACTACTACCTTATCCATCAGTCCGCTTAAAAACGCCGGAAAAATCAACGAAATTGGGGAGGAATTATCAAAAATCTATAAGATTTCACATCTTCCCTCTGATTTTAAAAAGAAGAATGGATATAAACGTTCCATAGAACTTTCTAAAGAGCATGAATTATACAGACAGGATTATTGCGGATGTGTATTTTCAAGACGATGATAAAGAGTGTTCGTAAATCCTTTGCATTTTTCTGAAAATGTGATACACTAACACATGAAATTGTTAATAAATGAAAAAACAAAGAAATGAGGAGTTAGATATGGCACAGCTTTGGGGAGGACGTTTCACAAAAGAAACAGATAAATTAGTATATAATTTTAATGCGTCCATTTCTTTTGATCAGAAATTTTATCAGCAGGATATACGCGGCAGTAAAGCGCATGTTCAGATGCTGGCAAAGCAGGGGATTCTGACGGAAGAAGAAAAGGACGCTATTATAAAGGGACTTGATGGAATTCTTAAAGATGTACAGGATGGAAAACTTCTGATCACATCAGAATATGAAGATATTCATAGCTTCGTGGAAGCCAACCTGATTTCCCGTATTGGAGATGCAGGAAAAAAACTGCATACAGGGCGAAGCAGAAATGATCAGGTAGCCCTTGACATGAAGCTTTATGTAAGGGATGAAATAGATGAGATCGATCATGAAATAAAAAAACTTTTGCTTGCAATTCAGAAGATAATGGAAGAACATGTATATACATATATGCCTGGTTTTACACATCTTCAGAAAGCTCAGCCAGTGACGCTTGCACATCATATGGGAGCTTACTTTGAGATGTTTCGAAGAGACAGGGGAAGACTTGGAGATATTCGTAAGCGTATGAATACGTGTCCGCTTGGTGCGGGAGCACTTGCAGGAACCACATATCCTCTTGACAGAGAATATACGGCTCAGCTTCTTGGATTTGATCAGGCAACAAGAAATAGTATGGATTCTGTTTCAGATCGAGATTATGTAATTGAACTTTTAAGTGCACTTTCTACAATTATGATGCATCTCAGTCGTTTTTCGGAAGAGATCATTTTGTGGAATTCAAATGAGTATCGTTTTGTGGAAATTGATGATGCCTATAGTACGGGAAGCAGTATCATGCCACAGAAAAAAAATCCGGATATTGCAGAATTGGTAAGAGGAAAAACAGGTCGTGTTTATGGTGCGCTTTCCGCAATCTTAACAACAATGAAAGGAATTCCTCTTGCTTATAACAAGGACATGCAGGAAGATAAAGAACTGACATTTGATGCGATTGATACTGTAAAAGGCTGTCTGGCATTGTTTACAGGGATGGTTTCCACCCTGCAGTTTCATAAAACAGAAATGGAAGCCAGCGCAAAAAATGGTTTTACAAATGCAACAGATGCAGCTGATTATCTTGTGAATCACGGTGTACCTTTCAGGGATGCTCATGGAATTGTTGGGCGCCTTGTGCTTACCTGCCTTGAAAAAGGAATTTCCCTGGATGAGTTGTCCCTGGGCGAGTATCAGGAGATCAGTCCTGTATTTGAAGAGGATATTTACGAAGCAATCAGTATGCGTACATGCGTAGAAAAAAGGAAGACTCTTGGGGCACCAGGTCCGGAAGTAATGGAAATGGTCATTCAGGAAAATAAAGAATATTTAGCAAAAGAATGAGGAGGCAGTAAGATGAGTGGGAAATTAAAAGTTGGCATTTTAGGGGCAACAGGAATGGTAGGACAGAGATTTATTTCTCTTTTGGAAAATCATCCCTGGTTTGAAGTAGTAACAGTAGCTGCAAGTGCGAGAAGTGCAGGAAAATCATATGAGGAGGCAGTTGGAAGCAGATGGAAAATGGATACTCCAATGCCGGAAACTGTAAAAAATCTGACGGTTATGAATGTCAGTGAAGTGGAAAAGGTTGCAGAGACTGTAGATTTTGTTTTTTCAGCAGTTGATATGACAAAAGAAGAAATAAAAGCAATTGAAGAAGCATATGCAAAGACAGAAACACCGGTAGTATCAAATAATAGTGCGCATCGTTGGACACCGGATGTTCCTATGGTTGTTCCGGAAATAAATCCAGAGCATTTTGAAGTGATTGAATCTCAGAAAAAACGACTGGGAACAACGAGAGGATTTATAGCAGTAAAACCGAATTGCTCTATTCAGAGTTATGCCCCTGTTTTAACAGCATGGAAAGAGTTTGAACCGTATGAAGTGGTTGCGACTACATACCAGGCAATTTCCGGAGCAGGAAAAACATTTAAAGACTGGCCGGAAATGAATGGAAATATTATTCCGTATATTGGTGGAGAAGAAGAAAAAAGTGAGAAAGAGCCGCTTAGGATCTGGGGTAAAATTGAAAACGGCGAAATTGTTCCGGCTTCTGAACCTGTTATTACATGTCAGTGTATTCGCGTTCCTGTTTTAAATGGACATACAGCTGCTGTGTTTGTGAAGTTTCGCAAAAAGCCAACAAAAGAACAGTTGATAGCTGCTTTGAAAGATTTTAAAGGTTTTCCTCAGGAGGCGGATCTTCCAAGTGCACCGAAGCAGTTTATTCAGTATCTGGAAGAAGACAACAGACCGCAGGTTGCACTGGATGTCGATTATGAAAACGGAATGGGTGTTTCCGTAGGAAGAATCAGAGAAGATAGTGTATATGATTATAAATTTGTAGGTCTTTCTCATAATACGGTAAGAGGCGCTGCAGGCGGAGCAATTTTGTGTGCAGAGACTTTAAAACAAAAAGGATATATTCAGGCAAAGTAAATATTCAGAGTAATGCCGCAGTCTAAATGGCTGCGGCATTGTCTTTACGGAAGAATTGTTCTGTGGTAAAATAAAAAAATGGAAAATTGGATTATTGGAACAGCAGGACATGTAGATCATGGAAAAACGACTCTGGTAAAATGTCTTACAGGAATCGACACGGATCGTCTTGCAGAAGAAAAACAGCGGGGAATGACCATAGAAAATGGATTTGCATTTTTGGAATTTCCGGGAAACAAAAGAGCAGGGATCGTAGATGTTCCCGGACATGAAAAATTTATAAGAACAATGGCTGCCGGTGCATGGGGAATAGATTTTGTTATGCTGGTAATCGCAGCAGACGAGGGAGTGCAGCCACAGACAGAGGAGCATCTTGAAATTCTCTCTTTACTAGGAATAAAAGCAGGGCTTGTTGTATTGACAAAATGCGATCTTGTTTCCAAAGAGCGTTATTTGGAAACAGAGTCCGAAATTTATAAAAAAATAAAAGGAACCTTTTTGGAAAAATCACCTATTGTAAGAGTCAGTTGTCGAACTGGAGAGGGCATCTCTGATTTAAACAAAATTCTGGCAGAATTTTGTTCCCGCACAAAAAAAGAAAGAGGAGAAGAAGATTCTCAACAGGCATATCTCCCCATAGATCGTATATTTAGTATAAACGGGACAGGTCTTGTAGTTACCGGGACGCTGGCTGGAGGGGAGATAAAGAAAGGAGAAGAGCTTTCTTTGTATCCGGGAGGATTTCCAGTGAGAGTACGAGGAATCCAAACATATGGAGAAGAGGTTCAGAAAGCTTATTGCGGTCAAAGGACAGCATTAAATCTGACAGGACAGGGAAAGACAAAAATTGAAAAGGGTATGATCCTCGCACCGCAGGGAAGAATCTGTTCGTCCAGGTTTCTTGATGTAAAAGTGGAAGTATGTAAAGGAAGTAGCCGTATGATTTCGCAGGGCAGTCCGGTTCATTTGCACCTTGGAACAGACGAAACAGTAGCACGTGTTTTCTTTTTGGATGGAAAAGCTCGAAAGCCGGGGGAATGGGGTTATGCGCAGCTTCGTCTGGAAAAAGAAATGGCGGCAAGATGGGGACAACGCTTTATTATCCGGTTTTATTCACCTCTTGAGACAGTTGGCGGCGGTATGATTCTGGACAGCGCCCCTTCCCGGCATAAGAATAAAAAAAAGCTGGAGGAATCATGTAGTATAAAGGAAAATGGCAGTAAAGAAGACAGACTTGCCCTTGTTTATAAAGAACATTGGGGAAAAATCTTTTCTCTTGAAGAGGCATCTGTATATTGTGGGATTTCTTTGAAACAGGCAGAAAAAGCGGCGGTTAGTTTAATAAAAAAAGGAATTTTGAGGCAGGTAGAAAAAGATCGTTTTATCCATGAACAGGAATTTACGTATATGAAAGAGCAGGTGAAAGCGTTTATACAGGAATTTCATGAAGCGAATCCTCTTTTGCCTGGAATGCGGCAGGGAGAACTGACAGCGCGGCTTCAGAAACAAAGCGGATATATGAAAGCGGGAAATTTGATTCCGTTTCTTTTAGAAGAACATGTTCTTGTAGAAAGAAAACATATTTTTTCCAGTCCGGATTTTACATCGGCAGGGAAAGAAAATCCTTTGTATAGGGAAATAGAGCAGGATTATCAAAATGCTGGTTTTCACCTTTTTACGACAGCTTTGTATCAAAAAGATCATGAAAATCGAAAAGGTTTTAAAACAGTTTTTACGGCACTTTTAAAAAGAGGGATTATTATTCGGTTAAATGAGCAGTATTGTATTCATGAAATATATTATAAAGATGCGGTAAAAACAATCTATCATTTGTCAGAACAGAATGGAATAATAGAAACAGGGATATTTCGAGATGTTCTTTCCTGCTCAAGAAAAGCAGCGATTTCTTTACTGGAATATTTTGATAAAAAAGGAATTACGCAGAGGGTAGAAGCAGGCAGGATCTTGAAAAAGGATAGTGAAGGGAGGTGAAGGCGATGAGCCAGGAAGAAAAAATTCGTTTAACAACGCTTGCGCAAACATCAGGATGAGCGGCAAAAGCAGGTCCTAAGACCCTTGCTCAAGTTTTGAGCAAGTTACCAAAATTTCAGGATGCAAGGCTTCTTGTAGGAACTGAGACAGCAGATGATGCAGCTGTTTATGAGATTTCAAAGGAGCTTGCAATTATCCAGACAGTGGATTTTTTTACTCCGGTAGTAGATGATCCATATACATTTGGACAGATTGCAGCGGCAAATGCATTAAGTGATATTTATGCAATGGGCGGGGAACCTCGTCTTGCGTTAAATGTCGCGGCCTTTCCATCCTGTCTTCCGCCTGATATACTGGGAGATATTCTGGCAGGGGGAGCAGATAAAGTAATGGAAGCAGGAGCCGTGCTTGCCGGAGGGCATACAATCATGGATGATGAACCGAAATATGGGCTTTGTGTAACCGGCTTTGTTCATCCGAAGAAAGTATGGACCAATAACGGCGCAAAACAAGGCGATATCCTTATTCTTACAAAACCTCTTGGAAGCGGGATTTTAACAACTGCAGAAAAAGGCGGGATGGTATCGGAGGAAGAGATAAAAAAAGCAATCCATACAATGGCGTACTTAAATAAATATGCCTGTGAGGCTGTGCAGGATTTAAGAGTACATGGATGTACTGACATTACAGGGTTTGGATTGGCTGGACATGCAGGAGAAATGGCAGAAGGAAGTCAAAAAACAATTTTGATTCATTCCGGAAAAGTTCCTGTTCTGGATGGCGCATTGACATATGCTTCCATGGGCTTTGTGCCAGCAGGGGCATATCGAAATCGGGAATATGTTTCAGCTGAGATATCCCGGAACATACAAGGGCAGCCGATTGAAGATATTTTATATGATCCACAGACATCTGGCGGTTTGCTTATTTCCATTCATCCGGGAGATGTACAGGAGGCTGTAAAACGCCTTTCCACATTGGAAATTCCAGGCACCATAATTGGAGAAGTAATAGAAAAGCAGGAAAAGAGTCTTCTGCTTGATTAATGGAGATAGAAAGTATGAATCGAAATGAATTGTTTCGTAAAATTCCGGGGATAGATACCCTTTTGCAGGAATTGAAAGAAGAATGCAGGATATACGGAACCGGCAGAGTTCGGGATGTAGTGCAGAACAGCTGCGCTGCAGTACGTCAGCTGATACAGGAGGGAGAAACAGAACAGGCGGAAGAATCTTTAAAATCTCTTGAAAAAGATATAAAGCTGTCCTGTCGAGAATTTAAAATTCTCCCTGTAAAAAGAGTGATCAATGCCACGGGAATTCTTCTTCATACAAATCTTGGGCGGGCACCATTAGGTGAGCGGCAGCGAATGGCAGTTTTGGAGGGAATAGCGGGATATTCTAATTTAGAATTTAATCTTGAAAATGGAAAGAGAGGAAGCAGAAGCCGTCATTTTCGTGAAATTCTTTCGAAAGTAACAGGGGCAGAAGATGGAATTGCTGTAAACAATAATGCTGCGGCACTTCTTCTTGTGCTTACCAGTCTTGTAAAAGGAAAAGAAGTTCTTGTTTCAAGAGGAGAACTTGTGGAAATTGGCGGACATTTCCGGATTCCTGATGTTATGGAACAAAGTGGTGGAATTCTTCGGGAGGTGGGCACTACAAATAAAACAAGAATTTCGGATTACGAAAAAGCCATTGGGGAAAATACAGGAGCTATCTTAAAGGTGCATACCAGTAATTATCGGATCATGGGATTTACAGAAGAAGCGGATGTTTCTGAACTTTCTGAACTGGGAGAAAAATACGGAATTCCGGTTTTGGCAGATTTGGGAAGCGGAGCACTTGTAGATTTTGAAAAATACGGATTGGGTTGCGAGCCATGTGTGAGGGATGTCTTGAACGCAGGAGCAGATGTGGTATGTTTTTCAGGTGACAAGCTTTTAGGAGGTCCTCAGTCAGGTATTATAGTGGGTAAACAGGAATATATTAAAAAGATGGAGGAGCATCCGCTTATGAGGGCGCTTCGTCTTGACAAAATGGTTATTTCTGCACTTTCTGCAACTTTGGAAGCCTATATGGATGAGAAATCGGTATCTTCTCAGATTCCACTGCTTTTCATGTTAAGGAGAAGCCAGAAAGAATTAAAAGCACAGGCACAAATGATAAGCGATTTTTGGCAAAAGAAGAAGTTTCCGGGAAAGTGTGAGGTTATGGAGGCTTCCGGAAAAGCAGGAGGTGGTTCATTTCCTCTTGAAGAAATTCCAGGATATGCAGTGGCAGTTTCTTTTGATGATGAAAGGGAAATGTCATGTGAAGAGTTTAAAAGAAGACTGCGCTTTTTAAAAGTGCCGGTTATTGCATATGGAAAAGAAGAAAAGATATGGCTGAATATGAGGACTGTTTCAGAAGAAGAAGCAAGATTGCTAACAGAAGAGTTGGAAGATTTATTTTCTGGCGGATGCCTGTGAGAATCGAACTCACCCAGGACGTTCTTCACGCCCAGCACAGGTTTTGAAGACCAGGGGGTACACCAGCTGCCCATCGACACCCTTATAATTGAAAGAACTTATAAAGTATAACAAATTTTTACAAATGGGGCAATATTTTTCTAATTGAATGTGTTGTGAAAAAAACATCGAAGTGTTATAATAGTCAAAATAAAAACAAGTGGAGGTGTTTTTTCATGAATTATGATGATGTGCAAAAAATATCAAATGCGGCAAAGGGAAAAATCACTCTTTTAAACACGGATTTTTTTAAGTACTTTTTGCGAGCGGTTATGGCTGGTTTTTTCATTGATGTTGCTATGATCTTTAGTAATGTAGTAGGCAATATTTTTTCAAAAACAATGCCAGAGTGGGGAAAATTTTTGGGAGCCATTGTGTTTGCAATCGCCGTTTTATTGATTTCTTTTGTAGGAGGGGAACTCTTCACTGGAAACAATTTTGTAATGGCTTTTGGGGCATATGACAAAAAAGTAACATGGAAAGATGCAGGCAAAGTGTGGGGTGCCAGTTATTTGGGAAATTTTGTGGGATGCATTATTTTAGCACTTATTTTTACAGGTGCAGGCGCATCTGGAACGGCTGATTATTTTGGTGGGTTCATACAAAATAAACTTTCTATTCCTGTAAGTGAAATGTTTTTCCGTGCAGTACTTTGTAATTTCTTTGTTTGTCTTGGAGTTCTTTGCGGAATGAAGCTAAAGAGTGAAGCAGGTAGGATTTTGATGATCATATTGTGTATCTCTGGTTTTGTTATCAGCGGTTTTGAACACTGTATTGCAAATATGGGTATTTTTACCACAGCGCTTTGTCTTGTTCCGGGATTATCTCTTGGTGCAATGGCTAAAAGCATGATAATTGTAACAATTGGAAATATGATCGGAGGAGCAGTTTTACTGGCATGGCCTCTTAGAAAGATGAGTGCAGATCAATAATGGCGAAATCTTTATACATAGCAGAAAAGCCAAGTGTGGCACAGGAGTTTGCAAAAGCTCTGAAAATAAATGGACAAAGACGAGATGGATATCTGGAGTCTGAGGATTCAGTGGTAACCTGGTGCGTAGGGCACCTGGTTACCATGAGCTATCCTGAAAAATACGACTTAAAATACAAAAGGTGGAGTTTTGATACCCTGCCTTTTTTGCCGCGTGAGTTTAAATACGAAGTGATTCCGGGAGTGAACAAACAGTTTCAGATTGTAAAGGGACTTTTAAATCGTTCAGATGTAGATACTATTTATGTATGTACAGACTCCGGGCGTGAAGGAGAGTATATTTACCGTCTTGTAGCGCAGATGGCAGGGGTAAAAAATAAAAAACAGAAGAGAGTCTGGATTGATTCTCAGACAGAAGAAGAAATTTTAAGAGGAATCCGGGAAGCAAAGGATCTGGCAGTGTATGATAATCTTGCTTCTTCTGCATATCTGAGAGCCAAAGAAGATTATTTAATGGGGATTAATTTTTCGCGGGTATTAACACTTCGTTATGGAAATAGTGTTTCGAATTATCTGGGGGCGAAATATCAGGCTATTTCTGTTGGTCGTGTTATGACCTGTGTACTGGGGATGGTGGTCCGCAGAGAGCGGGAAATCCGGGCTTTTGTAAAAACCCCATTTTACAGGGTGTTATCTGAAATTACATTAGAGGGAGAGTGTTTTGAAGGAGAATGGCGTGCGGTGGAAGGCAGTCGGTATTTTCATTCTCCTCTTTTATATAAAGAAAATGGATTTCAGAAAAAGGAAGATGCACAAGAGTTTGTGGATAATTTGAAAAAAGAGCAGCCGCTTATATGCACAGTGGAAAAAATAGAGCGAAAAAAAGAAAATAAAAATCCTCCTCTTCTTTTTAATTTAGCGGAACTTCAAAATGTATGTTCGAAATTGTTTAAAATTAGTCCGGATGAGACTCTTCGGATTGTACAGGAGCTTTATGAAAAGAAATTAGTAACTTATCCAAGAACAGACGCGCATGTATTATCTACAGCCGTGGCAAAAGAGATTCAAAAAAATATTGCAGGGCTTTGTCATTATGCACAGGCAGGAGAGGCTGCGTCAGAAGTTCTGAAAATGGGCAGTTATAAAAATATTGAGAAAACTCGATATGTAAACGATAAGCAAATTACAGATCATTATGCTATTATTCCTACGGGACAGGGACTAAATGCATTAAATAGCCTTTCTTTAGTGTCGCAGAGAGTATACGAGACAATTGTACGCAGATTTTTATGTATCTTCTTTCCTGCGGCTGTCTATCAAAAAGTAAGTCTTGTGACAAAAATACAGAAAGAATCTTTTTTCTCTTCCTTTCGTGTACTTCAGCAGGAAGGCTATCTGAGAATTGCTGTAAATTCTTTTTCAAGAAAGAGAACAGCAGAAGCTGAAAAAGAACAGGAAGACGCAGTGACATGTAATGAGGTGCTTTTAGGAGCGTTGCAAAGATTAAAGAAGAATGATATACTGCAGGTGTCCGGTCTTAGTATAAAAGAAGGGGAAACTTCTCCGCCGAAACGTTATAATTCCGGTTCGATGATCCTTGCAATGGAAAATGCGGGACAGCTTATTGAAGATGAGGAATTGCGTGCACAGATAAAAGGAGCGGGAATTGGTACAAGTGCAACAAGGGCGGAAATTCTTAAAAAGCTGTTTCATATTAAATATCTTTCTCTTAATAAAAAAACGCAGATTATAACCCCTACGCTTTTAGGAGAGATGATTTTTGATGTGGTAAATTGTTCTATTCGTCAGCTTCTTAATCCGGAATTAACAGCCAGTTGGGAAAAAGGATTAAATTATGTGGCGGAAGGAAGTATTACAGAGCAGGAATATATGGATAAACTGGAACGTTTTGTAAGGCTGCGGACACGTCAGGTTGAAGATAGCAGTTATCAATATGCTTTGCGTCAGTTTTTTGATGCGGCAGCCCAAAATTATAAAAATCCGGGAACCGTTTCAAAACGAGGAGGAAAAACAAAATGATGAAAGATTATACAATTACAAATCTTTTGGATTTGAACGAGACAATTGCAAGAGAATTGTTTGAGGGAAAAACTTATCCGTGGGAAGTGCTTCCGGAGATCGAGACTTTTATTTTAAAGCTTGGGAAGAATCTTAATCCGGAAGAGTATGAATACAAAGATGGAAATATCTGGATTGCAAAATCAGCGAAAGTAGCTCCTACAGCATGTATTAACGGCCCTGTTATTATTGGGAAAAATGCAGAGATTCGGCACTGTGCATTTATTCGTGGAAAAGCAATCATTGGCGAAGGGGCAGTTGTAGGGAATTCTACAGAACTTAAAAATGCAGTTCTTTTTAATAAAGTTCAGGTTCCTCATTATAATTATGTAGGGGATGCAGTTCTTGGTTATAAATCTCATATGGGAGCAGGTTCGATCTGTTCTAATGTAAAATCAGATAAAAAACTTGTTGTTGTAAAAGATGGCGAGGAAAAGATCGAGACAGGATTCAAAAAGTTTGGGGCAATGTTAGGAGACCATGTAGAGGTTGGATGTGGATCGGTTTTAAACCCGGGGACAGTAATAGGGAGAAATACAAATATTTATCCGCTTTCCTCTGTTAGAGGCTGTGTTCCCGCCAATAGTGTTTATAAAAGCGGAAATGAAATTATCAGTAAAAAATAAAGAGATGACAGAGAAAAGCGGGAAATTTCTGCCTTGTTCATTTTATAAGTTATAGCAGATGTTGTCGTATAAGAATCAGTACAGTAAGATGCAGAGGATAAAAGGCGTAAAATAGATATTTTGCGCCTTTTCTTTTTATAAAACCTCGTTGACCATTGTACATATTAATGGAAAGAAAAGCAAAACATGCTTTCCATTCGTAATAAAGCCAACAGCTTCCGATGATTGCCTGAGAAGCTTTTTCATTTCGCAGGATATACATAATCAAAAGAAAAATGAAACCACGCCATCCGTAGTCGGCCTGAAGAACAGTGGAAATGCCTAAAAGGAATGTAATACATAAAAACTGGGCTGCTTGATTGTTTTGGAAATGTTCCATGACACAAAAGGCCAGATATCCTAAAAACAGTGTAAAAAAGATATTTTGCTTTTCGTAATACAAAGTGTTGGTATGTATGATATTCCAGGGGATTTCTGATATAAGCGCAAAAAGAAGTAGGTTGCGCCCATAAAGAAACCGATTATGTGTGTGACGGAAGCCTTCAACCAGTAAAAAACAGAAAATCGGGAAGGCGACTCTTCCGATATCTCTGGAAATACGATAAATCGATATGGGGGTATCACCAAAATAAAATAGCGGAGTCAGCGCCTGGGGAAGTTGACTTAAAACAGCCATTCCTGTGTGATCGATGAGCATTGTGATCATAGCAATCATTTTTAGCATGCTGCCGCTTAAAATGTGGAAATTGGGGGTGTTTTTCATTGCGATCTCCTTTTGAAAAGTAAATGTAAAAATATTTTAACATAGGATAAGAGGAAATTCCAGAATCAGAAGTGTTATTTCTTTTATGCAGTCATAATTTATATATTTTTCCTTTACAATTAAAGTAGAATATATGTTGGGAGAAGAAGATGGAAAGGAAAAGAATAGCGGTTATTTGCAGTTGGATTCTGGCAGTTAGTCTTTTGCTGCCATATGTGGTGAAAGGGGAAACAGAAGCAGCAGAGGAAACGTTTGTAGAGGCGCCTGGCGCTGTGCTTATGGAGGCAGAAACAGGGAAAGTGATTTTTGAAAAAGATATGGAAACAAAGAGAAGCCCTGCAAGTATTACAAAAATTATGACTTTGCTGTTGATTTTCGATGAAATAAAAAAGGGTTCTTTGAAGCTGACAGATATGATTTCCACTAGTGCGTATGCAAAATCAATGGGAGGATCTCAGGTATTTTTGGAAGAAGGGGAAACACAAACCGCTGAAACCATGATTAAATGTATTGTTATTGCATCGGGAAATGATGCAAGTGTGGCAATGGCAGAACATATTGCAGGAAGCGAACAGGACTTTGTAAAGAGGATGAATGTAAGAGCAAAAGAACTGGGAATGAAAAATACAAATTTTGAGGATTGCTGTGGCTTAACAGATTCGGATAATCATTATACTACGGCTTATGACATTGCGGTAATGAGCCGGGAACTGGTTACAAAGTATCCGGAAATCCTGTCTTATTCTTCTATCTGGATGGAAGATATTACTCATGAAACAAAAAAAGGCTCCAGTACTTTTACACTTACAAATACGAATAAACTGATACGAAGTTATGAGGGGTGTAAAGGTCTGAAAACAGGAAGCACAAGTAAAGCAGGATATTGTCTTAGTGCAGTAGCGGAGAGAAATGGAGTTACTCTTATTGCGGTTGTTATGGCAGCTCCTGATTATAAGGCACGGTTTAAAGATGCCGCCGCCATGCTGACATATGGGTTTTCAAAATGTAATATATATATCGATGAAAAACCATCGAAATTGCCTGAAATAAAGGTGAAAGGTGGAATACAGAAAAGTGTTTCTTTGAAATATAAAGAAAAATTCAAATACCTGAATACAGAGGGTGAGGCACTTGAAAAAATTGAAAAAAAACTTACGGTTCCCAGAGAAACAGAAGCACCTGTAAAGAAAGGAGAAAAGGCAGGAGAGATGAATTATTATATGGGAAAAAAGAAACTTGGCTGTGTTCCTGTTCTTTATAAAGAATCTGTGAGAAAGATAAAATATGAAGATTGGGTAAAGCGTGTGTGGGAAGCATATCTGTTTTAAAAAAAGCGGGCTGTCAGCTCGCTTTTTTTGACAAAAGTCTGAAAATAGGGTTATAATAAAAAAGTATAAAAATGGAATATAACATGGAGGAAGTTATGCAAAATAAAGAAAAAACACAAAATAAATTAAAACTTCTGGCAGGTTATTATAAGCCATATAAAGGGCTTTTTCTGGCGGATTTATTTTTTGCTATTTTAGGAGCGGCAGTGACGCTGGTAATTCCCCTTCTTGTACGCTATATTATGAATACAGTAGGAAATATGCCATTGTCGGAAGCAAAAACGGTGATCCTGACAATTGGAGCCGGGATGTTAGGTTTGATTTTGGTGCAGCTTGTAAGTCGCTATTTCATTACATATTATGGACATATGATGGGAACATATATTGAACATGATATGAGAAAAGAAATTTTTAATCATTATCAGAAACTTTCTTTTGCTTTTTATGATAATCAGAAAGTGGGACATCTTCTTTCAAGAATTACAAGTGATTTATTTGATATCAGTGAGCTTTTGCATCATGGTCCGGAGGACATTATTATTTCCGTTATTAAATTGATGGGTGCTTTTTTTATCCTGGTAAATGTAAACTGGAAAATGGCTGTGATCAGTTTTTCTATTGTACTTGTTATGCTTGCATATGCACTTTTGTATAATCGAAAAATGAAACATGCTTTTAAAGAAAACAGAGCACGTATTGCAGATGTAAACAGCCAGATAGAGGATAGTCTTGCTGGAATTCGTGTTGTAAAATCTTTTGGAAATGAAAAAAGAGAAATGGAAAAGTTTGCCAGAGGAAATGAACGTTTTGTAGCGGCTAAACGTCTTACATACCGCTATATGGCAGGTTATCATTCTGGAATGGATGCATTTACAACATTGATCACAGTTGCCTCACTGGTTGCAGGGGCATTTTTCCTTGCAGATGGAACGTTGGATGCAGCGGATCTTGTAACATTTTTGCTGTATATTAATAATTTTACGGAACCGGTAACAAAACTGGTAAACTTTACAGAACAGTTTCAAAATGGATACAGTGGCTATGATCGTTTCCTTGAAATGATGGCTATTGCTCCGGATATTGAGGATGCGGAAGATGCAGTTTCTCTTGACAGAGTAAAAGGTGAGATACGATTTGAAGAAGTTTCTTTCCATTATACGGATAATAAGGAAGAAGTTCTGTCTCATGTGAATCTCCAGGTGAAGCCGGGAGATTATGTGGCGCTTGTGGGAACTTCCGGTGCAGGAAAAACAACATTATGCAGCTTGATTCCAAGGTTTTATGACGTGTCTGCCGGCAGAATTACTCTGGATGGCATAGATATAAAAAAGATTAAATTAAAAGATCTTCGCAAGCAAATAGGAATTGTGCAGCAGGATGTATATCTTTTTGCAGGAACGATTATGGAAAATATCCGGTATGGAAAGCCGGAAGCAACAGATGAAGAAGTCATTCAGGCTGCAAAATCAGCAAATGCGCATGAATTTATTATGAGCATGCCGGATGATTACGATACAGATATCGGACAGCGTGGAGTAAAGCTTTCCGGTGGACAGAAGCAGCGTCTTTCTATTGCAAGGGCCTTTCTCAAAAATCCGCCTATTTTGATTTTTGATGAAGCAACTTCGGCTCTTGATAATGAAAGTGAAAAAGTGGTACAGGAATCTCTGGAGGAACTTGCAAAAGACAGAACTACGTTTGTGATCGCACACAGGCTTTCAACAATCCGAAATGCAAGGCGCATTCTTGTACTTACGGAAAATGGTATTTCAGAAGAAGGAACGCACGAAGAGCTTCTGGCTAAAAATGGAGTTTATACAAAACTTTGTAAAGCGGGACTTTGATTTTATTTAATGTATGGGAGGAAAAGAAAAATGAGAGAGATTCGAACAGAGGATGCAGTAGGTCATATTCTTTGCCATGATATTACAGAAATTGTAAAAGATGAAAGAAAAGGAGTGTTGTTTCACAAAGGTCATGTAGTGACCGAAGAAGATATTCCTGCTCTTTTACGGGTGGGGAAAGAGCACTTGTATGTATGGGAAAAGAAACCGGGCATTTTACATGAAAATGAAGGTGCTGAGATTCTGCGTGGGATTTCACAGGGAGAAGGGATGCATCCAACAGAAGCAAAAGAGGGAAAGATTGAATTGATTGCAGACAGGGATGGGCTGCTAAAAATCAGAAAAGATGCACTTGTAGCAGTAAATTCTCTGGGAGAGATGATGATTGCCTCCAGGCATGGGAATTTTCCGGTGAAAAAAGGAGATAAAATTGCAGGAACCAGAATCATTCCTCTTGTCATCGAAAAAGAAAAAATGGATCGTGCAGTGGAAGTCGGAGGAAATATGCCTATTTTTTCAGTTCTACCTTTTCATTTTAAAAAGGTAGGGATTGTTACAACTGGAAGTGAAGTGAAAAAGGGACTTATACAGGATACATTTACTCCGGTTTTGTATGAAAAACTGAAGGTGTTTCCAACAGAAATCCTGGGACAGACAACCCCGGGAGATGACAAGAAACAGATTACAGAAGATATTTTGGATTTTATAGAAAAAGGTGCCGATCTTGTACTTTGTTCAGGTGGCATGAGCGTTGATCCGGACGATCGTACACCGGGAGCTATTAAAGATACAGGGGCAAGAGTTCTCACATATGGCGCCCCTGTTCTTCCGGGAGCTATGCTTATGGTATCCTATTTTGAAAAAGATGGGAAAACAGTTCCGATTATTGGACTTCCTGGTTGTGTGATGTATGCCAAAAGGACTGTGTTTGATCTGATCCTTCCGCGCATCATGGCAGATGATCCTATTTTGCCGGAGGAGATTGCTGCATATGGAGAGGGTGGGCTTTGTCTGAACTGTGAGGTCTGTACATTCCCTAATTGCGGCTTTGGAAAGTGATGATTCGAAGAAGGGTGGTTCATGAAAGAATTTAGAGTAAAAGAGTATCATATGTATTCCTCTAAAGTGGATGCAGGAGAAGAAATAAAATTTGCAGTGCTTACAGATCTTCATGGTATGGAGTTTGGAATACAAAATGAAAATCTTATTAAAACAATCCGGAAAATAAAACCGGATGCGATTTTGGCAGTGGGAGATCTTAATGTAAGAAGCATTCCGGAAACTTTGGAAGTTGCGAAAAGCCTTTTATTGGATTTGGCAAAGGACTATCCGATATATTACAGCCTTGGGAATCATGAGTATAAACTGCTTGTTTCAGAAAAATACAAAGGGCAGAAAGAAGCATACCTGAAATATGAAAAAATACTTTGTAATGCAGGCGTGCGTATTTTGCATAATGAATTTGAAACCATGCAGATTGGAAAAACGACTATTTTCTTTCACGGGCTGGAACTTCCCCTTGAATATTATCAAAAAGTGAAAACTCCCCAACTTTCCTTGAATAAAATGGAGGAATTGGTAGGAAAGCCGGAAGGAAGAGGATTTCACGTTCTTATGGCACATAATCCTAAATATGGAAAAACATATTTTGATTGGGGAGCAGATTTGATCCTGGCAGGCCATTATCATGGCGGAATTGTACGCCTTGGGGAAAATATGGGGGTATTATCCCCGCAGTTTCACATGTTTCCGTCCTTTTGCTGTGGAGACTTTGTGAAAAGCAGACAGCATATGATTGTAAGTGCAGGATTGGGAGAACATACAATTCCGGTACGGATTCACAATCCAAGAGAGCTTTTGGTTATTGCGGTGAAACCACTTGAAAAATTATAGTCTTCCATGTAAAATAAAAGACCGATAGTATAGAAAACGAGGGTGTTTTATGGCAATACCGGTAAAATTAAATGTATTTGAAGGACCGCTGGATCTGCTCCTTCACCTAATTGATAAAAATAAAATTGATATTTATGATATTCCTATTGTGGAAATTACAGATCAGTATATGGAATATATTCATTCCATGGAAAAAGAAGATCTTGGAGTTATGAGCGAGTTTATGGTTATGGCAGCCACTCTTCTTGATATAAAATGCAGGATGCTTCTTCCAAAAGAAGTAAATGAGGAGGGAGAGGAAGAAGATCCCCGTGCAGAACTGGTACAGAAACTTTTAGAGTATAAGATGTATAAATATATGTCTTATGAGCTGAAAGAAAAAATGGATGAAGCGGCAAATGTTTATTATAGAGAATCGGATATTCCGAAAGAGGTCTTAAAGTATAAAGAGCCTGTAGATCCGCAAGCGCTTTTAGAAGGATTAACGCTGGAAAAGCTAAATGCCATTTTTAAGTCTATCATCCGCAGACAGGAAGACAAGATTGACCCGATACGAAGCCGTTTTGGGAAAATTGAAAAAGAAGAAATCAGTCTTTCTGAAAAAATGCTGGAAATGAAAGCGTTTGCAAAAGAGCATGGACGTTTTTGTTTTCGAAATCTTCTGGAGAAACAGCATTCGCGGATACAGGTAATTGTCACCTTTTTGTCTGTATTAGAGTTAATGAAAATGGGACATATTCATGTAGTACAGGAATCCCTTTTTGGAGAGATAGAAATAGAAGTGATGACAGATCCGGATACATGGAAAAACTTAACAGAATTTGCAGATGAATGACAGAAGAGAGGGGATTTTCATGAATATAAAAGAAGCAGAGGCTGCCATTGAAGCTATTTTATTTACAATGGGAGATGCCGTAGAACTTTCGCAGATTGCAAAAGCTTTGGAACAGGATCTTTCTACTACAGAAAAGATCATACACAATATGATGGATCGATATCAAAATGAAAATAGAGGGATTCAGATAATCGAATTGGATCAGTCATATCAGATGTGCACAAAGAAGGAGTATTACGATTATCTTGTTCGTATCGCCATGCAGCCTAAAAAACCGGCACTTACAGATGTTATGCTGGAAACGTTGTCCATTATTGCTTATAAGCAGCCTGTAACGAAAATTGAAATTGAAAAAATCCGTGGTGTGAAATGTGATCATGCTATTAATAAGCTGGTGGAATATAGCCTTGTGAAGGAACTTGGCAGATTAGATGCACCGGGAAGACCGATTCTTTTTGGGACTACAGAAGAATTTCTTCGCGCTTTTGGAGTTCAGGCATTAGATGATCTGCCTGTACCGGATCCTGTTCAGATAGAAGATTTTAAAGCGGAAGCAGAAGAGGAGATCCAGTTAAAACTGGATGTGTAAAACTAAAGGAGAGTTACAATGCCAACAACATATACACACGATTTTTTTGGAAAAAAAGTCTATCAAGGACTTCCTTTGGAAATAAAACAAGTTATACGAGAAAATGGGGAACTTTATCGCATTGGACTTCATGGTCCTGATATTTTGTTTTATTATATGGCAACCCCAAATCCTGTAAGTTTATTTGGAATTCGGATGCATAAGGAACGGGCACGGGAATTTTTTCAGCAGGGAATGATGCAGGTACGTGAAAAAGATGACAAAGCACTTCTTGCATATTTGCTGGGATTTGGCTGTCACTATCTTCTGGATTCTGCCTGCCATCCTTTTGTAGATGAAATGGCAGATACAGGAGTGATCTCTCATACAAATCTGGAAAAAGAGTTTGACCGATTTCTAATGGAAAAAACAGGCAAAAATCCATATAGTTATCATCCTGCTGATTGTATTGTGCCAAGGTACCAGTGGGCAAGGACAATCCATAAGGTATTCCCTCTTATTAAAACAACAAACATATGGATTTCCATGAAGATGATGAAGCTTCTTACAAATCTTATGGTATGCAATGATGGGGAAAAACGTCGAAATAGGATAAGAAAGCTTCTGGGGCTGACCGGAAGAAAAAAAGTAATGTCTTTGACAGAGTACTTTATGACAAAAGAGCCTGTGCCCGGATGGGAAATTCCCGTTTCTAAATTAAACAGCCTGTTTTGGGAAACTGTGGAAGAGTCACAGGAAAAAATACAGGAATTATATGATCTTTCTAAAGAAGAGAAACAATTATCTCAACGGTGGAACCAGACGTACAACGGATAAAAAATACACATAATCTTCCTTCCGTGGAATAGACTTTAGGTAGAATAAAGAGCAGCGGGAGGGAGAGGAAATGAAAAAAAGAAAAACTGCCGCCGCCGGGATTCTGGCGGTGGTTTTGTTTTTATTTCAGCCTGTATTTCTTATATGGGGAAAAACAGAAGAACCGCAAAATCTGTATGCATTATCAGCTGTACTAATGGATGGAGATTCCGGCCGTATTTTATACGGAAAAAAAGAAGAGGTGCCAAGACCAAATGCCAGTACAACGAAAGTTTTAACATGTATTTTAGCGTTGGAAAATGCACCTGGAGATGATTATGTGAAAGTTTCAGAGAATGCAGTCTTGCAGCCTGAGGTAAAATTGCATATGAAAAAAGGGGAGCAGTATTATCTGGAAGATCTTCTTTATTCTCTTATGTTAAAAAGCCATAATGATACGGCTGTAGCCATTGCCGAACATATTGGAGGGACCCAGGAAAGGTTTGCTAAAATGATGAATAAAAAAGCGGAGGAGATCGGATGTAAGCATACCCATTTTATAACGCCCAATGGCTTGGATGCCAAAGATTCCGGAGGGGAACATTGTACGACTGCTCATGATCTGGCACTTATTATGCGTTATGCCATTCAAAATAAAACGTTTCTGAAGATAACCCAGACGAGAGAATATTCTTTTTGGAACATAGGAAAAAAGCGGCAGTTTCATCTTCGGAATACAAATGCCCTTTTTGATATGACGGATGGTGTGATTTCCGGAAAAACAGGTTTTACAGGAAACGCCGGATACTGTTACGTATGTGCTGTGGAAAAAGAAGGAAAAACATTTGTGGTGTCTCTTCTTGGGTGCGGATGGCCAAATCATAAAGGTTATAAATGGGAAGATACAAAAAAACTTTTGGATTACGGACAGAAAAATTACGAATATCGTTCTTTTTGGATAGAGCCTGCATTACCGGCAGTTCCGGTAAAAAATGGAGTGAATGAGGATGGCAGGTTTGGAAAAACGGCATATGTATTGCCGGAGCTTACCATTGGTGAACAAGAAAAAAACAGGAAGATCCTTACCGGTAAAAAACAGAATCTTTCCATGAAGGAAAAAATTGCAAAAGAGCTTTCGGCGCCTGTAAAAAGAGGACAGAAAATAGGAGAGATCGTATACTGCCTGGATGATATGGAAATCTTATCTTATCCGGTTTATGCAGCGAAAACGGTAAAGAAAATAACATATCGGTGGTATGTGGAGCAGGTGTTTCAATCCTACTTCCACTAGGACATAAATTTTACAAAAAATAGGAAAACTATTGAAATTTTGTTAAAAAAAAGGTACAATTAGAATTGGCTAAATTTTTGGTTATACTTTTTAAATTTTTATAAAATGGAGGGCAAACTAGAATGAGTAACGTAACACAAAGCTTAGCGGGCGCAAGAATTAATTCTTTGCTGGACGCGAACAGTTTTGTTGAAATCGGACAAAGTGTAACAGCCAGAACAACAGATTTCAACATGACAGAAAAAAAGGCACCTTCTGACGGAGTTATGACTGGATACGGTGTTATTGATGGGAATCTGGTATATGTATACAGCCAGGATGTTTCCGTGTTAAACGGAACAGTTGGAGAGATGCATGCCAAAAAGATTTCCAGATTATATGACATGGCAATGAAAACAGGAGCTCCGGTAATTGGGCTTGTTGATTGTGCAGGTCTTCGCCTTCAGGAAGCAACAGATGCACTGGAAGCATTTGGAGAAATTTATCTGAAGACAACACTGGCCTCCGGTGTAATTCCACAGATTACCGGTATTTTTGGTACATGTGGCGGTGGTATGGCAGTAATTCCTGCATTAACAGACTTTACTTTCATGGAAGAAAAAAATGGAAAAATGTTTGTGAACAGTCCGAATGCGCTGGAAGGAAATCATATTTCCAAATGTGATACTTCAGATGCAAAATTCCAGAGTGAGGAAACCGGTCTCATTGACGGAATTGGTACAGAAGAGGAAGTGATCGCAAGTATTCGGGAACTGGTAACCTTGCTTCCGTCTAACAACGAAGATAATGATGCTTTTGTAGAATGTACAGATGATTTAAATCGTGTTTGCGAGGATATTGCAAATTGTACAGGAGATACTGTACTGGCACTTTCCAGAATTGCAGACAACGGTTTATTCTTTGAAACAAAAGCCGGTTATGGAAAAGATATGGTTACCGGTTTTATGCGTCTGAACGGAGCGACAGTTGGTGCAGTTGCCAATAGAAGTGAAATTTATGACGAAGAAGGCAATAAAACAGAAGAATTTGACGGCAGTCTTTCTGCAAGAGGTGCAAGAAAAGCAGCAGAATTCGTGAAATTCTGTGATGCTTTTGAAATTCCGGTTCTGACTTTAACAAATGTAAATGGATTTAAAGCAACTTTATGCAATGAAAAAATGATGGCAAAATCTGTAGGTGAGATGGTACATGCTTTTGCAAATGCTACGGTTCCGAAAGTTAATGTTATCATTGGAAAAGCATATGGAAATGCGTATATTGCGATGAACAGCAAAGCAACAGGTGCAGATATGGTATTTGCATGGGAGAATGCAGAAATTGGTATGATGGATGCTTCTCTGGCTGCAAAGATCATGTATGCAGATGCAGATGCAGCAACATTAAATGAAAAAGCAGCTCAGTATAGAGAACTGCAGTCAGGAGTAGCTTCTGCAGCAGCAAGAGGATATGTAGATGCTGTAATTTCTCCTGCTGATACAAGAAAATATGCAATTGGAGCATTTGAAATGCTGTTCACAAAGAGAGAAGACCGCCCATCCAAAAAACACGGTACGGTCTGAGTGAGGTGAGGCATATGAAACATATTTTGAAGAAAATGTCCTCTTGCCTTACTGCGGTTCTTTGCGCAGCATCTCTGACCATGGCAGGTGCAACCGTTGTCTGTGCGGAAGAGGAAATTGACGAGGCTGTAAAGACACAGCTGCTTATGACAGCTGAGGGTTTGACAGAGACCATCATTCCATTATCTGACGAGCAGATCGATTCTTATATGGAATCCGGTGATGAATTCACAATGGGCGCAATGGAAGCCTGGGAAGGATCCAAAGAAGAGGTTGGAGAAAAAAGTGAAAAACAGGATGATGCAGGAAAAACAGAAATTGAGTTTGCAAATGATCAGTATACGGTAACCGTACCTGTTCTGTTTGAAAAAGCAGATGCAAATTTTGTTTATGTATTTGATAAAAACGGTATGCCTATCTCCATGTCAGTAGATGTAAAATATCCTATGGGAGTTATTCTTCAACATGCTGGGTTAAATACACTTATGGGAATTGGCACCGTATTTGTTATGCTGATATTCCTGAGCTTTATTATTTATCTCTTTAAGTTTGTACCAGTTCTTTTCGGTGAAAAGAAAGAGAAAAAGGAAGAAGCAAAAGCACCTGCAGCAGTTGCAGCAGTACCTGTACAGGAAGAAACAGATGACACAGAACTTATAGCAGTTATTTCTGCTGCTATTGCAGCTTCTGAAGGAACAAGTACAGATGGATTTGTTGTACGTTCCATTCGTAAAGTGAACCGTAAAAAAAGATAAATAACATTAGGAGGATTTTAAAATGAAAAGTTATACAATCACTGTAAACGGAACCGCATATGAGGTTACGGTTGAAGAAACTGGAAGCGTTTCCGCTCCTGTTGCAGCAGCACCAAAAGCTGCTCCGAAAGCAGCACCAAAGGCAGCAGCTCCGGCTGCAGGCGCAGGTGCAGTAAAAGTTTCTGCATCCGTTCCGGGTAAAGTCGTAAAAATTGCAGCTTCTGTAGGACAGGCAGTAAAAGCCGGTGATAATGTAGTTATTCTGGAATCCATGAAAATGGAAATCCCTGTAGTAGCTCCACAGGATGGTACCATTGCAAGCATTGATGTTGCAGAAGGTGCATCTGTAGAAAACGGAGATACTTTGGCAACAATGAACTAGGACGGGAGGTAATCAAATGTCTTATGTAACAGATACGTTGTCTAACCTGCTTCATCAGACAGCATTTTTAAATCTGGAACTCGGCAATTACCTGATGATAGCAGTGGCATGTGTGTTCTTATATCTGGCAATCCGCCGTGGTTTTGAACCTCTGCTTCTTGTTCCTATTGCATTTGGTATGCTTCTGGTAAATATTTATCCGGACATTATGGCCAGACCAGAGGATATGTCCAATGGAGTTGGTGGACTTCTTCATTATTTTTATATTTTGGATGAATGGAGTATCCTGCCATCTCTGATCTTTATGGGTGTAGGAGCCATGACCGACTTTGCACCGCTGATTGCAAATCCAAAGAGTTTCCTTATGGGAGCAGCAGCACAGCTTGGTATTTACGTGGCTTATTTCCTTGCAATTTTCCTTGGATTCAATGGAAAAGCAGCAGCGGCAATCTCTATTATCGGTGGTGCTGATGGTCCGACTTCTATTTTCCTTGCAGGTAAACTTGGTCAGACTGCTTTAATGGGACCGATTGCAGTGGCGGCATATTCGTATATGTCTCTTGTACCGATTATCCAGCCTCCGATCATGAAAGCGTTCACAACAGAAAAAGAACGTAAGATCAAAATGGAACAGCTGCGTCCGGTATCAAAACTGGAAAAGATTTTATTCCCAATTGTTATCACAATTGTTGTTTGTATGATTCTTCCAACCACAGCTCCGCTTGTTGGTATGCTGATGCTTGGTAATCTTTTCAGAGAGTGTGGCGTTGTAAAACAGCTTACAGAAACAGCCTCAAACGCTCTTATGTATATTGTAGTTATTCTTCTGGGTACTTCTGTAGGTGCTTCTACAAGTGCAGAAGCATTCTTAAATATTGATACCCTGAAAATTGTAGTATTAGGTCTTGTGGCATTTGCCTTTGGTACATTTGGCGGAGTTATGCTTGGTAAAATCATGTGTAAACTGTCTGGCGGCAAGATTAATCCGCTGATTGGTTCTGCTGGTGTATCTGCAGTTCCGATGGCTGCCCGTGTATCCCAGAAGGTGGGGGCTGAAGCTGATCCTACAAACTTCCTGTTGATGCACGCAATGGGACCGAACGTTGCAGGTGTTATTGGTACAGCAGTTGCAGCTGGTACCTTTATGGCAATTTTTGGAGTATAACCTGTAGTATTTGGCGAAAGTGTGATAGGAAATACTTTCGCTAAATACAAAAATATATAAAGGAGAACTATTATGGCAGAAATTGAAAAAAAACCTGTTAAAATTGTGGAAACCATTCTGCGAGATGCTCACCAGTCTCTGATCGCGACACGTATGAGCACAGAGCAGATGCTTCCAATTGTAGATAAACTGGATAAAGTCGGATATCATGCAGTAGAATGTTGGGGAGGCGCAACTTTCGATGCTTCTCTTAGATTCCTGAAAGAAGATCCGTGGGAAAGACTTCGTAAACTTCGTGATGGTTTTAAAAATACAAAATTACAGATGTTATTCCGTGGACAGAATATCTTGGGATATCGTCCTTATGCAGATGATGTAGTAGAATATTTTGTACAGAAATCAGCAGCAAACGGAATTGATATTATTCGTATTTTTGACTGTATGAATGATTTAAGAAACCTTCAGACAGCTGTTTCTGCAGCAAATAAAGAAAAAGCTCATGCGCAGGTTGCTCTTTCCTATACTTTAGGCGATGCTTATACCTTAGATTATTGGACAAGTATTGCAAAACGTATTGAAGAAATGGGAGCGGATTCTATTTGTATTAAAGATATGGCTGGTCTTCTTCTTCCATACAAGGCAACAGAACTTGTAACAGCGCTGAAAGAAACAGTTAAAATTCCGATTGATCTTCATACACACTACACATCCGGTGTGGCTTCTATGACTTACTTAAAAGCAGTAGAAGCAGGTGTAGATATCATTGATACTGCAATGTCACCATTTGCTCTTGGTACTTCCCAGCCGGCAACAGAAGTTATGGTAGAAACATTTAAGGGAACACCATATGACACAGGATTTGATCAGCAGCTTCTTTCTGAAATTGCAGATTACTTCCGTCCGATGCGTGATGAGGCTCTTGACAGCGGCCTGTTAAATCCGAAAAACCTTGGTGTAAATATTAAAACTTTACTTTATCAGGTACCAGGTGGTATGCTTTCCAACCTTACTTCTCAGCTGAAGGAACAGCATGCAGAAGATAAATTCTATGATGTTCTGGAAGAAGTGCCGCGTGTACGTAAAGACCTTGGTGAACCGCCGCTTGTTACTCCGTCTTCTCAGATCGTTGGTACACAGGCTGTATTTAATGTTCTTATGGGCGAGAGATACAAAATGGTTACAAAAGAAACAAAAGATGTATTAAGCGGAAAATACGGTGCAACTGCAAAACCGTTTAATGCAGAAGTTCAGAAAAAATGTATCGGCGATATAGAACCGATCACATGCCGTCCGGCAGATCTGCTTGACAACGAGTTAGATAAACTGGAAAGTGAAATGGTACAGTACAAAGAACAGGATGAGGACGTTCTTTCTTATGCACTGTTCCCGCAGGTTGCAACTGATTTCTTCAAATATCGTCAGGCGCAGCAGACAAAAATTGATGAAACAGCAGCAGACAAGAAAAACGGAGCATATCCAGTTTAATAAAATTATCAGGGAGCTTGCATCAGCAGGCTCCTTTGCTAAATTATAAAGAAAAATTAAGGAAGGTACTTTCATGAGTAAAGTATTAATCGTAGGCGGAGGAGCAGCCGGAATGATGGCAGGTGTTCACGCTGCAAGGAGGGGCCACGAGGTTCATATTTTAGAAAAAAATGAAAAGCTTGGAAAGAAACTTTATATTACAGGGAAAGGACGCTGTAATGTTACAAATAATTATGAAGTAGAATATCTGCTTCGGGCAGTTATGAGTAATACGAAATTTCTGTATAGTGCTTTTGAAACCTGGGACAGCAGGGATGTAATGGAGTTTTTTGAACAGGCAGGCGTTCCTCTTAAGGTAGAACGGGGAGGAAGAGTATTTCCACAGTCTGATCATTCTTCAGATATCATTAAAGCTCTTGAAAGAGAACTGAAGAAGGCTGGAGCTCAGATCCATCTTCATACGGAAGTAAAAGAAATTAAAGAAGAAGATGGAATTGTAAAAGGCGTTGTTTTGTCAGATGGAAAATTTTTGAGTGGAGATAGCGTGATTGTGGCTACAGGAGGCTTATCATACCAGGCAACTGGTTCCACAGGCGATGGATACCGATTTGCCAAAGAGCTAGGACATAATGTAACAGATCTGGAACCGTCCCTTGTTCCTCTTGTTACAGCGGAAGATTATATTCCAAAGCTTCAGGGATTATCTCTTAAAAATGTTGATCTTACAATTAAATGCGGTAAAAAATTAATCTATCGTGATCGGGGAGAGATGATGTTTACGCATTTTGGCGTAACGGGTCCCTTGATCCTTTCTGCCAGTGCCCGATTGGGAAAATGGATGAAAAAAGGAGAATGCAAAGGATATATTGATCTGAAACCAGCGTTAACCTTGGAGCAGCTTGACGCAAGAGTGTTAAGAGAATTTGAAGCAGGTAAGAATAAACAATTTAAAAACGTAATAGGCGTTTTATTTCCAGCATCATTAACTCCTGTTATGCTGGAACTTGGAAAAATCCCTCCTGAGAAAAAAATTCATGAAATTTCCAGAGAAGAACGGTTGAGGTTTGAAGAACTTGTGAAAGCATTTCCTTTTACAATTACAGGAACGGGGCAGTTTAAAGAGGCTATTATCACAAGAGGCGGTGTAGCAGTAAAAGAAATACATCCGGGAAGAATGGAGTCAAAAAAGGTAAAAAATCTGTATTTTATTGGAGAAGTTCTTGATCTGGATGCGATTACAGGTGGATATAATTTACAGATTGCCTGGTCAACGGCATATTTGGCGGCACAGGCAATTCGGTAATAAAGGAGGCGTAAGAGAAATGAGCTGTAATATTGCAATTGATGGTCCTGCCGGGGCAGGAAAAAGTACCATCGCAAAAAAAGTGGCAAAGGAATTATCTTTTATTTATGTAGATACAGGTGCCATGTATAGAGCTATGGCGTATTATCTTCTTAAAAATAATGTAAATGCAGAAGATATCCGGGAACTTGAAGAGAAATGTGAGGGAGCGGACATTTCCATTTGTTATCAAGATGGTGAACAGCAGGTTTTCCTTGGTGAGGAAAATGTAACTGCATATCTTCGGGCGGAAGAGGTTGGCAGAATGGCTTCCGTAAGTTCTGCAAATGGAAAAGTTCGTGAAAAACTTCTTTCTCTCCAGAGAAATCTCGCTGCACAGCATGATGTTGTAATGGATGGACGTGACATTGGAACAACCATTCTTCCAAATGCAGATGTAAAAATATATCTTACAGCAAGTGCAGATAAAAGGGCAAAGCGAAGATATCTGGAACTCACTGAAAAAGGAGAAACGTGCGATATTGAAGAAATCCGTCAGGATATCATAGAACGGGATGAACGTGATATGCACAGAGAAGTTTCTCCCCTTAGACAAGCGGAAGATGCTGTCCTTGTAGATTCTTCTCAAATGAATATTGAGGAAGTAAAAGATGCGATTGTTGGCATTTATAAAGAAAAGGTGAAGCACTAAATATGGAAGTGAAAATTGCAAAAACAGCAGGTTTTTGCTTTGGGGTGAAGCGTGCTGTAGATAAAGTTTATGAGTTGATCGCATCAGGAGCGGCACCTATTTATACATTGGGTCCTATTATACACAATGAGGAAGTCGTTGCAGATTTGGAGAATAAAGGTGTTTCGGTTGTGTCAGAAGAAGATCTCTTTGGATTGTCCAAAGGGACAGTGGTAATACGATCTCATGGGGTAGGAAAAGCCGTTTATGATAAATTGAAGCAATTAGGACTTTCCTATGTAGACGTAACGTGCCCTTTTGTTTTAAAAATTCATCGTATTGTAGAAAAAGAAAGCACTGGCGGAGCTCATATTATAATTATAGGAGATAAAGAGCATCCGGAAGTAAAAGGAATCTGCGGATGGTGTATGGGTTCCTATACTGTTATTAAAGATGCAGAAGAAGCGGAAAAATTTGTTATGCCGGAAGGTGTAAAAGTGTGTGTTGTATCTCAGACGACATTTAATTACAACAAATTTCAAGAATTAGTTGAAATTCTTCGCAAAAAGAGGTATGATAATACTGTTTTAAATATTCTAAATATTTTAAACACTATTTGTAATGCTACCGAAGAACGGCAGAAAGAAGCAAGAAGTATAGCCGGAGAGGTAGACACTATGCTGGTCATTGGAGGACGGCATAGTTCCAATACTCAAAAGCTGTTTGAAATATGTAAAAAAGAATGTGGAAATACTTACTATATACAAACACCTGTAGACTTGGATTCTGAAATGTTCCAATGCAGTAGTTTTGTAGGTATTACAGCAGGGGCTTCCACCCCAAAGAAAATTATTGAGGAGGTTCAAGAACATGTCAGAATTAAGTTTTGAACAGATGCTGGAAGATTCCGTAAAAACAATTAGAAATGGAGAAATCGTACAGGGTACGGTCATCGATGTGAAAGAAGATGAAATCATCCTGAATATCGGCTATAAAGCAGACGGTATCATCACAAAGAATGAATATTCAAACGACTCAAGCGTTGTGCTTGCAGATGCTGTACATCCTGGTGATACCATGGAAGCGAAAGTTTTGAAGGTAAACGATGGAGAAGGTCAGGTCATCTTAACATATAAGAGACTGGCAGCTGAAAAAGGAAATAAACGTCTGGAAGAAGCATTTGAAAGCCAGGAAGTATTAAAAGCAACAGTTTCTCAGGTACTGGATGGCGGTCTTTGCGTAAATGTAGAAGAAGCAAGAGTATTTATTCCTGCAAGCCTTGTATCTGACACATATGAAAAAGATTTATCTAAATATGCAGATCAGGAAATTGAATTTGTGATTACAGAGTTCAATCCAAGAAGACGTCGTATTATTGGTAACCGTAAACAGCTTCTTCTTGCAGAAAAAGCAGAAAAACAGAAAGAACTTATGGAGAAAATCCATGTAGGAGATACAGTAGAAGGTACTGTTAAAAACGTAACAGACTTTGGCGCATTTATTGATCTTGGTGGTGCAGACGGACTTCTTCATATCTCTGAAATGTCCTGGGGCAGAGTAGAAAACCCGAAAAAGGTATTTAATGTAGGAGATCAGGTAAAAGTTCTTATTAAAGAAATCAATGGAAACAAGATTGCACTTTCTTTAAAATTCCCAGAAGAAAATCCATGGCTTTCTGCAGCTGAAAAATTTGCAGTAGGAAATGTGGTAACAGGAAAAGTTGCACGTATGACAGACTTTGGTGCATTTGTTGAGCTTGCACCTGGTGTAGATGCACTTCTTCATGTATCTCAGATTTCCAGAGAACATGTTGCAAAACCATCTGATGTATTAACAATCGGACAGGAAATTGAAGCAAAAGTTGTTGATTTCAATGAAGAAGAAAAGAAAATCAGCCTGAGCATGAAAGCTCTTGAAGCTCCTGCACAGGAAGAAGTTTCTGAAGAAGAATAATTTATGAAATAATTTTAGGAGTGAGATTCCAGAAATCTCACTCCTTTTTGTTTATTTTAAAGTATTTAAAAGAAATGGTAATGTATTTTTTAGAAAAGAAAACTGTTGTATCGGATTTTCTAAAAATGCTCCGGAACAATCGAACCATGTGTAGCATGTTTCGGGTTTAGCAGGGCATCGAAGAGACTTATCAAGACAGGAACTTAAAGACTTGGGCATAGCAGTATCCTCAGAAGGAATAAAATGATAGTCCTTATAATTGGGGTAATATTGTTTTGTTTTTCCTGAAACGGCTTTAATTGCCAGACGTATCTGATCGTCTTCTCCTTTAATATAGAAACTGGTGGTTCCGTTGGAAAAAGGAACAGGAATGGGATGGGGAAGCTGTAAAGTCATAAGAAGGTGTTCTCCATCAAAACAGGCATCACAGGGCTGGTACCGCCCGTTATAAAGATCTAGATAACTTAATATGGAAAAGACCTGTCCCAGTCCCTGTAAATCCTCCTGATTATGCCCCATAAGCTCGTTGGCATGTTCTGGGAGATGATTCTTTGTGTATTGTTTATAAAGGCGTATACAATCGTGTCCGTCACAATAAAGACGGGCAGGAAGAGACAGAAATTCTTCCAATTGTGGCTGTTTCATACCTGGGAGTTTTAAAAGCTGCTTTAAAGGGCGCAAGGTACGGTAAAGATCAAAAGCTTCTTTTTGCTTAAAAGGAGATTTCATACCATGCATACGGAAATGTTCTTCCAAATAAGGCTGGTCAAATTGATTTCCGTTATATTGAATGGTGCATGTGAAAGAATCAAGGAAATTAGAAAATTCACGAAGGAGAAGTGGTTCATCCTGTGCTCTTTCTGCAAACCATTGGTACATTTGCCATTTTCCATTTTCATGGACAACGGCACCAATCAAATATAAAAAAGTGGAATTTCGTGATAGTCCGGTTGTTTCGATGTCGTAAAAAACAGGGCGAAAATCCTGGTTTGGAAGCCATGGAACAGACATGTTTTTAACAGTTTCAAAGTCCGGAAACCATTGTAAAATAGGCATTTTTTTAACAATCATGTGAATAAATTACCTTTCGTAGATTGTATTTAATTATACACAAGAAAATTATATTTGGGTAGTGAATTTTTTCATAAAAAGAGTTATAGTATAAATAACTAATTCGTCAGAATATATAAAAAAGAGGAGGAAAATTATGTGGGATTTTAAAGTTCTTGGAGTTGATTTCTATCACATTATAAATTGGTTTTTTATTTACAGTTTCCTGGGCTGGGTATGGGAAACAGGATATGTTTCCGTAAAACAGGGAAAGTTTATCAATCGTGGATTTATCAATGGTCCGTTTTGTACAATTTATGGATTTGGTGCTCTTGCTGTATACTTGATTTTAAAACCGGTAAGTGGAAATCTGATATTTTTATTTTTGGGAGGTATTGTAGTTGCCACTTTGTTGGAGTATGTAACTGCTGTGTTAATGGAATCTATCTTCCACACTTCCTGGTGGGATTACAGTGACAAAAAATTTAATTTTCAGGGAAGGATATGTCTTGGAGCTTCGCTTGGATGGGGATTTTTTTCTATTATTTTGTTTCGGGTGTTTCATCCTGTAGTTGAAAAAATAGTATCCTTTTACCCTGTGCTGTTTGGAAAAATAGGTGTGTGTATATTGTGTGCAGCATACGGAGTGGATTTTGTATTTTCTGTTTTGGCTGCTTTTCGGTTACGGGAACGTATTCCTGTATGGGAACAGACATTGGAGGAAATGCAGACCAGCCTTCTTATGAAAGTGCGTGAAAAACTGGGAATTATGGAAATGGTAAAGGATCTTTCTATTGATGGATTTAAAGAACGCTTGGAAGACGTGGAATTCTTAAAAGAATTGGAAAGAAGACGGTTAGCCGTAGGGGAAGAATTTTCTGCAGAAATTGAAAAACGAAAAGAAGCTATGGCAGCTAAGTTTGGACATAACGTCCACCGTTTTGTGAAATCTTATCCCCATTTGAATAGAGGTTACCGTATGCGAAAAGAACGCCGTTTAAAAAACAAAGAAAATAAAGAAAATTAAGATATAAGGAGGGAACAAACATGGCTTTTTTAACCTTCAAAGGAGGAATCCATCCATATGAAGGGAAAGAGTTGACAAAAAACATCCCGGTGGGAAAATATTTTCCAGAAGGGGAATTGGTCTATCCTCTTTCCCAACACATTGGTGCGCCTGCAAAATCTCTTGTAAAAAAAGGAGATCGGGTAAAAAAAGGACAGAAAATTGCAGAAGCAGGAGGGTTTGTTTCAGCTCCTGTACATGCTTCTGTTTCCGGTATTGTGAAAGGGATTGAACCAAGACGCACAGCTGTAGGAACTATGGCAGATTCTATTATTGTAGAAAACGATGGGCTTTACGAAGAAACAGAATTTTTTCCTGCCAGACTGGAAGAATTGTCGAAAGAGGACATTCTCAAGCGGATCCAGGATGGCGGCGTTGTGGGAATGGGTGGCGCAGGTTTTCCGACCCACGTAAAACTTGCTCCTAAGGCACCGGAAAAGATAGAATATATTTTGGTAAATGGGGCAGAGTGTGAACCGTATCTTACAAGTGATTACAAAAGAATGCTGGATGAGCCGGAAAGCATTATAGAAGGATTGCGTATTATGCTGACACTCTTTGAAAATGCCTGTGGCTGTATTTGTATTGAAAATAATAAACCGGATTGTATTAGTAAAATGAAAAGTTTGGTAAAAGATATTCCAAGAATTGAAGTGAAGGAACTTGTTACCAAATATCCGCAGGGTGGAGAGCGTACCCTGATTTATGCAGTTACGGGAAGGGAAATTAATTCTTCCATGCTTCCGGCAGATGTGGGATGTGTGGTAGATAATGTGGATACCGTGATTGCAATTTACAAAGCTGTGATGCAGGGAGTTCCTGTTATGGAAAAAACAATTACAGTTACAGGAGAGGGCGTACAAAATCCTCAAAATTTTCGTGTTCCTATAGGAACAGATCTGTACGAAGTGATAAAGGCGGCAGGAGGATTAAAAGAACATATAGAAAAAGTAATTGCAGGCGGACCTATGATGGGGTTTGCCATGTTTGATCTTCATGTACCCTGTACAAAAACCACATCTTCCTGCCTGTGTATGGAGCAGGATGTTGTTTCAAAATCTCATCAGACGGCATGCATTAACTGTGGGAGATGTGTAGGAGTCTGTCCCGGCGGTGTTATCCCTGCCCGCCTTGCGGATTTCGCAGAGAGGGGAGATATGGAAAATTTTCAAAAATTCGATGGCATGGAGTGTTGTGAATGCGGATGCTGCAGTTATATATGTCCTGCAAAACGTCCGTTGACTCAAAGTATTAAATCTATGCGGAAAATAGTGCTGGCAAGCCGGAGAAAAAAATAGAGGAGGGATAGAAATGGGACAAATGTTAAATGTATCATCAAATCCACATATCCGGGATAAAATGACTACAAGTAAAATTATGCAGATGGTAGTGATCGCACTTCTTCCCGCAACGGTTTTCGGAATATGGAATTTTGGTATTCGTGCATTGGCTGTTGTATTGCTCACAGTGGCATCCAGTGTATTTTTTGAATGGCTTTATAATAAATGTATGCACAAGCCGAATACAATAGGAGATTTTAGTGCTGTTGTAACAGGACTTCTTCTGGCCTTGAACATGCCTGTACGAATTCCGCTTTGGATTCCGGTTCTTGGAAGTGCCTTTGCGATCATCGTGGTAAAACAATTGTTTGGGGGACTTGGACAAAATTTTATGAATCCGGCATTGGCGGCAAGATGTTTTCTCCTGATTTCTTTTGCTGGAAAAATGACGGATTTTGGTGTTTTGGATACTGTATCTGGAGCAACACCGTTAGCATCTTTAAAAGAAAATGGAATTACAGATAGTTCGGTATCAGTTCTTCATATGTTCTTAGGAGATATTCCGGGAACCATAGGAGAGACTTCTGCACTTGCTATTTTAATAGGGGCTGTTATTTTGCTGATTTTTAAGATTATTGATCTGCGCATTCCTCTTACATATATTGGGACTTTTAGCTTATTTCTTACAGGATATATGTTGTTTTCCGGAATGGGATTTCAGTTTTCTTATCTTTTGACTCATCTTTTTGGCGGAGGATTAATGCTTGGAGCCTGGTTTATGGCAACAGATTATGTAACAACGCCTATTACAAAAAAAGGACAAATTGTGTATGGATGCTGTCTTGGAATCCTTACTGCAATATTCAGGATTTTTGGAAGTTCTGCAGAAGGAGTATCCTATGCTATTTTGTTCTGCAATATCCTTGTTCCTCAAATTGAGCGGTTTACCCGCCCTGTTGCATTTGGAAAAGGAGGTAAGAAAGCATGAAAAGCACAATTATAAAAGATACGCTTGCAATTACTGTCATTACTCTTGTGGCAGGTCTGGCTCTTGGAATTGTAAAAGATATTACGGCGGATCCAATTATGGAGCAGGAAATAAAAGCAAAAGAAGAAGCTTATAAAGAGGTGTATGACAATGCAGATTCTTTTGGTCAGATTGTTCTGGGAGAAAAGGAACAGGGAAAAATGCAAAGTTTTCTGCAGGAAAATGGATATGAGGCACAGCAGATAGACGAAATTATGGAAGCAAAAGATTCTGCAGGAGAGCCTGTTGGATATGCCTTTACCGTAACGACTTCTGAGGGATATGGTGGAGATATCCGGTTTGCTATGGGGGTTCAGGAAGATGGGACAGTTAAGGGAATTTCCATACTGGCCATTGGAGAAACTGCAGGACTTGGAATGCGTGCAGATACAGAGGAATTTAAAAATCAGTTTCGTGATAAAAATGTAGAGAAATTTATTTATACAAAAACAGGAGCAAAAGGAGAGGAGGAAATTGACGCATTAAGCGGTGCAACGATTACCACAAATGCAATGACAAATGGTGTGAATGCAGGATTATGTGCGTTTCAGTACATGGAGGGAGGCGATTTTGAATGAAAACAAATACACCGGGGGAACGCTTATATAATGGAATTATAAAAGAGAATCCAACGTTTGTTTTAATGTTGGGTATGTGTCCAACATTAGCCATTACTACATCGGCGACAAATGGTGTTGGTATGGGACTTACTACAACGGTAATTCTGGCGGCCTCCAACTTGATGATTTCTCTTTTAAGAAAATGTATTCCGGATAAGGTACGTATGCCTGCCTATATCGTGGTAGTCGCTTCTTTTGTAACAGTTGTACAGCTTCTTCTTCAGGGATTTATTCCGGGACTTTATGCTGCGCTTGGAATTTATATTCCATTAATTGTAGTAAATTGTATTATTTTGGGAAGAGCAGAGGCATATGCGTCAAAAAATAAACCAATTGCTTCTCTTTTTGACGGAATTGGAATGGGTCTTGGATTTACCGTAAGTATTACCTGTATCGGGGCAGTAAGAGAACTTCTTGGCGCAGGAACGATCTTTGGATATCAGATTCTTCCTCTTGCAGATGCAGCAGCAGGAAAAGCAGGATATGAGCCAATTACAATTTTTATTCTGGCTCCAGGTGCATTTTTTGTTCTGGCTGCTTTGTCTGCCATTCAGAATCGATTTAAAATAGGGGCGGCAAAAAAGGGGATTGATCCAAGCAATCCGGAATGCGGAAGCTCCTGTGCTTCCTGCGGAAATACCATGTGCAAGGGAAAGGGAGGAAGATGATATGAAAGAATTATTGCTGATCATTGTGGGATCTGCCCTTGTAAATAATGTTGTGCTAAGTCAGTTTTTGGGTCTTTGTCCGTTTCTTGGTGTTTCAAAAAGTGTGAATACGGCAGCCGGGATGGGAGGAGCTGTTATTTTTGTTATTACTTTATCCTCTTTTGTAACAGGAGTTATTTATAAACTTATCCTTCTTCCGGCAGATCTTACATATTTGCAAACCATCGTTTTTATTCTTATTATTGCAGCACTTGTACAATTTGTGGAAATGTTTTTGAAAAAGATTATGCCATCGCTATATCGTGCATTGGGAGTATATTTGCCTTTAATCACAACAAATTGTGCAGTTCTTGGAGTTGCCCTTATTAATGTGCAGAAAGAATATAGCATTTTACAAGGGACGATAAATGGATTTGCTACAGCAGTAGGTTTTACCATTTCCATTATATTGATGGCGGGTGTCCGGGAAAAAATAGAATATAATGATATTCCGAAATCTTTTCAGGGATTTCCCATTGTACTGATAACCGCCGGGCTAATGGCAATTGCGTTTTTTGGATTTTCAGGATTGATTTAAGGAGGGGGTAAAATGAATGTGGGAGCAATTATGGCAGCAACTGTGCTGGTTGCAGCAGTTGGACTTTTTATAGGAGTTTTCCTTGGGATTGCAGGGAAAAAATTTGCAGTAGAAACGGATGAGCGGGAAATTCAGGTGAGAGAAGTGCTGCCTGGAAATAATTGTGGTGGTTGCGGATATCCTGGCTGTGACGGTCTGGCGGCTGCGATAGCAAAAGGAGAAGCACCTGTAAATGCCTGCCCTGTAGGGGGAGAACCGGTAGGAAAAGTAATCGCACAAATAATGGGACAGGAAATTGTGGCAGCAGTCCGTCAAACTGCATTTGTAAAATGTACAGGTACCTGTGAAAAAACAAAAGAAAATTTTGTCTATACTGGTATTGAAAATTGCGAAATGATGGAATTTATTCCAGGTACAGGGGCGAAAGCCTGTTCTTATGGGTGCTTAGGATTTGGCAGTTGTGTAAAGGTCTGTCCTTTTGATGCGGTTCACATTATAAACGGAGTAGCAGTGGTAGATCGGGAAGCTTGCAAAGCATGTGGGAAATGTGTAGCAAAATGTCCCAGAAATCTAATTGAGCTGGTGCCTTACAGTCAGGAGGTTATGGTAGGGTGTTCTTCAGCGGAAAAAGGGAAAGCAGTGACAGAAGCCTGTGAGGCTGGATGTATTGGATGTAAAAAATGTGAAAAAAATTGTCCGGCAGGTGCAATTGTTGTAAAAGATTTCTGCGCACATATTGATTATTCTAAATGTATAAATTGCGGAAAATGTAAAGAAGTCTGTCCGCGGGATTGTATTCTTGTATAAATTATATTGATAAAAAGCAAATTTCTTTGTAATTGGGAAATTTGCTTTTTATTTTTGGTTGTGGTATGATACAAAAGATATTCTATAAGGAATGGAGAGATACCATGATTTCGTTTGTACGGGGAACAGCCGCAGATATAACAGAATCTTCTGTGATTCTGGAAGCGGGGAATGTGGGTTATGAAATATTTATGACAGGAAATGCATTGTCGCAGATTTATATAGGTGAGGAATTAAAAATTCATACACATTTTCATGTAAGAGAAGACGTCATGCAGTTATATGGGTTTCTATCGCGAGATGATCTTCAGGTATTTCGCCTTCTTCTTAGCGTAAATGGAGTTGGGCCGAAAGGTGCTATGGGAATTTTGGCAGGAATTACAGCTGATGAATTGCGTTTTGCTGTTTTGTCAGATGACGTTAAGACATTGTCAAAGGCACCTGGAATTGGAAAGAAAACAGCGCAAAAAATGATTCTCGAGTTAAAGGATAAATTTAAATTAGAAGATGCTTTTGAGGCAAAACTGGCTCATCAACAGGAACAGACAATGCCAGGAGAACAAGTGGGAGCAGATGTGAGACAGGAAGCAGTGGAGGCACTGGTTGCCTTAGGATATAGTGCAACAGATGCATTGAGGGCTGTGCGTAAAGTCGAGAATGTGGACGCAGGAGATGTGGAGGCTGTTTTAAGAGCAGCTTTAAAGAATTTCTGAGAAAGCAGAGTAAATTATGGGAAAAAGAATTATTACAACGGATGTAACAGAGGAGGATTTTCCTCTTGAGGGAAGTCTTCGTCCTCAGAAACTAGAAGATTATGTTGGTCAGGAAAAAACAAAAAATACACTTAAAGTTTATATTGAAGCAGCGAAACAGCGTCATGATACGCTGGATCATGTGTTGTTTTATGGACCTCCTGGTCTTGGAAAAACTACCTTATCGGGAATTATAGCAAACGAAATGGGAGTGCATATGAAGATCACTTCAGGACCGGCTATTGAAAAACCCGGAGAAATGGCGGCAATTTTAAATAATCTTCAGGAGGGGGACGTCCTTTTTGTAGATGAGATCCATCGCTTGAACCGTCAGGTAGAAGAGGTGTTATACCCGGCAATGGAAGATTTTGCTATTGACATTATGATCGGAAAGGGGGCATCGGCCCGTTCAATCCGTCTGGATCTTCCGAAGTTTACTCTGGTAGGGGCGACCACAAGGGCCGGGCTGCTTTCTGCACCTCTTCGTGATCGTTTTGGAGTGATGCATCATTTGGAGTTTTATAATCAAAAAGAACTTACCGTTATTATTTTGCGTTCTGCGCAGGTACTGGGAGTGGAGATTGATGAGCGGGGAGCTGCGGAAATTGCAAAGCGTTCTCGAGGGACCCCGCGTCTTGCCAATCGTCTTTTAAAAAGAGTCCGGGATTTTGCACAGGTAAAATATGATGGAAAAATAAGTTATCAGGTGGCATGTTTTGCGTTGGATCTTCTGGAAGTAGATCAATATGGACTGGATAAGACAGACAGACGGATTCTTCAGACCATGATCGTAAATTTTAACGGAGGACCAGTAGGGGTAGAGACGCTGGCGGCTTCCATTGGAGAGGATTCCGGAACCTTGGAAGATGTTTATGAGCCGTATTTACTACAAAATGGTTTTCTGAATCGAACACCAAGAGGACGTATGGCAACAGCATTGGCTTATAAACATTTGGGGTTGGATTATCCCGAAGAAGGAAAATAAAGTAAAAAAATCCTATACAATTCTACAAAATTCGAGTATAATTGATATGATCTACATTAGAAGATAATATGCTGTCCTAAAAGGAGAGCGATGAAAGTTACAGGGAGGCTTATCGGAATGGCGGTAAAGAACACAGCACAGGTAATCATCGGTGGAAAGATTATCACGCTTGGCGGCTACGAATCTGCAGAATATTTTCAGAAGGTGGCATCCTATATGAATCATAAAATTGAAGAGTTAAGTGAAGTACCTGGTTATAGTCGGCAGCCTATGGAAACAAAGCATATGCTTTTAAGTCTGAATATTACGGATGATTATTTTAAGGCAAAAAAGCAGGCTGAGATTTTCGAGCAGGATCTACAGCAGAAAGATCAGGAAATGTATGATTTAAAGCATGAGCTGATTGCCCTGCGCATGCAGATTGAGGAAGCTCAGAAAAGCGAGCAGGAAGCTCTGGAGCAGAAGAGCCTTCTGGAAGGAAAAGTGAAAGAGCTTGAGAAAGAGATGGATGAGTTGCTGAAATAAAAATGCAAAGGGGGATTGCTTCGGTAATCCCCTTTTTTGTTAAAGAAATATGTTTGTAAAATAAAAGAGAGGGAATACTTTGAAAGATAGAGAAATAGAATTGCTGGCTCCGGCCGGTTCTTATGAAGGATTTGAAGCTGCTCTTCATGCAGGGGCAGACGCTGTGTACGTAGGAGGCGCTGCTTTTGGAGCCAGAGCATATGCAAAAAACTTTGGGGAAGAAGAACTTTTACGTGCCATCGATACAGCACATATACATGGAAAAAAACTGTATCTTACCGTAAATACACTTTTGAAAAACAGAGAAATGGAGCAACAGTTGTTTTCTTATTTGCTGCCCTTTTATCAACGAGGTCTGGATGCAGTTATTGTGCAGGATTTTGGTGTATTTTCATTTATAAAAAAGTGTTTTCCGGGATTGCCGCTTCATGCCAGCACACAAATGACGGTGACCGGACCAGAGGGAATGCGTTTTCTGGAACAACAGGGGGCAGACCGGGTTGTGGCTGCCAGAGAATTGTCTCTTAAAGAATTATCAGCAATGCATGAGGCAAGCCCGCTGGAGATTGAAGCTTTTATTCACGGAGCGCTGTGCTATAGTTATTCCGGGCAGTGTCTGATGAGCAGTATTTTTGGAGGGAGAAGCGGAAATAGAGGGCGATGTGCACAACCTTGCCGGCTTTCTTATCAGACGTCTCTTACAAGAGGAAAATATAAGAATACAAAAGAAATATGTCCCCTTAGTTTGAAAGATATAAATACAATAGAACTGTTGCCGGATATTATAAAGGCAGGGGTAATGTCCTTGAAAATAGAAGGAAGGATGAAACAGCCGGAATATACAGCTGCTGTAACGTCTGTTTACAGAAAATATTTAGATATCCTTTTGTCAGAGGGGGAAGAAAATTATCAGGTGGCAGAAGAGGATATGCAATATTTGTTGAATGTATTTAACAGAGGCGGTTCCTGCAGGGGATATTATGAAATGCATAATGGTTCCTCTATGATGGCGTTTGAAAATGAGAAGAAAACAGGAAATGTGAGTGTAAATATTGGAAAGCAAAAAGAAAAGATTTTAGGAAATTTAATTCTTTTCCCTGGAAGCCCTGTTATTTTGGAGGTGTCTTTAGGCGAGATTCATGTTTCTGTTTCGGCAGGAGAGGTACAGTATGCACAAAACCAGCCTATGGAAAAAGAACGAATCCGGCAGCAGATGGAGAAACTGGGGAATACATCGTATAGCTGGGAAAAACTGGATATTCAAATGGATGAAAAGATTTTTGTACCAGTTAAAGTTTTAAATGAAGTACGACGAGAGGCATTAAATCTTTTAGAAGAGAAAATTTGTGAAAGATACATAAGAAAACAGGAAGTTTTTCCGGAAGAGAAAAAAACAGTAAAAAATTCCTTTGTAAAAAAACCGGCCTTATATGTATCGTGTGAAGATTTAAAAACGGCAGAGCTCCTTTTGGGGCAAGATGGCATTTCCGGTATGTATCTGCCGTATTCGATTATGGAAAAATGTCTGGAAAAGGGGATAAATCGTGGGGTGGAAATGTATCTCACCTTGCCTCATATTGTACGGGGCAAAATGCCGGAAGGTTATTTATCTCAGGCAGAAACATGGCTTTCAAAAGGGATGAAAGGTTTTCTTGTGCGGAATCTGGAAGCGTATGGAATGTTAAAAAAAGCCGGACTGGAGCGCTTTTGTGTGCTGGATGCCTCTATGTATGTATGGAATGATGAAGCAGTAGATTTCTGGAGAAAGCAGGGGATTTTGAAAAATACAATTCCTCTGGAGCTTAATGAAGGCGAGATTCGTCACAGAGACAATAGAGAAAGTGAAATGCTGGTTTACGGATATATTCCCTTGATGATTTCGGCTCAGTGTGTGCAGAAAAATCTTTACGGATGTAAGAAACAGGAAACAGGTGCCTGGTTGAAAGATCGATATGAAAAAGAATTTTATTCTGCCTGTGTATGTAATCCATGGAAAACAAAGAATACAAAAGGAGAAAGTGCCTGTTATAATATTATTTATAACAGTATTCCCTATGGGCTTCTCAAAGAGAGCAGACAGATACAGGCACTGGGTATAAAATCAGTTCGGCTCGCATTTACAATAGAAAAGCCTGAGGAGGCGCTTAGCGTATTAAGAGATTTTGTGAGCGTATATTTAGATAATGGAAAGCCTCCTGTCAGAGAATATACAAAAGGTCATTTTAAAAGAGGAGCTGAGTAAGGCGTATGATTAATGTAATTGTGGAATTGTCCAAGTATGTCATTCTTACCCTGATGATAGTGTACACGTTTCATTGTTTTTATATGGTACACCGGCAGGATGAAGATGAAAAGAATGAATCGCTTAGACGCCAGATCATGCTTATTTTTTTCATGGATTTTACGGCATTTCTGGTGATTTATTTAAAAACAGATGATTTTAAAGTAATTACCTTTTATCTGGAGATGATGGCATATTTTGCAGCAATACAAATTTTGTATCGCATTTTTTATAAAAAAGCATCTCTTTTGCTTTTGAATAATATGTGCATGTTGCTTAGCGTAGGGTTTATCATGCTTTGCCGTCTGGATGTACAAACAGCTGTAAAACAGCTGGTGATCGTGGCCGGGGCAAGTGTTGTTGCACTTGTGATTCCGGTAATGATTCGAAAGATGAAATTCTTAAAGAATCTTACATGGTTGTATGCGGGGATTGGAATCGTGCTTCTCGGAGCTGTTTTTGTATTGGCTCAAACAAGTTATGGTGCAAAACTTTCTCTTATGGGATTTCAGCCTTCTGAGGCAATTAAGATTACGTTTGTATTTTTTATGGCAGCGCTTCTTTCAGGAGATATGTCACTAAAAAAATTAATACAGGGGACCGTGGTGGCAGGGCTTCATGTGGGGATTCTTGTACTGTCCAGAGACCTGGGAAGTGCAGTCATATTTTTTGTTGCCTATCTTGTAATGATTTATGTCTCCACAAAAAAGGTCATTTACCTGGGAATCGGTGTAGGAGGAGGCTGTGCGGCATCTGTAATTGCCTATTATCTGTTTGGGCATGTCCGCCAGAGAGTTAGTGCATGGAAAAATCCTATGGCTGTTTATCAGAACGAAGGATATCAGATTGTGCAGTCCCTTTTTGCGATTGGAACAGGAAGCTGGTTTGGGATGGGACTTTGTCAGGGATCACCGGAAAAAATTCCCATTGTAAAAAATGATTTTATTTTTAGTGCAATTTGTGAGGAAATGGGCGGGATTTTTGCAATTTGCCTTATCCTCGTATGTATGAGCTTTTTTCTGATGATCGTTAATATTTCGTTGCAGATTAAAAAACCTTTTTATAAACTGATCGCGTTGGGTTTGGGAACAGAATATGCATTTCAGGTGTTTCTGACAATTGGTGGTGCTGCAAAATTCATTCCTCTTACTGGTGTCACATTGCCTCTTGTAAGTTATGGAGGAAGTTCTGTTTTAAGTACGATATTAATGATTGCTATTATTCAGGGTCTTTATATTCTGAGGGAAGATGAGGATGAAGAAATTGAGAGATTACGAAGAGAAGCAGTACAGAGAGCAAGAGAAAGAGCGAAAATACAGAGAAGAGAAAAATATTAAAAGACGCAAGGCGAGAAATCGAGAATACACATTTGTTTCCTGGTTTTTTATTTTGATCTTTCTTAGCCTTATAGGGTATGTGATCTATTTTAATGCGGTGGTCAGTGAGGATTTTATTAACAGTCCGTATAATACAAGGCAGGATACTTTTTCAGATAGGGTAGTCCGTGGAAATATACAGTCTTCTGATGGAGAAATTCTGGCGCAGACAGATGTATACGAAGATGGAACAGAAGTACGTAATTATCCATATGCAAATGTATTTGCACATGTAGTAGGATATGATTCACATGGAAAAAGCGGCTTGGAATCAGAAGCGAATTTTCAACTTCTCAGTTCTCATGAGTTTTTTCTGGATCAGATGAAAAATGAAATGCTTGGAAGAAAAAACATGGGAGATACCGTTGTTTCTTCTTTAAGTGCTAAATTGCAGACAACTGCCTATAATGCACTTGGTGACCGAAGAGGAGCTGTGATGGTCATGGAGCCGTCTACAGGGCGTATTCTTGCAATGGTAAGTAAACCGGATTTTGATCCCAATTACTTGTCAGATAATTGGGATTATCTAGTGAATGACGAAACAAACAGCAGTCTTTTAAACAGGGCAACAAACGGAGCATATCCTCCGGGGTCTACTTTTAAAATTTTGACAGCGTTAGATTATTTTCGCAAGAATGGAAGTTTGGAAGGGTATTCGTATCTTTGCCAGGGAAGTATCACTGTAGAGGATCATACCATAAGCTGTTACAATGGAAATGTACATGGCCAGGAAGACTTTTATTCTGCATTTGCAAGTTCCTGTAACTGTGCCTTTGCAGATATGGGAATCGGTCTTGGAGGTGCCTCGTTAAAAGATACAGCAGAAGATCTTTTGTTTAACAGTAAATTGCCCCTGGCTTCGTATAAGAAAAGTAATTTTACATTGGATAAAACCTCTGTGACACCCCTTATTATGCAGACGGCTATCGGACAGGGAAATACGCTGGTATCACCTGCTCATATGGCACTGATCACAAGTGCTATTGCAAATGGGGGTATTTTAATGAAGCCTACCTTGATAGATGAGGTGATAAATACTACAGGAGAATCGGTAAAAAAGACAGAGCCTTCCGTGTATAAACGGCTTATTACCACAAATGAGGCAAACCTTCTTGGGAAGTTAATGCAGGGAGTAGTGACCAATGGTACAGCATCTGCATTAAACGGACGTGGATATACAGTTGCAGGAAAGACCGGTTCTGCAGAATTTGATGAAAATGGATCAAGTCATTCCTGGTTCGTGGGATACTCCAATGTAGATGATCCGGATCTGGTTGTTTCTATTATTGTTGAGAATGGAGGAACCGGAAGCGAGGCTGCAGTTCCTATTGCAGGACAGATTTTTGATGCGTATTATAATTAAAAGACGGGTTTCTGGTTGCCAGACATTGTAAAAAGAGTTATACTGTAAGTAGTTTATATCATACACACGCATTACAGGAGGGATTGCAAATGATTGAGGCAACAAGCTGTGGCGGTGTGGTAATTCATCGGGGTAAGATTCTGGCATTGTACAAGTCTTACAAAAACCGTTACGAGGGATGGGTATTGCCTAAAGGAACTGTAGAACCAGGAGAAACATATGAGCAGACTGCCCTTCGTGAGGTTCGAGAGGAATCAGGAGTCAGAGCATCCATTGTGAAATATGTGGGCAAAAGTCAATATAATTTTACGGTTCCGGAAGATGTGGTAACAAAAGAAGTTCACTGGTATCTCATGACGGCTGATAATTATCATAGCAGACCCCAACGGGAAGAATATTTTGTAGATTCAGGATATTACAAATTTCACGAGATTTATCATTTGCTTCGTTTTTCTAATGAGAAGCAGATTGTGGAAAAGGCATATCAGGAATATCTTGAAATGCGAAGCAGCGGTTTGTGGGTCAGGCAGCGTAAGTATTATTGAAACAACAGGGCTGTGGTAGGCACAGCCCTGTTTAAATTATAAAAAAATGGGAATCCTGAAGATGAGGGTTGTGTTATGTTGAGATGGTGGGATAAATGTTGGATAGGAGAAAAAGTAAAAGGCTCTGTTGCCCTTCGGTCTAAAATAAATTCAGGAAAAGCTGTACCAGGGATATATCTTATTACTCTTTCTGAACATATGGAAGATATTATGGAAATTATTCCGGCTGTTGTACTTGTACAAAAGGCGGTTTATGAGAGTTGTCCTTTGATTATTGGGATAGCAAAAGGAAAAGAAGAGGCAGTTACACTGGTGCAAAATATTGTAGAGGAAGTGTATCAGGAAACCGGTGATTTTCAGGTTGAAGAATATATAAAGAACAGGTGAACGAATGTTACATATTCTGTGGTTAATAATAAAATGGATATTAATAATATTAGGAATTGTTTTTGGCCTTTTACTGTTGGCTGTTTTTCTTGTTTTATTTTGTCCTGTCCGTTACAGGATAAAAGCTTATAAGCCGGAGGAAGGCGGGAAAGAAACCGTAGAGGTTTCTGCTGGCATAAGCTGGTTGTTTCGAGGCATTGTTTTTAATGTTTTTTATGAAAACGGCCAGTTAAAAAAGGCACTTCGGATATTCGGGATTTCTTTCGAGAAATTTCGGAGAAAGAAAAAAAAGTCCGGCCAGCTAAAAGAGGAGCGAAGAAAAGAACAGGAGGCGCTACCTGAAAAACAGGACAATTATGTTAAAGAGTGCGAAAAACCATACTCGGATATAAGGATAGAGGAACAGAAAGAAGGAAAAGAAGTTCCGCAAATGAAAAAAAAGAAACCGGGTTTATTAAAAAAAATTGTGGGAAAGATAAAAAGTATTCCCTTTAAAATTCGAAAAATCCGATTAACAATTCAAAAGACCTGTGTTAAAATAGAATGGTGGAAAAGCTTTTTTTCCAATACAAAAGTCCGGGAAGGGATAACTGTTTTCTGGAAAGATATAAAGAAATTGCTACGTCATATTTCCCCTGTGAAAGTAGAAGGCATGGTTAGGTTTGGATGTGAAGATCCATCTGTTACAGGAAAAGTAACTGCGTTCTTGGGAATGTGTATTCCCTTTTCAAAGAACTGTATTCAGGTAATTCCAGTTTTCCAAACAGAACAAAATATTTTGGAGGGAAATGTTAAAATAAAAGGGCGGCTTTATGGTGTCGTTCTTTTGAAGACAGCAGTGAAGATTTTTTTTGATAAAAATATAAAATATGTGATAAGCCAATGGAAACGTAAGGAGGTATAAGATATGGAAAAAGAAAACAATTTTAAAGAGACGGTAGCTTCTCTTTTTAAAGGAATGGACAGTTTTGTATCTGCAAAAACAGTGGTAGGGGATGCGATCCATGTGGGAGATACTATTATTCTTCCTTTGGTTGATGTGTCTTTTGGAGTAGGAGCCGGTGCTTTTGAAGGTCAGGGAAAAAACAATGGCGGTGGCGGTCTTGGAGGAAAGATGACGCCATGTGCAGTTCTTGTGATTCAGAATGGCACTACAAAGCTTGTAAACGTAAAAAATCAGGATGGTCTTACAAAAGTTCTGGATATGGTCCCGGATTTTGTAAACCGCTTTGCTTCCGGAGAAAAGAACAGTGGAGAATCTTCTGAAACAGAAGTGTAGTGTTCAGATGGCTTTTTTATGCATATATTAAAGTAAGAAAAGAAAATGGAAAAGGAATCCGTGGGAAGATTTTTTGGGCTGATATTATTTTTTATTGGTCTTGGAATGGTGATCGGAATGTTGATTTCGGACAGCGTGATCATTATTGTGGCAGGAAGTATATGTCTGCTTCTTGGATATTATTTATTTTGCAGGTGAACAGGTGTGAAGAAAATATCTTCATGCCTGTTTTGCGTTATGTATTACATATGGTGGGAGAAGGAAAAAATTTTAAACATAAAAAGAAAGCGACCCAACATTTGTTGTGCCGCTTTTTGAAAACATAAGGTTTTCAGATTATAACTGCTTTTTTAATATCGCATGTTATGCAAAATTCAAGTCGCTTAGGCTCTTTCTACATTACCGGATCTTAAGCAGGAAGTACATACGTACATTTTTTTATTTCCGTTTTCTGTTTTAACTTTAACAGATTTTACGTTGGATTTCCACATCTTGTTAGATCTTCTATGAGAATGACTCACGTTATTTCCGAAATGAGCTCCTTTTTCACAAATTGCACATTTAGCCATGATAGCACCTCCTTGACGCTTTTTTTCAACAGACTTTATTTTAACAGATGAAATTAGCTTTTGCAAGCAAAAAAAGGAAAAATGTGAAAAATAATATTTCTTTTTCTCTCAAAAGAGGGTATAATACACGTAAACATAAAATTTGAAATTATTGGAGGTAACCATATGAATGGATGTATAAATTCCGGATTGGGTCGGATTGTCATTGATACGGACGTAATTGCCACTTATGCAGGTAGCGTTGCAGTAGAATGTTTTGGCATCATTGGAATGGCTGCTGTGAGCATGAAAGATGGCCTTGTGAAACTTCTTCGCAGGGATAGTCTGAGACACGGGATTAGTGTAAAGATTACCGAGGATAACAAGATTCGCCTGGATTTCCATGTAATCGTGGCGTATGGCGTAAATATCAGCACCATTGCAGACAATCTTGTCAGCAATGTAAAATATAAAGTCGAAGCCTTTACCGGTATGGAGATTGATAAAATCAATATTATGGTAGAAGGCGTGCGCGCGATAGATTAGGATTAGAGGAGGAACTTGTGGTGAATAGAAAAACCATAAATGCCAGTATACTTTCCAGAATGTTTTTGGCAGGAGCCAAGAATCTGGAAGCGAAAAAAGAATGGATCAACGAATTAAATGTATTTCCAGTACCAGACGGAGATACCGGAACGAATATGACGCTTACAATCATGTCAGCAGCTTCTGAAGTTAGCGGACTTGAGAATCCGGATATGGAGTCTTTGGCAAAAGCTATTTCTTCCGGTTCTCTGCGTGGTGCAAGAGGTAATTCGGGCGTAATTCTCTCCCAGCTTCTTCGTGGATTTACACGTGGTGTGCGGAAGTATGAAGAGTTGGATGCTCCTGCGATTGCTGCAGCAATGGAAAGAGGTGTGGAGACTGCGTATAAAGCAGTTATGAAGCCGAAGGAAGGTACGATTTTAACGGTAGCAAAAGAAGCTGCACTGAAAGCGGTTGAAATTGCTGAAGAGATGGAAGATCTGGAAGAATTTTTCCATGAAGTATTCGCTCATGCTGAAGTAACTTTATCTAAAACACCGGATATGCTGCCGGTTTTGAAAGAAGCAGGGGTTGTTGATTCAGGCGGACAGGGTCTTCTGGAAGTTCTGCGTGGTGCAATTGATGGATTCCTTGGCAAAGAGGTAGATTATTCCCAGTTTGAGAAGAGCGCAGCGCCTGTAGTAACAAAAATATCTCCTCAGGCAGAAGCGGATATTAAGTTTGGCTACTGTACAGAATTTATCATTATGTTGGAAAAAGAATTTCCGGAAGAGGAAGAACATAGCTTTAAGGAATTTTTAATGTCTCTTGGAGATTCCATTGTACTTGTTGCAGATGACGAAATCGTGAAAGTCCATGTGCATACAAACCATCCGGGAGAAGCAATTGAACGGGCACTCACATATGGCTCTCTTTCCAGAATGAAAATTGATAACATGCGGGAAGAACATCAGGAGAAACTGATTAAAGATGCAGAGAAACTTGCAAAAGAGCAGGCAGAAGCAGAGGAAAAAGCAGCAGCGGAGCCGCCAAAAGAGGCAGGATTTATTTCTGTTTCTGCAGGAGATGGGCTGACAGACATTTTCAAAGATCTGGGTGTGGATTACCTGATCGAAGGCGGACAGACTATGAATCCAAGTACAGAAGATATGCTGAATGCCATTGAAAAAGTAAATGCAAAGACTATTTATATCTTCCCAAATAATAAAAATATTATTTTGGCGGCAAATCAGGCACGGGATTTAACAGAAGATAAAGAAATTATAGTAGTGCCTACAAAAACAGTTCCTCAGGGAGTTTCAGCACTGATCAGTTTTGTTCCGGAAAAAAATGGAGAAGAAAATCTGGAAGCAATGACAGAAGCTATTAGCAGAGTAAAGACCGGTCAGGTAACTTATGCAGTGCGTGATACGAGAATCGATGATAAAGAAATCCATGAAGGCGATATTATGGGAATTGGCGATCATGGAATGCTTGCTGTCGGCAAAGAAAGAGAAGAAGTTGCAAAAGAGACAGTAGCAGCTATGATGGATGAAGACGCAGAAATCATCAGTATTTATTATGGAGCGGATACAGCTGAAGAAGATGCAGAAGCTCTGGCGGAAGTACTGGAGGCAGCATATCCGGATTGCGAAGTAGAAGTAAATCGTGGCGGACAGCCTATTTATTATTATATAATTTCAGTAGAATAAAGAAGAAAGGCGGAAGAGAGTCTTCCGCCTTTTATATGCAGTCTTTTAAAAAAGTGGGGATAAGAAAATGAACAGACCGCTTCGTGCTCTAAAGGGAGTAGGAGAAAAAACAGAAAAATTGTTTGAGAAACTTGGAGTGTTTACAACGGAAGATCTTTTGCACTATTATCCTCGTAATTATGAAGCTTATGAAGAACCGGAAAAAATTTCAGAATTACAGGAAGGGGAAATTATTAGTATCAGGGCGACAGTCGTATCTGGTATTTATGTGAATAAAATTAGAAATTTGCAGGTTATAACCGTAACTGTTGCAGATGAAACAGGAAGAATTTCTGTTGCCTGGTTTAATACCCCGTATTTGAAAAACACTTTGAAAAAAGGCAGCCTGTTTGTCTTGCGAGGGCGTATTGTACGAAAACAGGGGAAATTACAAATGGAACACCCGGAAATTTTTACGCCAGCTGCATATGAGGAGATTATTCACAGCATGCAGCCAATATATGGACTTACATCAGGACTTTCTAATAAAACAATTGTAAAACTGGTGCATCAGGTTTTGGAAGAAGATCCCTTGCGTATGGAATTTCTTCCGGAAAATTTAAGAGAGCGTTATCATCTTGCAGATGATAATTTTGCAGTGGAAACAATACATTTTCCGCCAAATATGGAAAAACTCCTTATGGCAAGAAAACGTCTTGTATTTGATGAATTTTTGCTTTTTATTTTGGCAGTACAATTGTTAAAAGAGAAAACGGAAACTGCGCCAAATACTTTTTCCATGAAACCTGTTTGGGTAACGGAAGAAATAATAGAAAAACTGCCCTACAGTCTTACAAATGCACAGCTTCGTGTATGGCATGAAATAGAGAGGGATTTATCAGGACATAGATTAATGTCCCGTCTTGTGCAGGGAGATGTGGGAAGTGGAAAGACAATTCTGGCATTTCTTTCTATGATCATGACTGCAGAAAATGGATATCAGGCAGCGTTAATGGTACCTACAGAAGTGTTGGCAAAGCAGCATTACGAAGGATTTTTGGAGCTTTTAGAAAAGCAGGGGATTATGTCCTGCCATCCTGTCTTGCTGACTGGGTCTTGTACAGCAAAAGAGAAACGGGAAATATATGCAAAGATTGCCTCGGGAGAAGCAAATATTATAATTGGGACTCATGCATTGATTCAAGAAAAGGTTAGCTATCATCATCTGGCACTTGTAATTACAGATGAGCAGCACAGATTTGGTGTGAAACAGAGGGAATCTCTTACTACCCGGGGGAATTGTCCCCATGTACTTGTGATGAGCGCCACACCCATTCCGAGAACTTTGGCAATCATTCTGTATGGAGATCTGGATATATCAATTGTTGATGAGCTTCCTGCTGCAAGACTTCCTATTAAAAACTGTGTAGTAGATACTTCTTACCGACCAAAGGCATATTCTTTTATGGAACGTCAGATTCGGGAAGGGAGACAGGTATATGTAATCTGTCCCATGGTTGAAGAAAGTGAAGGGATGGAAGCAGAAAATGTTATGGATTATGCGGAAAAACTGAAACAGGTTTTTCCGGATTCTGTTAAAATAGAGATTCTTCATGGAAAAATGAAACCAAAAGAAAAGAACAGAGTTATGGAAGAATTTTCGGAAGGAAAAATCCAGATTCTTGTTTCGACGACAGTCGTAGAAGTAGGAGTGAATGTTCCAAATGCTACAGTGATGATGGTGGAAAATGCAGAACGTTTTGGCCTTGCCCAGCTTCATCAGCTGAGAGGACGTGTAGGGCGTGGAAAGCATCAGTCATATTGTATCTTTATGCAGGGAAAGGCGGGAAAGGAGACGTCCAGACGTTTGGAGATCCTGAACCAATCAAATGATGGTTTTTATATAGCTGGAGAGGATCTAAAACTTCGAGGTCCGGGAGATTTATTCGGAATTCGTCAAAGCGGACTTTTGGAATTTAAACTGGGGGATATTTACAATGATGCAGATATATTAAAAGCATCAAGTGAAGCTGCCGGGGAAATTCTTTCCATAGATGCCGGGTTAAGCCTTCCGCAAAATATACAATTAAAAGAGAGACTATTGTCATATATGCGAGAAGACTTAGAGAATATGGGGCTTTAACGAAACAAAATCTTGCAAAAAACTTTAATTAGTAGTATTCTATGAAACGTAATCAATTATTAAGCTTGTGAGGAGGCTATCAAATGGCTAGAAGGATGACAACAAAAAAAGCAGAAAACAAAACAACTGCAAAAACAGCATCTGTAAAAGAGACTCCTGCAAAATCTGTTACTGCCGCACCTGTAGAGAAAGCTGTAAAAGCTGAGACTGAAGAGACAGAGAATGCAAAAGTGACTGCTGTTAAGAAAGAAGAGAAACCCGTGGAAGGAAAAGAAACAGCTCAAAAGAAGGCTACCAGAAAAGCTCCGGCAAGAAAAACTGCCGCAGCGAAAAAAGAACCTATGGATACGGAAGTTTATGTTCAGTTCTGGGGAAAAGAAGTCCATACAAAAGATGTAGTGGAAAGCATTAAAAAAGTATGGACAGAAGAATTAGGAAAAAAAGAATCAGATATGAAAGAGCTTAGAGTGTACATTAAGCCGGAAGACAATGGCGCACATTATGTTATTAACGGAGAAATTACCGGTTTTATCGGATTGTAATATCATAATGTAAGGCAAAGGTTAGATTAACAAAAATGCCGGGGTATGCTGTTTCATATCCCGGCATTTTTGTTGCTTTTTAGAAACTAGACGGAGTTCCTGTGGAGCTGCCAGACATCTGACGTTCCTGTGCTTCAATCATTTTTTTGACCATATATCCGCCAACACTTCCGTTCTGCTTGGAAGTAAGGTTTCCGTTATAGCCATCTGTAAGGGGAACGCCCAGCTCATTGGCAACTTCGAATTTAAAACGGTCTAAAGCGCCTTTTGCTTCAGGTACAACTGCCTTGTTAGAAGAATTATTGTTTGACATGATTCATTTCCTCCTTGGTTGTTTGTTTGTTGTTACATTGCTAGTATATGAAAAATAAAAAAGAATACACTAGAAGTTCTTTCATATATTGGTAGAATTATGAAATATGAATAATCTATGAAATTTGTATATTTTGCAAGATTTAATTGAACTTCTTTTAGCTATTTGTTATAATGTCAAATAGGGATAGTATAAGATTTAACAAAATGGAATAGACGACAGAATGGAGAGTGAATTATGAATTTAGGAATTATTGCACACAACAGTAAAAAAGTGTTGATTGAAGATTTCTGCATTGCTTATAAAAATATTCTGGCAAAACATGAAGTTTATGCAACAGGAACAACAGGGAGAAGGATTGAAGAAGCCACAAGCCTTCATGTTCATAAATTTTTGGCCGGTAGTATTGGCGGAGACAAGCAGTTTATGGAAATGGTGGAAAGACAGGATCTGGATATGGTGATCCTTTTTTATAATCCTGCTATGATCGATCCTAAGGAGCCGGATATTACTAGCATTGTGAAAAGGTGTGACCAGTACAATATTCCTGTGGCAACAAATATTGCAACAGCAGAACTTCTGATTCTCGGATTGGCGCGAGGAGATCTGGATTGGAGACTGAATCTGAAATGAGAGTGATAGCGGGAAAAGCAAGACGTTTAAATTTAAAAACAGTTCCGGGTATGGAAACACGCCCTACAACAGATCGAATAAAAGAAACATTATTTAACATTCTTCAGCCGGAAATTCTGAATTGTCATTTTTTAGATTTGTTTGCCGGAAGCGGTGCGATTGGTATTGAAGCATTGAGCCGTGGAGCGGAAAAAGCAGTTTTTGTAGAAAAGAATCCCAGAGCATGTGCGTGTATTCAGGAAAATCTGGGATTTACAAAACTTACAGAAGGTGGTAAACTGCTGAACATGGATGTGCTTCAGGCATTGCGTTCTCTGGAGGGAAAAGATATTTTTGATTGTATTTTTATGGATCCTCCTTATAATCAGGAACTTGAGCGCACGGTCCTGGAATATTTATCTGAAAGTTCTGTGGCAGATGAGAACACTTTGATCATCGTGGAATCAGACTTATGTACAGACTTTTCTTATGTATCTGAATATGGTTATGAGTTGTTGCGTTCAAAAGAATACAAAACGAATAAGCACATCTTTTTAAAAAAGCGAAAGTGAGAAAAATAGATGGTGATAGCAGTATATCCGGGAAGTTTTGACCCGGCTACGTATGGACATCTGGATGTAATCAGGCGTGCCAGCGTGTCTTTCGATAAGATAATCGTAGGAGTTTTGCATAATTCTGCAAAAAGTCCGTTGTTTTCTGTGGAAGAACGTGTTAATATACTAGAAAAGGTTACAAAGGATATTTCAAATGTAGAAGTGAAACCTTTTGAAGGTTTGTCAGTAAACTTTGCAAGGGAAAATCATGCACATGTTATCGTAAGAGGACTACGTGCAGTTACGGATTTTGAATATGAGCTACAGATGGCACAGACAAATCGTGTCCTTGCTCCGGATATTGATACTGTTTTTATGACTACAAGCCTGGAATATGCATATTTAAGTTCCACCATTATGAAGGAGGTTGCTTCTTTTGGGGGAGACTTGAGTAAATTTGCACCGCCGGAAATTATTGAAGCGGTGAAATGGAAAATGCATAAAGAGAAATAGAGAAAATAAGGAGAGTGTATTATGAGCAGCAGAATTGAACAGATTATTGACGAGATTGATGAGTATGTAGATAGCTGTAAGTTCCAGCCTCTTTCTAGCACCAAGATTGTCGTACAGAAAGAAGAAATTATGGAGCTTTTGCGCGAACTGCGATTGAAAACTCCAGATGAAATTAAACGTTACCAGAAAATTATCAGCAACAAAGATGCGATTTTGGAAGATGCGCAGGCAAAGGCTGACGCAATTGTTGCGGATGCACAGGCAAAGGCTCAGGAATTGGTAACTCAGCATGAAATTATGCAGAAGGCATATGCGCAGGCAAATGAGACAATCAATGCGGCAAATAAGCAGGCTCAGGGAATTTTGGATTCTGCTACAGAGGATGCTAACAGCATTCGTCTTAGTGCCATCACATATACAGATGAAATGATGGCAAATATTGGAACTGTACTGGATCAGACACTGGAAGATGCAGGCGGCAAGTATAAAATGTTTATCGATGCCCTTCAGAGCTGTCTTGATGTAGTTAATCAGAATAGACAGGAGCTTGCTCCACAGACAGCTCAGGCAGCAGCAATTTCTAATTCTTACCATAATGAGGACAAAGAAGAGGATGATGCTCTGTTAGACAGTCTTAGCGAAGAGTAAAACGAAAATTGCTGTCAGTGTTGCGTTCAGACATTTAGACAGAAAAAAGGGTAAAAGGGAGATTTGCTTTTCTAATACGCTTTTTGTTTGGGCGAGTACACAAAGACCGCCGAAAGCGGTCATGACCATGGCATATAAGTAAGAGCGTGCGCAAGGCATGCATGCATTTGCAATCTGGTGAAGCCCGGTTGTAAGTTCGGTTATTCCAAGAAATATATATTTTTCTTCTGTTCCAAAAGGCCAGAAATGGCTAATTGCAGCACTGAGAATAGAGAAAAGAAGGATATATCCGCCAAGACGGGTGATGGTTTCAAAACCGTTCATAATAGAGACGTCTATGACAGTTCCTTGTGAACTGACAGCGGATGTCTCTTTTTTTAAGGGGAAAAGAGTTGTGGTTGCGGTCTGATTTTTATAGACTACAAACCGGAAAAAAAGCATGCACAGAAAATTGGAAAGAAGTAATATTTTAAAAATCTCATTTATTCGATACTGACTGTGGAGACATATTTGTGCCAGATAAGTACTTATAAATACAGGACTGGGATTATTGGAAAAAGTAAGAAGATATGATGCTTCTCTGGAACTGATCTTGTGGGCTTTGTATAGATCGGCTGCCAGTTTTGCCCCCATAGGATATCCGCACAGCATACCCAGAAGAAAAGCGTATGCGCCGCAAGGACTTAAACCGAAACATTTTTTCCAAAAAACGGCAAGAGGATTTAATATTTTTTCGATTCCGTCTGTGCGAAGAAGGATTCCGGTTAAAATAAGGAATGGGAGAAGCGTGGGAATCATGGTGTTTAGCCATAATTTCATTCCGTCACGGGCAGCCAGTAAAGATTCTTCCGGGTACTTTAGAAGGAAGAGAAGCAGCGAGAGAACAAAGGTTGTTAAAATACGTTGTTTCATATGCGCCTGTTTGCTTTTTGTTAAGTATATGGCGTTTGGTAAAAATAAATGATATGAAATAAATCAGGAGGTGCTATTATGGCAGTATTAGAACAATGTGAACCAAAACGGGTTTTTCATTATTTCGAAGAAATTTGTAAAATCCCGCATGGTTCTGGAAACACAAAGCAAATTAGCGATTATCTGGTAGGGTTTGCAAAAGAGCATGGATTAAAATATATACAGGATTCCATGAATAATGTGGTGATTTATAAAGATGCTACAGAAGGTTATGAGAATGCTCCTACTGTAATTCTCCAGGGACATATGGATATGGTATGTGAAAAACGTCCGGATGTGGAACATGATTTTACAAAGGATGGATTGAAACTTTCTGTAAAAGATGGATATATTTCTGCAAATGGTACAACACTTGGCGGGGACGATGGAATTGCAGTTGCCTATGGCCTTGCTTTGTTAGAAAGTAAAGATATTCCTCATCCTGCATTGGAAGTTTTAATTACGGTGGATGAAGAAATTGGACTTCTTGGAGCAAAAGGATTTGATGGAAGTGTCTTAAAGGGAAGAAGACTGATCAATCTGGATTCTGAGGAAGAGGGAAGTATTTGGATCAGTTGTGCAGGTGGATTATCTGCATATAGCCGAATTCCGGTGCAGAGAGTAGAAGCAGAGGGTGAAAAGATTAAAGTGAAAATTTCCGGCCTTCTTGGCGGACACTCTGGTGCGGAAATTGATAAAAATCGTGCCAATGCAAATGTTCTCATGGGAAGATTTTTATATGGTCTGAAAAAGAAAGCAGGATATGAACTGATTGCTATTGATGGGGGACAAAAAGATAATGCGATTCCCAGAGAGTGTACAGCTGTTCTCATGACATCAAAAGAGAATAGTGAGATCATCAAAGAATATGCGGCATATGTACAGGGAAAACTTCGTGAAGAATATACCGGAAGTGATGAAGGTATTGTAATAGATGTATGCAGCGATGGAATTCAGCAGGCAATGGTAATGCATCCTACAAGCAGAGAAAGAGTTTTATTCTATCTTGTGAATATACCGTTTGGTATTTTGAAAATGAGCGGGACGATAGAAGGACTTGTGGAGACATCCAACAATATAGGGATTTTGAAAACAGATGAGCAGGAAGTGCTGGCTGTTTCAAGTGTAAGAAGTTCTGTAGGAGCAGCAAGAGATGCAGTAGCAGATAAAATTGAATATCTGACAGAATTTCTTGGCGGGGATTTTGAAATCCGAGGTGCTTATCCGGCATGGGAATATCGAAAAGATTCTCCTCTTCGTGATAAAATGGTAGAGGTATACGAAGATGTTTACGGAGAGAAGCCAAAGGTAGTTGCCATTCATGCGGGATTGGAATGTGGATTGTTTTATGAAAAGATAGATGGCCTGGATTGCGTATCTCTCGGACCGAATATGAAAGATATTCATACTTCTGAAGAAGTTTTAGATATTGCATCAACAGAAAGAGTATGGAAATATCTTCTGAAAGTTCTTGAGACATTAAAAAACTAAGTTTTTGTTTGGTTAAAGCATATGTTGGAAAAAGACTTCGGTAGGAATACCGGGGTCTTTTTAAAAAAGGAGATTCATGGAAAAAAATCAGATTTGCATTGTGTGTGGAACAAAATATAAAGATATGACAAAAGAACTTCTTTCCCAGTGTGATTTGGAAACACTTATTGGGAATAAAGAAAAAGTCATTGGGATTAAGCCGAACCTTGTTTCGCCTACTGAGGCGTCTTATGGGGCTACCACTCATCCGGAAATTGTTGCCGGGATTATAGAGTATCTTCAGGAAAAAAAATTTCAGAATATTGCAATCTTAGAAGGTTCCTGGGTGGGAGACCGAACGTCAGAGGCCTATGAAGTTTGTGGTTATAAAGAACTTTCCGAAAAATATGGTGTTCCTTTTTGGGATACACAAAAAGATAAGGGTGTTTTGCGGGACTGCAACGGACTTCAGCTGTATATTTGTGAAAGTGTAGAAAAATTAGATTTTCTGATTAATGTTCCTGTACTAAAGGGACATTGTCAGACAAAAATAACATGTGCGCTAAAAAATATGAAAGGGCTTATTCCAAATAAGGAAAAAAGAAGATTTCATGCAATGGGCCTTCATAAACCTATCGCACATTTAAATGCCGGCATTCCTCAGGATTTTGTGGTAGTAGATAATATTTGCGGAGATCTGGATTTTGAAGACGGAGGGAATCCGGTGATTATGAACCGGATCTTTGCCGGGAGAGATCCGGTTCTTATTGATTCTTATGTATGTAAAATGATGCATTATGAGGTAGAAGAGGTGCCATATGTAAAACTGGCAGAAGAAATCGGGGTAGGATCTGCTGATCTAAGCCGGGCAGAAGTGAAGGTGTTGGGAAAAGAAGCTGGAAAAGAACTTCCTGTATCACGTAAGGTGGTAGAACTTCAGGATGCAGTAGAAGAAGTAGAATCTTGCAGTGCCTGTTATGGTTATTTGATTCCTGCGTTAGAAATGCTGAAAGAGGAAGGTTTGTTTGAAGAATTGGGAGAAAAAATAAGCATTGGACAGGGATTTCGCGGGAAAACAGGGCACCTTGGTGTAGGAAACTGCACAAAAAAATTTCAGGTCCATCTTGGCGGCTGTCCCCCTACAGAAACTCAGATTTATGAATTTTTAAAGGCGTACATTTTAGAAAAAAGAGAAAAAAGAAAGTGATCAAAAAGGGAAGGCAAGCGCCTTCCCTTTTGTTATAAGCAGCTTTTGATGATGTCTATGATCTGGTCTTGTGAAAAATGGCTACTGTCAATGCAAAGCTGATACTGTGTCATATCCATCCATTTCTTATCTGTAAAATACTCATAATAAGAACGACGTTCTTTATCTGCTTTTTTTACAAGTTTTATAGCACTTTTTTCTTCTCTTCCGGTACGCTCTATGACATTTTGTACACGTTGTTCAAAGGGAGCGTAAATAAATATGCTTAGAGTTTTGTCGGAAAGAATATGATTGGCACAACGGCCGACAATTACGCAATCTTCTTTTTGGGCAAGATCAAGAATGATTTCTTTTTGGATGCCGAAGAGGATATCATTCATGGGGATAAAATGCATATCTTTATCGATTTGGATTTCATGATCAATAGGGAAACGCCATTGATTTGCTTTTTTTTCATCCACTTTTGCGAAAGTATCAAAAGGAATCTGCTTTTCTTTGCTGGCAATATCAATTAGTTCTTTATCGTAAAACTTTATTCCCAGATTTTCTGCAAGGGCTTTTCCTAGAACACGTCCGCCACTTCCAAACATTCGATTAATAGTAATGATTTTTTTTGCCATATTCATACCTCCTTATCCGAATTTCCTTGCTTATATTATAGCATATTTGTGATAAAAAGACTATATGAATATAAAAAAATATGCGAAATGCACAAAAAAAGAAAAGAAAAAAAAGAGTGAAAAAAAGGAGTATGGAAAAAGAGAGAAGTATCTGTTAAAATAAAAGTATAATTGCCTGTATTATGGGAAAAAACGGAAGATGAAGGAGAAAGGAACACAGAATGCTGAAAATAAAAAGCTATGTAAAAGCGAAAAGTCTGCCTGAAGCATATGAATTAAATCAGAAAAAGACGGCCTGTATCTTAGGAGGCATGGTATGGCTTAAAATGTCAGAGAGAAAAGTATCAACGGCGATTGATCTTTCAGGTCTTGGTCTTGATACCATTACAGAGTCGGATGAGGAATTTACAATTGGATGTATGACAACATTGCGGGATTTAGAAATGCATGCAGGATTAAACGACTATACAAATGGGGCTGTTCGGGAAAGTCTCCGTCATATTGTAGGAGTTCAGTTTCGAAATTGTGCAACCGTAGGAGGGAGCATATTTGCCCGATTTGGATTTTCCGATGTGCTTACGATGTTTTTAGCAATGGATAGCTGGGTGGAATTATATGATAAAGGAAGAGTTCCTCTTGCTGAGTTTGTGAAAATGAAAAAAGATAGGGATATTCTTGTAAATATTATTATAAAGAAAACGCCGATGTTTTCTTTTTACATCAGTCAGCGAAAGACAAATACGGATTTTCCTGTTCTAACATGTGCTGTGGCTCTGATAGGGAATGAAGCAAGAACTGTAATTGGCGCACGTCCGTCGATTCCTGTTCTTGTAGAAGATAAAAATGAAATATTGAAAAATTTTGCATATATATCAAAAGAAAAAAGGGAAGCTGCAATAGGCGAGTTCGCAGAATATGTTGCAGAAAATGTAAAAACAGGTACAAATATGAGAGCATCTGCTGAGTACAGGTCTCTTCTTGTAAAAGTACTTACGAAAAGAGCTTGGGAAGCGGTAGGAGGAATGATAAATGAAGATTAGTTTCTGGTTAAATGGGGTATATCGTCATGAAGAGGTAGAACCAGATAAGTTGTTGCTTGATTTTTTAAGAGAAAAAGGATGTCCCAGTGTAAAAAGGGGATGTGAAACAGCAAACTGTGGACTTTGTACAGTTCTTATGGATGATAAACCAGTGCTCTCCTGTTCTGTTTTGGCTGTCCGGGCAGACGGCAGAAAAATTGTTACAATGGAAGGGATGCAAAAAGAGGCACAGGAATTTGGAAGCTTTTTGGCAAATGAGGGTGCGGAACAATGTGGATTCTGTAATCCTGGCTTTATTATGAATGTTTTTGCTATGTTAAAAGAAAATAAAAATCCTTCAGAGGAAGAAATTAAGGAATATCTTGCGGGAAATTTATGTCGTTGTTCCGGATTTGTATCTCAGACAAGAAGTATTTTGAAATTTTTAAAATATAAAAAAGCTCAGGAAGGAGAAGGACAGGAATGAAATATGTAAATCAGTCAGTGCGAAAGAAAGATGCAATGGCCCTTGTGACGGGACAGCCGGTTTATACAGACGATCTTGTTCCTGATAATTGCCTTATTGTAAAAGTGCTTCGAAGCCCTTATGCAAATGCCTGGGTGGAAGAAATTAAAATTGGCACAGCGGAACAGGTAAGTGGAATTGTTTGTATTTTGACATATAAAGATGTTCCGCAAAAAAGATTTACTTTAGCTGGCCAGACAGATCCTGAATTAAGTCCTGCAGATCGCCTTATTCTTGACCGTCATTTAAGATTCGTAGGAGATGCAGTGGCAATTGTTGCTGGAGAGACAGAAGCGGCAGTAGACAAGGCGCTGAAACGTATTAAAGTAAAATATCGTGTGGAAACTCCGGTTTTGGAACTTCATAAAGCAAAAGATAATCCGATCCTTGTCCATCCGGAAGAGGACTGGTGTCAGAAAGTACCGGTAGGCGCTGACAATAAAAGAAATCTTTGCGCATCTAATGTTGAGGCAGAGGGAGATGTGGAAGAAGTTTTAAAAACCTGTAAATATACCGTGGATCGTACATACCATACAAAGGCAAACCAACAGGCAATGATGGAAACTTTCCGTACATGCTGTTATATGGATCATTTTGGAAGATTAAATGTGCTGGCTTCCACGCAGATTCCCTTTCATGTGAGAAGAATTCTGGGAAATGCACTGGATATTCCGGCATCTAAAATACGAGTGATCAAGCCGAGAATTGGAGGAGGTTTTGGCGCAAAACAGACGGCAGTTTGTGAAATTTATCCTGCACTTGTAACATGGAAAACAGGACGTCCCTCTAAAATAGTATATTCTCGTTATGAATCTATGATTGCTTCTTCTCCACGTCATGAGATGGAAATTCGGGTACGCGCAGGTGCGGATGAAAATGGAATTATAAAGGCGATTGACGTATATACGCTTTCGAATGCAGGTGCCTATGGAGAACACAGCCCCACAACGGTATGGCTTTCCGGACATAAACCCATTGCTCTTTATCGTCATACAGAAGCCTATCGCTTTGCTTACGATGTAGTTTATACAAATGTGCAGGCGGCAGGTGCATATAGAGGATATGGTGCAACCCAGGGGATTTATGCAGTAGAAAGCGCCGTTAGTGAACTTGCCGAAAAAATAGGCATGGATCCTGTGAAAATAAGAGAGTTGAATATGCCTATGGAAGGGGAACCTCTTCCTGCATATGGAGATGTTTCCTGTGCCACAAGCTGTGCTATGGACCGATGTCTTGCGAAAGCGAAAGAAATGATCTCCTGGGATGAAAAATATCCGGTAAGGGATATGGGGAATGGAAAAGTCAGAGGTGTAGGCGTGGCTATGGCTATACAGGGCTCTTCCATAGCTGGAGTTGATGTAGGCGGTGCAAGTTTGAAATTAAATGAAGATGGTTCTTATACATTGGCACTTGGATGCACGGATATGGGAACAGGATGTGATACGATTCTTGCGCAGATGGCAGCAGAATGTATGGATACATCTATGGAGAATGTAGTTACATTTGGGGTGGATACAGATATTTCTCCATACGATTCCGGTTCTTATGCGTCGGCAACTACATATGTAACTGGAAATGCGGTAATGCAGGCTTGTGAGCAGTTAAAAGAAAAGATTACTGCATTCGGGGCAGAAATGCTTCATGCAGACCTGACGGAAGTAGATTTTGACGGAATGTATGTAACGGATGGCGAAAACAGAGTATCTCTTGCAGATATCGGACGGAAGTCAACCTGCGGAAATTCCTGTGGACTTCAGGTAACAACAAGCTATTCTTCTGAAATTTCGCCGCCGCCATTTATGACTGGAATGGCGGAAGTGGAAGTTGATACAGAAACAGGAGAAGTAAAAGTGTTAGATTATGTAGCGGTTGTAGACTGTGGAACCCCGATTAATCCAAATTTGGCTCGTGTACAGACAGAAGGCGGGATTGTACAGGGAATTGGAATGGCACTTTATGAAGATGTACAATATGATAAAAATGGTGCAGTTCGTAATAATTCTTTTATGCAGTATAAAATCCCTTCAAGGCAGGATATAGGAAAAATCCGTGTGGAATTTGAGAGCAGTTATGAAGAGAGCGGACCATTTGGAGCAAAATCTGTGGGAGAATTGGTTATTGATACACCATGCCCGGCTATTGCAAACGCTATTTACAATGCAACTGGAGTACGTATTAGAGAACTGCCTATTACTGCCGAAAAAATAGCAATGGGGATTCTTGAAAAAGGAAAGGTAGAAAAATGATCTTACTGGAAATCTGGAAGGGTATTTTAGTAATATTCTTATATTTGGGCGGATTTATATTAACAGGTTCGCTTTTTTCTGAAAAAATCCATAAAAACTCTATACTAAATTTATGTCTGATTGGTTTTATGGTGTATTTTTCAGCCTTTCAAATCGTGGCTCTTCCTATGAAGATTTTTAGATTTCCTTTAAAATATCTAACAGTTACATGGATTGCTTTTATGGGGATTGTGTTTTTGGCAAATTTATTATTCAGAAGAAAAAATCTGGTAAAAATGTGCGGGGATTTTTTGAAAAATAAGGAAAAGTTAGTGACAGGTCTGCTGTTTTTAGGAACAGTAGGCTTGCTGGCTTTGTATCTTGGGTTTAATGTTAATCACATTTCAGATTTTGATGCTGGATATTATATTGGCCTTCCAGTTTCTTCCGTTTATTCTAATACGATAGAAATGATGGATCCTTATAGTGGACAGATGCTGGATGCGCCAAATGCGTTTTATCTTTTAAATACCAATACCATACATAGTGCGGTGATCTTTCAGGCTTTCAACCTGCATCCTCTTGTGGAAGAAAAATTTTCCATGACAATTGTACTTGTGATTTTGTTTGGCCTGTTTTTGTATAAAGGCGGGATCTTGCTTTTTCAAGGGAATCGTAAAAAGGGGATTGTATTTTGCTGGATTTCCCTGCTGGTACTTTTGTTTTCTTATAGCATAGCCGGTGTGTCGCATTATTTTGCATATCGAACCTATGAAGGGAAAGCGGTGACTTCATACCTTTATATGGCAGCGATTTTTGTGTTTTTTCTTGGGATTTTTCGTGAAAAAGAGAAAGAATGGGGTTGGATAGGTATATTTTTTGCAGGATTAAGTGGTGTGGCTTTTTGCAATACGGCGATTTTTGTTATCCCGGTGTTGGTAACGGTTTTGTTGATTCCATATATGGTAATATATAAAAAGTGGAGAGCTTTTTTTGCATATGTAATCAGTATGATCCCCTGTGTATTTTGGCTGGGACTGCATGTGCTGATATAACAAGGAAAAAAGGTGGCTGTGATGATTGAGAATATTAAATTTCTGGCAGATGCGTTTTTGATTTATACGGAAAAAAATCCCATCTGGTATTTATACTTTTTTTCAGTTTTGTATATTGTTTTTGCGGGAAAAAAAGAAGGGCGATGTATTTTTGTATATCCATTGCTGGTGCAGTTACTGACAATATTCAATCCTCTGTTTCTTGGAATTTTTATAGAAAAATTCGGGTTTGGGAACAGATATCTTCGTTTCTTTTGGATGTTGTTTTTTTATGGAGTGATCGCGTATGCAGGTGTGGATCTTTTGTTTCGTTTGAGGAAAACCGGGATAAAAATAATTGCGTTTTGTTTGCTTGCTGGACTTGTGGCAGAAATGGGAAAACCTGTTTTTGGTGGTGGTGACATTCCAGAATATAAAATGGCAGAAAACCCGCAATTTACATCAAATGAAATTTTAAAATTGAGTCACTTATACCACAGTGAAGGGGTGGAGGTACCGCATATATTGTTTGATGGATGGTTGCTTTTAAACTATCGAAGTTATGATCCGGATATTACATCAGAACTTACAAGAGAGCGTTTTGAGTATATGATAAATCATGATGAAGAAAGTTTTTTGAAAGGAAAAGCATCTGAAAATATAAAAAATATTTTCCGCGTATATTCTTATGGAGATTTTGGTGTTGCGCCAGAAGAATTTTTGAAAGCTCTTGATTCGGAGAAGATAAATTATGTCACTGCAGCGAAAAAAGATCCTTTAAACGACTATCTGGAAAAGGCGGGGCTGTTGCAGCTAGGAGAAAGTGATCGGTATATTGTCTGGAAAGTGAATAAATAAAAAATAAAAAAAGTTTAGAAAGTCCTTGCTATTTTGGAAGAAAACTGATAAATTAGAAGACAAGTGAATAATGTAATGTATGATAGAGGCGCGGGCTTCATCAGTACCATGGCATGAAAGGCAGGGCAGCCGCCATGGGAAAGGGGATACCGCCGAAGGATCTTAACCGCCAGAAGGTATGATCCTGGGATGTTGCAGAATATGTAGCATACTGTCACATGTGTGGAGCGCTATCAGAGATTGAAGTTTCAATGCCATGCGCGCGTTTCCTAAAAGAACGAGACATGGCATTTTTTTATTCTCAGATAAATTTATGGCGGATTTCATTTTGAAGATGCACTGCATTACGCACAAGAAAAGAAGAAGGAGAAGAAATAATGAAAGGTAACAAAAGTAAATGGATAACATGTTTGTTTAGCGTTATGACAGTGATACTGGCGTGTCCGCTAACGATTCTGGCAGCAGAGGAAGAAGTGGCAAAGCCGGCAGCATATGCAACTTTTTGGGCGCTTATACCGCCTATTGTTGCAATTGCGCTTGCTTTGATCACAAAGGAAGTATATAGCTCTTTGTTTGTGGGGATTTTGGTGGGAGCTCTGTTTTATTCGGGCTTCCATTTTGAGGGAACGGTAACTCATATTTTTCAAGATGGATTTATTGGGGTTTTGTCTAATTCTTATAACGTAGGAATTCTTATATTCCTGGTTATTTTGGGAATCATGGTCTGCTTGATGAATCGGGTAGGCGGTTCTGCTGCTTTTGGACGTTGGGCAGGAAAACATATTAAATCTAGGGTTGGTGCAGAACTTGCCACAGTATTGCTTGGCCTTATGATTTTCATTGATGATTATTTTAATTGCCTTACCGTAGGAAGTGTTATGCGGCCTGTAACAGATAAGCATAATGTATCCAGAGCAAAACTTGCCTATTTAATTGATTCTACGGCTGCACCAGTGTGTATTATTGCTCCGATTTCATCATGGGCAGCTGCAGTAAGCGGGTTTGTAGAAGGGCAGGATGGCTTATCGATTTTTGTACGTGCCATCCCGTACAATTTTTATGCACTGCTGACGATTATGATGGTAGTAGGTATGATTTTAATTCGGGCAGAATTTGGAACCATGGGAATCCATGAATCAAATGCGTTAAAAGGTGATATTTATACAACTGCAGGAAGACCTTATGAGAATGCGGAAAGTGAAAGTGTCGGAGATGCCAAGGGAAAAGTAATTGATTTGATCATTCCTATTTTATCTCTTGTTGTATGCTGCGTTATAGGTATGATCTATACAGGCGGATTTTTCAGTGGAACAGATTTTGTAACAGCTTTTTCCAAGAGTGACGCTTCTGTAGGACTGGTACTGGGAAGTTTCTTTGGTCTTGTGATTACAATAGCGTTGTATATGATTCGAAGAGTCATGACATTTCGTCAGTGTATGGACTGTGTTCCGGAAGGATTTAAGTCTATGGTTCCGGCAATTCTTATTTTGACATTTGCATGGACATTGAAAACTATGACAGATAGCCTTGGAGCAGCAGAATTCGTAGCAGCTGCAATGAAGTCTGTGGCTGGAGGATTTATGAATTTCCTTCCGGCTATCATTTTCCTGGTAGGATGCGGACTTGCTTTTGCAACAGGAACATCCTGGGGAACATTCGGAATTTTGATTCCTATTGTTGTAGCTGTATTTGCAAATACAAATGAAAATCTGATGATTATTTCTATTTCTGCATGTATGGCAGGAGCTGTATGCGGAGATCATTGTTCACCTATTTCTGATACAACGATCATGGCTTCGGCAGGGGCGCAGTGCGATCACGTAAACCATGTTTCTACACAGCTTCCGTATGCCCTTGTAGTAGCAGCTGTTTCTTTTGTAACATTTATTGTGGCCGGATTTGTTCAGACTGCCTGGATCGCGCTTCCGGTTGGAATTGTGCTTATGCTCATTGTTCTGTTTTTGATCAAAAGAGTTTTTTGTGATCTGAAATCTGAATAAATTTAGAGAAAATAGGAAGGAATTGGCAAATCAACAGGGAGATAAAACTGCTGATTTGCCAAAAGCATCCGATCTATATCCGTAGTTTAGTAGAGTTTGCGGTTTTAAATCATTTGTATTTTACATTTGGACTTATAGAAATGCCAGGATATACTTTTTTGAAAATAGTTAAATAGTGCAATTATTTTCAGTATAATCATGAAAAAAATAAAAAACTTTACATTTGTGTAAAAATATGATAATATACAACTTGTCGATATTTATTTTTATATTTATATTTATGCATTTTAATACGGGGAACCACTATTTTAGAAACAAGGTTATTACGAACCATTGTGGAACCATTATCAAGTAAATTTAGTGGTGACCAGAAGGCATTATCCGGTAAAAAAACAAGATATCGAGAAAAAATATATAAGCAAAAAAAGGTTAAAAAACCTTAAAAATCAAGCAAAATCAAGGTTTTAGAGAGTTTGGAATTGATTTTTTAAATTTGCACCTGTAGCTCAGTGGATAGAGCAGTGGTTTCCGGTACCATGTGCGGGGGTTCGATTCCCTTCAGGTGTGTTGTCTGGAACATCGGATGTTCCAGCGTGTTGTATTTATAAGGAGGATAAAAACTTGGATGATTTCAGAGAATGGTTATCAGATAACCTTCGCTATTTTATGTTAGGCGGAGCAATTTTGGTAATCGTGGCTGTATTGTTCTTTGGCATTCGTGCCTGCGTTGGCAATAAGAAGGGTAAAGCTGATGCAGATAAGAATATAACAGTCCAGAACGACCAGGGTAATGATCCTTCTTCCTCGACAAAAGATGGGGAGACTGACGACGGGAAGAAAGGCGCCAATCCCATGGAGAAAGCAAGCGCAGAAGTAAGTGCGCTGATGAAAAGCTACTACAAAGCTTTAGGGGATAAAGATATTGCAGCACTGCGGGCAATAGAAGTGGATTTAGCACCTGCTGATGAAGCGAAAGTTATGAATGCCAAAGATTATATCGAAGGATATGAAGTTGGAGATGTTTACACAAAAAAGGGAATGAAAGATGGAACCTATGTTGTGTATGTATCGTTTGACTATATCTGTAAAGATATTGATACGCCAGTGCCGGCATTGAGCCAGTGTTATGTGATTACAGACAGCGAAGGCAATCTCAAAATTGATGGAGGAGCGGTAGAAAATACGGAAATTTCCGCATACACAGATAAGCTGAAATCCGATGAAGATGTGAAAGAGCTTACGGCCAAGGTTCAGAAAGAAAATGATGATGCGCAGGCAAACGATCCGGCGTTGGCAGAATTTTTAGCAGGGCTAGGCGAAGAAGCGAATTCATCCACAGAAGCTGAGAAAGGTACGACACTTACCGTTACGGAAGATTGTAATGTCCGTGCAGAGGCAGATGGAGAATCCGAGATTATCGGAGGATATTCTGCGGGAGATGAAGTTGAGAAAAAAGGTGAAAGCGGTGAGTGGATTCAGGTTGACTACGAGGGAGAACCCGGATATATACATAGTAGTCTTCTGAAATAATAAGGGAGAAAAAGGAGCTTTGCAAAATAGGAATCTATGGAGCAATGCTCTTTTTGTTTGCACATAATAAAAAAGACGTTGACGTACTAAAACGGGTCAGCGTCTTTTTACTGTTTTTGCTATTTGTCTGATTTCATTGAGCCATATGCAATTCCGGGTTTCATAGTAATGCCGTGCTCCTTGGCCAGTTCGTGAACAGTAACAAGTTTATATCCATCTTTTATTAATTCAGGAATAATAATTTCTGCAGCATCTACAGATGGTTTGTGGATATCGTGCATGAGGATGACGGCACCATCTTCTGCAGAAGAAAGTACAGAATCAACAATAGTCTGGACATCTTCTGTTTTCCAATCCAAAGTATCTACAGACCAAAGCATCATCGGGGTGCCAACAGTCTCTCTTACTGTGTCGTCAATGGAACCATATGGTGGGCGAACAACGGTTGCACCATGACCGGTAAGATCGTACAGAAGCTTGTCTGTGGTACCAATCTGACTTAATATTTCATCTTTGGAAAGTGTAGTAAGATCTGCATGACTGTAGGTATGATTTCCTAATTCACAGCCAAGAGATTCCATTTTTTTTACTTCGTCGGGGAAATTCTCGATTTCTTTTCCTACCATAAAAAAAGTTGCTTTTGCATTATTTTCTTCCAGACAGTCCAGGAGTCGATTTGTAAAAGAACTGGGGCCGTCATCGAAAGTAAGAGCGATGGTTTTTTTGGGAGAGGAATCCTTTTTCTTGTTAGAGTCTTTTTTTTTAGGCTTTGGAGTCGGGGTTTCTTCTGGTACATATCCTTCCAAAGATCCGTCTTCTAAGAGATGGAAAGTTTCTCCTTCAACAGTGATATCTCCTGTCTGCATGATTCCGTCCAAATCAAAATAATAGCGTTTTCCGTCTTTTTTTAGCCAGCCTGTTTTCATACTTCCATCTTTGTTGTTGAAATAATAGATATTTCCGTCTGTATCGTATAACCAACCTCGGTAAGGTTTGCCGTTTACAAGAAAATACCAGATTCCGTTACTGGAACTCCAAATTCCCTCTTTGGCTTCAGGAGAAACCTCCTGTTTTTTATTATTAGAGGAAGAATTGGAAGTTTTGGAAGACTTTTTGTCTTCAGAGTTTGATGGAGCCGTATTATTTTGCACGGAATTTTCCGCAGGCTTTTCTTTTGCAGTACTTTTAGAGGCGGAAGCCATGTGGTCAGCAGTTCCGGCAACAAACATATCTGGCATGTTTCCTTCATCAATAGGAGATGGTGTTGCGGAAGACTGAGATATGCATACTCCAAAAAAAAGGCATATCAGGATAGAAACGAGAATCAATACCCGGCTGGTTCGCGGTTTGCGGCCTGGCATAATTATTCCTCCTTTTATTTTTGTATAAAGTTTCAATATCTTTCTTATGATACAATACTCGACAATAAAATACAAGGGTACATGAAAAATACGTTTTAAATTTACATTGCGAATCGTGGGGAAAAAATATATAATAAAACAATGGACAAAAAAATCAGAATTAATAAATTTTTAAGTGAAGCAGGTGTGTGTTCCAGAAGGGAGGCAGACCGGCTGATAGAAGAAGAAAGAATAACCGTAAATGGAGTAAAAGCGAAAGCCGGAGAAAAAGTAGATCCAGAAGACTGCATTCAGATTGATGGAAAAAATATAGAAAAAGAAGAAAAAAAAGTTCTTCTTCTTTTTTACAAACCCAAAGGGCTTGTGTGCAGTACAAAAAAGCAGCGTAATGAAATAACGGTAATCGAATATCTTCATTATCCGGTAAGAATTTATCCGGTTGGAAGACTTGATAAGGATTCGGAAGGTTTGTTGTTACTGACAAATCAGGGTGATTTAGTAAATCGCATTATGCGTGCAGGGAATTTTCATGAAAAAGAGTATCTGGTCAAAACAAATAAACCGTTTCCAGATGAGTTTTTGAAGAAAATGGGAGCAGGTGTGCCTGTTTTAGATACGATTACACGTCCCTGTTTTGTAGAACGTACAGGAAAAAATGCTTTTCGTATTATTCTTACTCAAGGATTAAATCGCCAGATACGTCGAATGTGTGAATATTTTGGATATCAGGTAGTATCTTTAAAAAGAGAAAGGATCATGAATCTCACGCTTAATGGGTTAAAGGAAGGAGAATATCGTGAGATAAAAGAGAAGGAGTGGAAAGAACTGGAAAAATTGCTTGCCGGTTCTTCGAGCGAAAGTGTAACAGGAGGAAATTATGGAAAAAAGCATAGAGCGAATGAAAGAACTGGTAGAAGTGCTCAACAGAGCGGGAAAGGCATATTACCAGGAAAACAGAGAAATTATGAGCAATCTGGAATACGATCGTCTGTACGACGAGCTGGTGAGCCTGGAAGAAAAAACAGGAATCGTTTTGGCAAATAGTCCAACGGTAAACGTAGGATATGAAGTACTGGAACAGCTTCCGAAAGAAGAACATGAAAGCCCTATGCTGTCACTTGATAAAACAAAAGACAGAGAGGTTCTGCGAGAGTTTATAGGTGTTCATAAAGCGCTTCTTTCCTGGAAATTGGATGGTCTGACAATCGTATTGACTTATGAAAATGGAGAACTGGTAAAAGCGGTTACAAGAGGCAATGGAGTGGTAGGGGAAGTTATTACAAATAATGCCAAAGTATTTCAGAATATTCCTCTTAAAATTTCTTATAAAGGAAGATTGGTTCTTAGAGGTGAGGCAATCATTACGTATTCCGATTTTGAAAAGATCAATGAGTCTATAGAGGATGTGGATGCAAGATATAAAAATCCCAGAAATCTTTGCAGTGGTTCTGTACGACAGTTAAATAGCGAAATTACAGCGCAGAGGCAAGTACGTTTCTTTGCGTTTTCCCTTGTAAGTGCAGAAGAAATGGATTTTGATAATTCAAGAGAATGCCAATTTCAGTGGTTGAAAAATCAGGGATTTGATGTTGTTACGTATCGCGTTGTAACAGGGGAAACGCTGGATGAGGCTATGGAATATTTTGAAAGTGCAGTGGCATCCAATGATTTTCCGTCAGATGGTCTTGTTGCTCTTTATGATGATATCGCGTATGGGGAATCTCTTGGAAGAACTGCTAAATTTCCTCGCAATGCTTTTGCTTTTAAATGGGCAGATGAAATGAGAGAAACAGAATTGCTGGAAATGGAATGGAGTCCTTCGCGTACAGGGCTTATTAATCCAGTTGCAATTTTTAAGCCGGTGGAGCTTGAGGGCACCACAGTAAGCAGGGCAAGCGTTCATAACGTAAGTATTGTGCGGGAACTTGCGTTGGGAATAGGGGATAAAATTCTTGTGTATAAGGCGAATATGATCATACCTCAGATTGCAGAAAATATCACAAAAAGTGGAACTCTTGAAATTCCCCATAGTTGTCCGGCGTGCGGAAAAGAAGCAAAAATACGTTGCGAGAATGAGGTGGAAGCCCTATATTGTACAAATCCCAACTGTGCGGCTAAAAAGATTAAAGCCTTTACTTTATTTGCAAGTAGAGATGCTATGAATATAGATGGATTATCGGAAGCTACCTTGGAGAAATTTATTGCAAAAGGATTTATCCATAAGTTTTCAGATATTTTTGAAATAAAAAAACACCGCGAAGAAATCATAACCATGGAAGGGTTTGGCGAAAAATCGTTTGAAAATTTAGTGGACAGTATTGAGCGGGCAAAAGAGACTACCCTTCCAAAGGTTCTTTATAGTCTTGGGATTTCCAATATAGGTCTTGCAAATGCGAAAGTGATCTGTCGGTATTTTGGTAATGACATAGAAAGAATACGGCATGCAGATTTGGAAGAAATTAGTGGCATTGATACAATTGGGCCGGTCATTGCGGGAAATCTGGTGGCCTATTTTAAAAATGAAGAAAACAACAGGAATTTTTCCGATCTTTTGGCCTGTTTGCATATTAAAAAGGAAGAAAATGTAAAAGAACAGACTTTGGCAGGTCTTAATTTTGTAATAACAGGCAGTGTTGAACATTTTGCAAACAGAGGAGAGATCAAAGAATTAATAGAATCTCTTGGGGGAAAAGTAACAGGATCTGTTACAGGTAAAACAAATTATCTGATTAACAATGATTCTGCATCTAATTCATCTAAAAATAAAAAGGCGAAAGAATTAGGAATTCCTATTTTATCAGAAAAAGAATTTTTAAAGCTGGCAGGGCAGAATTAAGGGGGACTGGGAGTATGCCAATAAAGATACAAAGCGATCTTCCTGTAAAGGAAATTTTGGAAAAAGAAAATATATTTGTAATGGATGAAAACAGGGCGGTTCATCAGGATATTCGTCCAATTCAGATTTTAATATTAAATTTAATGCCGCTAAAAGAGGAGACAGAACTGCAGCTTCTACGTTCGTTATCGAATACGCCGCTGCAAGTGGATGTAACGTTTATGGCGGTAGAAAGCCACGAATCAAAAAACACGTCCATAAGTCATTTGAACCAGTTTTATCAGACTTTTCCTAAAGTAAAAAAACGTAGGTTTGATGGAATGATCATCACAGGAGCACCAGTAGAACAGATGGCGTTTGAGGAAGTCGATTACTGGGAAGAGCTTACAGAGATCATGGACTGGTCGGAAAGTCATGTTACTTCTACTATTTACCTTTGTTGGGCGGCGCAGGCAGGACTCTATTATCATTATGGTCTTAAAAAAAGACCATTGGAACATAAAATGTTTGGACTTTTCTGGCATAAAGTTTTGAATCGGAGAATTCCTCTTGTGAGAGGGTTTGACGATGTCTTTTTGGCACCGCATTCCAGGCATACAGAAGTTCCTATAGAAGATATTCATGCCTGCCCGCATTTAACAGTACTTGCAGAGTCTGAAGAAGCAGGATTGTTCTTAGCAATGGCAGATGGAGGCAGAAAAATTTTTGTAATGGGACATCCAGAATATGATCGAGTTACTTTGGATGGAGAATATAAAAGAGATTTGAATAAAAATCTGCCCATTGATATTCCGAAAAATTATTACTGTAATGATGATCCAGACAGCAGACCTTTGCTGACCTGGCGTTCCAATGCCAATAATCTGTATACAAACTGGCTGAATTATTATGTGTATCAGACTACCCCATATGACCTGGAAGGAACTCCGCATTTTAGTGATATTTAAGCTTCAATAACTGTTGGTGTACAAGTGGTGTACATATAGAGCGCTAGTGGTGTACTATCATAATACTAAAGAATAAACAGAGAGCCTCAACATATAACAGATGGAACGTGATATTTTTCACGTTCTTTTTTTGTCCTATATATATGGATTAGCCTGGAGGAGGATAAGGGTGGTGCTCTTTTGTTTGAGCCCTTTTCTGTTCTGAATTTATTTTCATAAAATTTCTGCCAATTATTTATTGCGAGTTCATTCGTATCCTTTGATATGCTTCGCAAAACAAATCGTTATCCATATCTGAATGCATATGAAATGATTCTACAAGGTAATACATATCCATTGGAAGGAAAATATTTGTCCTTTCTTCAAATCCCTGTCTGGCACATGGAAAACACTTTTGGAATTCATTTGTGTATTAGAACCTGAAGAAGATGATTCAGAATATATGAAATTGGACAACATGATGGATATGAAATGTTTGAAAGGTCAGTATATATGTAAATATGACAAAAAAATTGTAAATCAAATGTAAATAGTGTATAATGACAATATAAATATCGTAATGAAATACAGAATACAAATCTTAAAATAATTAAAACACACAGAGGCAATTATGTGTATGATAGAAATACACATACTGTTATGCCAGTAGATGAGGAAAGTTTTGAAGAAATAGGTGACACTTCCCGGAACTTATCCGGAAGTATTCTGCGTAGCAATGGACTGGCAGGATTACTTAAGACCGGGAGAGTGCAGAATTACGCACCATAATAATTTAAAAAGAATCTATGTAGGAAATATTAAGATAGGTGCAAATAAACTGAGAAATTAGCGGGAAAACAGTTATGCGGCTCTGGTTATAGCATGAGAATTAATAAAATGAGCTAAGGCACATGACTGGGATACAACAGATAAATGGTTAGAAAATCAAATAGTTTCGTTTTCAGATTTTAAGAGCACAACCTGGGGAAAACCTTCCGAGAACCCTGTTGTTTCTATATATGGAAGCCAAAAGTATTTTCCGCCATATTTCTTTTTATGAAGAAGAAAACATAGGACAAAAAGAAAATTTCTATGATGTGGAAGTCTTTTGCAAAGAAACAGACGTTGAATTTTATGAAGATGGGAATTTTATATGTACAGTGCCGGTATCTTCTGATATAAAATCCGATATTTGCCAAACTTTGATACAAATACTGGTCTGAGGGATTTTATGAAATATGTTTTAAAGCAGATTTTACAGATTATGAAAAAGCATACGGCAGCTTTACTTGTGATGTTAGGAGCCTGTATGTTATGTATGGTAGAAAGCTTTTTTCACCCTTTGGTTGTGCAGAAGCTTACAGACAGCGGTCTTGTTCAGAAAAATTATCGAGCCATCTGTACATATGCCTGCATTTTAATTGTTCTTATTATAGCTGTCCAGGCTTTGGAAGTACTTCAGGACTGGTTATTGCTCAGAGTGCGTAATGATGTGCTTCATAAACTGCATGTGCAGGCGTTCCAGAAAATACTTTGGCTGAAAATGGATTAGTTTACCAAACAAAATAGTACAGGAATTTTATTGATAATACGGAAACAAATATTCTGAAAGATGCATAGGGAATTCCGACAGTAGACTGGCTGTATGTCATTCAGAAGATAGAAAAAAGATTTCAAATAGTGGCAATACATAACTTTATAATATATGCTTGAATTTAGGAAGTGTCCTTGTGATGCAGCAAGTTGTGGTTGCTGGGATGCACATACATAAAATTATAGTAATTATCAAAAATTAGCCAATAATTCAAAATATAATGTTTAGAAAACAAATTATGCGTAATAAATAAAAACAAATAAATTAAAGATTAATTAAACTACCGCCGCTATTGTATTTAACATATGAAAAAGAAAAAAAGAATATTTTTATCCTTATCCTGCAAAAAAAGTAATCTCCTTTTATTTGGAATTTTATTTTTCCTTACGCTTTTGATGCTAGTGTTTCTGTCAGTACATGGAACATCAAGACAGATGATGAAAGAGGTAGAAAAAAGTATGGGACAAGCTTTATGTTGCTGCTTTATCGGGACAAATCTAAACTGGAACTGTGGGAAGAGAGAGAAGTAGAAGGTGTGGGGACGCTTAATTATTACATCAGCCCGGGTATAGATGAAGAAATGATGGATTATATTTTGGAAGAGGTGGATGGAGTTGTAGATTATGATCTGATTCCAGGATATTATGAAGTATCAACAATTTATGTAGAAAATCCGGCAGCAGTTTTTATGGGAACATTTGCTGATTGGTATAGTTGCGTTTCTTTTTGCTACGATTATAAGCTTTGTAGCAACCCTGATAATTGGTGGGCAAATATATGGAACGGTACACCAGGAGAAAGAACAGAAAGTTTATACAGAGAAAGAAATCGAGGCAGCTATTGCCCGTGGAGAACAAAGTAAAGTATCAGAAATGGCAAAGAACCAGAAAACAGGTGTAGAGCCACCTGAGGAACTAAACACAAGAATAGATG
>JARIAR010000041.1 GCA_029257805.1 Blautia sp.
GTCCTTTCCATTTTTTATGCATATTTCTTATGCACGCTTTTTAATAAAGAATGCGATGGCTGCACCCAGAACAAGAATGCCTCCTAATACATAGAATATAGTGGTACCCATACCGCCTGTTTCCGGAAGTGTAGTACCTTTCTTATTGATTACGTCTGTTACGATATTTCCAGTCTCTGAAGTTGGATTAATTTCTACTTTGAAAGATCCATTAGTACCGCTGATCTCTGTACCCTGACTGTCTTTAATAACAATATTTTTTAATTGAGGATTAACACTATCTGTATCGTATGTTGCTTCTACTTTAAAGAAAATATCTTCAATTTTATTATATTCTGCAGGAGCTGTTACTTCCACAAGTTTATACTCTCCGGAATCCAGACCTGTAAATTTAAAGGTTGTATCTGTGCCTGCTGTATACTTCTTCACAGACTTCCATTCTTCTGTCTGACCTGTTACTTTTTTCATTAATTCAAAGGCAGCGCCCTGCAGTGGTTTTGTTCCGTCTTCATCTTTTTTATTTACAACCAGTTCAAAGGTAAACACTGTTACTTTATCCTTTGGTGTTGTTCCAATTCCATCTCCATTTGGATTGTTGGAGAATGTTAAATGCACTTCATTTGGATTTCCAATGCCTGCAATTACTGCGTTGTCATTTAATGTTGCTGTATATTCTACAATGATTTTACTATCAGCAGTTACGCCTGATACTGCAAGCAGGTTGTCAAACTGTACTTCAAAAGTACATCCGTCACTTAATGCCTCTGTCTTAACTGTATAACCTGTTGTTACCGGTGTTTCTGTAGTACCGTTTAATACTTTTACTTTAACGGAATCTTTGTTAAAAATAAGCCCTGCTGACATTTTATCATGGAATGTATATTTATATGTTTTATAAGAAGTCAGGTTCTTTGGCAAAGTTCCTGTTAATTTAAACGGAACATTATCTTTGATATTGTAATCTGCACCATCCTGCCATGTTCCGTTGGAATTCTCCTGTACTTTCTTCTCAACTGTCGGAACAGAAGATTTTGGAGCAACCTCTACATCTCCTACGACCTTCAGAATAAAGTCTGTGTATGCATCATGTTGTCCTTCCGGCACTGAACCGTTTTTATCTTTTACAAGATAATAACCTGCCGGCAGATTAGAGATTACATATCCAGAAGCTCCCGGTTCACTTGCGGATCCTTTTGCAGGCTCTGTAAGATGGTTTGCTGCTGTTTTTGCAAACTCCTTTGCACCTTCGTCACCTTTTTGGGATAATACCTCTGCCACTTCTGCTGCTGTTGTACAGTTTTCAAATCCTGTCTGACTTTTCAATTCCGTAAGAAGAGCTTCACTACTTACATTCTCTCCCCACTGAATATCTGTAAGGATCTGATCCTTCACATCTCTTCCTTTAAAAATCTGATATGCCTCATAGGTATGACCTTCTGTTTTATTCGTAATAGTAATTGAATAAGTTGGTGTGCTTTCTTCTGCTGCTGACACAGCGGTTATTCCAGACAAGATCATAATTGCTGAAATAAGTACTCCTAAAATACGTTTCATCTTCTTCATATCTTAGCTTAATCTCCTTTTTCTTTTTTGTAAAATATATCCTAGTACAGAAGCGCTTAACAAAATGGTACCTGCGATCATGTGGAACTGAATCCCCATTCCTCCTGTTTCCGGAAGGGTAAACTGTTTCGTCTGATTGGTTACGGTAACCTTAGTTGTGTTTGCCTCCTCTGTACTTGGTGTTACCCCATTGTTCCCATAGGTTACTGCAAAAGTTTTTCCATCAACTGTTGCCATCCCCCCATTCATAATTGGCCTGCCACTGTCATCCAATTCAAATATGTAATATTTTGTTTGTTCCTTTACTTCCAGCTCTGTGAAAACAGGTGCGATTACTTCATGTCCATCTTTTTCATATCTTGCCTGTCCATTCTCATAGATAATGGTAAGGGTCTGCAGTGGTTCTCCCTCTCCATTTTCCTTCTCATAAAGGCCAAATCTGTAGCTTCCATTTAAAGGCGTATCCAGCGGACTTCCGTCTTCTCTTGCAAATTTCTTCTCAACCGCAATTTCACCTTTTCGGTTATATGCCGTATACAGATACTCTGCTCCCTGATACCAGGGATGAACGTCTGCAGGATAAGATCTTTCTCCTCCCTCTTTGCCAACGATCACAAAATAATACGGTGCATCGTCTTTTACATATCCGGCAGGAGCCTGTTCTTCCTTCAGACAATAGATTTTATTGTATTTCATCCATCTTGGGTCTTTACCGGAAAAAACAGCAATACCATCTGCATTTGTTACTTCTGTATGTTTTTCCCCTGTTGGCAGATATGTGCCATCCGATTGTAAAACTACTTCCTGTACACTAAATGTGGCCCCCGGAAGTGTCTGGGATATATTTCCTTTGTCTACCTTTGTTAATTTCAGGGTTGGATGCTTATCCGCTCCTGCCGAACCTCCGGCAGCATAAGAAAATGAAGGATTTGTAACAATTCCTCCTTCCGGAGTTTCATATCCTTCCCAATGAGCTTTATTGGAAATAGAAATCTGCTGTCCCGGTTTTGCATTTACGATAGCTTCGTAAGTAATGGTCAGTGGCGTCGCATCCGGCACTGTAATGTGCATGATCTGACTATTTTCTACCATATCAATCTGAATAACACATTTCTCCTTCAGATCTTCCCCTGTTTTTGTATTCACAATTTTAACACTTGGAGAAAATACCGTTAAAGTAGAACTTAATTCATCTACAAGGGTAACCGTATCTGCACCAGGCATTAAGTCTTCCCCCAGAGGATTTAATTCTATTTTAAAGGGATATTTTCCTCCATGTACTTTTGGATCATATTCTCCAACCTTCTTTAAGGAATTTTTACGGAATGTAATGGAATCCGAGTCTGTATACGTTCCTGCAGAATCGGTTACTTCCACTGTATTATTTTTCGTTGCATTCTGACCGCTCATTAAAGCATCTTTGTCTGTAACCTTGCATAATACCTGGAATTCCACTCCATAGTCATCTCGGTTTTTTCCTCCAGCCTTTAATTTATCAACATCCCATCGAATTTCTCCTGTTTTCCGATTATAGTAGGAGGTACAACTTCGTTGTGCGCTGGAATTATCCATATTGCCTGTTCTTGTAGCTTTCTCCCAGTCAGGATTTCCCTCCAAGTCTGAAATATCAGGCGTAGCCGGAATCTCCTGTTCCGGATAACCAGGTCCGTTCCAATAATATCTTACATAAGTAAGTTCTACTCCTTCCGGAAGCTTGTCTTTTATCTGAGCAGAGCCTGACATGGAACCATCCCCGTTAAGATGGACCAGCCACTCCACATACGTACCGGGTTCTGTAACCCATTCCTTTATCAAACGGCTTGTATCCCGGTGAGGATAAGCAGATCCTGTTATGTTTGTCCAGTCTTTTCCATCATATGTATAAGCTGCCTGAGATTCTTTAAAGACCTCATCGCTTCCATAAACAGTTATATTTGCTGAACCATAATTATGCCATCCTTCATCTGCTAATGTAGAACCTTGTATGGTATTTCCAAAAACTTCTGTTTCACGATTTCCTTGGGGAAGTCTCTGAGGGGCAGTTTTTACTATAGCGTATAGACATTCTCCTTTTGCTTCATCCAGAATAATATCTTTTTTAAATTCTATAAATAAATACTGGTTTTTCTCTCGTATTTCCCATCTATAATCAGGATCCTCTGCTACACGTCCACTTTCCTGATATACACCATTTAATTTTGTTAATCCGGCCTTTTCCAGCTCTTCTATATTTTTAAAATCTTTCAGCTGTTTTTCATCCGGAAGAACCCCTTTATAAATAGCAATCAGAGACTCCTGATATAATTTTTGCTGACGGGTATCGGATATAAAATCTTTTATTTTCATTCCTTTTGGAATGCGGTTTCCTTCTGCTTTAATTCCCCAGTACAATTCTCCTTTTTCCCAGTTTTGTGCCGCACCTTCTTTTGGACGCTGGTAATACCAGCCCTCTTTTTTAAGATTGTACTTTACACCACCCTGTACAGTTACAGAATTTTCTACGTCAATTCCCGGAATAGAAACTATCGTACTGTGAGGTCCTGTTATGTTTCCATCAATATGGAATTTATTTCGTAGGACAGGGCGCTGAAGATCTCCAATATTCTGAACGGAAACATAATATTTCACCAGATATGCATATTTTCCACCTATACCAATCTGGGAGGGCTTAAATCCAAACTCCTTTTGTCCGTCAATTTTTACCCAGGCTGTTTTTACTAATTTTCCAGCTTTTACCTTATCAATCGCCTGCTGATCGGTTATCTTTTCTCCTGTCGCTACAGTCATATCATAGGCACTGATCTGTAGATATCCTGTATGAATCATATAAGTCTGTTGCAGGCTATCCCGGAACTGCACCTCTGAAAAATCCCATATTCCATCTTCGTTTACCACAAGCTGATATTCCTGACTGTTTGCAGGAACAACAAAACTTCCAGGAGATGATTCTTTCTGAAGATTTTCATTATATACATCTTCCCCAGCCGGAATGGTGATTGTTTTCTCTGTCTGACTAAATTCTCCGGCTATCTTCCTGCTCCATCTTTTTCCTGCTAAATCTTTATCAGAATTGTACCCGTTATATTGCAGGCTTCCGCCTTCCCATTTATCATTCGATAAAACTTCGGCACGATTTCCAAGTCTGATCTTGTCATTATTTCCCGTTGCCCAAAGACCTGGTTTTACATCTACTGTATAAGTGATGGTTCGCTCTTCCCCTTGTTTCAAATCTCCAACATACAGATCAAAGCTCTTTTTGGGATCAGTCTCCGATGTTTTGATAACCGGATTTGTTGCTGCAGTTTCTGGTTTTACATCATTTAACTTAATTTCTTTACCTGCTGTACCATTTCCTTCATATAAATGAAAGGAACCCTCCACATAATCTACATAGGGAACAATCTCTGTTGTTCTAAAATAATCATTAACTTTTACATTTTCCAGGACATATGTATTGTTTTTATCTGCCTGCAGCCATATGGTATAGGTAAGGGAACCGCCGTCTTTACCTTCGTAAGGGGTATATTCCCCAGCTGTCTTACGTAAGTCTACTCTTACAGTAGGCGTAAATACCTGCTCTGTCTCTTTTCTCAAATATGTTTTAGAATATACAGATGCTACATTCTTAATGGGCTGGGTTGTCCCCCCTGCATTTACACCTTTATATTTCTCATCAAGCTTTACTTTATACTTCAGAACTCGTATATCCCCTGCAGCCATTTCTCCCATGGTCCACACTAAGACGCCCGGTTTTGTTAATCCGGCACCTGCTGGATCCGGGATAGGATTTTCAGTTGTCGTTGTATTTCCAAGATAAACCTGTCCTCTTGTTTTACCTTCCGGATACCGTTCTGTGGGACCTACCGGATCCCCCTCTGCTTTTGTGTCAGCAGCCGTTCCTGTAACTCCCATATATTCTTTTATGTACTGTGCATTATGGGCAAAATGATCCACGACTTTAACGTCCGGAACACTTGCCGCTCCTTCCGGTACTTTCGCTGTCAGTTCATATGTTAAATAAGCACCATCTGTATCTTCACTGTATACCGGCTGGCCTTTTTCAACAATTACATTTCCATATTTGGCTTCTACGTCTTTTTCAAAATGAACTTCAATTTTTATTCCACCAATTTCTATAGAACCCGGTTCTCCCGGTTTTACATGAGAACCGTCAATCTGAGATTCTACATAAAAATCACCACCAATATGTTGTTGTCCAAGATTTTCCTGTTCTTGAAGCCATTTTTCATAAAATTCCAGGACAACACCATTTCCATCTGAAATAATGGTTCCTATTTCTTCCCCATTGCTTGTAAGTTTTCCTCCAACAGTTGGCTCTTTCAGAAGAGGCGGAAGTATATATGACAATTTATTTCCTGCGGCCTTCAGATCCGTAATCGATACTTCCTGATACTGTATCTTCAGTATGACGGTAGCATCTCCTGGAACATTCGTGGTTTGATTTGTAATTTGCACCCATTTTTGTGATACCTTATCTTTATAATACACTTCAAAGCCTTTAATATATGGGTCTACCTTTAAAGGGGTTCCGGGAGTTTCCACCGGAGTTTCTGTCGGGGCTTCCAGCTGTTCTTCCGATTGCGGCTCTTCTTCCACCTCAGGAGTTATTTCCGGCTCGGGGGTCGCTTCCGCCTCGGGGGTTATTTCCGGCTCAGGGGTTGCTTCCGGGGTTGTCTCCGGTTCATTATCTTTAAAGCAGTTTTCATTATGCTGATGTTTGCGAATTTCCGTTTTTCCACATACTCTCTGTCCGTTTTCATAACATGCATCTGTGTGGGTATGTAAAATAACTTCCGGTTTGTCACAAACTAATTTTCTTTCTGTTACATAACATGCATCTGTATGAGTATGTCCCGGCTGTTCTTCCTGCCCGCAAATTAAAACAGGTTCCCAATGATAACAGTCATCTGTATGAATATGCTCCGGAATCTCACAGATCAGTTCTCCGTTCTCATTGTAACATCCCTCTCCATGAGTATGTTCTTCCTGTCCACAGATCAAATCTCCCCGATCCTGACCATAACATTGCGGCTGATGAGTATGTCCTTCTGTTTCTTCCAGTCCGCATGCCAGACGTTTTTCTTCTACATAACAGGAAGCATCATGTGCATGTTCCTTAATTTCCGGAAGGGTACACTGCAAAATACCATCTTTGTTATAACAGTTCTTGTCATGCGTATGTACAACAAAATCCGCATAACCACATACAACATGATTTTCTCCATCTAAACATTCCTGCGTATGCTGATGCAGTTCCAGATCACAGCCTTTCTTTTCTTCCATTGCAACCGCCGGCAATATCAGAACATATGCGGTAATGATCACGGCAATCACGGCAATCACATTAATCACCTTGTGTAACGCTCTATTCTTCTTTTGCATTTCAATAAACATTTTCGCCCGTTTTTTCCACATTGATTCCATATGATCACCTCACGATAACTTTCCAAAATTATTTAAAGGCCAAACCTGAAAGATTAATTTCCCTACGATCTGCTCCTGTGCCACACTTCCAATTGCGGAATTTCTGCTGTCTACAGATACGGAACGATTATCCCCCATGACAAACAGGCGGTTTTCCGGTACCTGATACGGGAACTTCATATCAAATTCTCCTTTTTCTTTATTTAACACATACGGTTCTTCCAGTTTTTTTCCGTCTACGCTGACATTTCCTTCTTCGTCAATATCAACCCATTCTCCTTCTGTAGCGATTACCCTCTTTATTAGAATCTTGTTATTGTAATAAAATGCTACTATGTCTTTTTTCTGGAAATCTGTTGTTTTTACAGTCAATACAATATCTCCGCCCTCAAAGGTCGGCATCATGGAAGTCCCGTAAATTCGTAAAACCGGCAAAAATAAGGTTGCTGCTATCACAGTAGCTGCCACAACAACAACGATGATCCCGATTATCCTTTTTAATATCTTTCCACTATTCTGATTTCTTTCTTCCCGCTTAAATTCTTTCTCTAATTCTTCAAGTGTAGGTCTTTTTAACTCTTTACTCTCTTCCTTCATACTTCTGCTCTCTGTTCTGCGTTAAACTGCTCTTTTATTTTTTTCTTTGCTTCTTCCTCCATGAGGATGCATTTCTGTCTTGTTTCTTCTTCCATGGCAGCACATTGTTCCATAATCTTTTTTTCCTGCTGTTCACTTAATATCTGAACATTATCCAGATATTGTTTTGCCGCCTTCTGCGCCGCTTCAAAAAAACCATTCACCTGTAATGCAGCTTCCGCAATATTCCCTGCGTTTTCCAACTGTATTTTTTTACTATTCAGCTCTTCTTTCAGTTCTTTTACTTCCTGACGGGCTGCCTCCAGTTCTTTTTCCTGCTCTATCAGTATTTTTAACAGATCCACTCTTTTTAATCTGCGTAATTCTTTATCTGTCATGTTCTTTCCTACACTTTCCAATTTATTGCCGGACTCTTTCACTTTTATAATAGCAGGCTTACCATTACACAAACCATTACATTTCTTCTTAAATTTAGATTTCTTTACTATAATTACAAAAAAAACAGCTGATCCCGCACAATTGTGCCGGACCAGCCGTTTTTCTATTCCTTAACGTATGAATTTTGCATCTGCCCATGTTGCCGGTGCATTTGCAAAGGTGTAAATATTGGTGCCTTCCTCATCCGGAACACTTGCCAGTGTTACCGTCTTTGCACCTTCCACATCTACAGATATTTTTTCCATAGCTGTTGTTGGAAGTACTTCTTTTGTACTTGCCTTTAATTCTCCGTCTACATAAACCTCAAATGCTTTTACATGTGTTTCCTCATTTTCAAGATCATCCTGATCAAGGCCTACATAAGCTTCAAATGTTTTAAATCCTTTTCCTTCAATATTAATTTCTATTTCGTGATCTTTGGATGTACCGATTCCTTTCTGGAATTCTTTTATTTCTCCATTTTCATCCAGAAGATGGATGCGTGATCTGTAGAGAGAACGATCCCTTACACACTGTCCCCACGCAGTTGATGCTGTGTATTCCAGATCACTTGCATATACTTCTTTTTGCTGTGACAGATGCAGCACGTATGTCTGTTCTCTTCCCAGAGGGCTCTTTGCCGTAACAGAAGCATCTCCCGGAAGGGCTTCCGGCATTGTAATATTTACTTCTGTACCTTCTTCAAGAGCAGTTGCGGTAATCTCCGGAAGTTCAGCAGTTGGAAGTTTTACATCATATTCATATTTTTCTTTAAAGAATTTATTATAGTCTGTACCAAGGTACGTTTCCTTCATAGATTCTCCGTTTATCTGAATATCTGTGATCGTTCCGTCATGATATACTTTTTTGCTGTCTTCTATTGCTGCATCTTTTGTAAATCCGGCTACCGGATGAAGACGATACTCGTATTCATAGGAATGATTTGCTCTGTTCAGGTATTTTTCCTGTGGCCATGCACCCCATGTCGTATCTCCTCCAACACCTTGCTGTGCGGTATTGATCTTAAAGGTAATGCTGTCATCTTTTTCCAGTTCATATGCGTGTTTCGTCTGGCTCAGTTCTTCATCTGTATAATTTAATGCACTGAATTCCATTTCCTTTCCGGTGCTTGCCATAAAGCCATTGCCTTCATCATCTGTAAGAGCAACCCATGTAACATCTGTTCTTGTACCTGTTTCATTTGGTGTTGCATATGGAACAAACAGATCCTCTACCGTTGTCTCATAAATACCCTGATATGCACCTGTTTTACGGTCTACATAGCTTTCCTGCGGACCATTTCCAAAATATGTTACATTTTTATATTTTTCCGGAACTTTCATAGTCGTTCCCACCACCGGAATCACATCATACTGATCATTTGGCATAATCTGATTTTCAACAGAAATATCACTGTTTCCATATACAACGTATCCTGTTGTATATGGCACGTCATTTCCAAGAACGCCTTTTACATGGATATGAACAACACCGTCTCCTACTGTCTCTGTTGTAACAGATTCCACAGTTCGATTTTTTCCTGCCGCATCCCACTCAGCAGAAAACTCTGCCAGCGGTCCGGCTGCTTTATCGTTTTCATTCATTGCACGGGCAAAATTTGGTACAAGCGGTGCATCCAGAAGTTCGTTTTCCTGGAATACATAAGAATCCAATGCACCTGTAGTTTTGTTTACAACAGCTTTGAATCCTTCTCCGGAAACTGTAACGGCTTCTTCATTTTCCTCTACTTCAACTTTTGGAAGAGCAGAAAGGTCTTCTGCAGCTGCCGCACCCTGACCATAATCCATTTTAAATTCCTCTTCAATTACAAGATGTCCGGCTTTTGCCCATTCTGTATCTTCTTTAAGAGAAAATTCACACTTCAGATAATATCTGGAACCTGGTTTTGCTTTTACCTCATCTAACGGAATGGTAACATCTGCTGTTGTCTGCGGTGCAATATCTACATCCTGTGTTCCTTCCTGAATCACTTTGCCATCTTCTGTAAGTTTCCATTTAAAGTCATATTCTCCAAGATTTGTAAAGAGATTTTCATTTTTAATAGATACAACATTATCGCCTTTCCATTCTAATTCTGCGCCCTGGTATGTTTTCTTCACTTCCAGAAGTTCCGGCTGAATGGTACGATCCGGGAATACAAGACCGTTCTGGCAGAAGTTTCCGGAATTTGGGGTATCCATCCAGTCGCCGCCATGGGCAAAGTATGTTTTTTCTTCCCTTGGAGTTTCTTCTCTGTTTTCAAAATCCATCCAAACAATGGCGCTGTCATCTTCTTTATGATCTGCTGCCAGTTCTTCCTCTGTCATTGCCTTTGCCATAAGATGAACTTCATCCAGGGAGCCTTTCAGCACTTTTGAGCTTCTAAGCATACTTCCCCCTACCATCATGGTTCCTGCATCAAAACTTCCTTCCGGGATCACACAGGATGTTTCTCCTGCCACTTTTCCATCTATATACAGTTTCAATGTTTCTCCATCGTAAGATACCGCTGCTTTATGCCAGGATCCTACCCAGTTCTCCGGCAATGGTGCTGTGATTTCTGCTCCGTCTCCTGCTGAAACGGATACCACCATTTCTCTTCCGGAAGGAGCTTCTTCATTTTCTCTTGTTGAAATATACAGCTTTGCTTCGCTTAATCCTATGATAGGATTTCCATAGCGAATATTGTGTTCTTCATTAATTGCAAACTCTACGGTAAACGGTCCGTTGAGACGAAGTTTGTCATTTTCATGGAAATAAACTTTTCCATTTAATCCAGTTCCGTTTGTTCCTTCTGCATCTTTGTTTCCCCATACATCATAACGCATATTTTCCAGAGATTTTTCCGGATATTTTACAATGGGATCTGTATTTGTATTAATTGACTGATCTACCCAGTCCCAGATAAATCCACCTAACATATTTGGATATTTCTCAATAATATCCCAGTAATCTTCCATATTTCCTGTGGAATTTCCCATAGAATGCGCATACTCGCAGAGAATAAACGGCTTTGTTCCATTTTTTCCAAAATATTCTACTGTCATTGGGCGGGCATACATTTCAGAGTGCATATCCGCATACTGATTATCTCCTTCATAATGAACCAGTCTCGTAGGATCTTTTTCATGGATCATTTCTGCACCGGCACCATAGTTTTTCCCGATTCCAGCTTCATTTCCCATTGACCATATGATAACAGAAGCATGGTTTTTATCACGTTCCACTACATGCTCAATTCGATCCAGAAGCATGGTTTTCCATTCTTCTCCTGTTCCCGGAATATGAATGCCTTCATCCATTAATCCATGAGATTCGTTGTTTGTTTCATCCAGTACATACATACCGTATTCATCACACAATTCGTACCAGCGTGGATCATTCGGATAATGAGAAGTACGAACTGCATTTAAATTGTTTTGTTTCATTAATTCCAGATCTTTTCTCATCATTTCTTCTGTTGGAACACGTCCAAGATCCGGATCCATTTCATGGCGGTTCGCTCCCCGAATGCTGATCCTCTGCCCATTGATCAATACCTGCGCTTCATTTGTATCTTTATTGATCAGCTCAATTTCCCGGAAACCAATTTTAATTGCGGTTGCCTCTACTTCTTTATCCCCATCATAAAGACAAAGAGATAACTGATATAAATTAGGCTTTTCCGCAGACCATTTTTCAGGATTTGCAACCTTTGTTTTTAAAGTTACTTCTGCTTCTCCTCCATCAAAGGAAACGGCAGATTCCAGGCCTTCTGTCTCCACTTCATTGCCTTCTGCATCAAAAAGCTGTGCTTTTACCTTATAATCTGCGCCTTCTGTTTCTTTAAATTTCCTTAAAGACGTTTTAATCTGCAGCTCTGCATCTTTATATTCTTCATCCAGATCCGTTTCTACTTTAAAATCACGGATTTCTGCCGCATCTTTACTTGTAAGATATACATCACGGAAAATACCCGCAAGGCGGATAAAATCCTGATCCTCCAGCCAGCTTCCATCACTCCAGCGGTATACCTGCAAGGCAATGGTATTTTCACCTTCCTGAAGATATGGGGTAATATCAAATTCTGCACGACTAAAAGAATCTTCACTATATCCCACTGCTTTTCCATTTACCCAGAGATAAAAAGCAGACTCAACACCTTCAAAATTTAAAAATACCTCCCGGTCCTTCCAGCTTTCATCCAATTGAAAACCGGTACGGTATGTTCCCACGGTATTTCCTTCTTTCATAGCCTGACCTGGTTCCAGATCCTCTGTATGATGCCATGGATACACAGTATTTGTATACATAGGTGAGTCATATTTAAAGGTTCCGTCTTCATTTTTTGCAATAGGCCAGCAACCTGGTACCTGTATATCATCCCATTGACTGTCATCATACTCCGGTGCCTGAAAATCTTCCGGTTTTTCTTCCAGCGTTTTTGCAAACTTAAATTTCCACGTTCCATTCAACAGCTTATAATATTTGCTGTCTTCTTTTTTCATTGCCTTGGCAGATTCTATTGATTCATATGGATAAAAAGTTGCTCTTGGACGTTCTTTGTTCACCTGTGTGATTTCCGGATGACCATCCCATTCATCTCCCGAAAATTCTACTGCTGCCGCTTCTTCTGCTGCAAATCCCTCCACAACCGGAGATCCAAGAGTCATAGCAGCTGTCATAATAGAAACACCTGCAACCAGCTTCTTCTTATTCATTATGTTCCCTCCTCTATAATTTCATTCTCCTTTAGTTTATCGAAAATATACAAGATTTTCACCTGCACTTTTTCCTTTTTTATGTAATTTTTCCCAATTATTGTCATTTTCTTTCGTCCCTTCCTGATGGCTTTATCCTAAATTTTTTCTTTTTTCAAAACAAAAAAAGCCTTCTATTCATTGAAAGACGCTTCCTATTATGCTATATTTTAAGAGTTATTGAAATTACATAGGAGAAAACCATGCATATTATCAAAAAGCACAAAGGGGTTGCCGTTTTATTTCTCATTTCAATCTTAGGAATTATACTTTCTTTTTTTGCTTATCGAAGTGAAATTAAAAATCTGGAAATGCGAAATTTCAAAAAATCTCTTCAAGAACAGACAAAACTAAAGCTTCAAACTACAAAAGACTACATTAGTGATATGGTATATAGTTTGAATACTACTGCCAATCTGATTCAGGAGTATGATTCCATATATGATCCCCATATTTTGGAAATTCTGGACATCTCCAACGAAGTTAATATGTTTTCTTTTACAGCTGTTGTAGACAAAAACGGCAAGGGTTATACACAAAACGGAACTTCTTTTGATATTTCCCAGGAAGAGTATTTTCACACTGCCATGAATGGCATTGTTGCCTTTTCAGATGTACAATCCTCTGACAAACTTCCTGACACATATCTGCAAATATTTGCATGTCCCATATTTTCATATAACAGCCAGGTACAAGGCATGGTTTTAGGCGTTATAGATTTAGATGAATTTAATGAAGCTATTGCTTTTCGATATTCAAAAATTAATGGAAATATTTATATCATAGATTCAAAAGGCAATTATATTAGCCGCTTTCAGGTACAGGATGGCTCCACCAGATATGTAAATTTCTGGGAAGATCTGGGCAGCCTGCAGATTATCGATCAGGATATTTCCAACATAAAAGATGACTTCAAAGAACGAAAGAGCGGAGAATTCTCTTTTTATGACAATGGGCACCGCCGATATGGATGTTATATGCCTATAGGTACAAGAAACTGGCAACTTGTATACACTGCTCCTGATACAGCTGTTGACGAAGCACTGACTAATTTTTTCCGGATTGATACCAAACACACTGCTTTTGTAAGTATCTGCCACTTAACATGGCTTCTTTGTGTAATCTGGTACTTTAGAAAAGGTACAAAAGAAATCAAAAAAGCCCATCAGGAAGTCAGCGAAAACATTAAAATCCTCCATATGGCATTGGAACATTCCAAGCAGCCTATTTTCGAATATGATCATAAAAATCGTCATTTAACATTAAAAACTGATTTTCCCAACCCTTTGTTTGATAATCAAAGCGGTACCATTACTCCGGAAAGTATTATTAAAAATAATGTAATCGTACCTGCAAGTATACCTGATTTTATACATTTATTTAGAATAATACAAACACAGCCGGATGCCAAAACAGATATACAGATCAGAACAGATACGGAAACCCTGTGGTATCGGATTTCCCTGAACAATATCTACAAGCAGGAAGAAATCATCCATACTGTAGGATTTCTGGAAGATATTACAGAACTAAAAATAATGGAACAGAACACCATTGATAAACTGGAACTTCAGAATACTTTAATTGCAAAGGCTCTTGTTTATATAAAAGCAGATATCAAAACAAATCGTTTGCTTGAGATTAATGGACAAGAAACCCATCTTCCTTTTGACGAATTTTTAAAAAATAAAGTCCTTCCTAATGTACATACCGAATATAAACCAATTGTTTCCCAGGAACTTTCCATGCAAACTTTAATGACAAAATTCCGGGAAGGTACAGATTCTGTTGAAACACAATTTATTGTAACCTGTAAAAATCAGGAAAAATGGGTGTCCTGTATGGCTTACTGCAATGCTTCCAATCCCTCTAAGCTTATCTTAGTAATCTCAGATATTGATAAGAAAAAAAGACAGGAACTTGCATTACAATACCAGGCGGAACGAGACGGACTCACAGGACTTTATAATGCCAGAACTGCACGCACTAAAATAGAAGAAGCGCTGGATATCGGATATCATTCAAAAGAAAAACAGGTTTTCATTTTATTTGATCTTGATAATTACAAATTGATCAATGATACATTCGGTCATACTTTTGGCGATCAGGTATTAATGGACGTATCAGAAATCGTTAAAAAACGTTTTCGTTCCAGTGATATTATAGGCCGAATGGGAGGAGATGAATTTATCATTCTTCTACGTAACATGCGCTCCTACCAGTATGCAGACAAACTGATCTGCGATCTTTGTGAAATGATCAACAAAACCTATTCTATTAATGGAAAAGAAGTTACCCTGTCTGCTTCAATCGGGGTTACACGAGTTCCCATAGACGGATACACATTTAAAGAACTATATGAAAAATCTGATATTGCACTATATTATGTAAAAAAACATCGGAAAAACAATTATAAATATTTTGAAGAGTTATAAACTTAAAAGGGAGCGGAAAAATCAAATGAATGGTTTTTCCGCTCCCTTTAAATACTTATTGCTTTTTGAACTTATATTTTCCTTTTCC
>JARIAR010000028.1 GCA_029257805.1 Blautia sp.
AGTAATTAACTATAATGTTATTTATTGTTATTTTTCAAATCCAGCAAATTGTTGTTAATCACAAATCTCCTGTTTTTACGGTTTTTCTTTAGATTGAGAAATAAAAAAGCCGAAATTCTTGAAAAAATCAAGACATTTCGGCATTGTTGGCGCACCCCCTGCGAGAATCGAACTCACAACTAACCCTTAGGAGGGGTTTATTATATCCATTTAACTAAGAGGGCTTTTTTAATCTTATTGATTTTCACCTATAGGCTAAACTATATCGTAAGTTTAATTGTACTATATTTTTTTCAGAAAAACAAGTCAAAATTTAAAAGTGCAATTGACCCTGCAGCCAGATCAGGCCTTTAAATCTACGGCCAATCTGAGGTTCTCCCAACAAATCTTTTTTGTTAATACATACATCAAACTGCACATCATTGCTTTCTAATGTTAATTGACAAATTTCTTCTCCTGTTAAAATATTTTTGAATTCCATAAAGTCCAGAATTTCTCCCATTATATTATATTGATCGCATTCAATGCCATATGGCATAAAATAAGAGTCTACAATGGTAAAAATATCTTCTGTAGAAATGCGTTGAGAAATCATAGTATACGTATCCATATCTTCCATAGTAAGACTTTCCATTGCTTCCTCATCGCCATTTCTGGCAGCTGCTATGAGATTACTTCTATTTTTTGTCATCTCACGCTCAACTTTCACTGCTTCTTTATCTTTTTGCAAGGGAAGAAGAATTCTTCCCTCGCTTGCAAGTCCTGAAATTGTCAATGCCTGCTTTTCTCTTGGAAAATCCTGTTTCCTATTTTCCTGCATATATTCTGCTGCATTTTGAAGATAAAAAATCAGCGTAACTCCTATTCGAAGATCATCACAGGCGCCAGCATAAGATTCTCTTTCTGCATGACGTTCTACTACAACACGTTCATTTGTTGTAATCCCGGTTCCTCTGAAAAATGGGAAATAGTATTCTGTGTGAAAAACATTATTTTCATCATACTGTCCACAAACTGTAATTCCACAATCACAGCCGTAGTTTTTTGAAAACTCCGTAAAAACACCATCTTCATAAGATTCTACTGTGTTTTTTTCATCATATGTTTCAATGACATCCTTGATGATTTCTTTTATTTCGCTTCTCTTTTTTACTTCTGAAAATCCTACTGCTTTTAAATATTTATGCACACAAGCACCTCCTTAAAAAAGTCAGTTTTATGCACGCTTTTTCTCAATCTTAGTCATTCCACCCATATATGGCTGTAATGCTTTTGGAATATTTACAGAACCATCTTCATTTAAATTATTCTCCAGGAATGCGATCAACATTCTAGGCGGTGCTACAACTGTATTATTTAATGTATGAGCCAGATATTTTTTGCCATCTTTTCCGTTCACACGGATTTTCAAACGACGTGCCTGCGCGTCTCCTAAATTAGAACAACTTCCTACTTCGAAATATTTCTTCTGACGCGGAGACCAGGCTTCAACATCAATAGATTTTACTTTTAAGTCTGCCAGATCTCCGGAACAACATTCCAGAGTACGAACAGGAATATCCATGGAACGGAACAGATCTACTGTATTCTTCCAAAGTTTCTCAAACCACATTGGGCTATCTTCCGGTTCACATACAACAACCATTTCCTGTTTTTCAAACTGGTGGATTCTGTAAACGCCTCTTTCCTCTAATCCATGTGCACCTTTTTCTTTACGGAAGCAAGGAGAATAACTTGTAAGAGTTTTTGGAAGTTCTTCCTCTGGAATAATCTGATCAATAAATTTTCCAATCATGGAATGTTCACTTGTTCCGATCAAGTATAAATCTTCTCCTTCGATTTTATACATCATCGCTTCCATTTCAGCAAAGCTCATAACACCTGTCACAACATTGCTTCGAATCATAAACGGTGGCACACAATAAGTAAATCCTCTGTCAATCATAAAATCACGTGCATAAGAGATTACTGCAGAATGCAATCTTGCAATATCCCCCATTAAATAATAGAATCCATTTCCAGCAACTCTTCTTGCGCTGTCCAAATCAATTCCATCAAAATTTTCCATAATATCTGTATGGTATGGAACCTCAAAATCCGGAACAACCGGCTCCCCGAATTTTTCCACTTCAACATTTTCACTGTCATCTTTTCCTATAGGAACAGATGGATCGATAATATTAGGAATTACCATCATATTTTTTAAGAGTTCTTCTTCTACTTCTTTTTCTCTTGCAGAAAGTTCTTCAATACGGCTTCCGGAAGCTGCTACCTGTTTCTTTACTTCTTCTGCTTCTTCTCTTTTTCCCTGTGCCATTAATGCACCAATCTGTTTAGATGTTTTATTTCTTTCAGCTCTTAAAGCTTCTACTTCTTGTTTGATTTCTCTGTTTTCTTTGTCCAGTTCCAAAACTTTATCCACCAATTCCAGTTTACTATCCTGGAATTTATTACGGATATTTTGCTTTACAATTTCCGGATTCTCTCTCACAAATTTAATATCTAACATGTTATTCCTCCTGCTATCTCTAACACTTTTATTTTTTCTGCCTTTATCTTAAGCAGTTTTATTCTTCTATTTCTCCAAATCCAAAATTAACAGCTTTCCGAAGTGCTTCTACTTCTTCCTGACTAAGCATCACATAGGATTCTCCCTTTACAATTTCTTTTAAATACAGAAAACAGTTATCTCTACTATGAACTGCATTTAAAATCAAGCCTGAATTATCTTTATCCAGCATTGCCAAAGCAAAGCTCAATTTTCCTCCTACATCTTCAAACGCATCGTACTTTTCAACTCCGTATTTGCTGAAAATATACCCAAAGGAATTTTTTAAATAATTTATATCTTTCTCGTGATCTTCTTTTGCTTCGTAAAGTCTGTCTATCTGTGCAAACTTACGTACAAACATCTTTTCCAGCGATTGTCCATTTGTTCCCTTCATAAACAATCTATATTTTTTCTCCAGACGACTCAGACGCATACTGCTGCTGACTACATTTATTAGAAGGATAATAGACAAGATCAGCAATATGATAATGATAATGCCCGGATCAATTCCAAGGTTGTCAAAAATACCGCTCATTTATTTTCTCCTTATCTAATCGATTCAAATAAATCTATAATTCTTTCTAATTCATCTTTAGAATAATATTCAATTTCTATTTTGCCCTTATCGTTCTTCTTTCTGTGAATAAATACTTTTGTACCCATAATCGTCTTCATTCTTTCTTCCAGACTTTCATATATGGCATCTTCTGTTGTATTTCGTTTCACATCTTTTACTTTTGGCGGATTCAGCATTTCTTTTACAAGCTTTTCTGTTTCCCGCACACTCATTTTTTCATCAAAAACTTTTAATGCTACAGCTGACTGCATTTCTTTATCTGACAAAGCTAATATAGCTCTTGCATGACCTGCTGAAATCATTTCATCGATTAACATCTGCTGTACTTTTTCATCTAATTTCAAAAGCCGCATGGAATTTGTAACTGCTGTTCGGCTTTTTGATACACGCTCTGCAATTTCGTCTTGTTTTAAATTAAACTCTTCCATAAGACGTTTATAAGCCATAGCTTCTTCAATAGGATTCAGATCTTCTCTCTGTATGTTTTCTATGAGGGAGATTTCCACAACTTCCTGATCCGTAAATTCTTTTACGATTACAGGAACTTCTTTTAATCCTGCCATTTTTGCAGCACGCCATCTTCTCTCTCCGGCTATTATTTCATAATACTCTTTTTTATCAGACACAAGAAGCGGTTGTAAAACTCCATACTGTTTAATTGATTCTGATAACTCTAACAATGCATCTTCATCAAAATGTTTTCTAGGCTGTGAACGATTTGGTTCTACTTTTGAAATTTTTACTTTTTGTTCTACAGGGATTACTTTTTCTTTTTCAGATGATTTTTCTTTCTTTTCTGCCTGTATTTTTTCTTTTTTCATACTCTCTTTTTCAGAAGGTGATTTTGCAGGAATTAAGGCATCCAAACCTCTTCCAAGTCCCCCTGTTTTTCTTACAGCCATTATTCACCCTCCCTGTTTATTACTTCTTCTGCAAGAAGCCGATAGCTTTCTGCTCCCGATGATTTTGGATCATATATATTAACTGGCAATCCATAACTTGGAGCTTCTGCAAGTCTTACATTTCGTGGAATAATTGTTTTATATATATTTTGATTCAAATTGTCTTTTACATTTTCTACAACCTGTAAAGAAAGATTTGTTCGCGCATCATACATAGTAAATACAACGCCTTCAATTTTTAATTTCTTATTCAATCTGTCTTTTACAAGATCAATCGTATGGATCAGCTGAGACAATCCTTCCAACGCATAATATTCACATTGGATTGGTACTAATACAGATGTTGCTGCCGTCAATGCATTAATGGTAAGCATACTTAACGATGGAGGACAATCCATTATAATATAATCATATCGTCTTCTTATCTTATCTGTGATGCGTTTTAATATGTATTCTTTATCCTCTATTCCAATGAGTTCAATCTCTGATCCTGAAAGATTCATATTTGATGGAATCAAATCTACATTTTCCACCACATCTTTAATAATTGTATCTTTTACGTCTACCTCTCCCAAAAGAAGTTCATACAAGGTATTCTCTACCGCATTTTTGTCCACACCTAATCCACTTGTTGTGTTTCCCTGTGGATCGATATCAATCGCTAATACTTTTTTTCCTTTTTCTGCAAGACATGCGGAAAGATTAATAGCTGTCGTAGATTTTCCTACTCCGCCTTTCTGATTTGCAACTGCTATAATTCTACCCAAATTCACCCTCCCTTTCAAATGCAGAATTTGATATTTTCATTATAACACTTTTATTTTTATCTTTCTACCATATGTTTCACGTGAAACATAGAAAAAGGAATTTATTTTTTTCTGTTTATTGTATAGTATACCCAAATGCAAGATTGTCTAATCACCTGTATATGTTTCACGTGAAACATGTGTAACACTTGAAAAAACATTGTAAAAACACGGTTTTTAGCGTATAATAGTTTATTATAAGTAAGGAGGTTTATTATGAAAAAAAGCAAGCACAAAATTCTTACGCTTTCTGTATTAATGGGTTCTGCTGCTGTTATTATTCACGCAGCAAATAAATTTATCGCAACTGCCGCCCAGTTAAAAGAAATGTTAAGCATTTCCAGTAAGAACTTTTATAATTGGCGTTTTGGAAAAGTTTATTATACAAAAAAAGGAAAAGGAACACCACTTCTTCTTATACATGATATGCTTCCCGGCGCTTCTGGATATGAATGGAATCGTATCGAAAACGAACTGGCAACAGAATATACCGTATATACTGTTGATTTACTTGGCTGTGGTCGTTCTGATAAATCAGGTATCACGTATACAAACTTTTTATATGTTCAACTAATTTCTGATTTTGTCAAAGATGTTATAAAAGAAAAAACAGATATGATTGCCAGTGGAATGTCATGTTCTTTTGCTATTATGTCCTGTTTAAACGAAAAAGAATACTTAGGCAAACTTATGTTGGTTAATCCTCCAAGCTTAAAATCTCTCCAGAAAATACCACAAAAAAAAGAGAAGTTGCTTAAATTAGCCTTGGAAATTCCTGTTTTCGGTACACTTGTTTATCATATGCTTGTTTCATACGAGAACACCAAAAATCTTTTTATAGAAAAAATGTATTACAATCCATTTCATGTGCCAAATGATGTTATAGATGCTTATTATGAATCTGCTCATAAAGGTGGATGTTATGCAAAATTTATGTACGCAAGTCTTATTGGAAATTATATGAACATTAGTATCAATCACGCTCTAGCTTCTATTGATAACTGCCTTTATATTGTAACCGGAGACGAAAACAACAGCGATTTTGTTATCGATGAATATACACAAATCAATCCTGCTATTGAAGCATCAAAAATCAATAAAACAAAACATTTTCCTCATTTGGAAGATCCAGAACATTTTCTGGAACAAGTCAGTATCTTCTTTTAAAGAAAAAAAGAGTATCAGTCTTTTAAAGCTGGTACTCTTTTTATGTTTCACGTGAAACATAATTTACTCTTTTTCCTGTCTTCTTTTCATTCTTTTTCCTTGTTTTCACTTGTTTTTTTTCTCTATTCCCTCTTATATTTCACCTTGTTTTGTTTTAACTTCCAAGTAATCTGCCCGTTTACTTTATTTTTTTCATTCATAACAATTATGATGATATAATCATTTTTCTCTGTTCTATAAATTGTCTTTTTTTCTGTTTTTTCTTGTTTTTCATATTTCAGTTTTTGTTGTTTTTCTGATTTTTTATGGTGTTTTTATTTCATTTTTTGTCTTTATTTTGTTATTTTTGTTATATTATTTTTGTATTATTTAGGATTATTTATCTTTTTTATATTTATAACATTATTGATATTTTGTGCAATTAAAAAAGAAGAAAAGCAAGCTTTTCTTCTTTTTTAATCACATTTTTCACATAATCCCCAGTGGCTCTTTTAACGGAGTCCCCGCTTTTCTTGGATACTTCCCAGGCGTGGATGCTATCTTCTCTATCAAAACAAGAGAGCGTTCAATTTCTGAATCCGGAAGTTTAAAATAACAAATATCTTTTATTTTCCCTCCAAGAAGAGCGATTGCTCTTGCTGCTTCCTCCGCTTCTTCCTGCACTTTCCCTGATTTATAAGAAATAAACATGCCTCCTTTTTTCACATATGGAAGACAATACTCAGACAATGTAGCTAAATTTGACACTGCTCTGGATACACACAAATCATATTGTTCTCTGTACTTCTTATTTTTAGCAAATTCCTCTGCACGTCCATGAATAGCGCTTATATTATTGAGATGTAACAGTTCAAACGTTTCTTCCAGAAAACCCACTCTTTTTTTCAACGAATCCAGAAGGCACATTTCCATATGAGGGTATGCGATTTTCATAGGAATGCCCGGAAAACCGGCTCCCGTCCCAATATCTATCACTTTCTTTACCTTATTTAAATCTGTTGCTTTTACACAGGCCAAACTATCTAGAAAATGTTTTGTTAAAACTTCCTGAAACTCTGTAATTCCCGTAAGATTCATAACTTTATTTTTTTCTATTAAATATTCATAATATTGAACAAATTGTTCTTTTTTTCTTTCATCTAACTGAATTCCAAGTTCTTCGCAACCTTTTTCCAAAATCGTCAGATCATATGTCATTCCTTACCCCTCCTTTTCCCGTATTGTTCCATATAAACAAGCAAAACTGAAATATCTGCAGGAGAAACGCCGGAAATTCTAGATGCCTGTCCAATTGATACCGGGCGATACATTTCCAATTTCTGACGCGCTTCTATGCGCAAACTGCCAACTTCTTCATAATTTAAATCTTCCGGTATTTTTTTTGCTTCCAGTTTTTTAAACTGTTCTACCTGCTTTAATTGTCTGCGGATATATCCATCATACTTCACATTAATGTCCACCTGTTCTTTTACATCCCACGGAATATCAGGTCTGTCCTCATCAATAGGTTCTACAGCCTCATAGGAAAGCTCCGGACGGCGGATAAGTTCAGCCAGGGTTGTTCCTGATTTTAGAGGTGTACTTCCATAAGATTCCAGGAGTTTTTGTACTTTTTCTGTTGCCCCGATATTCACATGCTCAATACGATGGATTTCTTCATCAATACGCTGTTCTTTTTCCAAAACCTTCTGATACGTTTCTTCATCGACGAGGCCTACCTGATATCCTTTTTTTCTAAGGCGCAGATCTGCATTGTCCTGTCTCAAAAGAAGACGATATTCTGCACGGCTGGTCATCATACGGTAAGGTTCATGGTTCTCTTTCGTCACGAGATCATCAATCAGGACTCCAATATATGCTTCTGAACGGTCCAGAATAAGCTGTTCTTCGCCTTTTATCTCCATAGCCGCATTTATACCTGCAATCAATCCCTGCGCTGCTGCTTCCTCATATCCAGAGCTTCCATTAAACTGTCCTGCACTAAAAAGCCCTTTTATATTTTTAAATTCCAATGTAGGATAAAGCTGCCTTGGATTAATGCAATCATATTCAATGGCATATGCATTTTTTACAATTCTTGCATTTTCCAATCCTGGTACAGACCGATACATTTCATACTGAACATCTTCCGGAAGAGAACTTGACATTCCTCCTATATACATTTCATTTGTATAAAGTCCTTCCGGCTCAATAAATACCTGATGGCGGTTTTTATCTGCAAATCGCACTACTTTATCCTCAATAGACGGACAGTAACGAGGGCCTGTTCCTTCTATCATTCCAGAATATAAAGGAGAACGCTCAAGGTTATTGCGGATAATTTCATGTGTCTTTTCATTTGTATAAGTCAGCCAGCAAGATTGCTGCGGAATCTGGACCTCTTCCGGATCAGTAGAAAACGAAAATGGAACAACTCTTTTATCTCCAAACTGCTCTTCCATTTTACTATAATCAATACTGTTTCCCGCAATACGGGCCGGTGTTCCTGTTTTAAAACGAAACATTTCAATTCCAAGTTCTTTAAGACAATCTGTAAGGTAATTTGCCGCCTGAAGCCCGTCAGGGCCTGTCTCATTACTTATATCCCCGTAGATACACCGGGCTTTTAAATATGTTCCTGTACATAAAACCACAGCTTTACAGTTATATATTGCTCCGGAATACGTAACAACACCTTTTATCTTTCCATTCTCTGTAAGAAGCTTTGTAACCTCCCCCTGACGGATTACAAGATTCTCTGTATTTTCTAATGTCCGACGCATCTCATTGCTATATGCCTGCTTATCCGCCTGTGCACGAAGGGAATGTACAGCCGGTCCTTTGGAACAGTTCAGCATCTTAGACTGTATAAATGTTTTATCTATATTTTTGCCCATTTCTCCCCCAAGGGCATCTACTTCTTTTACAAGATGTCCTTTAGAACTCCCTCCTATATTCGGGTTACAGGGCATCAATGCAATGCTGTTTACACTTACCGTAAACATAATGGTAGAAAGCCCAAGACGGGCTGCTGCAAGGGCTGCTTCACATCCTGCATGTCCTGCTCCCACTACCACAACATCGTAATTTTCTATTACTGTCTTCATATGGCATTCTCTCTTTCTTTATTTTCCCATACAGAATTTACTGAAAATTTCATTTACAAGATCCTCTCCTACAGATTCTCCTATAATCTGTCCAAGACTTTCATACGCATTCATAAGATCAATGGAAAAGAAGTCTTCCGGCATAGCCATTTCAATACTGTTTTTCACAAGCTTCAAACTATCCAACGCATTCTGAAGTGCCTCTTTATGACGCGCATTCGTAATATACACTTCATCATTAAAAGAAAGTTCGCCACTGAAAAACATATTTTTTATTTCTTCCTCTAATTCCCGTATTCCTGTTTCCTCTTTTGCAGAAATGGAAAGAACAGGATGATTTACTTTTTGTTTCAGAAATTCCACATCTACTGCTGACTTAAGGTCTGTCTTATTATATAAAACAATTGCCTTCCTGCTGTCAAGCATAGAAATAATTTCTTCATCATTTTCATCTAATGGTCTGGAACTGTCTACAACATAAAGAATCAAATCTGCATCTTTTGCAATATCTTTGGCTTTACTGACACCAATTTTCTCTACCACATCTTCCGTTTCACGAATACCTGCTGTATCTATCATTCTCAGCGTAATACCATGAAGCGTAATATATTCTTCAAGAATATCTCGTGTTGTTCCCTCTATGTCTGTTACGATTGCTCTATTTTCTCCTATAAGAAGATTTAAAAGAGACGATTTTCCTGCATTTGGTTTTCCAAGAATAACTGTTTTAATTCCCTCACGTATAATTTTTCCGTCAGATGCACTTTTCAACAAATGTTCGATTTCTTTTTGCTCTTTTTCCACAATTTCCATAAGCTCCTGTGCATATCCATCAAGACTTATATGTTCCGGATCATCCAGAGCTGACTCAATATATGCAATATGATAGATTAAATCTTCCCGAATATCTTTAATTGCCTTACGCACAGAACCCTTTAACTGTTCCATAGAACTTTTTAAAGCATATTCGTTTTTTGCCTGGATTACATCCATTACTGCTTCTGCCTGAGATAAATCAAGTTTTCCGTTTAAAAAGGCTCTCTTGGTAAATTCTCCCGGATCTGCAATTTTCGCACCATTTTTCAAAACGGTTTCCAAAACTCTTTTCATGGCATAAACACCGCCATGACAATCAATTTCAACTGTATCTTCTCCGGTAAATGTTCTGGGGGCATACATAAGCATTACCAGAACTTCATCTATCATTTCCTCGCCATCATAAATGTATCCATAATGAATGGTATGAGTAGGCATTTTTCTTATCTCTTTTTTTCCACCTTTTGACCGATAAATTTTAGAAATTACATCCATGGCTTCCGGTCCGCTTATTCTTATAATCCCAATTCCAGATTCGCTCATAGCTGTGGAAATTGCAGCAATGGTTGTCTCCATAGTCTTTCCTCCTATATCTCTATATAAAAGAAATGTTATTCCAGGAAAGCCACGTAAATACATTACGTGTTATTCATGCTTTCACCTAGAATAACATTTTCTTAGTTCTTAGTTTCTTTTTATTTTTACAACTACATGACGATATGGCTCTTCGCCTTCGCTTACAGTTTCTACAAATTTATTCCCCTGAAGTGCAGAATGAATAATTCTTCTTTCATATGGGTTCATCGGTTCAAGAATTACTGGTTTTCTTGTCTTTTTCACTTTATAAGCAATTCCTCTTGCAAGGTTTTCCAGCGTCTCTTTACGACGTCTTCTGTAATCCTCTGTATCAAGTTTTACACGAATATAATTTTCTTTACCTTTATTAACCACTAGACTTGTAAGATATTGCAGGGAATCAAGAGTCTGGCCTCTTTTTCCGATCAGGATACCCATATCTTCACCTTCAAAATCTACTTCCAGGCTTCCATCATTTCTATTATAAACAGAAGTAATTTCTACTTCCCCGAGATTCATAGAAGCAAATACTTCCTGCAAAAATACTTTTGCTCTTTCTTCCGCTTCTTTAATCTCCTGTTCATCTGTTATAATTTCCACAGGTTTGCCGGTTCTTGCTGGTTTTTCTTTAACCGGTTTTTCTTTTACACTTTTTTCTTTAACAGGTTTCTCTTTTAAAACTTTTTCACTGGAAACCTTTTCTTCCTTCTTTTCAAAAGTCTTTTCCGGTTCTTTTACAGGTTCTTTTTTTTCTTCAGGCTTAATCGCATCCAGTTTTACAGAACCAAGAATCTCTTTCATTTCTTCTTCTGAATGATCTTCTTTTTTCCGAACTTTAATCACTGCCGGTTTACTTCCGATTCCAAAAAATCCGGAGCTTCCTTCGCTGATTACCTGAATTTCTAACTGATCACTTGATGTTCCAAGTTCAATACATGCCTTTGTGATTGCATCGTTTTTTGTTTTTGCTGAAAACTGAACGTAATCCTCCATCATAAACCCCTCCGTTTCTGATTACTTTTTCTTATTCCGTTCATCGAAATCTTTCACCATATTTGCTCTGGCTGTTATACTTCCGGGTTTTGCTTTTGACGCTTTCTGGTAAGATTCTTCTACTTTTCTTGCTCTTTCACCGGCATTTTTGCCGTTTGTTCCTTTTTCGATCTTTGTATTATCAATATTTCTTGCACTCTGATGAGCCTGATTTGTTATCTTCTGTGGAGGAAGCCCTGCTTTTTCACGCTTCTTTTCCATTTTTTTCATATTTTCATTGATCAGATCATCAATTTTCATTTTATTCATATGGCGATTGATAATAAACTGCTGCACACTTCGTACAACTGCACTGGAAATCCAGTAAATACCAAGACCTACCGGGAATGTAAAACAGAAAATAGCAGACATGATAGGCATAACCATATTCATTGTCTTCATGGAATTCATCATTGCATTCTGTTCACCATCCGGCTGTGCAGCCTGTGGCATAAGCTTAATATTCAGCATCTGTGTAAGCCATGCAAGAAGAGGAATCATTACCGCTGCTACTGCAAGAAGAACTGCTCCACCTGCAAAAGCTGCTTTAATATAGTTCAATGGCTGATCTGCAATATTTAACCCAAAGAAATTCTGCATTTTTGAAATTTCATGAGCTGTATTGTCAATTACACCGGAAAATCCTGAAAACTGGTGCATTGCAGCCAGATCCTTCCACTGTGAAGGAGATAACGCATATAAAAAGTCAATGATAGAGTTGCTTGTTGCCTGGTTATTTTCCATGATCAACTGAACTCTTGTCATTTTATTATCTGTAATAAAATTCTGAACAAGCTGTGTATATCCGTCTACAGCTGTAATATGTGCAACTGCATCTGTAAAAATAGCACGTACACTCCCTACATATGCGGGAATCTTATAAATAACCTGCCATAATGCCATCAAAATCGGGAACTGGATCGCCAGCTGAACACAACTTCCTGTAGGGGAAACACCATATTTCTGATATACTGCCTGTGTTTCCTCGTTCATTTTCTGCATGGAAATCTGATCTTTTTTTCCCTGATACTTCTTCTGGATCTTCTGAATTTCCGGCTGCATAATTGCACTGAGTTTGGAAAATTTCTGCTGCTTGATCTGCAGTGGTGTCATCAGTGCATAAATAATAATACTGAAAATAATGATACAAAGACCAAGATTCTGAATACCAAACAGTCCATCCAGCATTTTATAAATGCCATCCATGATCCATCCCATAACAGATGCTACCTGTCCGATAATCGGAGTTCCACTCTTTGTGGCTAAAATCATCTCCAAGTCTACTTCCTCCTAGAATCTGAAAGCCGTTTCCCGGCTTACTACTCTTTTTATGGTACCGGGTCGTACCCTCCATGAGAAAAAGGATTACATCTCAGTATCCTCCATACCGCAAGAAGGCCTCCCTTGAATGCACCATATTTTTCAATTGCTTCTAAACCATATTGAGAACATGTGGGAATATAAGGACATTTTGTTCTCTTCATCGGCGATAAATATTTTTGATAGAGTTTAATTGCTTTTATTAGAAATTTTTTAATCATTCTCTTCCTCTACTATATGATGCTTTTTTGCTACATGCATAAGAGCACTTTCGATTTCATGAAAACTTCTCTCTTTTGCAGAAGGTCTTGCGATCACTACAATATCAAGATCACTTTTAAATTTCATTTCATTTAAGCGGTAACTTTCTCTTATCAACCTGGTGACTCTGTGGCGTACCACACTATTCCCTACTTTTTTACTTACAGATATTCCCAGACGATTCTTCTTGTACTGATTCTCCAGTACATACATCACCAGATACCGATTTGCGTATGATGTTCCCCGTTGATATACTTTTTGAAAATCTCTGTTCTTTTTTAAGGACTCTGATTTTTCCATCGAATCCTCCTTTTACTCATTTTTTATGATATGGGAGATTCCAGCGGAACCTCCCATATCACAAAACATAATTTCTCTAAAAAGAGAAGAAAAGACCACATAAATGCGGTCTTATGCTGATAATTGCTTTCTTCCTTTTAATCTTCTTGCAGCTAATACTTTACGTCCGCCCTTTGTACTCATACGAGCTCTGAAACCATGGACTTTCGCTCTTGATCTTTTTTTCGGCTGAAATGTCATTTTCATAGGTAAAGCACCTCCTTTATCTATTCTCCATAATTAAATTATCATACTAGAACATCATTTCAATTATATTCATAAACCCCTGTTTCGTCAAGAGAATTTCTCAAATTTTACTGATAAACCGCCAAAAAACAATATTTTGTCGGTATGTGTATAACGCTGGTGGTTTACGTAATATTATCCACATTTTGTGGATAACTTGTGGATAACTTGTGGAATACCATATAATATATCCACTTTTTTCCCACTTGTTTTATAATTATCTAAAAAAAAGCCTTTATTTTGCGTCGTTTCGACAGTGGAAAGATTTATACACATTTTTATATACTTTTCCACACCTCCATCAGGCTTATGGTAACTAATTTTATTATATCCACACTTTTCCACACTAATCCACATTCATAATGTTGAAAACTAAAAAGGTGTAAAAAGAAGATTTTTTGAATGTTTTGCCATTGCGAAAACCAATTATTTATTATAATATATAAAAGGATATTTATGTCTTTTTATAAAGATCATACTTGAAATTTATTATCTACCTTTATTATATAGAAGGAAAATAAACCAGGAGAGACGAAAATGAACATAGTAATGGAAAATTGGGAAGAGATTCTTCAAACGCTGAAAAAAGAATATCAAATTTCAGAAGTTCCCTTCAATACCTGGCTAAAGCCATTGAAGGTTTACACTGCAGAAAATAATGTAGTTACGATTATTGTACCTTCTGAACTTGCCGGACTTGGCTTAAGCTATATCAGCAACAAATATAAACTTCCCCTGCAGGTAACGATCAGTGTTGTAACCGGACTGGATGAATGTGAAGTCCGCTTTATACCGGAAGATGAAGTCCCGGATAAAGAAATTCCTACTTATAATGATCGCATACAGGATTCCCGTTATGAAGAAGCTCATCTGAATCCAAAATACACTTTCGATACTTTTATTGTAGGAAGTAATAACAAATTTGCCCAGGCTGCTGCTCTCGCAGTTGCAGAATCTCCGGGAGATACATATAATCCACTGTTTATCTATGGTGGCGCCGGGCTTGGAAAAACACATTTAATGCATTCCATTGCTCATTTTATTCTTGAACATGATGAAAATAGTAAAGTTCTTTATGTAACCAGTGAAGAATTTACAAATGAATTAATTGAAACAATCCGAAACGGAAATAACACAGCAATGACTAAATTCCGTGAAAAATACAGAAATATTGATGTTCTCCTGGTCGATGATATCCAGTTTATTATAGGAAAAGAATCTACACAGGAGGAATTTTTCCATACTTTTAACAGCCTTCACAGTGCAAAAAAACAAATTATCATATCTTCTGATAAGCCGCCTAAAGATATGGAAATTTTAGAAGAAAGATTCCGTTCACGATTCGAATGGGGTCTGATTGCTGATATCACTCTTCCGGATTATGAAACAAGAATGGCGATTCTTCATAAAAAAGAGGAAATGGATGGCTATAATATAAGCGAAGATGTTATCAAATATATTGCAAACAATATAAAATCCAATATTCGAGAACTTGAAGGTGCTTTTAATAAAGTAATGGCGTTTGCCAAACTTGAAAAAAAGGAAGTTACACTGGAGCTGGCAGAACAGGCTTTAAAAGATATTGTTTCCCCTGATGAGAAAAAAGTAATAACACCGGAATATATTATTTCTGTTGTTGCAGAACATTTTGGTGTTTCTGTCAGTGATCTTAGCGGAAATAAACGAAATTCTAAAATTGTAGTTCCCCGCCAGGTTGCCATGTATCTTTGCAGGGAAATTATATCCGCTCCACTTAAAAATATAGGAAAATGTCTTGGAAATCGCGATCATACTACAGTTATGCATGGCATTGATAAAATAGAAAAAGAAATTAATGTTGACGACAACTTAAAAAACACCATAGACATCTTAAACAAAAAGATTAATCCACAAGGATAAAATACTTTTCCACATCTCTGGTGTATAAGCTGTTGATTGTATGTTGATTCTATGTGTATAAATGTGTAAAACTTTTTTGGCAAAAATGGGCCACCTGGTTGTACACAACTTATTCACATACTTTAACCTGACCTTTACACGAAGTTATCCCAACTTGAACCCCTTGTATTTACTGGGCTCAAGTGAGTTTTTCACAAATTCACACCCCCTACGGCGGATACGACGGATTTCTTCTTAAATATTATTTATAAACAAACCACATCCAACAAGAAGGGAGTTATACACACTATGAAAATTATCTGTTCCAAAAACAGTCTTTTAAAAAGCGTAAGCATTTCCTTAAAAGCAGTTCCATCTAAAACAACAATGCCTATTTTGGAATGTATCTTAATAGATGCAACAACAAATCAAATTAAATTTACTACCAATGATATGGAACTTGGTATTGAAACAATTGTTGAAGGAACTATTTCTGAAAAAGGAATGGTGGCACTGGATGCAAAAATCTTCTATGAAATTATAAGAAGACTTCCAGATAATGATGTTACTATAAAAACAGATGATAAATTTACTGCCACTATTACCTGTGAAAAATCAAAATTCAATATTCCAGGAAAATCAGGTGAAGATTTTGCGTATCTCCCACTGATTGAAAGAGATGAATCTCTCACTATCTCACAATATACATTAAAAGAAATGATTCGTCAGACAATATTCTCTATTGCAGTGAACGAAAACAACAAATTAATGACTGGTGAATTGTTTGAAATAAAAGATAATTGTCTGAAAGTTGTGTCTTTGGACGGACATCGTATTGCTATTCGTAAAATGCCATTAAAACGGACATATTCGGATCGCAAAGTTGTAGTTCCAGGAAAAACATTAAATGAAATAAGTAAGATCCTTTCTGGAGAAATGGATGATATGGTAAGTATTTTCTTTACCAAAAACCATATTTTATTTGAATTTGATCAGACAATGGTGGTATCACGTTTAATCGAAGGAGAATATTTCCGCATTGAACAGATGCTTTCCAGTGATTATGAAACAAAACTTTCTATTAACAAAAAAGAATTTTTAGATTGTATCGATCGTGCCACTCTTCTTGTAAGAGAGGGAGATAAAAAGCCGATTATTATTCATATTACAGATAACAGCATGGAATTAAAAATTGACTCTGCAATGGGTTCCATGAATGAAGATATTGATATTCAAAAAGATGGAAAAGATATCTTAATTGGATTTAATCCCAAGTTTTTGATTGATGCACTGAAAGTAATTGACGATGAGATCATAAATATTTATCTTGTAAATCCAAAAGCACCTTGTTTTATCAGAGATGATGAGGAAACTTATACGTATCTGATCCTTCCGGTAAATATAAATCAGAATCAGGCAAGATAAGGAGAACGGCATATGGAATTAAAAATCAGAGATGAATTTATTAAACTTGGTCAGGCTTTAAAACTGGCTGCATTAGTAGAAGATGGAGTTGAAGCCAAATATGTCATTGCAGATGGTCTTGTTCAGGTAAATGGAGAAACAGATCTCCGACGTGGCCGTAAGGTTTACGAGGGAGATATTATTTCATATGATGGACAGGAAATTAGAATAATCAGGTGAAAGAATGTATATTGAATCCATTCAGTTAAAAGATTTTCGTAATTATGAGTCGCTGGAATTGAAACTGGATAAAGGAACAAATATCTTTTATGGAGACAATGCACAGGGAAAAACAAATATTCTGGAAGCGGTTTATCTTTGTGGAACGAGTAAATCTCATAAAGGAAGCAAAGATAAAGAAGTAATACGTTTTCAAAAAGAAGAAGCTCATATCCGTATGATAGTAAAGAAAGAAGGGATATCTTATAAACTAGATATGCATCTTAAAAAGAACCGAGCAAAAGGGGTTGCTATTAACGGACTGCCAATAAGGAAAGCAAGAGAGCTTCTTGGAGTTGTCAATCTTGTATTTTTCTCCCCCGAAGATTTAAATATTATAAAAAACGGGCCATCTGAGAGAAGACGTTTTCTGGATTTAGAATTATGTCAGCTGGATAATCTCTATTTGTCTGATCTTGCATCTTATAATCATATTGTAAATCAGAGAAATAAATTGTTAAAAGATTTATATAAAAATCCGGAACTTAAGGAAACACTTGATGTCTGGGATATGCAGATGGTAAATTACGGAAAAAAGATTATTGAAAAAAGAAAAGAGTTTATAGAGGAACTTAATGAAATTGTCCAGGAGATCCATGAAAATCTTACAGGAGGAAAAGAGAAGATTAATATTATATACGAACCTAATATTGAAGCCTGTGATTTTGAAAAAGGTCTTCTAAAAAACAGGGATCGTGATATAAAAATGAAATTATCTTCTACAGGTCCTCACAGAGATGATATGTGTGTTATGGTAAATGGTATTGATATTCGTAAATTTGGATCTCAGGGACAACAGAGAACAGCAGCTCTCTCTATGAAGCTTTCAGAAATTTATCTTGTGAAAAAAAGAACGAAAGATACCCCAATTCTTCTTTTGGATGATGTTCTTTCGGAATTAGACAGCAGCAGGCAGACATATCTTTTAGAAAGTATACATGATATACAGACCTTGATCACATGTACAGGATTAGATGATTTTATCAGTCATCAATTTGAAATTAATAAGGTTTTTAAAGTTGTACAGGGAACTGTAGAAAATTAAAGGAAAGTGTTTTGACAAGTATATGTGCATATGTTAAACTACACATAATTATGGAAAGTTGGTGAAAATTTTGGATAAAGAAGAATTTCGAATCAAGCTTGAAGAAATTAATAATTTAGTGGAGAAAAAAGATTACAAAGGCGCGATGGAAGTGGTAGACAGCATTGACTGGCGCCGTGTTAAAAATGTTCGGACCTTATGTGTTGTTGGAGAAATCTATGCAGCAAATAAGAGATACGAGGACAGCCGCGAAATTTTTCTTCTTGCGTACCACAGAGCGCCAATAGGCAAAAATATTCTTTACCGTTTGATTGAAGTTTCTCTGAAAATGGGAGATATTGAGGAAGCTGTTGAATTTTTTGATGAATTTAAAGAAATAGCTCCAAATGACAATACCAAATACGTTTTGAAATACAAAATATCCAAAGCAAAAAAGGTATCTCTTAATGAGCAGATTGCTATTTTGGAGGAATATAAAGAAAAAGAATTTACTGAAAAATGGACATACGAACTGGCCAAACTGTATTATAAAGCAGGAAATAAAGAAAAATGTCTTGAATTATGTAATGAACTGATTTTATGGTTCAGTGAAGGAACATACGTAATGAAGGCATATGATTTAAAAATGCGTATGGGTGTTCTTTCCGGAGAAGAAAAAGAAAAATATGAGAAACAGTTTGTTCCAAAACTGTTGAAACCGGAAGATGCCAGGGCATTAAAAGAAAACGCAGAAAAGAAAGAGATTTCTGAAGAAAAAACAGTTGCAGAACCGGAGCCGGATAAACCTCAGATTGAAAGTATTGAGATCCGAAATGATAGAGATCTTGAAGGAGCACAAACCCTTCAGGAGAAAATATCAAAAGGTATCCGGGATATTTTCCGTGCGAAACAGACGGATGAAGATGATTTTTCAGAAATGGAAGAAGAATCTGATGACGTACAGGAAGAAATGATAAAAAGTTCTTCTTCTAATGAAGCATATGAAGAAATACCGGAACTTGAAGAAGAAGGTATAAAACCGGAACAGAAAGAAGAAAAGCAGGAAGTTCCGGAAGAAGATAAAAAAGAACCAAAATTTGATTTTTCACAGACGATCAGAATGCCGGAATTAAAAATTCCGGAATCTATGCGGAATATGACCCCAGAGGAAGCACCAGAAGTAGAAGATATAAAACTGCAGGAAGACGTTCTTGAAAAAATAAACGAGACTCCGGAAGACAAAAAAAATGATTTTGACTTTAATCTTGAAGATACGATCCTTGCTGCTGCATCCGCTCAGGGCATAGAAATACCGGAAGAAAAAGAAGAGCCGGAAATCGTGGCAGAACCTGTTGTAGAGGAAGAACCGGAAGTTTCTGTAAAAGATATAAAGGTTAAAGAAGATCCTGATTCGGAAAAAATTGCAGATTTAACAATGGAAGATCTGGAAGAGGAAGAATTTACAGAAGAAGATCTGCGCCAGGCAGAAGCTGAATTTTTAAAAGGTCCGATGCATACACCGGAAGAAGAACCTGAAATAAAATTACCATTTGAAGAACCGGCAGCAAAACCGGAAGTACCGGATTTGGAAATGGAAGATCTTATTGAAAAGCAGCTTGCAGAAATAGAAGCAGGTGACGAAGAAGATGAGGAAGATGATTTTATCAAAAATCTTTTAAGTCAGAGCGAAGAGGATGAAGAAGAACCATTCCAGGAATTAGAAGAAGAGGAGCTTTCTTCACAGGAGGAAATGCTTCCGGAAGAGGAAGAATTTGCAGAAGAAAGTCTTTCTGAAGAAGATGAATTAGAGCGTTTTATAGACTCTATAAAAATTGGAGAGGAAGAAGAAGCGCTTGATATTGTTCCAAGAGAAAAAGAACTTCGAGAAGAAGAAAAGCAGCTGTTTACATATTTTGTAAAAATACCAGGTATGAAAGAACAGCTTGTGGGAGCTCTTTTAGATGCACAGCTGGCAGCAGCTGATCCGACATCAAAAACAGGTAATATTGTGGTAATGGGTGGAAGTGAAACAGGAAAGACAAGACTGATTTCAAGTTTGATTCCAGCTATTTGTAAAGAGCTGAACATGGAAGCATCCAGTGTTGCGTATGTTTTTGCAGAACAGATCAATGGAAAAGATATTCAGGGAATTATAAAAAAATTAGCAGGCGGTTTCTTTGTTATTGAAAATGCAAATCAGCTTGATCAGGAAACAGCAGAAAAGCTTAATGAAGCGATGGAAGAAAATACAGCTGGTCTTACGGTTATTTTGGAAGATGAAAAAATCGGAATGAGAAAAATGCTTGCCAGATATCCAAAACTTGCAAAAAAATTTACATCTATCGTGAATATCCCTGTTTTTACTAATGACGAACTTGCAAACTTTGCAAAAGTATATGCCAAAGAAAATGGATACAAAATTGATAATATGGGAATGCTGGCTCTTTATAATCTGATCGGTATTAATCAGAAAGAGGATGAGCCTATGACAATAGGGGCTGTGAAAAACTTAATTGATACAGCAATTTCCAAATCACAGGGTGGACGTCTTTTTAAGAAGAATCCATCTAAAAAAAGAATGGATCGAGAAGGATACATTGTTTTGTACGAAAAAGATTTCAGCGGTAAATAAAAATTGATAAAAAGGAAGTATAAATTATGACCAGACCATATCTTGGAAATCCTAAATATACCATTGAAGTTCTTCAAAAGTATGACTTTGCTTTCCAGAAGAGGTTTGGTCAAAATTTTTTAATTGACACACACGTTCTGGAAAAAATTATTGCGGCATCAGAAATTACAAAAGACGATTTCGTATTGGAAATCGGGCCGGGAATTGGAACCATGACGCAATATCTGGCAGAAGCAGCAAGAGAGGTTGTTGCTGTTGAGATTGACCATACGCTTATTCCTATTTTAGGGGATACATTAAAAGATTGGGATAATGTAACCATTATAAACGATGATGTTTTAAAAGTGGACATACGCAGGCTGGCTATTGAAAAAAATGGAGGAAAGCCCATTAAGGTAGTAGCAAATCTGCCGTATTATATTACAACACCTATCATCATGGGGTTATTTGAAAATCAGGTTCCAATAGATTCGATTACAATTATGGTTCAGAAAGAAGTGGCAGACAGAATGCAGGTAGGACCGGGCACAAAAGATTATGGAGCCTTGTCTCTGGCAGTTCAGTATTATGCAAAACCGCAGATTGTAGCAAATGTTCCACCTAACTGTTTTATGCCAAGACCGAAAGTTGGAAGTGCTGTGATTCGTCTTGAAAGATATGAACAGCCTCCGGTTGAAGTAAAAGATGAAAAATTAATGTTTAGGATCATAAGGGCATCTTTTAATCAGAGAAGAAAAACTCTTGTAAATGGTCTTAAAAATTCACAGGAATTATCATATACAAAAGAAGAGATAGAACAGGTATTGGAAAACTGTGGGGTTCCTTTGAATATCAGAGGGGAAGCTTTGAGCCTTGAAACATTTGCCAGTATATCCAATGGGTTTTATGAAATAAGAAGATAAAACAAAAAAAGTATCCGGTGGCTAATCGGATACTTTTTTATACGTTTATAGTTTTAAAAGGAAGGAGAGTTGATTGCTTTAAATGCAATCAACATATGAAAAAGAAATTTTATAAAAATAATGTTGGCTGTATTATTTTTATAGTAGTAGTATATAAGGAAAATGTGATAGAACAATGTTTAACATATGAAAAAATAATGAACGAATATCAAAAGTTTTGTGAATAAGATCTCGAAAAATGGGTTTTATATAAAGTTTACAAATGGATATAAATTTTGTGTTATAATAATCATAGTTTCGAAACAAGAAGGTAAAACAGGAGGTAATAATCATGAAAATAAAGAGATTAACAGCAGTATTAATGACAGCAGTTGTTCTTACCACAACTCCGGTTAGTGTTATGGCATCTGCAGAAAGTCAGACAGAGGAAATTATTATGGATAACGTAGATACACTTTTATCTGATCCGGATAAGGTGGTAGATATTGTGGTTTATGTGAAAAATCTGATTGATCAGCAGCAGATCACAGAAGATCAGATCGCAAAAGGTGTTGATATGGCATCAGAGACATTGGGAATCAGTCTTACAGATGAAGAGAAGCAGTCTCTTGTTGATGTAGCTCAGAAAGTAATGGATATTAATATCGATGAAGATCAGCTTCGTTCCTATGTTTCAAAAGTATATGATAAGATGGAAAGCATTGGCTTAGGAAAAGAAGAGGTAAAAGGCATTCTTCAGAAAATGATTGATTTTGCAAAAAGTATTTTAAGTTAATAAAAAAAACATATAAAACAGACAAATACAAAAAGGAAACACGAGAAAGACATTGTTACTTATTTATAAAAAATGATAAAATAAAATAGGAAAAATATGCAAATAAAACAAAAGTTCATTATTTGTTCATTATTTGTTCATATTAGTCTGTTATGATAAAGTTAGTTCGAAAGAACGGATACGAAAAAAGTCGTAATGGTAACATTACACGTACAGTTTTTTCATAATAATTGCCCCGGTAAACCACTGCCGGGGCACTCCTCGTTTTTAGGGAAGATATTATTCATTTTTTTCCCCGTATTTCTGAATTTCTATATTAAGCTGTTCCATTTTTGCATCAAGATCAGATACAAATTCCGCACATTCCCTTAATTCTTTAGAAATATAATCAGGTCCGTCTCCTTCAAATTTATAATGCATTTTATGTTCCAGAGTTGCCCAGAAATCCTGTGCAACTGTTCGAATCTGAATTTCTACTTTTGTATCAACAACACTGTCGGAAAGAAATACAGGAACTGTTACAAGCATATGATAACTGCGGTATCCGCTTTTTTTTGGAGTCTGCATGTAATCGCGGATGGAAAGGATGGTAAGATCGTTTTGATTGGCAATCATATCTGCTATTTTATAAATATCAGACGTAAAAGAACAGGTGATACGGATACCTGCAATATCGTTTACATATCGAACCATGTTTTCAATACTGGAGTCATAATGGTAACGTTTTAGTTTTTTGACAATGCTTTCCGGTGTTTTGATCCTTGCTTTAACGTGTTCAATTGGATTGTATTTATGGCGGTGCTGAAATTCATCATTTAAAATATCAATTTTTGTTTTAATTTGCTTTAAAGCTGATTTATAAAGAAAGATAACGGTATCCCAGTCATCGATTTCTTTAAAATCTCTTAACGGTACAGAATATTGTTTCATTTTTTTAACCATTCCTGAAATTTTTTGTTAGTGTAGGGCAAACTGCAAATAGAATTTACTCTCACTTTATTATATCAATAACAGAAGGGGAATTCCAGTATAATTGTTTCCATTTCTGAAATGGATATGCTATAATCACGATAATAAGAAATAGAAATGAGGAGTGTATAAAATGGCAGAAACAATGAAGGATTATGAGGCAGAACTTGAGGCCTCTTTCAAAAAAATAGAAGAAGGAGACATTCTTACAGGGACTGTGATCAGTGTAGATGAAAAAGAAGTTATCCTTGATTTGAAATATTATGCAGAGGGAATCATCCCGGTAGAAGAATACAGCAGAGAACCGGGATTTAATATAAAAGAGGAAATCCATGAGGGAGATGAAATTTCAGCTACTGTAATAAAAAAAGATGATGGACATGGAAATATCCTGTTATCCAGAATTGCAGCATCGGACGTTCTGGCATGGGACAAATTACAGGAATTAAAAGAATCCGGAGAGGTTATAGATGTTGTCGTAAAGGAAAGCGTAAATGGCGGTGTTGTTGCATATGTGGAAGATATAAGAGGCTTTATTCCGGCATCCAAACTTTCTTTACAGTATGTGGAAAATACAGAGGAATATCTGAATCGCAGGATTCAGGTTCAGGTGTTTGATATAGAAAAGGAAAATAACAGGCTGATTCTTTCTGCAAAAGAAATCTTAAAAAAACAGGCAGAAGAAGAACGGAAAAACAAAGTTTCGAATCTCCAGACAGGCCTTATTACAGAAGGCATTGTGGAGAGCCTTCAGCCATATGGTGCTTTTATAAATCTTGGAAACGGGCTTTCCGGGCTTGTTCATATTTCTCAAATCTGTGAAAAAAGAATCAAAAAACCTTCAGAGATTCTTTCAGTAGGAGATAAGGTGAAAGTAAAAGTAACAGGTATTAAAGACGGGAAGATCAGCCTTAGCATCAAGGAAGCATCCGATATGATGGCAAAAGAAATTGAAGAAGAGGTAGTAGAACTTCCGGATTCCAAAGAAGAAGCAACAACATCTCTTGGTTCTCTTTTTGCAAATATAAAATTGAAATAGTGGATAAAAAAGGATGGATGTGAATGAAAAACCAGGAAAAAATATTTGTAATCGGACATAAGAATCCGGATACAGATTCTATATGTTCGGCTATTGCATATGCAGACATTAAAAATAGAACAAGTCAAAGCGGCAGATATATTCCTAAAAGAGCTGGTCAGATCAATGAAGAGACACAGTATGTTTTAAATCGTTTTGGAGTACAGCCTCCAGGATATATAACCAATATTGGGACACAGGTCAAAGATATGGATATTCGTATCAGTCCGGAAGCAGATAAAAGTATGTCTTTAAAAAATGCCTGGGACATGATGCAGGAAAACGGCATTGTTTCACTGCCAATCAGAGACAAGGAAGGATGTCTGGAAGGGCTTATTACCATTGGCGATATAGCAAAAACATACATGGATACAACAGACAGTTATCTTCTTTCCAGTGCGAGAACGCAATACAGGAGAATTGCAGAGACAATTGATGGAATTGTTATTGAGGGAAATGAACATGCCTATTTTGTAAAAGGAAAAGTACTTGTAGCAACTGCAAATCCCGAAATGATGAAAACATATATGGAAGAAGATGATATGATCATTATGGGGGACCGGGAAGAAGATCATCTGGAAGCTATTAATCAAAATGTAAGCTGTATCATAGTAGGAATGGGAATTGAAGTTACTGAAAAAGTAATTAAACTTGCACATGAAAGAAATATTGTGATCATTATGTCTCCATATGATACCTTTACCATTGCAAGACTGATCAATCAAAGTATTCCCATCCGGTACGTTATGAGAAATGATAATCTTGTAACTTTTAATACAGAAGATTATACAGATGATATTCAGGATGTAATGATTAAAAATCGCCACAGGGCATTTCCTGTAATTGATAAAAGAGGCAGATGTGTGGGAACAATCTCCAGACGTAATTTCCTCGATATGCATAGAAAAAAAGTAATTCTTGTAGATCATAATGAAAAGGATCAGGCGGTTGAAAATATTGAAAAAGCAGAAATTCTTGAAATCATAGACCACCACAAACTGGGATCCTTAGAAACAATGAAGCCGATTTCTTTTCGAAATCAGCCGGTAGGATGTACAGGAACGATCATGTATCAGATATATGGGGAGCAGAGACTGGAAATTCCTCAGAAAATAGCAGGTCTTCTTTGTGCTGCGATTATTTCGGATACGTTAATGTTCCGTTCTCCCACCTGTACGCTGCAGGATAAAATGGCAGCAGGGGCATTGGCTCTGATCGCAGATATTGATATTGAAGATTTTGCAAGGGAAATGTTTAAAGCAGGAAGTAATCTGAAAGATAAATCTCCGGAAGAAATTTTTTATCAGGATTATAAGAAGTTTATAGCAGAAGGTGAAATTACTTTTGGTGTTGGACAGATAAGTTCTATGGATAAAGAAGAACTTCTGGAAATTAAAGAAAAACTTCTTCCTTTCCTTGTAAGTGAATGTGGACGTCATAATATTTCACGAGTATATTTTATGCTTACAAATATCATGGAAGAGTCTACTGAACTTTTGTATTATGGAGATGGGAGTGAAGAAATGGCAAAGATTGCTTTTAATCAGGAACCGGAAGACGGGACTTTCCATTTGAAGGGAGTGGTATCCCGTAAGAAACAGCTGATTCCATCCATGATGGAGGCGGCACAGATACTGCAAAGCGATTTTGCATAAAGAACAGGAGATAAAAATGCCAAAACAGACATGGAAACCCGGAAATATGTTATATCCTCTTCCGGCAGTTATGGTCAGTGTAACCGATGGGGAAGGAAATGATAATATTATTACAGTAGCATGGGCAGGAACGATATGTACAAATCCTCCCATGGTATCAATATCCGTTCGTCCTTCCCGGTTTTCCTATGAAATGATAAAAAAGACAGGAGAGTTTGTCATTAATCTTACGACGGAAAAACTTGCGTTTGCTACAGATTACTGTGGAGTGCGTTCCGGACGTGATGTTGATAAATTCAAAGAAATGAATCTTACAAAAGAAAAAGCACAATTTGTGAGTGCACCTATGATCGGGGAATCTCCAGTTTCTATTGAATGCAGGGTAAAAGAAATAAAAGAGCTGGGTTCTCATCACATGTTTCTTGCAGATGTGCTGGCTGTTCATGCGGATGAACAGTTTATGGATGATAATAAAAAATTCAGATTAAATGATGCAAAGCTTCTGGTATATTCTCATGGTGCTTATATGGCAACCGGAAAAGTTCTGGGAACATTTGGCTATAGTGTGAAGAAACAGAAAAAAAAGAAAAATAATACAAAAAAACATATAAAAAAACAGAAAAAATAAGAGGGAAAACCTGGAAGTTTCAGGCGGGATTGCGATTTTTCATACTATGTGATAAAATACGAAAGAAAAAGGAATTAATAAGATAAATGAATAATATAACATTAATCGGAATGCCGGGTGTAGGAAAGAGTACACTGGGAGTAGTTCTTGCCAAGGTTTTGGGATTTCAGTTTCTGGATTCCGACCTTCTGATACAGAAACAGGAAAAAAGACGCCTGCATCGGATCATTGCAGAAGAGGGAATTGAGAGATTTAAAGAAATTGAAAACAGGGTCAATGCGTCCATTGATGTGACAGATACGGTAATTGCTACCGGAGGAAGCGTAGTTTACGGACAGGAGGCAATGGAACACTTAAAATCTGTTGGAAAAGTCGTATATCTAAAACTTTCATACAAAGAGCTGAAAAAAAGGCTTGGAAATTTGAAAGGGCGCGGAGTTGTTTTGAAAGAGGGACAGACGCTCCTGGATTTGTATGAAGAAAGAATTCCGTTATATGAAAAATATGCAGATATTGTTGTGGATGAAGAAAATAAGAGTCTGGAATCCGCTCTTCAGGCAGTTTTAGATGCTCTCAACCAGGAAAAGGAGTAGCGGTCAATAAGAAAAAAACCGGCAGAAATAAGATTTTTATTTACAAATATAAATTTTATGTTATAATATAAAATTGACTTTCGAAAAGACAGAAGAAAATTGTAAATCCGATAAATCCTTTCTGCTCATAGAGCGAAAATAATAGAGGTGTGTTATGGAACAGTATATAATCAAAGGTGGAAATCCGCTTGTTGGAGAAGTTGATATTGCAGGCGCTAAAAATGCGGCCCTGGCAATTCTTGCAGCTGCAATCATGACGGACGAAACAATCCTTATTGAAAATCTGCCTGACGTAAGAGACATAAATGTTTTACTTGAGGCAATTTCCGGAATCGGAGCACAGGTAGAACGTATTAATAAATCAACTGTAAAAATTAATGGTTCTACAATTGGTGATTTAAGTGTAGACTACGAGTATATTAAAAAAATTCGTGCATCATATTATCTTTTAGGAGCCCTGCTTGGCAAGTATAAACATGCAGAAGTTCCTCTTCCTGGAGGATGTAACATTGGCAGCAGACCAATTGACCAGCATTTAAAAGGCTTCCGCGCACTTGGTGCAAATGTTGATATTTTCCATGGAGCAATTGTGGCAAAGGCAGAGAATCTTCATGGCAGCCATATTTTCCTTGATGTTGTTTCTGTTGGTGCAACGATTAACATTATGATGGCAGCGTCACTGGCACCTGGCCGTACGATCATTGAAAATGCAGCAAGAGAACCGCATGTAGTGGATGTGGCGAATTTCCTGAACAGTATGGGAGCTAATATTAAAGGCGCAGGAACAGACGTGATCCGTATCAAAGGGGTTGAAAAACTTCATAAAACAGAATATTCCATTATTCCGGATCAGATTGAAGCAGGTACATTTATGTTTGCTGCTGCAGCTACCGGTGGGGATATTATGGTGCGTAATGTTATTCCAAAACATTTGGAAGCAACGACAGCTAAATTAGAAGAAATCGGATGTGAAGTAGAAGAGTTTGATGATGCAGTACGTGTACGTGCAGCTAAAAAGCTTCGCCGTACAAATGTAAAAACACTTCCATATCCGGGATATCCTACAGATATGCAGCCACAGATCGCAGTGGCACTTGCACTTGCAGAAGGTACCAGTATCGTAACAGAAAGCATTTTTGAAAATCGTTTTAAATATGCAGATGAATTATCCAGAATGGGTGCAAGTATTAAAGTCGAAGGAAATACCGCAATTATTGACGGTGTGTCAAAACTTACAGGGGCAAGGGTAAGCGCACCGGATCTTCGTGCTGGAGCAGCACTTGTAATCGCAGGTCTTGCAGCAGAAGGTTTTACTGTTGTGGATGATATCGTTTATATCCAGAGAGGATATGAAAACTTCGAAGAAAAGCTTAGAAGCCTTGGAGCGGAAATTGAGAAAGTTTCCAACGAAAAGGAAATTCAGAAATTCCGTCTTCGTGTAGGTTAATGCAAAAATAAATTCTAAAATATACTTGACATTGTAGGTTATTAAGTATATTGTAAGGTTTGTAACAGACAAAAGAATAAAAAATAGCCTTTTATTCAGAGTGGTGGAGGTACAAAGGACCTGTGAAGCCACGGCAACCCCTGCGAAGCTATGGAAGGTGCCAACCTGAGCGAGAGATCGAACAATAAGAGGATTGTTTATAGAAACTTGAACAGTCCGATTATTCGGGCTGTTTTTTATTGTACAGAGACCGGAAGATAATTCGGTTTCAGAAAGAGAAAAAAGAGGAGAAAAAATGGAGAAAATTTTATTTACATCAGAATCTGTAACAGAAGGCCATCCGGATAAAATGTGCGATGCAATTTCCGATGCTGTCCTTGATGCTTTAATTGAACAGGATCCAATGAGCCGTGTAGCTTGTGAAACAGCAACAACAACAGGTCTTGTACTTGTTATGGGTGAGATTACAACAAACGCATATGTAGATATTCAGAAAATCGTAAGAGATACAATCCGTGAAATCGGTTATACAAGAGGAAAATACGGATTTGATGCAGATACATGTGGTGTGATTACTGCGATTGACGAACAGTCTGCAGATATTGCGCTTGGTGTAGATAAAGCACTGGAAGCAAAAATGGGTGAAGATGAGATCGATGCGATTGGAGCAGGTGATCAGGGTATTCAGTTTGGTTATGCTTCCAATGAAACAGAGGAGTATATGCCATACGCAATTAATATGGCACATAAACTTGCATATCAGCTTACAAAAGTTCGGAAAGATGGAACACTTTCTTATTTACGTCCGGATGGAAAAACACAGGTAACTGTGGAATACAACGAAGAAGGCAAACCGGCTCGTATTGATGCAGTTGTATGCTCAACCCAGCATGATCCGGATGTAACACAGGAACAGATCCATAAAGATATTAAAAAATATGTATTAGATGCAATTATTCCGGCAGATATGGTAGATGAAAATACAAAATATTTCATTAATCCAACAGGTCGTTTTGTAATTGGCGGACCTCATGGAGATAGTGGTCTTACAGGTCGTAAGATCATTGTTGACAGCTATGGTGGATATGGCCGTCATGGCGGTGGTGCTTTTTCAGGTAAAGACTGCACAAAAGTAGACCGTTCTGCAGCTTATGCAGCACGTTATGTTGCAAAAAATATCGTTGCAGCAGGTCTTGCTGACAAATGTGAAATTCAGCTTTCCTATGCAATTGGTGTTGCACAGCCAACTTCTATTAATGTTGAAACTTTTGGAACAGGTAAACTGGAAGAAACAAAACTTGTAGAGATTATCAGAGAAAACTTTGATCTTCGCCCTGCAGGTATTATTAAGATGCTGGATCTTCGCCGTCCGATCTACAAACAGACAGCTGCTTACGGACATTTTGGACGTACCGATGTAGATCTTCCATGGGAACATCTTGACAAAGTTGAAGATTTAAAGAAATATCTGTAAAGAATCATAAACAATATTATATATAATGGGAATGAGCCGGTATTTTAGAAATATCGGCTCATTTTTATAGAAAATTAAGATATTGCCGTTCTTCTTTATGATATAATAAGTGTAAAATTAGTCAGATGGAAAGAACGGAGAACAGTATGAAATTAAAAACACGAATAATTGTAGGATTTGTTATGATTATCCTTGTTCCTCTGCTCTTGTTTGCGGCAACATTATATGGATTTGGCCAGTCGCAGGCTAGCCGGGTTCCTGGGCAGGAAAAAGCAGGTTTGTACAAAGGGTCTTATGAAATTTCCATAGCAGAATCTTCGGACAGTGAAATGCAAATACGTCTTATGACAAAAGATCTGTTTCTTACGGCATCGATTATACTTGTATTTACCGCATTATCTGTAGGATTGTGGATTTATAGAAGTATAGCAGCACCTCTTTTAAAATTAAAAAAAGCGACTCACAATATAAAAGAAGGAAACCTTGATTTTGTTCTTGAGGTAGAAGGGCATGATGAGTTTGCAGAGTTGTGCCGGGATTTTGAGGATATGAGGATACGTCTGAAACAGTCTGCAGAAGAAAAGGTTCTGCTGGATAAAGAGAATAAAGAACTGATCAGTAATATTTCTCATGATTTAAAAACACCGATCACAGCAGTAAAAGGTTATGTAGAGGGAATTATGGATGGAGTGGCAGATACACCGGAGAAAATGGAACGTTATGTAAAGACCATCTATAATAAAACGAATGAAATGGATCACCTGATTAATGAGCTTACTTTTTATTCCAAGATAGATACCAACCGGATTCCATATACTTTTAGCAAACTGCAGGTAGAAGATTATTTTGGAGACTGCGCAGAAGAAATCGGATTGGAACTGGAGACAAGGGGAATTGAACTTGTATATGCAAATTATGTAGAGGGAAATGTACAGGTTATTGCAGACGGAGAGCAGATTCGCCGGGTGATCCATAATATTATTGGAAATGCCATTAAGTATATGGATAAAAAGAAAGGAATCATTCAGATTCGGATAAAAGATGTAGGAGATTTTATACAGGTTGAGATTGAAGATAATGGAAAAGGAATTGGTGCAAAAGATATTGCATATATTTTCGATCGTTTTTACCGTACTGATGTTTCAAGAAATTCCTCAAAAGGAGGAAGTGGGATCGGACTTTCGATTGTAAAGAAGATATTGGAAGATCATGGTGGAAAAGTATGGGCAACGAGCCGTTTAGGGATCGGAACCATTATGTATTTTGTTCTTAGAAAATACCAGGAGGTACCTATGAAATGAGTAGAATATTAATTATAGAAGATGAAGAAGCAATTGCGGATCTGGAAAAAGATTATCTGGAACTTTCCGGATTTGAAGTGGAAATTGCAAACAGAGGAGATATTGGACTTACAAAAGCATTGAATGAGGAATTTGATCTTATTATTCTGGATCTTATGCTTCCGGAAATCGATGGATTTGATATATGCCGTCAGGTACGTCAGGTAAAAAATACACCGATCATTATGGTTTCTGCAAAGAAAGATGATATTGATAAGATCAGGGGACTTGGATTGGGAGCAGATGATTATATGACAAAACCGTTCAGTCCCAGTGAACTTGTTGCCAGAGTAAAGGCGCATATGGAGCGATATAACCGGCTGATCGGATCAAATGTTCAGAAAAATGATATCGTGGAAATACGAGGAATAAAAATAGATAAGACAGCCCGTCGTGTGTGGGTAAATGGAGAAGAAACAACGTTTACCACAAAAGAATACGACCTTCTTACATTTCTTGCAGAAAATCCTAATAGAGTTTTTACAAAAGAAGAATTGTTTCGTGAAATATGGGATATGGAATCTGTGGGAGATATTGCGACTGTAACGGTTCATATTAAGAAAATCCGTGAGAAAATTGAATTTAATACAGCTAAACCGCAATATATAGAAACAATATGGGGAGTAGGTTACAGGTTTAAAGTATAAAGCCGGAAAAGTGGAGCAGCAGAATATGGAAAAATTGTATAAAGCGTTAGAGGAGTTTAGTAAAACAGAAGATTATCCGTTTCATATGCCGGGGCATAAGAGAAATCCCAAATCAGTAGATGGGGATTTTCCATTTGAAAGAGATATTACAGAGATTGCGGGATTTGATGATCTTCATCATCCAAAAGGGATTTTAAAAGAATCGCAGGAAAGAACAGCAAAATTATATGAGGTAAAAGAAACTTTCTACAGTGTGAATGGAAGTACAGCTGCACTTCTGGCAGCGATTTCTGCATCTGTTAAAAAAGGTGGAGAAATTCTTGTAGCCAGGAATTGTCACAAAGCAGTTTATAACGGTATGTATATAAGAGACCTGGTTCCCACATATATTTATCCACAAGAAGATCCGGTTTTGGGGATAAACGGGGGAATTTCTCCGGCAAGAGTGGAAACAATCCTGGAAGAGAACCCTAATATCGAGGCTGTTCTTATTACATCCCCTACATATGATGGTGTGGTATCTGATGTAAAAAGAATTGCCAATGCAGCACATGCCCATGGGATTCCATTAATTGTAGACGAAGCTCATGGAGCACATTTTAAGTTTTCTAATTATTTTCCCACTTCTGCAGTTGAACTGGGTGCAGATCTGGTTATACAGAGTTTTCATAAAACATTGCCGTCTCTGACGCAAACAGCTGTCCTTCACAGATGCAGCGATAGGGTAAACCGAAATTTCATCAAGCGCTTTATGAGTATTTACCAAAGCAGCAGTCCATCTTATATTTTAATGGCCAGTATAGATGCATGTGTGGACAAATTGCAGAGAGATGGAAGAGGAATGTTTCAGGAGTTTGTACAGAATTTAAAAAGCACAAGGGAAGAACTGGAAAAGTGCAAATATATTCATCTTGTAACGCCTAAAGCAGGAAGAGATATGCGGGTTCATGATTTTGACCGTTCTAAAATATTATTATCTACAGTCCACAGTTCTTTAAATGGAATGCAGCTGCAGGAAATACTGCGGGAAGAATTTCATATAGAGACAGAAATGACATGTGAAAACTATGTGCTTGCCTTAACCTCTGTAGGAGATACGGCAGAAGGATTTCAGCGGCTCAGTCATGCAATCAGAGAAATTGATAATCGGGAATCTTTAAAAAACACAGAAAAATCTTTAAATATAGACAGGAATATAATTAAAGTCGGAGAGAAGAAACAAATGATGCGTATTTCTGAGGCTATGGATGCGCAAAGTGTTTTTTGTCCTCTTGAGGAAAGTGTTGGGAAAATTTCAGCAGAATTTGCATATTTGTATCCGCCGGGAATTCCTATGATCACACCGGGAGAGCAGATTACTGGACTTTTTGTACGGAATGTGAGAAGATACATGGAACGTGGAATTGTACTGGAAGGACTTTGTGACCGTACAAATAAAACAATATGTGTAGTAAAGGAGTAGCGGGCTGAGAAACAGCAAAAAAGAAAATGGGAAAAATATTTTACATTATGGGAAAGAGCGCTTCCGGAAAGGACAGAATTTATTCTGAGCTTACCGGAAGAAAGGAGTTGAATTTAGAGAAACTGGTTCTTTACACAACAAGACCGATTCGTAGCGGTGAGGAAAACGGACGAGAATACTTTTTTGTGGATGGGAAAAAGTTAGAAGAAATAAAAGAAAAGAAATGCCTGATCGAATCAAGAGAGTATCATACGGTACATGGGATATGGACGTATTTTACTGCAGATGAAGGTCAGATTAATGTCAAAGATTTTGATTACCTGGGAATAGGAACTTTGGAATCTTTCAGGAAGCTGAAAGATTATTATGGAAAAGATAAAGTATGTGCCATTTATGTAGAAGTGGAAGATGGGGAAAGACTTACACGGGCATTACAGAGAGAAAAAATGCAGAAGAATCCCGGGTACGCAGAACTTTGTCGCCGTTTTCTTGCAGACCAGGAAGATTTTTCGGAAGAAAATATAAAAAAAGCAGGAATTGAGAAACGCTTTGAAAATATAGAATTGAATGAATGTGTGGAAGAAATAATAAAATATATAAAATCAATACAATAGGTAAAAAAAGTATGATATAATGAGGCTGTATAGAAGAGTAAAAGAGAGGTGATTCTTTATGATAGGTTTTCATGACATAATTGGACATGATGAAATTATACGTCATATGAAAAACGCAATAAAAACAGGAAAGGTCGCCAATTCCTATATATTAACAGGCGAGCCGGGGGCTGGAAAAAAGCTTATGGCAGGTACATTTGCAATGACTCTGCAATGTGAGGCAGGAGGAGAAGAACCCTGCCAGAAATGTGATTCCTGTAAAAAGGCCATAGGTAAGAATCATCCCGATATTATTATGGTTTCTCATGAAAAACCAGGTGTGATCACCATTGATGAGATTCGGGATCAGGTTATTCATGATGTGGCAATCAAACCATACTGCAGCCCGTATAAAATTTATATTATTCCGGATGCTCATATGATGAATCCACAGGCACAGAATGCACTGTTAAAAACCATAGAAGAACCGCCGGAATATGCAGTGATCATGCTTCTTACAAGCAATGTGGACGGTCTTCTTCCAACAATACTGTCCAGATGTGTGCGTTTGGATCTGAAAGTTGTAGATGACAGTCTTGTAAAAAAATATTTAATGGAACACTTACATATCCCGGATTATGAAGCCGAGATAGATGTATCTTTTGCACATGGAAGCATAGGAAAAGCCAAAGAAGCTGCAACATCTCAGGAATTTTCTGATATGACACAGAATGCCCTTCGTCTTTTGAAGTATGCCAATACAATGGAAGTATATGAATTGACGGATGCAATTCGGGAATTATCTACAGAAAAGCAGAATATAGGAGATTATCTTGATATTTTTCAATTTTGGTTCCGTGATGTACTGATGTTTAAAGCAACAAGGGAGATTGATAATCTCGTATTTAAGCAGGAAATAAATTTTATTAAAGAACAGGCAAGTGAGCGTTCTTATGAGAATCTGGAGAAAATTCTGGAGGCATTGGAAAAGACAAAAGTACGTCTGCGTGCTAATGTAAATCTGGAACTCGCACTGGAGCTTCTGTTCTTGACAATCAGGGAGAAATAGAATGACAAAAGTAGTAGGCGTAAGATTTCGAAACGTTGGGAAGATATATTATTTTGATCCAAAAGAATATGATATTCAGGAAGGGGATCATGTAATTGTAGAGACAGCGCGAGGCGTGGAATATGGAAGAGTTGTGCTGACTCCCAGAAATATCAAGGAAGAGGATGTTGTGCATCCTTTGAAAGAAGTGCTTCGTGTAGCAACACCGGAAGATGAAGAAAAAGAGCAGCAGAATCGTCTGAAAGAACGGGAAGCATTTAAAATATGCCAGAAAAAAATAAGAGAACATAATCTGGATATGAAACTTATTGATGCAGAGTATACCTTTGATAACAATAAGGTTTTATTCTATTTTACAGCAGATGGAAGAATTGATTTCCGTCAGCTTGTAAAAGATCTGGCTGCAATTTTTAAAACCAGAATAGAACTTCGTCAGATTGGAGTAAGAGACGAGACAAAGATACTGGGAGGTATTGGTATTTGTGGAAGATGTTTATGTTGTCATACGTATCTTTCTGAGTTTGCCCCGGTGTCTATCAAAATGGCAAAAGAGCAGAACCTTTCTTTAAATCAGACAAAGATTTCCGGAGTATGCGGAAGACTGATGTGCTGCTTGAAAAATGAGCAGGAAACATATGAAGAATTAAATAAAAAGCTTCCGGGTCTAGGAGATACCGTAACAACGCCGGAAGGTCTTCAGGGAACTGTACAAAGTGTAAATGTTTTGCGTCAGCTTGTAAAAGTTGTAGTAGAAGTAAATGATGAAAAAGAAATCAGGGAATTCCCTGTAAGCGAACTGAAATTTCGTCCAAGAAAAAAGAAGGTAAAGATTTCTGAGCAGGAATTAAAGGAGCTTGAAGGACTTGAAGATAACAAGTGATCTGGTGAAAGAAAACGAAAGAGCAGATGATCTGCAAAATGGATGTTATATTATCCAGGATCCTGAAAAATTCTGTTTTGGGATGGATGCCGTTCTTCTTTCCGGATTTTCGAAAATAAAAAAAGAAGAAAGTGTTCTTGACATGGGAACAGGAACAGGGATCATACCAATCCTTCTTTCTTCTAAAAGTCAGGGAAAGAATTTTGTGGGGCTGGAAATTCAGGAAGAATGTGCGGAAATGGCCCAGAGAAGCGTAGCGTTTAATCATTTGAATCATAAAGTTCAGATTGTGCAGGGAGATATTAAAGAGGCTGCTGATATATTTGGAGCAGCTTCTTTTCATGTGGTGACATGTAATCCTCCATATATGATCGGACAGCATGGGATTACCAATCCTTATATGCCCAAAGCGATTGCACGTCACGAAATTCTCTGTACCCTTGAAGATGTAATAAGTCAGGCATCAAAAGTTTTAAAGGATAAGGGAAGATTTTATATGGTTCACAGGCCTTTTCGGCTGCCGGAGATTATAAACATAATGTCAAAATATAAACTGGAGCCAAAGCGCATGCGGCTTGTATATCCGTACATAGACAGAGAACCCAATATGGTTCTGATAGAGGGGTTGAAAGGCGGAAATGCCAGAATAACAGTAGAACCACCCCTCATTGTTTATGAGAAGCCGGGTGTGTATACAAGAGAAATTCTGGAAATATACGGGATGGTGTGAATATGAGTGGAAAGTTATTTTTATGTGCAACGCCAATAGGAAATCTTGAGGATATAACGCTTCGGGTACTGCGGACTTTGCAGGAAGTGGATCTGATTGCAGCAGAAGATACAAGGAATAGTATTAAGCTTTTAAATCATTTTCAGATTAAAACGCCGATGACAAGCTATCACGAATATAACAAAATTGAAAAAGGTCATATTCTTGTAGACAAAATGCTGAAAGGGCAGAATATAGCGTTAATCACAGATGCAGGAACACCGGGAATTTCTGATCCGGGAGAAGAGCTTACTGCTATGTGTTATGAAGCAGGAATAGAGGTGACATCGCTTCCGGGACCTGCGGCATGTATCACGGCACTTACTCTTTCAGGGCTTCCAACAAGAAGATTTGCTTTTGAGGCTTTTTTGCCTATGGATAAAAAAGAGAGGCAGGCAGTTTTAAAAGAACTTGTAAATGAAACAAGGACAATTATTCTGTATGAGGCGCCTCATAAACTTGTCCGTACCCTGGAAGATTTAAGAGAGGCACTTGGAAACCGGTCCATGACACTTTGTCGGGAGCTTACAAAAAAACATGAAACAGCTTTTCGAACAACAATAGAAGATCTGATACAGTATTACAGTCAGGAAAAACCGCTGGGAGAATGTGTTCTTGTGATTGACGGAAAAAGCCGTCGTCAGCTGGAAGAAGAGGAGCGTGCGTCCTGGGAAGAAATCTCTATTGAAGAACATATGGAACAGTATGAAGAAAAAGGAATTTCCAGAAAAGAGGCAATGAAGCTTGTGGCAAAAGACCGTGGTGTTACAAAAAGAGACATTTATCAGTACTTGATTGAAAACAAATAAAAGGATTCCCCTGGTCAGATAAAAATATCTGTCCGGGGGATTTTTTTGTGATTTTATTGGAAAGAATACTGTTTTTGTGCTATAATAAATTAGTATTAGTATGTCTAAACGCGGCATTTGCCGTATTTGATAGATGGCGGGCAGCAGACATTCTGACTGCTTTAATAGAGAATAACAGGAGGAACAACATGGGCGGAGAGAATACAGAATACGGAGCGGATCAAATCCAGATTCTGGAAGGGCTGGAAGCTGTACGAAAAAGACCTGGTATGTATATTGGCAGTACATCCAGCCGAGGTCTTCATCATCTTGTGTATGAAATTGTAGACAATGCAGTAGATGAAGCTTTGGCAGGTTTTTGTAAAGAAATTAATGTAACGATCAATCCCGATAATTCCATTACAGTCATTGATGATGGTCGTGGAATTCCGGTAGGAATCAATCATAAGGCTGGAATACCGGCGGTAGAAGTTGTATTTACAATTCTTCATGCAGGTGGTAAATTTGGCGGTGGAGGATATAAAGTATCCGGTGGTCTTCATGGAGTAGGAGCCTCTGTTGTAAATGCTCTTTCAGAATGGCTGGAAGTTACGATTTATCATGATGGTCAGGTTTACAGACAGCGATATGAACGTGGAAAAACAATTTATCCGTTAAAGGTAGTGGGACAGTGTGAACCGGAGAAATCAGGAACAATGGTATCTTTTTTACCGGATAAAGAGATATTTGAAGAAACCGTCTATGAATACGATATTTTAAAACAGCGTCTTCGTGAAATGGCGTTTTTAACAAAAGGACTTAAAATTGTATTAAAAGATACAAGAGAAGGAATGGAAAGAGAAAAAATATTCCATTATGAAGGCGGTATCTGTGAATTTGTACAATATTTAAACAGAAGTAAAGAGGCATTATATCCGGAGATCATATATTGTGAAGGCGAAAAAGATGGTGTTGTGGTAGAAGTTGCGCTGCAGCATAATGATTCTTATACAGAAAACAGTTACGGATTTGTAAATAATATTAATACGCCGGAAGGTGGAACCCATATTATGGGATTCCGAAATGCCATTACGAAAACTTTTAATGATTATGCAAGAAAAAATAAGCTTTTAAAAGACAGCGAGCCAAATCTAAGCGGAGATGATATCCGGGAGGGATTGACAGCTATTGTAAGCGTCAAAATTGAAAATCCTCAGTTTGAAGGTCAGACAAAACAGAAGCTTGGAAACAGCGAAGCACGAGGAGCAGTAGATGGAATCGTAAGCAGACAGCTTGAAATCTTTTTAGAGCAGAATCCTTCTGTGGCAAAAGTGATAGTAGAGAAATCTGTTTTAGCGCAGAGAGCCCGTGAAGCTGCAAGAAAGGCACGTGATCTTACAAGACGTAAATCTGCTCTTGATGGAATGTCTCTTCCCGGAAAGCTTGCAGACTGCTCTGATAAAAATCCGGAAAACTGTGAGATTTATATCGTAGAGGGAGATTCTGCGGGTGGTTCTGCCAAAACCGCAAGAAACCGTGCCACACAGGCAATCCTTCCTTTGCGTGGGAAAATATTGAATGTAGAAAAAGCACGTCTTGATAAAATCTATTCCAATGCAGAAATTAAAGCGATGATCACTGCATTTGGAACAGGGATTCAGGAAGATTTTGATATTACAAAACTTCGGTATCATAAGATTATCATTATGACAGATGCCGATGTGGATGGTGCCCATATTGCAACACTTCTGCTGACGTTCCTGTACCGTTTCATGCCGGAGCTGATCAGACAGGGATATGTATATTTGGCACAGCCGCCTCTTTATAAGGTTGAGAAGAATAAAAAAGTCCGTTACGCTTATAATGACGATGAATTAAATCAGATTTTAACAGAAATCGGGCGTGATGGAAATAATAAGATCCAGCGATATAAAGGTCTTGGAGAAATGGATGCAGAGCAGCTTTGGGAGACAACCATGGATCCTGAAAAACGTGTTTTGCTTCGTGTAACAATGGATGAGGAAGCTACTTCCGAAATAGATCTGACTTTTACCACATTGATGGGAGACAAAGTAGAACCAAGACGTGAGTTTATAGAAGAAAATGCGAGATTTGTAAAAAATCTGGATATTTAATCAGGAGAATAGAGAATGGAAGAAAATATTTTTGACAAAGTCCATGAGGTGGATTTGGAAAAAACAATGAAAGACTCTTACATTGACTATGCAATGAGCGTTATTGCCTCTCGTGCATTGCCGGATGTAAGAGATGGTTTAAAACCTGTACAGAGACGTGTTCTGTATTCCATGATAGAGTTAAATAACGGACCGGATAAACCACATCGTAAATGTGCACGTATCGTGGGTGATACAATGGGTAAGTATCACCCTCATGGTGACAGTTCTATTTATGGAGCGCTTGTCAATATGGCGCAGGAATGGTCTACAAGGTATCCTCTTGTAGATGGTCATGGAAACTTTGGATCTGTAGATGGAGACGGGGCAGCTGCCATGCGATATACAGAGGCTCGCCTCAGCAAGATCTCCATGGAAATGCTTGCGGATATCAATAAGGATACCGTTGATTTTCAGCCAAACTTTGATGAAACGGAAAGAGAACCGGCTGTGCTTCCGTCACGTTATCCCAATTTACTTGTAAATGGTACATCCGGTATTGCAGTAGGAATGGCAACCAATATCCCTCCGCATAATTTGAGAGAAGTGATCGAAGCGGTTGTAAAGATCATTGATAACATTATAGAAGAAGACAGGGAAACAACAATAGAAGAGTTGCTTGATATTGTAAAGGGACCGGATTTTCCTACAGGAGCAACGATTCTTGGAAGAAAAGGAATTGAAGAAGCATATCGTACAGGAAGAGGAAAAATCCGTGTACGTGCAGTGACAAATATTGAAACATTGCCGAATGGAAAATCAAGAATCGTGGTAACGGAACTTCCGTATCTTGTAAATAAAGCAAGATTGATCAGTAAAATCGCAGAGCTTGTACGGGATAAGAAAATTGACGGAATAGTAGATCTGAATGATCATTCCAGCCGTGAAGGAATGCGTATCTGTATTGACCTGCGTAAAGACGCAAATGCAAACGTAGTATTGAATCAGTTATATAAACATACTCAGCTTCAGGATACATTTGGCGTGATCATGCTTTCTCTTGTTCCAAAGAGTGGAAGTCTTGAACCAAAAATCTTAAATCTTCAGGAAATGCTGAATTATTATCTGGCACATCAGGAAGATGTTGTAACAAGAAGAACACAGTATGATCTGAATAAAGCAAAAGAAAGAGCACATATTTTACAGGGCTTATTAAAAGCACTTGATAATATAGACGAAGTCATTCGTATTATTCGCGGTTCACAAAATGTGCAGATTGCAAAGAAAGAACTTATTGAAACGTTTGAACTGACAGAAGTGCAGGCTCAGGCTATTGTGGATATGCGTCTTCGTGCTCTTACAGGTTTGGAAAGAGAAAAGCTGGAAGCAGAGTTTGAAGAACTGATGGAAAAAATACGAAAATATGAAGCAATCCTTTCTGACAGAACATTGCTTCTTCGTGTTATCCGTAAAGAAATTCTGGAAATTGCTGAAAAGTACGGAGATGACAGAAAAACTTCTATAGGATATGATGTGTATGATATTTCTACAGAAGATTTGATCCCGAAAGAAAATACAGTGATAGCCATGACAAAATTGGGATATATCAAACGTATGACAGTTGATAACTTCCGAAGCCAGAACAGAGGCGGACGAGGAATCAAAGGAATGCAGACTCTGGAAGATGATTTTATTGAAGAGCTTCTGATGACAACAACGCATCATTATCTGATGTTCTTTACAAATACAGGAAGAGTATACCGTTTGAAGGCATATGAAATTCCGGAAGCCGGAAGAACAGCAAGAGGAACTGCAATTATAAATCTCTTGCAGCTTATGCCGGGAGAAAGAATCACTTCTGTAATACCAATTAGTAACTTTGAAGAAGGTCATTATTTAATGATGGCCACAAAGAAAGGTCTTGTGAAAAAAACTCCGATACAGGATTATGCAAACGTGCGTAAAACAGGCCTTGCAGCTATTATTCTGAGAGATGATGATGAATTAATAGAAGTAAAAGCAACGGATAATAAAAAAGATATCATTCTTGTTACAAAAGATGGCCAGTGCATCCGCTTCAAAGAAACAGATGTAAGAAGTACAGGAAGAAATTCTATGGGTGTACGTGGGATGAATCTTTGTGACGGTGATGAAGTTGTTGCAATGCAGTTGAATTCACAGGGATATTATCTTCTTGTTGTTTCTGAAAATGGAATGGGAAAAAGGACATGCATTAGCGAATTTACCTGCCAGAACAGAGGTGGAAAAGGCGTAAAATGCTATAAGATTACAGAAAAAACAGGAAATGTTGTAGGAGCAAAAGCAGTAAACGAAGAGAATGAAATTATGATCATTACAACAGAAGGCATTATAATAAGACTGCAGTGCTCAGATATTTCAATTCTGGGAAGAATTACATCCGGTGTGAAATTGATGAATCTTACAGATGGAATTACAGTTGCAAGTGTAGCCAAAGTAAGAGAAAAAGAAGAGGAAAAACAAGAAGGGGAGCAAATAAACGAAGAAAATCTTCAAGATGACACTGAAGGGGAAACGAAATAGTCATGACAACAAAGAAAAAAGGTAGAAATGGAAGTAGAAGCGGAAAAAGAAGAAGGCGTAATGCCAGACGCAATCAGAATTATATGATTGGCGGAGCTGTAGTTCTGTTTGTTTTCATACTGATTATAATAGGAGTCAAAGGCTGCGGAGGAAAGCACCGTTCACCGGAAGGTGTTGTAGAAGCACTTGTGAAAGCCGGTGTTGATGGGAAAGAAAGAAGTATGAAAAAATGTTATGATGTAGGGGAAAAACTACCAGAAGGTCTGCAGGCTGAAATTGATGCTACCATAAAATACTATAAAGCACATAAAGTAAGTAAACTTAAACTGGAAGAATGTGAAGTACTTTCCCAAAACAAAGATTATACCTATGTGTATATAAGATATAATCTCGTTTTGGAAAATGAACAGGAATACCCATGTATAACTACTTACATGGTAAAGGAGAAAGACAAAAAATATTATGTTTTTGCACCTTCAGAAATAACAAAAGAAATGAGCGAAGCAGCAGCTTCTGCATATGCAAAATTCATGACAACAGAAACATATAAGAATTATATAAAGGCTTATGATACGTTTATTAAGAAGAATCCGGGATACGAAGAAAAGATTGCCGGGAAAACAGCCTGAATAAGGGAGGCAAAAATATGAAAAGAATTCTTCTTATGGTATTAAAAAATTTCTTTTTTGTTCCATATGGATGGTTTAAGCTATGCTGGTATGCGTCTCATGTCGAAAAATATACAGAAGAAGAAAGATACAAGGTATTAAAGCTTATTGACAGAAGAGCAATCTGGGGAGGTAATCTTCAGATAGAAGCTCATGGTGTGGAAAATATACCGAAAGAAAATGGGTTTATGTTTTTTCCAAATCACCAGGGGTTATTTGATGTTTTGGCTATTATTCATGTGTGCCCGGTTCCTTTTTCTGTTGTTGCAAAAAAAGAAGTAAAAGATATTCCGTTTTTAAAACAGGTTTTTGCATGTATGAAAGCGTATATCATAGACAGAGAAGATATTAAACAGTCTATGCAGGTGATTTTAAATGTAACAAAAGAAGTGAAATCAGGACGAAACTATTTGATCTTTCCAGAGGGAACAAGAAGTAAAAATGGAAATCATCCTCAGGAATTTAAAGGTGGAAGCTTTAAAGCTGCAACAAAGTCCAAGTGCCCGATCGTTCCGGTGGCGTTGGTAGATTCATATAAAGCCTTTGATACAGGATCTATTGAAAAGTTAACAGTGCAGGTTCATTTTCTTCCTCCGTTATATTATGAAGAATATAAAGATATGAAAACAACAGAAATAGCGGGAGAAGTAAAGAAACGAGTAGAAGAAACCATACGTTTATATGCAAATGACTGAAGAAATCAGGTGGTTTCTTAAAAATATTAAGGAAAAACTAAAAAAACTTGAAAAATATAAAAAAACCCGTTGACAAGACGGGTTTTTTTATATATAATCATTAATGCGCTTCAAGAAAAAAGCGTATTCGAATTTCATAAAGAATATATAAGTTCGGAGTCTGGAGAAGTACTCAAGAGGCCGAAGAGGTGCCCCTGCTAAGGGTATAGGTCGCTAACGCGGCGCGAGGGTTCAAATCCCTCCTTCTCCGTTTTTGTTTTAAAAAATAAAACAAAAAAATGAAAAAAAGTAGTTGACAAATGACGAAAGTCATGATAGACTAAACAAGTTGCTGGCGAGAGCCGACAACAACACATCGAAAAAACTTCAAAAAAACTTGAAAAAAGTTCTTGACAAGATAAAAACGATGTGATAAAATAAATGAGCTGTCGAAAACGACAGAAACCTTGATAACTAAACAGTGAAACACATACGATTCTCGAAAATTCTTTACATTTCAAAAGAGA
>JARIAR010000037.1 GCA_029257805.1 Blautia sp.
ATTTCTTGGCGATACGGAAACGCATCTCCATTTGTTTTTAGTTTACCAGATTCTCCCTATTTCGTCTACTATTTTACATAAAAAAGTACTTGCATTTTATTCAAAATTCCTATATAATTAATCACGAATCATGGAAGGATTCCCGAGTGGCCAAAGGGGGCAGACTGTAAATCTGTTTGCAACGCCTTCGAAGGTTCGAATCCTTCTCCATCCATTCTTTTAATACTAAATTTAAAACAACCCAGGATTATTTCCTGGGTTTTCTGTTCATACCACAATATAAGCAACGAGGTGAGAGCATGCACAAACACGAAATAGAGCATCCAATAAAAGAAGAAACTTTATACAATTTAGCTGAACTTTTTAAAGTATTCGGCGATCCCACACGCATTCGAATTTTATATATTCTTTCCTCACAGGAACTTTGCGTACAGGATATTGCAGATAAACTAACCATGACACAAAGTGCCATTTCTCACCAGCTTCGGATTCTAAAACAAATGTCTCTTGTAAAATATAGAAGAGACGGAAAAACTGTATATTACTCTCTTGCAGATGACCATGTTTCCACAATTATGAAGCAGGGTCTGGAACATGTATGTGAATAAAAAACAAAACTGCCCTTGTTTTACAAAAGGACAGTTTTATTTTTTATTCTGATTTTTTATCTTTATGCCAAAGTACCATAGCCCCATAACCCGGTACAGAAAGACGCGCCACACCTCCATGTGCAACATAGGTGCTTGTTTCCTCTGTATATCCGGATCTGTAAGAAAGCATTACTCTCTCAAGAACCGTATCTTCCCGACGTGTGATCCCCGTTCTCCATACCTCAATTTCCATTTCCCGGTCTTCCGGTAGATTATTAAGGATCACGATCATCTGCTCGCAATCTGAAAAGCGTCCATAAGCCAGTCCCTGATAATCATTCCATAGAAATTCCAGGGATCCGCTTCGTATAATTTCATATCTTTTATGAATTTCAATCATTTTTTTATGAAATTCCAGCATCTGCTGATCTTCTTTTCCCCACGGATACGTTCTTCTGTTATCCGGATCTGTAAAGCCGCAAACGCCCGCTTCATCTCCATAATATACGGTAGGCGCTCCAGGCCATGTCATCTGTATTACAACTGCTTCCCTCATAACTGCAGGATTCACTCCAAGAGACGCAGCTTCCGCACCTGCATATGACAACCTTCCTACTTTTCGATTTGTTCTTGTCAGGAACCGGGAATGATCATGATTAGAAAGTTCATTCATAGCTGTATAAAAAGCGGACATATGAAGTGCACGCATGTGTGTACGCATAGCGCCTATAAATGCTTCACTGTTTCCATAAAGATCCTCTCGATATTCATCACTATGTTTTTCCATTCCTGTCAGAAACCAGGTAATGGGTTCCATAAAAGCATCATAATTCATCACGGTATCCCATTCATCACCTAAAAGCCATCCTTCCGGATTTCCATAGTGTTCCGCTAGAATCAGCGCATCTGGATTCGCTTCCTTTACGGCTCTGCGAAAATCCTTCCAAAACTGATGATTAAATTCAATACTGTGTCCTAAATCTGCCGCTACATCCAGTCTCCATCCATCCACATTATAGGGAGGTGATACCCATTTTTTTCCAACTTTTAAAATATAATCATACAGAGCTGAAGATTTTTCATAATTCAACTTTGGAAGTGTGTCATGAGCCCACCATCCATCATATGAGGGATTATACGGCCATTGGTTTTCATCTTTAAAATCAAAAAAGTCACGATAAGGGCTTTCTGCAGAAACATAGGCACCTTTTGGATATCCCTCCTGATTTTCATAGATACGTTCTCTGTCCATCCACTTATTAAAAGAGCCGCAGTGGTTAAAGACTCCATCCAATATTACCCGCATTCCTCTTTTATGAATTTCCTGTACCAGATTCGCAAACAATGCATTGCTGGCTTCCAGGTTTTTTTTGTCTGTCACACGACGTATATATTTATGTGCATGGGAATTTTCTCTATCTCCCGGCTGCAAAAGTCCGTCCGAATCTTCTAAGATTTTTCCATAATGAGGATCAATATAATCATAGTCCTGACAGTCGTATTTATGATTACTCGGAGATACAAATACAGGATTTAAATAAAGAACCTCTACACCCAATTCCTGAAGGTAATCCAGCTTTTCCCGGATTCCTTGAAGATCCCCTCCATAAAATTCCCGCACTCCCATAACTGCCGGTATCTTATCCCAGTTTTCTACACGTACACTTACATCTCCAATGTAAAAATATTCCCCTGTTTCTACATCGTTCGTTTTATCACCATTATAGAAACGGTCAATATATATTTGATACATTACTGCGCCTTTTGCCCATTTGGGAGTATCATATCCTGGATAAATCTCAAAATCCATTCTTCCCTCATGCTCCATTGTCACTCCCTGCGTATTGTAGTAACAAACAAGGGAACCATACTCGATTTCAAAATAATAACGGCACACTTTACTTCCTATTGTGATTTCCGTTTCATAATAATCAAATCCTTTTGAAGTATCTGCAATATACATTTCCTTTCGTTTTCCATCACAGATAAGATACACTGCATCCACATTATTTTTCTGGGTGCGAAAACGAATTTTTACTGTATCCCCTTCTTTTGGTTCAGAAGGACTTCTATAATATTCTGTTCCATCACTAAAAAAAGCATTCTTATTCAAAACAGACCTCATATTCAATATATACTGCATTTTCTTTACGACGTCTACTTCTTTGCGTTCCATACTATACCTCTTTATTTTATATTTACAACATAAATCTAAAATTATACTATCTTATTTTATCTTAACTCAAAAAAATTTACAACAATTTCTCACCTAGCTTTTATTTTTATACAGTAAAAAAGGCAGCGGGATAGGCTGCCTTTTTTGGAGAAGGTATTTCTTCTTATGGGGTGTAGCAAAAACTATATAATGTATTGGGGGGTTTTTACGATGTATATAATATCATGTAACAAGACAAAAGTGTGCACAAATTTCACAAAATTCACCCTCATTTTTTGTATAGTTTTTATACCAGCTTTTTAAGCTTCTTCTTTTTTCATTGTAAAAAGTGCTTCAAACTCATCTCTGTGAACTTTTTCCTTCTCAAGAAGAAGTTCTGCACAAGAATGTAAAATATCCTTATTCTCAAGAATCACCTCTTTTGCACGGGTATGACACGCATTTATAATTCGATGGATTTCCATATCTATTTCTCTGGCAACTTCCTCACTATAACTTCTTGTATGGGCCAGATCACGTCCTATAAACACCTCATCATCATCGTCTCCATAAGAAATCAATCCTATCTTGTCAGACATTCCATATTTCATAACCATTGCTCTTGCAGTATCTGTTGCACGTTTAATATCGTTTGATGCCCCTGTTGTAATATCTCCAAAAATGATCTCTTCAGCTACACGTCCCCCAAGAAGGGTCGTAATTTCCTGCATCATCTTTCCACGTGTATCAAACATTTCATCCTTTTCCGGAAGCGACATCGTATATCCTGCCGCCCCCATTCCTGTAGGAATGATAGATATTGTATATACCGGTTCCATATCCGGAAGAACATGGTGAAGAATTGCATGACCGGCTTCGTGATATGCCGTAATCTTCTTTTCTTTTTCTGAGATCACCTTACTTTTCTTTTCTGCCCCGATGCCTACTTTAATAAAAGCACCTTTTATATCTTTTTGTGTAACATACGCCCTATTTTCTTTTGCAGCTACAATAGCCGCTTCATTCAGAAGGTTTTCAAGATCCGCCCCTGTAAATCCTGATGTAGTCTGGGCAATCTGACGCAGATCCACATCTTCTGCCAATGGTTTATCTTTTGCATGAACATGCAAAATTTCTTCTCTGCCTTTTACATCCGGACGCCCCACTGCAACTTTACGATCAAAACGTCCAGGTCTTAAAATTGCAGGGTCTAAAATATCTACACGGTTTGTTGCCGCCATCACAATAATGCCTTCATTAACTCCGAATCCATCCATTTCTACAAGAAGCTGATTCAAAGTCTGCTCTCTCTCATCATGACCGCCGCCCATTCCAGTACCACGCTGTCTTGCGACCGCATCAATTTCATCAATAAAGATAATACATGGCGCATGATGTTTTCCCTCTTCAAACAAATCTCTTACACGGGAAGCACCTACCCCTACAAACATCTCCACAAAATCTGAACCGGAAATAGAAAAGAACGGAACTCCTGCTTCTCCTGCCACTGCTTTTGCAAGAAGTGTTTTACCGGTTCCCGGAGGGCCTACAAGAAGAACTCCCTTCGGAATCCTTGCTCCCACATTGGTATATTTCTGAGGAGCTTTCAAAAAATCTACAACTTCTTCCAGATCTTCTTTTTCTTCCTGAAGCCCGGCAACATTATCAAATGTTACCTTTTTATCATTTGGTCCGGACATTTTGGCACGGCTTTTCCCAAAATTCATCATTTTGGCATTTGACCCCCCGCCTCCGGACATCTGCCTGCTCATCATCATAAAAATAAACAAAACAAGACCACATGTAATTAAAACAGGAAGGAGATTTGCTAGAAACAAATTATCTCTTGGCACGTCTGCAACAACAGGAGAAATTTTTTTATTACGAAGCAGATTCTCTACTTCTTTTACATCTGTAACAAAAAAATGTTTCTGTCCTTCCCCTGATATCTCAACGGTAACCGCACCTGTTGGAACTTCCTTGTTAGGTTGTATTTTAGCATTGATCACTTTATGATCTTCCAGTGCTTTTTCAAGCTGTTCAACTGTGTAATTACTCTGAGAAGCTATCTGATTGTTTAAATACAAATATCCTCCTACAAATATCACGATCAGCACAATGTATAAACCGATTCTGCTTGGCTGCTTATTCACGAAATTAAATCTCCTTTCAATCTGCCCCTAACTCTACTACTCCAATGTACGGGAGATTTCTATATTTTTGTGCATAATCCAGACCATATCCCACAACAAATTCATCCGGGATATCAAAGCAGCAGTAATCTACTTTTACGTCTGCCACACGGCGCTCTGGTTTATCCAGAAGCGTACACAAATGCACACTGTGTGGATTTCTGTTCTTAAGAATGTTTAACAGATAACTTAAAGTTCTTCCGGAATCAATAATATCTTCCACTACCAGAACTTCTTTTCCTTCCAGCGGCTGATCCAGATCTTTCACAATTTTTACCACACCACTTGATTTTGTATCATCGCCATAACTGGAGACAGACATAAAATCAAGAGATACCGGAACTTTGATCTTCTTTGCAAGTTCACACATAAAGAACACTCCGCCCTTTAATACACAAATCATGTGAATTTCTCTTCCTGCATAATCCCTGTTAATCTGGTCAGCGATTTCCTGAATACGTGCCTCTACTTCCTCTTCACTGATTAATACTCTTACTGTTTCACTCATATCCTTTTCCTCCTTGGTATTGTACTTCTAACACCCGTTTTGTACGGGAGGTGATTTTATATTTTTCATTCATTCGACCACCTGTAATCCAGAGGATTTCATCCTCTGCTGCCACAAGGGGAATGTTTCCCCGTTCGTCTCCAGGAATTTTATCATCAATCATAACCCGCGACAACTTTTTACGGCTTCCTTTTTCATCAATTATAAGATAATCTCCCTGCTTTCTTGTCCGGATGTACAGCTTATTTTTTATTCTATCATAATCCAGCCATTTCGTATACTTTTTTTCTATAATCTTCTGTTTCTCATAAGAAAATATTTTTGCAGAAAAAACTCCATAAGGACATATAAGTTCCCCGGGTATCGTAAGTTCCCACTTTCCTTCTGCCTTCTTAACATCTTCTTTTTGTTTTCTTAGCACAATTCCTTTGTATGTTCTCTTGGCAAGAAGTCCATACGGAAGATGAATCTGCCGTCCGGTGCACATATGAGAAAGTTCCATAAAATTCCGCAAATGTACTGCTGTAAAATCTTTTCTCTTTCCTGCAAGTTTTTCCAGTACTTCTAAAATGGCATATTTCTGAACTATCTTCTCCTGTTCAAAAAACGCATCAGGAAAAAACACCGTTTCTTTCGTCTGACTGCATAACCCAAGAAGCTTTCTCCCTTCTTTTTGGAAATAGTCTTCTGCTTCTGCAAGAAATCCGGCTGTTTCCGCCATATGTGATACTGCTCTGGAATTAATTTCTTTTTCCATAAGCGGCAGAATATGATGACGTATCCTGTTTCTTGTATACACATCTGATAAATTGCTGCTATCTAAAACATTCGGTATATGCTCCTCTTTTAAATAGTGTACAATTTGCTCTTTTTCTAAACATAAAACAGGGCGAATAAAATCCCTCTGTACCGGTCTCATAGAAGAGAGTCCTTTTAGACCGGTTCCTCTTGCCAGATGATGAAGCATTGTTTCCGCAAGATCATTTTTATTGTGGGCAAGGGCTATCTTGATCTTTTCCTCAGGAATATTCAAAGCCTGCTTTTCTTTTTGAAAAGCCTGTCTTCTTACAAGCCGTCCCGTCTCTTCGGTTCCCATTTTCCATTCCTCTGCAAGTTTTGGCACATTATATGTATAAACACTGCAGGGAATCCCCCATGTTTTACATGTTTCTTTTACAAGATTGCAGTCACGATCCGCCTCTTCATGGCGGATTCCATGATGGACGTGCACGACTCTAATAGAAAAATCCCGTTCTTCCCGGTAACGTCTTAAAAAATCCAACATTGCCATAGAATCTCCCCCACCGGATACCCCTGCTAAAACAAAATCTCCATCCTGTATCATATTATTTTTTTCCATGTAGTTTTTTACAAGGTTATACATCTCTACTCCTATTTCTTCCACATTCCGGCAACAAGAACTGTCATATCATCTTTTGCCCGATAATCACTGTATCCAAGAACACGTTCCAAAATCCCCCTGCTTATCTCTTTTGGAGAATCTTCACGTATATCCATGATAATGTCCTTCATTGTTTCTTCCTCCCTCTCTAAAGGCAACGCATCCAAAACTCCATCTGTCATCATAATAAGATAATCCCCATGATACAGTTTTCTTGATGCAGTATCAAAATCAATCTGCTGCACAAGACCTGCTGCAATGCTCTCAGAAGATATAGATTCTACCCAGTGATCACGTTTTATAAATGTGGAGGAAGCTCCTGCTTTTAAAAAATTACAAATTCCTGTATACAAATCTACGGCACAAATATCTACTGTAGAAAACATTCCCTCCTGACCTTTTAGGACCAAAGCCGAATTCACCATTTTTGCAGCTGTATCCTGAGAAAATCCACTGTCAAGAAATTGTTCCAAAAGTTCTACTACTACTTCGCTCTCTCTGCATGCCTCCATACCGGAACCCATTCCATCAGACAAACACATAACAAATCTTCCCCCGTCTTCCTGGCGGCATACATAATTATCTCCGGAAACTTTTTCTTTTTCCTTTGTTAATTTTGAAACTCCATACATCATCTGATAACTTACATCTTCCACAAAATGCACTGTATGGTATTCTCCATTTACAATACATCTGCTACCGGTCTCCGGTGTCATGGAACATCCACATACACCTGACAAAATCTGCGCAACTTCTGTTACAGAAATACATTGTCCGCTCCTTGCTCTCATATGAAGAAAGACCTGACGTCTGCCTTCTACTCGGTCCATCACCCATACTCTTTTTACAACAATATGGCGTTTCCTCATAGATTTCTGGATTTCCTCCCGAAACTCCGGCGACGCATTGGAAATATCATACAGATCTTCTGCTACCATCTCCATAATCCTGGATATTTCCGTAAGCTGCTGCGCCACTGCAAGGCGCCCTTCGATCATACGGTTATCCCAAAAAAGATTTTGCTTTTCCCGGAAAAAGCCCTCTTGAACAGCATCACAATATTGCATGGAACGACTGCATACTCCAGACCATTCCCCTCGGATTTTGCGAAGCCCTTCCGGATCCCCCTCTTCCATAATTCGTATCAGGCTCTCTCCGCCGCGGTACATTTCCGCACCATTTTCTCCCCAGCATAAATCCTTCTGATAACACTTACTGCAAACCTTTTCACTGGCATCTGTCAAAATTTTTTGGATCTGCCCGCCGCTGAGATAATCTTTACGATACGGCATTCCATAAAAAGTATCGGCCAGTTTTTGAAAAGAAGCAGCATACTTCTGCACCTTTTCTTTCTGGGGATGGCTTTCTGTAAATAACATCATCTCTTCTGAAGATTTCTTTCTTCCGGACAAAATAGTTTTTGCCATGTCCCGCAAAATCAGCAATATGCTGATCACGAGCATGGCAACGATCCATTCCTGCATATATCTCCCTCCCCCCTTATCTATCACTAAGTGGGTATTATACGGGATATGATATAAAATGTCTGTCAAAAGGAGACGAAAACCTCATATAACTTCTCGTCAAATCCTTCTATTTTTCTTCCTCAAATACAATTTCATTGTCCTTTACAAGACCAAGTTTGTTACGGGCAATTTCTTCTGCATATTCATCCGTCTGCATATGCTTCTTTAATTTCTCAATTTCTTCTGTACGTTCTTTTTCCGCCTGGATATCCTCTTCCAATGTTGCAGCTTTTGTGTTATAAACAGTCAGTCTATCTTCCAGTATACGACTTTCCATCATCAGACCTGCCAGCAATACAAGAACAATAAGCGCAATCGCAAGCATACCAAGCTGATTATATCCGATTTTTCTTTTTTTATTCCTTTTTTCTGCTTTTTTCAACTTGCTCTGTCCTCTTATTTACCAGAATTTTCTTTTTTCTACAAAAAAACTTTTTTATGTACTTAACCACGAAAATTCTACACCTTTTCCATTGAAATAGCAACCTTTTTACTGTTTTTTTCACAAAAAGAATGGGCAGTCTCATTATTAGAGTTAATATTTTTAAAAATACAGGACTGATCGTTTCCCTGCACAGCAAAAATCCTGCCATACTTCCTACAAACAAAAAACTACGAATACTTCCTTCATTTCCCCGGTAAATCCCACGAAAAATCAGAAGACCGGCAGCTATCCAGTATAAAATATCCTGAACCATTATCAACACATTACTATGTCTGATAAGGCTTCTAAAAACCAGCAAAAGATCATAACAAAGAAGAAGTACCGCGCCAAGACAGGCAGACTGAAAAAAAAGTGTGAGTTCTCTGTGCATATATAAACTCACTGACTAATGAAACATCCTTTTCCAAAAAGAATTTTCCTGCCCCTTTTCACCTTTAGACAAATATACAAAACTGTCCATGCGTCCTTCCATCGTAAGAACTCCCTCTGTCAGATCCAATGACTGAATATGAAGCTGTGCGCCTTTGATCTGAAGTTTTCCTTCTTCTGTCGAAAGAAGGATTGATTCTTCCGAAAAAGACGCCACGTCTTTCACACCTGTCACCCTGCCTTTTTGGCGTTTTGTGACCTCCAGCATATGAGGAATTGTTGCTTTCTTTTCTTCCAATCTGCATCCTCCATACTTTACAGCACTCTTCACTGCTATTGTATGAAGATCCTAAAAAAAATAGACCTTTCTGAATCCTACATTATAAATAGCGATACAGACTCTCTACATCCTCTTTTTTCACTGTTTCTTTTACATCCAAAACCTCTACTTTTACATTTCGGCTTCCAAACTGAATTTCTATGATATCACCTGTCTTTACCGCTACAGACGCTTTTGCCGGCTTATCATTTACTAAAACTCTACCTGCATCACATGCTTCGTTTGCCACAGTACGACGCTTAATAAGCCTGGATACCTTCAGATATTTATCTAAACGCATAAAACCACTCCTCCGTTTTTATAAAAGAAAAGGGGGAACCGACGTTCCCCCTGTTAATTATTTGCCGTTAACCATATCTTTTAAAGCTTTTCCTGCTTTAAATTTCGGAGCTTTAGAAGCTTCAATTTTCATGGTAGCACCAGTCTGAGGATTTCTACCCTCTCTAGCAGCTCTTTCGCTTACTTCGAAAGTACCAAAGCCAACTAACTGGATCTTTCCACCGTTTTTCAGCTCTTGGGATACAACATCAACAAAAGACTTTAATACATCCTCTACATCCTTCTTGGAAAGATTTGTGTCTTTTGCCATTGCTGCTACTAATTCTGTTTTATTCATGGTGTTTCCTCCTATAATCGATGTTCTTTCTTATTGTGAGCATCTGCCTCCGCGACAGCGCTATATCATTTATATATATACCTTTCACCTTGTATTGTCAAGGTTTTTCTGTTCTTTTTGAGGGTTTCTGCCATTATTTACCCATTTTCCCCGAAGGATGTGTTCTTTCTTCTTTAGCTCGTCCCACGTCATTGAAACAGCTTCCTTATCTTCCGGACAGAAAATTCCCGGATGACGAAACTGCATTTTAGAAGCGCTGTAAGAAATCACGTCATCTATTGTAAAAAGTCCTTCTTCCTCTGCAATGAGGCTGTGAAGAACCACCTGCATAAGCAAATCGCCAAGTTCCTCACATAAATTCTCCCCATCTCCAGTTCTGTTAAGAAGAGAGATCCCTTCCATTACTTCTTCTGTTTCATTTTTCAGACAAGTACGCAAAGATTCATGGGTCTGTACACTATCCCATGGGCATTTTTCCCGGATTTCTCTCATAATATCTACAAATTCCCGGAATGTATATAACCTCTGGCAAATGGTGTTTTTTCTCTTCTGCTCCATATGTCACATCATGGAATCTACCATGGATAAAACTGCTTTGCCCATGTTTCGTGACTGTTCTTCTGCATCAGCAAGAGAAGTTCCTTTTACTCCGTAATAAAACTTCACTTTCGGTTCTGTTCCGGATGGTCTTACGCATACCCATGCATCATCTGTCAGATCATAATATAAAACATTAGACGCAGGAAGTCCGGTCGGCTTCACTTCTCCGGATGCCAGGTCCGTAATTGTATCTTTTTTGTAATCTCTCACAGAAACAACTTTATGTCCCGCAAACTCTGCCGGCGGATTCATACGAAGAGTGTCCATAATTTTCTGAATCTTCTCCAGACCTTCAATTCCCTTTAACGTCACAGCCTGAATGTCATCTTTGTAATAACCAAACTCTTCATACATATCGATCATTGCGTCCCAAAGTGTTTTTCCCTGTGTCTTATAGTAAGCTGCCGCTTCACAAAGCGCCATAGTTGCAACAATAGCGTCCTTATCCCTTGCATATGTTCCTATAAGACATCCATAGCTTTCCTCAAATCCAAAAAGGTAAGAACCGTTTCCACTTTCTTCAAATCCCAGAATCTGCTGTCCGATAAATTTAAACCCGGTAAGTACTTCTATCAGCTTCACACCATATCCTTTTGCAATGGCATCTGCAAGATTTGTTGTAACAATGGTTTTGATCAAAGCTCCATCTTCCGGAAGTCCCCCATTTAATCTCTTCTTCTGTCCAATTTCATAATTTGCCAGAAGACAGCCTGACATATTTCCAGTAAGATCATGGTATTCTCCATTTTTATCCTTCACTCGCACACCAAGACGGTCTGCATCCGGATCCGTTGCCAGAACAAGATCTGCATCCACTTCTTTTGCAAGTTTCAGTCCCAGTTCAAAGGCCTCTGCTGCCTCAGGATTTGGATAGCTGACCGTTGGAAAATCTCCATCCGGAAGCTCTTGTTCTTTTACCACATATACATTCTCGAAACCAAGCTCTTTCAAAATTCTTCTTGCAGGAATATTTCCAGTTCCATGAAGAGGCGAATAAACAATCTTCAGATTTTTGCCCTCTTCTTTAATAGAATCCATGTGAATAACCTGTTTCTTCAGTTCTTCCATATAGGCATCGTCAATTTCTTTTCCGATTACTTCAAACAGCCCCTTTTCTTCCGCTGCCTTCTGTTCCACTGTTTTTACAGTTTCCCAATCAGAAATAGCTTTTACTTCACTCATAATCCCGGTATCATGCGGCGGTGTAATCTGTGCCCCGTCTTCCCAGTATACTTTATATCCATTATATTCCGGCGGATTATGACTGGCAGTAATATTAATACCTGCCGCACAGCCCAGGTGGCGAACTGCAAAAGAAAGTTCCGGTGTTGGTCTTAAAGATTCAAACATGTAAGCCTTAATTCCATTTGCCGCCAGACATAATGCTGCCTCTTTTGCAAATTCCGGGGACATATGACGGGAATCATAGGCAATGGCTACTCCCTGAGACTGTTTTCCTACTTTAAGAATATAATTTGCCAGTCCCTGTGTGGCACGTCTTACCACATAAATATTCATTCTATTTGTTCCAGCTCCAATAATCCCGCGTAAACCGGCCGTTCCAAATTCCAGATCCATATAGAAACGTTCTTTAATTTCCTTTTCATCTTCCTGAATGGATTTTAATTCTTCTTTTATCTGTTCATCAAAGTATGGGTTTTCCAACCATTGATTATAAATGTTCTTATAGTCCACAGTATTTACCTCCTTGTACTTTCTCTGTTTACCATTTTTTCTAATTACAAATACGTGTTCATTATATACCACTTCCTCAAAAAAAGAAAGAAAAATCCTTGTGAGCTTTAAATTTAAAATGGATATCTTCCAAAACATTTTTCGGGAAATTCTCCCCATTTTTCTTTCTGCTCAATAAGTTTTTTCAGCTTTTCTCCGTTTTTTTCAGAAATCCATGCTTTATTATGACTAAAATAATAATTGGACAATTTCCAATATTTTTCCGGATAAGTAAAACGCACTTTCAGATTTTCCCATTCCTCTTTCGATATATGATTTTCTCTGTTATATGCCGTAAGCATTCCCATTGCCAGATTTTGATCCCATTCGTATTTCTCTAATATTTTACGCATAAAACGATACAAATCTGATATCTGAACATCAAAACAAAAGTGTCCAAAATTTGTAACGGCTTCCCCTGTTTCTGTTATACGTACATTGTGCTGATTATACTCCCCATGACAAATACACCCATCTGCAAAAGCTTTTTCTCTTAATGTTTCATAAGAAGCGGTATCCAACATTTTCAGTGCTTTTTCCCCTCTTTCCAGAAACCATTCTACACTGGAAAGATAATCTTTCTCAAAACTGCATACCGCCCCATGGCTGCGAATAAACTTTCTAATCTTTCGCAACTCCTGATTATGCCGAAGATACTCCTCTTTCAGAGATTTTTCCTGATAATCTTTTTCCACGGGAAGGTGCATGATCTTATGTAATCTAGCAAGGGTGCTGACACTTTTCAAAATATCTTCTCTGGACTTTGTATCACATTCTCTGCCTTCAAACCAATATTGTAAAGTAAAGGGAATTCCATCTTTGTCGTAACTTACAAGATTCCCCTCTTCATTTTCCAGAAAACGATCTACAAAACAGCCGGCTTCCCAAAGTGTTTTTAAAAGCTGTTGCTGAAGTTCCAGTTTTTTTTCCGAACCTTCAAATTCTCTGCATATAAAAAGTCCTTTTTCTGTATAACACAAAAGCGCGCCTCTTGTGCGCAGACTTTTTTTCGCAGTTAATCCATACTGTTCCAGGGTACTAAGTCCATAATCAAACACTTTTAAATCCCCCTCTTTTTTTGTACTTTCTATCTTATGTCCTAAAAAAGATGGATATGCAAAAAGACAGCGCCCAAAGGCTACTGTCTTTTTATCATAGTCAAAAGTATTTCTTTTTTATTATTTTCCGGATGATCAAGCACGTTCTGTAAAAGACGGTTCAGAATTTCTCCGATTTCTTTTCCCGGTTTGTATCCTGCTGCAATGATATCCTTCCCTGTTACAGCCAGTGTCTTTAAAGATACACACTGTCCCCGTCTCAAAATCTCCTCATACAAAAGAGTTACTTTAGAAAGCCGTTCCAGCTTCTCCTCTCTTTTATAAGTGCTTTGTGCCAGAATATCAGCTCTTTGCACCTCCAGATACATAGGAAATAATTCCTGTCCAATACGATTTACAGCTCTGCGCACAGCACGGGCCTCCCCTTCCGGACGGTCATCATGCCATTTGATCAGCGTGCGCACTTTATAAATCGTATCATTATCCATTTTAAGCCGCCGCAAAATGGAAACTGCCATTTTTTCCCCTTCTGCCCCGTGAGTCTTAAAATGATCACGTCCGTTTTCATCGGTTTTCTTTACCAAAGGCTTTCCAATGTCATGTAAAAGCATGGTAAGCCGCAACACTTTATCTGCACGGATGTTTAAAAGGCTGTGCAGGATATGCTCTCCTACTGTATAACAGTGATGAGGAGTATTCTGCTGCGTAACCATACATTTATCAAATTCCGGCAAAATTTCCTTTGTAATCCCTGTTTCATATGCAAGGCGCAAATAATCCGGATTTGGCGAAACAAGAAGCTTTATAAGTTCTGTCTGAATTCGTTCTGCACTTACAAGCTGCAAATTAGGAGCAAGCGCTGTGATCCCATCCCGTGTCTTCTCTTCTATGGAAAAACCAAGCTGTGCGGAAAAACGTACCGCCCTTAAGATCCGCAGGGCATCTTCTGTAAAACGTTCAACAGGATTTCCCACACAACGGATAATTTTGTTTTCCATATCTTCCATTCCACCAAAAAGATCCACCAGCCCTCTCACAGGATTATACGCCATTGCATTAATGGTAAAATCCCTGCGCTTCAGATCTTCCTCAAGACTTGCGGTAAATTCTACTTCCTTAGGATGACGACCATCTTCATACTCTCCATCTACCCGATAAGTTGTGACTTCAAATCCTTCCTTATCCAGCATTACTGTAACTGTCCCATGTATCAGGCCAGTGTCAATGGTTCTGCGAAAAAGACTTTTTACCTCTTCCGGTTTTGCAGAAGTCGTAATGTCCCAGTCATCCGGACTGCGCCCCAGAATAGAATCCCGGACACAGCCGCCTACCACATATGCTTCATATCCTGCTTCTTCCAAGGTATGCAGGATCTTTGCTGCTTTTTCCGGGATAATAAGCTGCATAATTTCTCCTTTTGTCAATTAATATGCTCTTCCCCAATATACCATTTTCTTCGCAGGCTTTCCACAGCATACACAAACATCGCTTAACTGTTCCTGCTCAAATGGAATACATCTGGAAGTCGCCTGAACGTCTTCTTTGATCTTATCTTCACATTCCTGGCATCCGCACCACATTGCTTTTACAAAACCAGGTTTGTTATTGATTGTTTCTTTAAATTCATCATAATTTGTTGCAACGTAAGTATGGGCATCCCGATGTTCCCGTGCGCGCTCCAGCATTTCATGCTGCATAGTATCCAGAATTTCATTGATCTTTTCTGCCAGTTCTTCAAATTTTACTGTATATTTTTCACGTGTATCACGGCGGCAGACAACAACCTGACCCTGTTCAATATCTTTTGGACCACATTCAATACGAACCGGAATTCCACGCATTTCCTGCTCTGAAAATTTAAATCCAGGGCTCTTATCGGTATCGTCTACTTTCACACGAACACCTGCTGCCTTTAATACTTCAAATAATTCGTCTGCTTTTTCAAGAACGCCTTCTTTTCTCTGCTGAATTGGAATAATAACAGCCTGTACCGGAGCAATTCTCGGTGGAAGCACAAGACCGCTGTTATCTCCATGTACCATGATGATCGCACCGATCATACGAGTTGTCATTCCCCAGGAAGTCTGATGTACATACTGAAGTTTATTCTCTTTGTCTGTATACTGAATTCCAAATGCTTTTGCAAATCCGTCTCCAAAGTTATGGCTTGTTCCGGACTGAAGTGCTTTTCCGTCATGCATAAGTGATTCTATGGTATAAGTAGCTTCTGCTCCTGCAAATTTTTCTTTATCTGTTTTCTGTCCTTTTACAACAGGGATGGCAAGAACTTCTTCACAGAAATCTGCATACACATTCAGCATCTGAATGGTGCGCTCTTCTGCCTCTTCTGCTGTTGCATGTGCTGTATGTCCCTCCTGCCATAAAAATTCACGGGAACGAAGGAATGGACGTGTTGTCTTCTCCCAACGTACAACAGAGCACCACTGATTATAAACTTTTGGCAAATCTCTATGTGACTGGATTTCTTTTGCATAAAAATCACAGAATAATGTCTCAGAAGTAGGACGTACGCAAAGACGCTCCTGAAGAGGATCCAGACCTCCATGTGTTACCCATGCTACTTCCGGTGCAAATCCTTCTACATGATCTTTTTCTTTCTGTAAAAGAGATTCCGGGATAAACATTGGCATATATACATTCTGTACACCTGTCTCTTTAAATCTTTTATCCAGTTCTGCCTGAATATTTTCCCAGATTGCATAACCTGCCGGTTTGATTACCATACAGCCTTTCACGCTTGTGTAATCACATAATTCTGATTTTTTTACAACATCTGTGTACCACTGGGCAAAATCTTCCTCCATAGAAGTAATGGCCTGTACCAGTTTCTTATCTTTCGCCATGATCATTTTCTCCTTTTTTGTGATTATATGGTTCCGGGAAGGGTATTTTAAAATAAAAAAAAGCCCCATCCCTCACAAGGGACCGAAAGGCTTCGGCGGTACCACCCTAATTAGCATTCTGCATCTTTGTACATTCTGCTCTCTCTTCTCATTCCGTTAACGCCGGACATACGCCGTACTTCAATTGCACGGGGCTCCGAGGCCGGTTCCGTAATTCACGCACAGAATCCTCACACCACAGCATAGATCGCATTCTATACCGGGATTCCTCTCTGAGATTGCTCCTTACGTACTATTCTCTTCATCGCCAATGGCTATTCCATTAAATTTATTCTATAAAAAAAAAGAAAGAGTGTCAAGCCCTCTTTCTTTTAAAAATTTTTAAGCCATATTTTCTGTATTTTTTCCCATGCCCATTGAATCATAACTGAAACTGCCAGAGAAACCAGAGTCAGCACAGCTGTGATCAAAATCCAGTTGTGGAAAGAATAAACAAAATCTGTAAAATAATACTCTAAAATTAATGTATGAATTAAAAATATATTCATGGAGTACTTTCCCAAAAAAGCCAGCATCCGAAACCGCATACCAAATAAATCAATCAAAACAAACGCTTCCGCTGCACTCATGGCTGCGATCGGACCATCCACCCAGGTATCAAATCCCCAGAATATTCTCACATAACACAAGGCCAGTATAAACACACCAGCGATTCCGCAAAAAGCAATCTGTTTTTTCAGAGACATTGTTCCTATTTTTTTTATGCAGGAAGACTTTGCCATAAATACTCCCAAAATTGCAGGAAATAAATATACGGTAAATGTAGTTGGTGCAATTCCCAGATTTGTCAGAAATGCGCCTAATACAACCGCACTGATCCCGAAAGTCTCATACAGTTTTACAAGAATCGGCATCAAAAAAATCAAAAGAATGGCAACCGACATATACCACCACGTCTCGTTATAAGTGGGAGTCCCAAATAAATGGGAAACTCCTAATCCATCCAGAATTCCATAAAAAACTCCTTTTTTGATTCCCTCTCCTGCATAAACCGCAAGTCTGTCTTCTCTTAAAAAGCAAGTCAGGATGCTTAATAAATATACAAAAAGAAAAGAGGAGGCCAGTTTTTTATATCTTCTTCGTACACAGATCTCCTGATCTTTCTTCGGATAGCGTTCAAAAGAAACACTCATTCCATATGCAGAAAGAAATACAAAAACTGCAACGCATATTTTTCCAAATGTACTAAAAGCCATCAGGGTATCCATGGAAATTATGGAAGTGGAGACTTTATATTTCTCTACAAAATCCGGAAAACAGGAAAACAAATGATGGATCAGCATCAAAAGAACGGCTCCGCCTTTCATCGTCATAGTTACCTGCTTGCTGAAATATCTGTTTTCAGACATGAATAGAAATCTCCCGTCCTGTTGAATTATATTTATAGTAACGCACTCCTGCTGCATCCAGCATTCTCTTGGAAGCAATCACGGAAGGGGTATCTGCATACTTGTCGCACGCATAAACCACTGTTTGGATTCCAGCCTGAATAATAGCTTTTGCACATTCATTACATGGAAAAAGCGAAACATAAAGTTTGGCACCTTCCAAGCTTCCTCCACGATAATTTAAGATAGCATTTAATTCGCTATGTGTCACATACAAATATTTTTTATTCAGTTCTTCCCCTTCTCTTGCCCAGGGAAATTCATCATCAGAACAGCCTTTTGGAAACCCGTTATACCCCATGGACAAAATCTTATTATCCTGGCTTACTATACAGGCTCCCACCTGAGAACTTGGATCCTTTGACCGCATTCCGGAAAGAATCGCAACTCCCATAAAATATTCATCCCATGAAAGATAATCGCTTCGCTTTTGATTTTTTTCCATGAAACTTTTGCCCCCTGTTCCTCTATATTATTCTTCTATCTGTGCAATTCTGCGAACGTGGCGCTCATCTCCCGAAAACGGTGTATTTAAAAATGTATCTACTATTTTCAGTGCAAGCCCTGGTCCAACTACTCTTCCACCCATTGCAAGGATATTGGCATCGTTATGAAGTCTTGTTGCCTCTGCTGAAAAACAATCAGAACAAAGAGCACAGCGAATTCCTTTTACTTTATTTGCTGCAATGGAAATTCCAATTCCGGTTCCGCAAATTAAAATTCCTTTTTCACATTCTCCATTTACAATGGCATTTGCCACTTTTTTTGCATAAATAGGATAATCTGTTGCTTCTGTACTGTCACATCCATAATCATGATAAGCAAGTCCCAGCTCATCCAGATGTTTTTTAACCTCCTGTTTTAATTCATATCCGCCATGGTCACTTCCTAAAGCTATCATTCTGCTTCCTCCTGTACATTTATAATTTTATGTCCCGCTGCTTTCAACAGACGGTTCATAATTGCCTGTCCCATACGAGGTGTGTAAAATTCCTCTGAATAAATTACATTCACTTCACACTGGTCAAATTCCCGTAAAACTTCGTAAAGATTATGCGCTATGGTTTCCTCTTCCTCACGGCTTCCTATACATTTTACGATTCCCCCGGAATAATATTTCTTTGTTTCTTCCGTTGCAATGATCCCCACCTTTTTCCCGGATTTCTCATCTTCCTTCAAAAAGTGATTGATTGCAGCAATTACTTTTTCCATGGGTCCCTTTACAATGGCAAGATCTGCCTTTGGGGCATAATGACGATATTTCATCCCCGGAGCTTTCGGGCGAACTTTACTGTCAGGCGCAATCAGCCCTTTATCCATTTTTACTTCTCCCAATGTCTCTCTTAACATCTCCAGGGATATATAACCCGGTCTCAATACAATGGGAATCTCTTCTGTAAAATCTACGATTGTGGATTCCAGACCAATTCCCACAGGACCGCCATCCAGTATCATATCAATAACGGTTCCCAGATCTTCTCTTACATGCTCTGCTGTAGTAGGACTTGGTCTTCCGGATGTATTTGCACTTGGAGCAGCTACATATCCGCCAGCAGCCCGGATCAATTCCTGTGCAATTTTATCACTTGGAAAACGCACTGCAACGGTGTTAAGACCTCCTGTGGTTTCCATTGGAACAATCTCTGCCTTTTGCAGGATCATAGTCAGAGGTCCGGGCCAATATTTCTCTGCCAGTATTCTGGCTTTTTCCGGAATATTGGTAACGATTTTTTCCAGACTTTTCATTTCTGCAATATGCACGATCAACGGATTATCCGACGGGCGTCCTTTTGCTGCATATATTTTCATAGATGCGGTAGGATCCATTGCATTTCCTCCGAGACCATATACCGTTTCTGTTGGAAATGCTACAAGCCCCCCGTCTTTTAAAATTTTACCCGCCCGGGCAATTGCCTCTTTATTTATAACATCTTCTGTCATTTGAATGACTTCTGCTGCCATTTCTTATCGACCTGCTTTCTTTTTTATCTGCATATATTGTACACGATTTCTTCAGGTTCGTAAAGTAAGGAATAAACAGAACGGTCCGCCGGCTGTTCCCTTATCTTACTTTTATAATATAAGTGGGATACACAGGATCCTGAAATACAATTTCTCCCATATCCTTTAAATTATCCTGCTTTAGTCTGTCGCCAAATTTTTCCCGCTCTTTCGCTCCCACAAAAATATAGGAAACGTCGTATTTTTTTAACAATTCTCTTACATCTTTTTCATCTGCTGATGTATAGATCTTTGCGATATCTGCACTTTTATTGTTGATATCTTCCACGTTACTTCTCCATAACCACTCATGTACATACCACCCCAAAATAGTTGGCAATCCCGTTGTAGCAGAAACACGTTCAAAACCTGTATAACTGTCTCCATTTGCCTCAAGAACAACCGGTACCTCCTCTATGTTAGCTTTCAGCCATCGAATCCCGGCCGCATCTTCCGGGAAATCCGTTTCCAGAAAAGTAACTGCATTCAGCCCCTGATAGCGCCATGGCTCCCAGACTCTTCCGAACCATGCCTCTACGCTGTTCCCAAAATATCCTGTTGTCCATATTAAAAAGAAACAACTAATTCCCGCACAAATTTTAAATATCTTTTTCTTTGATACTGTCCAAAGGCGAAATATCCCATAGCCCATAAAAATTCCAAACATAATATATGCCTGATAAGTAAGCTTAAACATTGTATTGGCACGGGCATTTCCATTTTCATAAATATCCCGTACGTATACAAGCTCCGGAATCACTACAAGCCCAACTGCACATAAACCTAGAATAACGCCAAACAAATCTGGCAGCGCCATAGAACGCATAAATTTATATATACTTCTATTGCGCTTTTTTCGAAAACGCTCGTAACAAACACTGATCAAAAATACGGAAGTTACCATAACCGGAAGGCCCCATAAAACAAGAAGCTGATAAAATCTGGAATGATTTTGCGCCAGAGCCACTCCATAAACCATAGTTTCAAATTTTAGAGTAAAAGGCAAAATCACTACTTCAGAAATCAGTAGTATTTCTAAAATCTGAGCTGCCGTCACTATGCAAATGCGCTTTCCTTTTCCTCCAAACCGCCTGATATTTCCAAAAAGAATCGTTCCTGCTGTAACCACAAAATATATAACGAAATCCCAGTAGTTGGTCCACTGGAACATTCCTAAAAGAACACCTGCTAAAAGAATATGCGGCATAAGAAGTTCCTGTTTCCAGAAATTCTTTTCTCGCATATCTCTTTTCCAGTCTCTTTTTCCTCCATTTGTTCCCAACCATGCATAAAGAATCCCTAAAAGCAAAAGAACAAACATAATATTTACAACATGAGCATGAAGATCTCCTAATACAAAGGAATAACAGGGAAATTCATGGATCGTCTTATCCGGAACATCCGGATTATGTCCAATATACCGCGTGGCATTAGGAAACCAGTAGTTATCCACATTGCCATTGCCGGAAAGTTTTTCTATCCACGGAATCAGCTTACTATACACAACATAATGCATGTTTCCCGCTATGGACACTCCAAGACCGGCAGTAATGCCAGCCAATGCCGGTATAACTTTTTTTCTTTTTGTCAGATGGCTCTTTATCCTGTCAATCATCATCTGGTATACAAGGGAAAAAGGCAGAACAAAGGCAAATGCCGCCACAAACATTCGCATAAGATTATAGGTGATCTCTACCTTGCTTCCTGTTATTTTGGTTAAAAACACAGCAAAATACTGGCCGCCATAGTAATAATTAATATGCCCCTGACTATACCATAAATCCCTTGCCGGAAGAATCTTACTTCTCATCATTGCTTCCATAAATCCATAATCCATGAATTTTTCTGTTCCATAAGCCTGGGGATGAAATCCTGCCAGGTATGTCCACATGAGAAATACAGCCAAAAACAAAATTTCTTCTCTTAAGATCAGTTTTACTTCTCCAACAGGATAACACTCTATTCCCTTTTCCTGTTGTTTCTTAAAAAGAAGCATACATATACCTGCGCATAAAATACAGATTCCTATACAAGAAGTTGTCGTAAAAGGAAGAATCTCCACTGCTACAAGAAACCATGTTAAAAACCCGGTTACTGCAATGCCCAATACTTTTGAAAAAAGCCACCCTTTATCTTTTAAATACACAAATATGCTTCCTGTAACAGGCATAAAAACCATTCCAAGAAGAAATGCCAAAATCCACCAGGAAAGCAATGTCCAGGCATCTCCTCTCAGCAAATATACAGAAAATATTGCCAAAAACACAAGTACACTTACTTCTATTCCCCATTTTTTTATCTGTTCTTTCATCTGCTGCTTTCTTCCCTTCTAAATATTCCGTCTAAGAGTCCAGAAGTCTTTCCAGGCTTTTCCCCCCATACGTATGATTCGCTTCATATCCAGAGAATTTTTGCCTCCCTGTCTTGGGCGAAACGTAATCGGAATATACTGTACACCGAGATGATGCTTTTCATAGATCACGGTCATCAAAACATTTGATAAATGAAACCCTTCCGGTATTTTTCCCAATACTCCCTGAAGTTGCTCTGCCTTCATTAAACGATATGGGGTATTTGCATCTTTTACCCAAGTATGAAAAACAGCAAAGATCACAAGACGTAACACCCTAGTTACAAAAATACGGGAAATTCCGTCTTCCCTGCTTTTTCGATATCCGATCAAAAGTCCGCATTTCTGTCTTTTTTCCCAAAACTGCCAGAATTCTTCCGCAAGAGTCTGCCCGTCTGAATCTGTCTGAAATATATAATCTGCCCCTGAGGAAACAGCATAATGGTATCCCCTTAAAATCGTAGCGCCATGCCCTTCATTCTTTTTATCTATACCAATCAGCCTTGGATATTGCCGTTCATATTCTTTTATTTTCTCATAAGTATTGTCTTTGCTGCCGTCATTAAAAATAACCAGCCGGCTTTCTCCGCCAACACGATCTACAATAGGATGCCATTGCTTTATAACTTCTCCAATATTAGCCTCCTCATTATATGCCGGCATGATAATGTACAGACAATCCTGTTTCATATATTTTTATTCTCCCATCTTTTGATTTATATACGAGAGGAAATGTTCTTGCAATAATATCCTCTCGACACTCTTTTTCTTCAAAAGTCATTCCTTCTTCATATAAAATATGTGTGATTCCTTCCTGCTTTGCAAGTTCTGCCAAACGAGAAGCGTCTGTTGTTGTATACATCTCCGTTGCGATTGCAGCTCTATAATTTGTATCGTATCCGGCGGACCATGCATAATATGGCCATCCACAATACAGCATCACACCTGCCATCGTTGTCTCACTCATACTATATTCCGGAGTTAAAATCAAGTCATCCGATGATATATCCTTTTCCAGCCATGCAGTAACATCACTTTCCAGATCAATGGCTACACGCCTTCCCGGTCCGTTATTTCTTAAAATAATCACAAAATCATACAATCCGGTTCCGGTAAGGGCTATCACAAGAACCACTGCCACTAGTTTCTTTGCGATTTTTCCTTCCCATAAATGACTTAACATACTGCCCCAAAATACAGCAAGAAATGCCCAGGAAATCATAATATATTTATGATTTACATTGATATCCGGAGTAAGCGATACCAAAAACGCAAAAAACAGAGGAAACAGAAAACTTAAAAGCATGATTCTTTCTTTTTTCTGCATTCTATATGCCAGGAACCAAAGTCCAATCACAAAAAATCCACTAATTTGAACTAAATACCATACTACTCCCAGGAAAGTTTTGTTTTCTGCCAAAAAGCCCCAATAAAAAACCGGCTTCATAGCTTCACCATGTATAAAGATCTTAGATTGCAGAAGGGATATCACCACAGCAACAAAGGCCATGATCCCATAATCCAGTTTTCCATCTGAAAAAACAGCAAATCCCAAAAGAATAAGCAGACCTCCAATTACAGCTGCTCCATTCCAAAAAGAGCACAAACCTATCAACAAACCCAAAAGCAAAGCCTTTTCAAGAGATATGCTCTTCCATGCTGTTTTCGAAAAAAAGCACTGGTATATCCAACGGAACCCCTTTTCCTTATGCTGTATGCCGGCTTCCAGCCAGTCTATAAAAATCCAGATGGATACAGCCATGATCAAAAGTCCAAAAGCAAGATGGCGTTGATTTAAGTATACGTTAAAATTCCACAATCCCCAGTTTTCATTTGTTGTATAACCTAGAAATCCTGTATTCGTACAAAGTGCTTCCCAAAGATCTCCACTTTGCAAATGTTCCCAGATAAAACGGAAAAAAGTAATTCCGCTTCGAAAGAAAAACAGTACCACCGTCCAGATATTTCCTGCAAAGCCACCTCCTATTCTTTGTGTAATCTGTCCCAATACCATAAGAAATCCCAAGAGAGAGAGTACACTTACAAAATTATAGGCAATATCCAGTCGCATTCCAAGAAATTCCAGATTTCCAACCAGAAACTGAAACATGAAATGATATTTTACATCTTCTCCCCCGAAATGTGGATACTGTGTAGGAAAATTATTTCCTGCAGAAAACGAACGTATCATGGCAGTATGTGGAGCATAATCACCGTAAACTGTAAATCCACTGTACAAAATACCATCATGGATATAAAATACATAAAACATCATGTACATAAGAAAAATAAACAGAATCCCATACAAACAGCTCTCTTTGATAAAAAGCTTTTTGTCCCCAATAAGCTCTGTCATTGTTCCTGCCTGACTCTGATGCCGCCTTCTCCTGAAATACAGAAAAAAAATGCCACTTCCTCCCAGAAACATCACTAAAATATTCCCATAAAAAAGTGGATCCTCACAATTCCCGCAAACTTTCAAAAACCAGGCAACCATGTATAAACTCCACGTAAGCACCAAAATGCCCGCTGCAAAAGATACAGAAAAAAACAGCCATATCGGATTTTTTATTTTTTCTCTATTCTTTTCTGTATCTAATAAAAATCCCGCAATTTCTCTTCCTATCAGGAAAGCTAATAGTATGTATACAATTCCCAGCATACGACTCCTTTATTTCTGTATTTTCTATATGGCTTATTATACATAATCGAAAGATACAGACTGTAATTTATATCTTTTGTGCAACATATAAAGTATATCAGAATTGTCTATTTATTAAAAGGCAATAATTGGAGTTTTAATCGCTGAGGTACTGTAAAATACCTTTTGCTACTGCTTTTGCCGCCTTTTCCTGATATTCTTCTGTCTGAAGCAAATCCGCTTCTTCCGGATTCGTCAAAAATCCACATTCCACAATATTTAACACACAAGGACTTCTTTTTAAAAGAAAATAGCTGGTATTTCCTTTTTCTTTTCGCGGCCGTTTTACAGAAAGTTCTGTATTTAATGATTCCTGGATCTTCTCTGCCAAATGCCGCCCTTCCTCTGAATGTTCATAATAAAAAACCTGAGGACCTTTCACTTCTGCCTGTGTATAACTGTTCTGATGGATACTCACTGCCAAAATTGGTTTCGCTGTCTCCATAATGGAAATCCTGTTTTTCATATCTTGTACTTTCTTATTTTTCTCTCCAGACACGTAAAGTCCTTTGTCATCTTTTCGTGTCATAACCACTGTAAATCCTGCTTTTTCTAAGATTTTTTTTAAATGCTGTGCAATAGACAGATTAATTCCTTTCTCCTCAAGTCCTCCAATTCCGATCATCCCCGGATCTTCTCCTCCATGCCCGGCATCCACAACGATCACTTTTTTCTCATAAATTTTTCCATTGGACACAATGGCAGCTTCTCTTGATAAAAAAAACACACTCACAAGAAGTATACATGCCATTCCAATTTCTACAATATGTTTTTTCAATAAAAAACACCCCCTGGCATATTTATTTTAATATATGTCTTCGAGAGTGTTTTTATCTTTCCTGTTTTTATATTTTTAATTTATTGCAGGTTTTCACTAATTGCCTGCCAAATACCGGAATCTTCAAATCCAAGCTTCCATGCAGCTACACCGGCAAGTTTATATTTAGGTACAAGTTTTACTTTTTCTGCAATGGATTGTGCATCTTCTATCCACATTTGGAAAGAAGCACCTTCTTTTTCGAATGTTCCATAGTTCTGGCTTGTAGTTTTATCCCAATATGTTTCAACATTATACTTAGAAATAACTTCCTGAACCTGTCCCATTCCTATTGCTTCACTGGAAAGAGTTCCTGCAAGTGTTTTCCACAATCTTGTATAAAATGGAACTGCATTGATCACACGTTCTGCCGGAACTTCTGCCAAAGTATCCTGAATTCCTTTTTCCACCCATGGAAGGGATGCGACGGAACCAGCTTCTTCTGATCCTACATAATGTTCGTCATATCCCATTATAATAACATAATCCACTACCCGACCCTGTTCTGCTCGATCGTAATGGCTCGTAAAATCTTCCGGAACCGGATTATCTACGGATAGCACAAGATGATTCTTATGACATTCCACAGACAATTCTCTCAGGAACTGAAGGAAATGGATCCCAACCTCTTCTTCCAGATATTCAAAATCCACATTAATTCCATCAATTCCAGCTGCAAGTGCCGAATCTATAAGCTGCTGTACAAGATTCTGACGTGAGCCGGTGTGGGAGAGTACTTGTGTTGTACTGATATTTTCACTAAAATTATCAACAAGTCCCCAGACCTGCAGTCCACGCTCATGGGCAAGACTTACATAATCCTCTGTTGCAATACTGGAAATATTCCCACTATTATCAATAATGGAAAACCATGTAGGAGAAATCACATTAACCCCTGTCATATTAGCAATTGCTTCCGGAAGTCCTGCATTTGCTTCCACAGACGTTACCTGATGCCAGACAAGATTTACCGGTTTGTCCATGGTAATGTAATTGTATTCTTCTCTTGCAAACTTACGGTCTGCTGTTATTTTTTCGGGATCACTTACTGCTTTTTTCTGAACATATCCGATATATCCATCCTGTGTTGCAACCTGATCCCAGTCTTCTAATTCTTCCATAAGAATCATAGTGCTGCCCTTTTCAATCTTTGAAAGAACTTCTGATTTAATGCCGCCTCTATAGCGCACATACGTATCTTTTTTCGCAGTGACAGTATTTACATCTGAAAATTGATACTGAATTGCAATTCTTCCCGGATTCTCATATACAAAAACATCCATATCTGTATACTGACTGATATAAGAAACGCTCAGATAAATTGTACCATCTTTCTGCCAAACTTCACTCCCTGCTTCCTGCGATGCAGGCATGGAAGTAACTTCAGAAGGCGTTGCATAAAGAATCTGCTGACCTTCCTCGTCCCAGTAATATCTCTGATTCAAATACGTATTCACTACATCCAGAGGCAGATATTCCTGTCCGCCGGCCAGAAGACCTCTCTGTTCCAGTTTTTCTGTTCCAAGAATCAAAGCGGCTTCCCCTGGTGCAATCTGTCCATAATATTCATTTAAGTCCATCTGCTTCTTTGTAGGAATATACTTTGATATTACGTGTGTAGCACCTCCTACTACAGCTACAATAATGATTAAAACGCACACCACCAAAGCAGGTATGTATTTTTTCTTCATAGTCATTCTTCCTTTCGGTACTTCATTACGGGTATCATATATTTCCCAGTTGCTAAGCGTTTTCATTATATCATATTTTTTAAATATTGCATTACAAATTTCGACATTTCACACTTTCTTTATATTTTGACCCCTGATAGTTTGTATGAGTAGGGGATCTTACCAGTTTTCAGGGGCCTTTCTCTTATGTTTTCTTAAAAATCTTTGACAAAATCAAAGTTCACACAGGCGATTTTTCCTGTTTCATCTTCTGTGTAATCCCGCATATACACTCCGCCTTCTGCAATTTGACAGGCTTTTGCAATGGATTTCGGCGTGCTTGGATTGCCATCAAGATAAAGGGATATCCCCTGGCTTTCATAACACTCTAATTCCATACGAAGGGGTTTTCGGGATTTTTTTTTCTTTTTTTCCTGTGATATATTTTCCTTCACATATCCTCCTTTCTTCTAAATTAGATTTTAGAAAACACCTGATAGGTTCTGGAAAAGATAAATATACTGGAATTGTGTTCATTCGTTTGGGAAAAATCCTATGCCTCAGCCAGAATGCTGATGAATATTCCCGGCATGGATGTAATAGATTTATAAGATTGTGATAATTGGCTATAATTAAGGAATCTGGCATTTCGTTGTCCTTCCAATTCCAGACCAATTATCTTTTCCTGCCCCTATTATACCAATTCTCTTCTTAAATGCAACTATTTTATGAAAAATAGAATTTTTTTTCGTTTTTTTTTCGAAATATTTTATATTTCTTCAAATTGATTTCCTTTACATCTTACATCCTTCTGTTATATAATATAGTTCGTAAAACCATATTATAAAAATATAATCATGACAACAAGAATAGGATGTGATGATATGAAAATAGAAAAAATCAATGATAACCAGATTCGCTGTACACTTACAAAACAGGATCTGGAACACCACCAAATCCGTATAAGCGAACTCGCTTACGGTACAGATAAAGCAAAACAACTTTTTCGCGATATGATGCAGCAGGCACAACTTCAGTTTGGTTTCGAAGCGGATAATATTCCGCTTATGATTGAAGCCATTCCTGTAAGCACTGACAGCATTATTCTGATTATTACAAAAGTGGAAGATCCTGAAGAACTGGATACCCGTTTTTCCAAATTTGCGCCTTTCAAAAGTACAGAGCAAAATGATCCTGTACAATTCGACGGCGCCGATAATATTATCGATGTTTTTCAGAAACTAATGGATGCTAAAGCAAAAGGACGTTCAAAAAAATCCGAAACAGAAACGGATTCCGATCCTAAAGAAACTGCAGAAGTTTCTCAGGAAGAACCGGTGAATATTAATCTGATCCGTCTTTACACCTTCCATACCTTAGATGACGTAATTGACGCAGCGCATGGATTAAATGGCTTTTTTGCAGGAAGAAATACCTTGTATAAATCCTCAAAATCCGGATATTACCAACTTGTGATCCATCAATCTTCCTGTACACCGGAAAGTTTCAATAAAGTCTGCAATATCTTATCTGAATACGGAAAGGGAAAAGCATTTACAAGCGCAGGTGAAGCTTATTTTACAGAGCATGAAGAACGCATTTGCGAAAATGCACTTCAACAACTTATGCAAATTTAAGTTGCTTTGATTTTCCTGAAAATATTTTAATACAAAAAAAAGCCCCCATCAATAACGGCAGATTTTCATACTGCCTTATTAATGGGGGCTTATATTTTTTAATTATTTTTTATTCTCCAAGGAAATCATTAATCTGCTGAACCAGAATGTCCACATCAAGACCATGAACAGCTGCTGCCTCTTCTAATGATTCCATCTGTGCAGACGGGCAACCCAGGCAGTGCATACCTGCTCTCATCAGAATTGGTGCAATATTAGGATCTAAATTAATAAGCTGACCAATCAGCATATCTTTTGTTACCTTTGCCATTGTGATTCCTCCTTTTTCATATAAAATATACGAAAACTGTATATAGCTTCGCTCTTGCTATTATAATACTAAACAGCTCCAGAATCAACTGATTCTATTCTAAAAATTTGTTTATAATTTAATACTTGTAATCCCCGATAAGATATATTAGAATGTGAATAGAGCCCTTAAGGGCACAAATGAGAATAAGGAGGATACAATTATGGCATATGTAATTACAGACGAATGTGTAAGCTGTGGAACTTGCGAAAGCGAATGTCCATGCGAGGCTATTTCTCAGGGTGATGAGCATTATGTAATCGACGCAGATGCATGCGTAGATTGCGGTACTTGCGCTGAGGCATGTCCTACAGAAGCAATCAAACCAGCTGAATAATTTCATATTTTTTCGGCAAAACAGGCTGTGGCAAAATGCCACAGCCTGTTTTTTATTTATGTATCTTGTATTTTTTCTTTTCTCTTTTTTCTGAAGCAGCAGCTGCTTCCCGCCTTGCCAGTTGCTGTCTGCGAATGGCTTCATCAAGCGAACGACACCGCATCTCTCCCTCATTTTTAATCTGCATTTCCTGCCTGATCAAACGCTCCAGAATTTTTTGAAATTCTAAAATTTTATCACTATGTTCCTTATCCTTTACAGGCTCTTCCTGTTCCCATTCCTTTGCTTCAATAAGCTTTACTTTATTTCGCTCAGAGCCCGGTGCATTTTGAGCAATTTTAGGAATGAGTTCTTTAATAGCAGACAACTTCAAACCACGACTCTTCAGTTCTCTGATATTCAAAAAAAGCTGAATATCGTATCCGGTATAGTAACGATGTCCCAATTCATTACGGCCAATCGAAAGATTCAACTCCTCTTCCCAGTAACGAAGTACATAAGACTTAATCCCTGTTGCTTCTGTGGCCTGCTGAACTGTATAATGCTTTTCCATACCATAACGCCTCCTGTCTCTTTTATGATAACAGGACCTTTATTATATTGCAAGAAAAACAAGTTGACATAATTCTACTCTTTTTCCCTGTTTCTATCAAAAAAAAGAGCCCGAAGGCTCTATTTTTTCATATTTACAAACTGTGTATACTTTGGCAGCCATACAAGTTCTACGGTTCCAATCGGGCCGTTACGCTGCTTTGCAATAATAATCTCTGCAATATCTTTTTTTTCTGTATCTTTGTGATAATAATCATCACGGTAAATAAACATTACCACGTCTGCATCCTGCTCAATTGCTCCGGATTCTCGAAGATCCGAAAGCATTGGTCTGTGATCCGGCCTTTGTTCTACTGCTCGGCTTAACTGAGAGAGCGCCAGAACCGGTACGTCCAATTCACGTGCAAGTGCTTTTAAAGAACGGGAAATATCAGAAATCTCCTGCTGTCTTGAATCACTCTTTCCGCTTCCACTCATAAGCTGAAGATAGTCGATCATAATAACGCCAAGATTATGTTCCAACTTATATTTTCTACATTTAGAACGCATTTCTGCAATCGAGATACCAGGTGTATCATCAATGATCAAATTAGAACGCCCGATAATATCAGCACCCTCTACCAATTTTGTCCAGTCTTCATCTTTCAAATTACCGGTACGCATATTTTGCGAATCTACATGTGATTCCATGGCAAGGAGACGATTTACAAGCTGTTCTTTTGACATTTCCAGACTAAAGATCGCCACAGTTACATCTTTTCGAAATGCCATATACTGGGCAATATTCAATACAAAAGCTGTCTTTCCCATGGAAGGACGGGCTGCGATCAGAACAAGATCCGACGCATGCATTCCAGATGTTTTATAATCCAGATCCACAAATCCTGTTGGGATTCCGGTTACAGAGCCTTTTAATTTTGACGCCCGCTCAATATTTCCAATTGCATTTAAAACCACCTGCTGAATGGGAACAAACTCCCCGCCATTGGTTTTTTGCAGAATATTGAACAATTTTTTCTCTGCTTCTTCCAGGATCGTTTCTGTACTTTCTTTTTCCAGATAACAGGAATTTGCCACTTCCTCATTAACCTTGATCAATCTGCGAAGCATCGCCTTTTCACTGACGATCTTTGCATAATATTTTACGTTTGCTGAAGTGGGAACCGCTGATATCAGATCTCTTACATACTCCATATTGCTTATATCCGGAGGCAGATCTTTCTCCTTTAAACGATTCTGAAGAGTTACTAGATCTACTGGTTTTCCCTCATTACACAATTCTACCATTGCATCAAAAATAATTCCGTACTGTTTCTGATAAAAATCTTCACTTGTGAGAATTTCTGATGCTACCAAAATTGCATCTCTATCCAGGATCATGGAACCAATGACAGACTGTTCCGCTTCTATACTATGGGGAAGTATCCGTTTAATCAGTGCTTCTTCCATTCTTTACCTTACGCCTCTTTCACCCATACCTTTAAGCTTCCGGTAACTTTTGGATGTAAACGAACCGGAACATTTGTTACACCGAGATTTCTGATAGGTCCTTCCATCTGAAATTTTTTCTTATCCAAATCCAGATTAAGCTGCGTTTTAGCAGCTTCTGAAATTTCTTTTGCAGAAATAGAACCAAAAGTTCTTCCACCTTCTCCTACTTTTAAAGTAAGAATTACTTCTTTTGTTTCTAATTCTTTGGCAAATTCTCTTGCAGCTTCCAGATTTTCTCTTGCAACCTTCTCCTCATTTGCTTTCTGAAGTTTTAAATCATTAAGATTTTTAGGTGTTGCCTCCAAGCCAAGTTTTTTGGGAATGATCATATTTCTCGCATACCCATCACTTACATTTACAATTTCTCCTTTTTTTCCAAGAGATTTTACATCTTCCAATAAAATAACTTTCATTTTATTTTTTCTCCTCTTCCTGACAAATCTGCTCTATAATATCTTTCAGCATCTTCTCTGTATTTTCCAGTGTATCTTTTACCTGAGCGCCTGCAATATTTAAATGCCCGCCGCCGCCCATTCGTTCCATCATCACCTGAACATTTACTTCATCAATTGCTCTGGCACTAATGTAGACCTCATTATTATAACTGGTAAGTACAAAAGAAGCCTTAACTCCGGCGATGTTCAACAGTTCGTTTGCGGCCTGAGCGCCTACAACAGTCGGACTTTCCAGGCCCTCACTTGGGCATTTTGCAATAGCAAAACATTCGTGATAAATTTCTGCACTTCGCACTGCCTCTGCTCTTGCCTTGTAAGAATCAATATTGTCTCTTAACATTTTTCGAACACGTGTGACATCCGCACCATTTCTCCTTAGGAATGCAGCAGCTTCAAAAGTACGCACCCCGGCTCGTGTTGTAAAATTATTTGTGTCTATCATAATTCCTGCATATATACAGTCTGCTTCCTGACTTCTCAGACGCAGTCCATCATAAAAATACTGTAGTATCTCCGCTACCATTTCGCATGTTGAGGAAGCATATGGCTCCACATAGGATAACACTGCATTTTCAATTACTTCGTTGCCGCGTCTGTGATGATCCAGAACTACTATTGTCTTTGTCAGATACAAAAGATCCTGACATTCTGTATAACTTGGCTTATTTGTATCTACTACAACAACTACCGTATTGTTATCTACCAGCTCTTTTGCCTGGCTGCTGTCTACAAACATGGAAGGCTCGTAATCCGGATTTTCCATATATCCTGCCATTAAAGGACGAATGGAAGTAGTTGGATCATTTACCACAATGTGCACAGGTTTTCCAAGGGTCTTTCCTGCCCGATAAATACCAATGGCAGCTCCAAGTGCATCCACATCTGTAATTTTATGTCCCATAACTACCACACGGTCTTTTGTACTTATAAATTCTTTAAGTGCCTGGGCTTTTACCCTGGCTTTTACACGTGTACTCTTTTCCATCTGCTGTGCTTTGCCACCGAAATATGTGATATTGCTCTCATTCTTAATCACAACCTGGTCTCCACCACGGCCCAGAGCCATTTCAATAGCGGTACGGGAATATTCATAATTTTGAAGATACGTAGAACCATTCAATCCAATTCCGATACTTAAAGTAACCGCCATTTCATTTCCAATATTTACTGTTTTCACTTCTTCAAGAATATGGAAACGCTGTTCTTTTAAAGCTTCCAACGAACTTTGTCTCATAATAAGAAAATACTTATCTTTTTCCAGTTTACGCACAAGTCCATCAAAATTCGAAAAATACTTTGTAATTTTCCGGTCTATCAACGCAATAAGAAGAGATCTTCTTACATCTTCCACACTTTCCAGAGCTTCTTCATAATTATCAAGATATGCCAGAGCCACTACTAATTTATTATCTTCATTTTTTTGAATGTACTCTTTTAATTCTGTCTCATCATAAAGATAAACTGCGATCATACTTACATCATTTTCTATATTTTCCAAAACCTCAGCATGATTCACAACATCTTTCATTGTTACTCTTTGCATAGAGACACGATAAATTCTTCCGTTAAATTCCGTACTGATTTCCGATGTTTCTTTCTTTCCTGTTACCGGAAGCTTATCCCTTGTAATCTCCGGAAAAATCGTCTCAATATTTTTCTTATAAAACGGATCTTTTCCAGTAAGTTGGGAAAACATTTTATTTGACCATATCATTCGCCCTTCCATATCCATAATTCCATAAGGAAGCGCCAGTTCCTCCAGCATTCTTCGTTCCAGCACATCATACTGATTTGCAAATGCAATAAGATCATTTAGAATCATCGGTCTATGATACTTCTGAAGTCCCACTGCGATCATGATATATATCAAAAATCCTATAGTTACCAGTATACCCGCTTTTACATCCGTCATATATACAAGTATATTAAGAATGCCTAAAAAAATTGATAAATACAACGGCCATCTGATGAAATGCTTTAAAGGGCCTCTGAATTTCAGCTTATCTTTCATAGTTCCTTCCATTCTTTTCTTTCCTTAAATTAACAAGAATCCGTTATTATTATAACAGATTCCCATATGTTTTACCATATCCAACGGCAAAAAAATACCACCGCCCGAAAGGACAGTGGTATATGGATTTGCATGATAAAAGAATATCGAATAAATCGAATTGCTTTTATTAGTCCTGAATGTATGGCATCAGGGACAGATGACGTGCTCTTTTAATAGCTACTGTCAAAGCTCTCTGATGTTTTGCACAGTTTCCTGTAATTCTTCTTGGAAGAATTTTTCCTCTTTCGGAAACGTATTTTCTTAATTTTGCAACATCCTTGTAATCGATTTCATTGTTTTCTTTTCCACAGAAAACACAAACTTTTTTTCTTCTGCGTCCGCCTCTTCTCTTCATTGGAGAGTCTGGTCTTTCGCCTCTATTGTAAGCCATGATGGTTTCCTCCTATTATTATTTTCATACAATCTCTGCCATATCTGCTTAGTTAAATGGCAGTTCCTCATCAATTCCATCCGGAATATTCATGAAGCCGTCAGCACTGGCCATTCCTGGTTCTGGCATAGATGGAGCAGTTGTCTGCGGATGAGATGCTGCATAATTATCACTTGCAGCTTTACTCTCAGCAAATTCCTGATCTTCTACTACAACTTCTGTTGTATAAACCTTCTGTCCGTCACGGTTTGTATAACTTCCGGTCTGTATACGTCCAGTAACCGCAATTTTCAATCCCTGACGAAAATATTTTTCTGCAAATTCTGCACTGCGACCAAAGCATACACAACTTATAAAATCTGCGCTTGCTTCTCCATCACGACGGAATCTGCGATCTACTGCCAATGTATATCTGGCAATTGCCAATGCATTTTCTCCTGCGGAATAACGAACCTCAGGATCTCTTGTTAAGCGTCCCATTAATATGACTTTGTTCATTCATTTTACCTCTCTGCTGTTTGCGTGAACGGGTTCTTAATGGTGCTTTCTAAAATCCGTTGTATAAGATTATGCGTCTTTTCTAACGACTAAGTATCTTAATACGTTGTCCATAATACGTACATGTTTTTCAACTTCCGCCGGACACTCTGCATCTGCTTCAAACTGAATGAAATAATAGAAGCCTTCGTGCATTTTCTGAATTTCGTAAGCTAATTTCTTCTTACCCCATTCTTCTACTTCTGTGATTGTACCATTATAACGTGTGATGTAGCCTTTTGCCTTTTCTACTACGGCATCGCGTACTTCATCTTCAACTTTGGCACTCACAACTAATGCTAATTCGTATTTGTTCATGCTTGTCTTACCTCCTTATGGTCTTTTGGCCCTCTGCCTGTCAACAAAGAGCAAGGATATGAAAATATATCACGGTTTTACATTCTATCATATGTCTATATGATTGTAAAGTATATTTTCATTTTTTCACAAGTTTTTTTGTGTTTTTTTCCACCATTTTTCGTGGCACCATAATCTGATGTCCGCATCCCATACATTTTAATCGAAAATCAGCGCCTACACGAAGTATTTCCCATTCCCGGCTTCCGCATGGATGCTCTTTTTTTAAGGTCACTATATCCCCAATCTCATAAAGAAGTCCCATTTTCCCCACTCTTTCTATTTTTTATTTTTATTTTTGAAAACACTTTTCCAATTTCCCCTTTTATAAGAAGACTTGCCTCCTTATCCCGAGGAGTAGGAGATTTATTGATCACAACAAGATCGTTTCCCTGAAAATAATCGATCAACCCTGCTGCCGGATAAACCGCCAGAGAAGTTCCTCCAATGATCAATACCTGCGCCTGTGAAATTGCTCGTATGGATTTCCGTATAATTTCCTCATCTAATCCCTCTTCATAAAGAACCACATCTGGCTTGATCACTCCTCCGCACGTACACTCAGGCACACCATGCGCATGTTTCATATGGGAAAACCCATAAAATTTCCCACACTTTATACAATGATTCCGATATACACTCCCGTGCAATTCCAGAACATTTTTGCTTCCGGCCTGTTGATGAAGATCATCTATATTCTGAGTGATCACAGCCTTTATTTTACCTGCCTTTTCCAATTCTGCAAGTTTTATATGAGCTTCATTTGGTTTTGCTGTATCACACAACATTTTATTTTGATAAAAACGATAAAATTCCTCCGGGTGCTCCATAAAAAAAGTGTGGCTCAATATTGTTTCCGGGGGATAATCATATTGCTGGTGATACAGTCCGTCCTGACTTCTGAAATCCGGAATCCCACTCTCTGTAGAGACGCCTGCACCGCCAAAAAATACAAGATTATCATTTGTATCTATAATCTCCTGAAATCTTTCTATTTCCGCTTCCACTAGGACCCCCCCTTTATTTTGTTTCAATGGTATCTACACGTTTCCCCTGTACAACATAGCGAGTTGCCTCATTTCCTGTGCAGGTAGATAATGTAACAATCTTATCTTTAATATTTGCATCTGCCGTTTTTTGTTTTAATTCAGAATATCCTCTGATTGCACTGAGATATTGCAGAAATTCTTCTCCAGGACCTTTAAACAACGTATATGTATCGCTATTCACTGAAGTTGTGTAAGCAGAAATAATTTCGTAGCGATATGCTTTTCCTGGCACAAAGATCCAAAAATACTTACTTTTATCAAAAGTTTCCTGATTCTGTGT
>JARIAR010000067.1 GCA_029257805.1 Blautia sp.
GAACGACCTGAGCATATCCGCCGCCTGCTGCACCGCCTTTTACCCCAAATACCGGTCCTAAAGACGGCTCACGAAGAGCTACCATAACATTTTTCCCAAGTTTCTGCATACCGTCTGCAAGACCTACAGTTGTTGTTGTTTTTCCTTCTCCTGCAGGAGTTGGGTTAATGGCAGTTACAAGGATCAGTTTGCCATCTTTTTTATCGCTTTCTTTTAAAAGATTATAATCAATTTTTGCTTTGTACTTTCCGTACTGCTCCAGATATTTGTCATCGATCCCCGCTTTTGCTGCAACTTCTGTGATCAGAAGAGGGGTATTCTCCTGTGCAATTTCGATGTCGCTTTTAAATCCCATAATATCTTCTCCTTTCATTTTAAGGCTGGTGTTATGCAGAATAAAATCCAGCCATGGTAGCCGCCGAAGATTTTAGAAAAAAAGGGCAGTACCTGGTCATTCACCAAATACTGCCCAGACGGTCGGCTAAAACAATTCCCTGAATCCCTCGTGGTATTTCCCACCCTGCTCCGTCAGTAATCAAGGAACTTCCTGTTTATGGTAAAAAGTGTATCATCTTTTATAAATAGTGTCAAGCATTTGTCACATTTTTTTGAGAAAATATAATATATTATGAAAATATTATCAAAAAAAATATAAGGAATAAAAAAGGTTTATAGAAATTTTATGATTTGAATAGTTGCTATCTGGCAGGAGTATGTTAGAATAAAATTAATTAAAATCAAGTAAAAATAAGGGAGAATATGCGGGTGTACAGAACAGAGTTTCTAGATATTTTAAAGACCCAATTATCCGGACAGATGCACGAAGGGAAAATAGCTGCACATCTTCGATATTATGAAGATTATATCCAGTCCAAAGTGAGATCCGGAGAAGAAGAAGAGGAGGTTATCCGTCAGATTGGAGATCCCCGGCTGATTGCAAAGACGCTTTTGGATACAGATACAGGAGATGATGTTTACGAAGAAAGTCAGAGTTACTCGGAACATGAGGCGGAAAGTAGTCGTGAAGAACGAAGAAGTTACCGGCTGGATCTATCTACCTGGTATGGAAAATTAATTGTAGTGGCAGTTGCTGCCGGAATTATTTTCGTGCTTGTAAGCGTATTGACAATGGCATTGCCATTTATTTTGATATTTGCGGCTGTATTATATCTGATTTCTAAATGGAGAAAGCGCTGAGAAAATAAAATGTAAGATAAGGCATTGATCGAGAGTTGAGGGTCAGTGCCTTTTTTCTAAATAGAAAGAGAAATGTAAGAAAGCGCATATTGATGTTTGTATAGAAGAATATTATAATGAAGTTAATAGAAAACTTATCGTGTATTCAAATAGAAACAAGGAGGATTTATAATGAATATACAGGAGATAAAGAAGGGGATCTTGGAAAATAAAACGGCATTAGGAATTGAGTTTGGATCTACAAGAATTAAGGCAGTTCTTGTCAATGAAAAAAATCTTCCCATTGCTTCAGGAGGATATGAATGGGAAAACCGATATGAAAATGGAATCTGGACATATAGCCTGGAAGATGTTTGGAAAGGTGTTCAGGAATGTTATCAGAAACTTGTACAGGATGTAAACGAAAAATATGGAGTGGAACTGACCTCTGTAGGCGCTATGGGCATTAGTGCCATGATGCATGGATATATGCCATTTAATAAGAATGGTGAATTACTTGTCCCGTTTCGTACATGGCGAAATAATATTACAGAGAAGGCAAGTGATGCTTTAACAGAATTGTTTCAATATAATATTCCACAAAGATGGAGCATCGCCCATCTTTATCAGGCAATTTTAAATAAAGAAGAGCATGTAAAAGATATTGATTATATTACAACTTTAGAGGCATATGTACACTGGAAGCTTACAGGAAAAAAAGTCCTGGGAATTGGTGATGCTGCAGGAATGTTTCCGATAGATATTGCAGCAAAAGATTATAATCAGGATATGATAGAAAAGTTTGATCATCTTATTGCTCCCTATGGATTTTCCTGGAAGCTTCGGGATATTATGCCCAAAGTACTGGTGGCAGGGCAGGATGCAGGTTTTCTTACGGAAGAGGGGGCAAGGCTTCTTGATGTCAAGGGAAAATTAAAGGCAGGAATTCCTATGTGTCCGCCGGAAGGCGATGCAGGAACCGGAATGGTGGCTACAAACAGCGTAGCAAGGCGTACAGGAAATGTTTCAGCAGGAACTTCCGTATTTGCCATGATCGTTTTGGAGAAAGAGCTTTCCAGACCATATAAAGAAATTGATATGGTTACAACACCATCCGGAGATCTTGTGGCAATGGCGCATTCCAATAACTGTACATCCGACTTAAATGCCTGGGTGGGCCTTTTTGGAGAGTTTGCAGAAGCTATGGGAATAAAGGCAGACACAAGTAAACTCTTTGAAGTTTTGTATAATAAGGCATTGGAAGGAGATGTGGACTGTGGAGGTCTTTTGTCTTATTGTTACTTTTCCGGGGAACATATGACGGGATTTGAAGAGGGAAGACCATTATTTGTTCGTTCTCCGGAAAGCAGATTTACACTGGCCAATTTTATGAGAACAAATCTTTATACCTGTTTTGGCGCCATGCGGGTAGGATTGAATATTCTCTTTGAAAAAGAAGGTGTAAAAGTAGATCGTTTGCTGGGACATGGAGGTTTGTTTAAAACAAAGGGTGTGGGACAGCAGATTCTGGCAGATGCCGTTAATGCGCCTGTTTCGGTTATGGAAACCGCCGGAGAAGGTGGAGCGTGGGGAATTGCCCTTTTGGCGTCTTATCTCATAAATAAAGAAAAAGGCGAAACACTGGATCATTTTCTGGATACAGAAGTATTTGAAGGAAATGAGGGAACGTCTCTTATGCCGGATCCTCAGGGAGTAAAAGGTTTTCAGGAATTTATGGACAGATATATAAAAGGACTGGAAATCGAAAAAGCAGCAGTGAATTCAAAAATCTGGTAAAATAGATTTTATAAAATGAGGATCCTATGGAAACAGCAGGAGGTAAGGGATGAAAAAAACAGTAACCATATGTTTTACGAATAATAAAGGGGGAAGCGGAAAGTCTACAACATGCTCCAATGTAGGAGCAGCAATGGCTCGTAAAGGAAAAAAAGTGCTGCTTGTAGATGGAGATATGCAGCTGAATCTTTCCCTCTCTTTTTTCTCTGAGGAAGAGGTATTAAAGATGGCAGCAGGAGAAAAAAACCTGTACCATGCGATTGGCAAACAGCAGGATCTGACAGATTATATTGTGCCGACTGCATATGACAATCTGGATCTGATCCCTTCTTCTACACAAATGAGTTCCATTGAATATGAACTTTTTACAAAGTGGCAGAGAGAATTTATTTTAAAAAAATGTCTTCAAAAGATTAAAGATTCCGGGGTATATGATTATATTCTTATTGATGCTCCTCCTACGCTGGGAGGCTGGGTAATGAATATTTTATGTGCTTCTGATAAGGTGCTTGTTCCGGTGGAAGCAAGTCCATGGGGAATGTTTGGTCTGGCAAATATGTTTGATTTTTTAAATGAAGTAAAGGAAATCGCACCGGATCTGGATGTTTTGGGAATTGTAATTACAAAGGCTGACACCAGAAAAAATTATTTCAAACAGACGTTAGAAGTTTTTCATGATATGAAAGACATTCAGCTTTTAGAATCCTATATACGGGTAGATAGTTCTATTGAATGGGCACAGGACAGCAGTGCGCCTGTTGTAGAATTTAAAAAGAGCAGTAGAAGTGCAAAAGAATATACAGCATTAGCAGAGGAGGTTATGGAACGTGTCGGTAGGTAAGGCAAGTATTAAACGTGCGGCAAGTGCGGAAGGAAAGAAAACAGTAGCGGGAGAAGGTACAAAGCAGGGCGTGATCAGTCCTGTAAATGCAGAAGAAATTCAGGTGAAGTTTCTCACCGGAAATAAGAAAATGCCGGAGAAAGAAGGAAATGTGAGAATTTTGGAAGAACTTCCGAATTATTTGTTATAAACATGAAAAAAGAGCGTTTTGATAGGTCCTCTGTCTATTTAAGAGGAATCCTATCATTTAAACGCTCTTTTTTTATAGAAAAATTGCAGATAAAAAGAAATACCCGCTAGGGGAGCTAACGGGTATTTCGAGGGGAGTATAAATAATTAAATAAGGGGTTATGTAAAAAAAATTTTTGAAGGGTAAATTCTTTTTACAACATTGATTATAATATAAATTGGAAAAAAAAGCAATATAATTTTGTTGAATATTATTCGGGCTTTTTGACATAATAAGTACTGTAAGAAACAAAATCATTGTATCAGGAGGAGTATTAAAATGGCAAAAAATTATGAATCCGCAAACAAAAATATTAAAAACGAAATGGAAGGTCAGGCTGAGAAAACTGTAAAGACTGTACAGAGCAGTCGTTATAGCGAAAACAGTAAAAATGCAAAAGATAAAGACGAAGTTTCTAAAAACAGATACTAAAATATTTCTTCCTTTGCAGAACAGGGGAAAAGAGCGAGAAAGGCGGCATATGCTGCCTTTTTTGTTTTGGATAGAGTTACATACTATCTATACAGAAAAATGCGCATATAATAGATAAAAAAGGAGTATGCTATGTTTCCGGTAGAAACAATTTCCGCAAGAATGCTTGATTATTATGTGGATCGCAGAGATTCTTTGATCATAGATCTGCGTGAGGAAAAAGAATATAGGAAAAGCCATGTAAAAGGAGCAAAAAATGTTTCTTATAAAGAGATAGAAGAAGGGTACTTTTTTCCGGAAAATAAGATTTTGGTATTGTATTGCGACAGAGGTGGAGCGAGTTTGAAGGCTGCAAAGTTTTTAGCCGGAAAAGGATACCGAACAAGGAGTGTTATAGGGGGATTTCTTGCATATAGAGGAAGAAATCTTGTAATTTCCCGTTAGGCATGATAATGTAATAGAAGAAAACAATAACGAACAGGAGAAGACTATATGAAATACATGTTTGCATCTGATGTTCATGGGTCGGCATATTATTGCAGGAAAATGTTAGAAGCATATAAGAATGAAAAGGCAGAAAGACTCGTTTTATTGGGAGATCTGCTGTATCATGGCCCAAGGAATGATCTGCCGAAAGAGTATGCGCCTAAAGAAGTGATCGCCATGCTGAATGCCATGAAAGATGAAATTTATACAGTCAGAGGAAATTGTGAAGCAGAGGTGGATCAGATGGTTCTGGAATTTCCTGTGCTGGCAGACTACTGCGTGCTGGTAATTGAAGGAAAGACATTTTTTGCAACACACGGACACGTCTACAATACCGATCATCTGCCGCCTCTGAAAAAAGGCGATATTCTTATACACGGACATACTCATGTATTAAAAGCAGAAGATATGGGAGATTATATATGGTTGAATCCGGGATCTGTTTCTATTCCAAAAGAAGGAAATCCACCGACTTATGCTGTTCTTGAAAATGGGATCTTTGAAATTAAAGATTTTGATGGAAATATCATAAAAAGCATACATATTTAAAGCAGAGAAAGGATAAATGCATGGAAAAATGGGAATTGATTGCGCCCTGCCATTTTGGTCTGGAAGCAGTTTTAAAAAGAGAAATATTGGATCTTGGATATGAGATCAGTAAAGTTGAGGATGGAAAAGTTACATTTTGGGCAGATGCACAGGGAATTGCAGATGCAAATATGTTTTTACGTACGACAGAGAGGATTCTTTTAAAAGTAGCAGAGGTAAAGGCAACTACATTTGAAGAGTTATTTGACAAAACAAAAGAACTTCCATGGGAGAAATTTATTCCTTCAGATGGAAAATTCTGGGTTGCAAAAGCAAATTCTGTAAAAAGTAAATTATTTAGTCCTTCTGACATTCAGTCGATTATGAAAAAAGCCATTGTGGAACGTTTAAAAAGCGTATATGGCATTTCCTGGTTTCAGGAGGACGGGGCAAGTTTTCCTATTCGAGTAGCGTTTATGAAGGATGTTGCAACAATTGGAATTGATACATCCGGTGTTTCCCTGCATAAAAGGGGATATCGTCAAATGACTGTAAAAGCTCCTATCACAGAGACGCTGGCATCTGCTTTGATCATGCTTACACCGTGGAACAAAGACAGAATTTTAATTGATCCGTTTTGTGGAAGCGGAACTTTTCCAATAGAGGCGGCAATGATAGCTGCAGATATTGCACCGGGCATGGAACGTTCTTTCCTTGCAGAAGACTGGAAGCATCTTGTGCCGAGAAAATGCTGGTATGAAGCGTTGGAAGAGGCACAGGATCGAGTGAATCTGAATATTGAAACAGATATCCAGGGATTTGATATTGATCCGGATGCCTTAAAAGCAGCAAGAGCCAATGCCAAGATGGCAGGTGTGGACAGCCTTATTCATTTTCAGCAAAGACCGGTAAAAGATCTGCGGCATTCGAAACCATACGGATTTATTATTACCAACCCTCCTTATGGAGAACGATTAGAGGAAAAAGAAGCTCTTCCGGGACTTTATAGAGAAATTGGAGAAAGTTATAATCGTTTGGACAAGTGGTCCATGTATCTGATTACCTCATATGAAAAAGCAGAACAGGATATAGGAAGAAAAGCAGATAAAAACCGCAAAATATATAATGGAATGTTAAAAACATATTATTACCAGTTTCTTGGACCTCGTCCGCCTAAGAAAAACAAAGGAAAGTGAGGCAAATATGAAGAAAATTATTTTTGCAACAGGAAATGCAGGGAAAATGAAAGAAATCAGGGAGATCCTGAAGGACATGGATGCAGAGGTACTTTCCATGAAAGAAGCAGAAGTAGACGTGGAGATTGTAGAAGACGGAAAAACTTTTGAGGAAAATGCAGTAATCAAAGCGAAAACGGTATGTGAACTGACAGGAGAGATTGCCCTTGCAGATGATTCCGGATTGGAAATCGATTATCTGAATAAAGAGCCTGGTGTATATTCTGCAAGATACATGGGAGAAGATACTTCTTATAAAATAAAAAATGCAAATCTTATAGAGCGTCTGGAAGGTGTACCTCTGGAAAAAAGGACAGCCCGTTTTGTGTGTGCAATTGCAGCGGCTTTTCCTGATGGAACTATAAAAACAGTAAGAGCAACCATGGAAGGTTACATAGGTTATGAGGAAAAAGGGGAGAATGGATTCGGATATGATCCTATTTTCTATCTTCCGGAATACGGATGTTCCTCTGCAGAACTTTCTATGGAAGAAAAAAATAAAATCAGTCACAGAGGAAAGGCTTTAAGAGCCATAAAGGAAGAACTTAAATGAAAGTATTGATCGTAAGTGATACCCATGGGAGAGATAGGGAATTAGAGCAGGTAATCTTGAAAGAAACACCATTTGATATGCTGATACACTGTGGAGATGTGGAAGGGCGTGAATTTTATATAGAAGCTCTTGCAGAGTGTTCCTGCTGTATTGTAGCAGGAAATAATGACTTCTTTTCAGATTTGGACAGAGAACAGGAAATTTCGATTAGTGGAAAGCGTGCTCTTGTTACTCATGGTCATTATTATGGTGTTTCCATGGATATAAGCGGGATAGTGGAAGAGGCAAGAGATAGGGGATGTGAGATTGTGTTTTTTGGACACACTCATAAGCCGGTTGTAGTGGAGAGAGAGGGAGTTTTGGTTGTAAATCCAGGCAGCCTTGCATATCCGCGACAATCTGATCATAAGCCAAGCTATGGAGTTTTGGAAACAAATGGAAAGGGAGAAATAAAAGTAGAGATTAAATATCTTAGATAAATGAAAATGGCAGGAACTCATGTGTTTCATGAAGTCCCTGCCATTTTTTGTCTGGAATGCGGATGACAGGACTTGAACCTGCACGTCGTGGACACCAGAACCTAAATCTGGCGCGTCTGCCAATTCCGCCACATCCGCAAGATAAAAAATATAGCGGAAAGTTTAACTTTCCGCTATAGTGAAGCATCGGGGATTCGAACCCCGGACAACTTGATTAAAAGTCAAGTGCTCTACCGACTGAGCTAATGCTCCATAAAAGACTGGGCTAGTTGGATTCGAACCAACGCCTGCAGCAGTCAAAGTGCTGTGCCTTACCGCTTGGCGATAGCCCAATATGGGAAAGGGTGGATACAGGGATTCGAACCCTGGGCCTCCAGAGCCACAATCTGGCGCGCTAACCAACTGCGCTATACCCACCACAACGTGCCTGAAGGGATTCGAACCCCCGACCCACGGCTTAGAAGGCCGTTGCTCTATCCAGCTGAGCTACAGACACATTTCTCTGGATTGCATCAGAGAAGCGGGTGATGGGAATCGAACCCACGTATCTAGCTTGGAAGGCTAGTGTTCTACCATTGAACTACACCCGCATTTCGCTGAAACGGTAAAATGTTACAGCAGTCGGGGTGACAGGATTCGAACCTGCGGCCTCCTGGTCCCAAACCAGGCGCTCTAGCCAAGCTGAGCCACACCCCGCTGATATTCATTTTAATGTAAACTATTAAGTTTTCATTTCGCCGTTGCTTTGTTTCTTTCTTGTTTCCCGCCCGACGCAAGACATATTATATTATAGCATATTGGAAATGTCAACACCTTTTTTTAAAAAAATTAAAAAAAATTTTCGGGGTGTTTTCAGGGTGTTGTCAGACCTTGAAATTATGCTATAATATGCCGTATATATCGATGTTTTTAAGAGGAGGATCCTGAATGGATGTATTAGAGTTTCAGAAAAAATTAGAAGGAATCTGTGCATTAGCAGAAAAAAATAATAAAAAACTTACAACCGAACAGGTAAGAGAATATTTTGAAGCTGCAGAGTTGGAAAAGGAACAGCTTATTAAAATATTGCAGTATTTAAAAATAAAAGGAATTTCTATAGAAGGGATTCCCGGGAATGACACAAAAGAATCTTCTAATATAGAAAAAGTAGAAGAAAAACAAGAGCCGTTAACAAAAGAAGAAGAAATTTATCTGAAAAATTATCTGGAAGGTCTTTCAGAGGAGGAAAAGGAAGAAACAGAAGTATTATTTCAGCGAATGACAGAGGGAGATGTGCTTGCCCAGGCAAAAATAGCAAGGAAATATCTTCCGGAAGCGGCGCATATGGCAGTCGAGATGAATTGTAAGAGTATTTTTCTTGGCGATCTCATTCAGGAGGCGAATGTGGGGCTTTTAACAGCATTAGAGGAAGAAGAGCCTAAGCAGAAAAATGAAGAATGGCTTCTGGGAAGAATCCGTTTTAGTATCCGTCATGCTATTGAGGAACAGGAACAGCAGAATTTTGAAGACGATTACCTTGTTTCAAAAGTAGAAAAACTGGAATCTGCTGTAAAAGAGCTTACAGAAGAGGAAGAAGACGGAGAACTTAAATTTAGTATCGATGAGCTTGCTGTAATTCTTGACATGGATGCAGAAGAGATAAGAGATGTACTTCGCCTTACAGGTGATGATAAAGAATAAAAGAGTGAAAAAGAATATGAATAAAAAAGTGATAATATGTATTATTCTGGCCATTGTTGTCTATTTGGTTATTGGGATGCTTGCTCCGTTTGCAGTCCAGAAAAAAATAGAACCCGAAGATGGCACCTTCCAAAAAGATGCTTTTTATGCATCGGCAAATGAGAAATGTGTGGACAGAGCCCATATTGTGGAGGAAAATGCAGAAGCGCTTGATCTGAGACTTCGAATGATAAAAGAAGCAAAAGAAAGAGTCATTCTTTCTACTTTTGATTTCCGGGAAGATAAAAGCACATGGGATCTTGGTGCAGCATTATATGAAGCAGCAGAGAGAGGAGTACAGATCCAGATTATGGTGGATGGGATCAGTGGTATTCTTCGTATGGAAAGAAATCCTTTCTTTTATGCACTTTCCGGACATGAAAATATTGAAATCCGTCTTTACAATTATCCGAATCTTTTGAAACCGTGGACTTTTCACGGACGGATGCATGATAAATATGTAATCAGCGATAATAAAACGCTGCTTCTTGGGGGAAGGAATACATTTCGATATTTTCTTGGCGGATACGATACAAAATCAAGAAGTTATGACAGGGAAGTTCTTATTTATAATACAGATTATAAAAACGGGACGGAAAAAAGTGTGATTTCCCAGGTGGAAAAATATTTTCGGAGTATATGGGATGGTCCCTATATGACGGTGTTTCATGATGGGGAAAAGGTAAATAAAAAGAAAAAAGTTGTGGAAAATATCCGGAAATTAGAGAAGAGATGGGGAAAAGTACAAAAACAATACCCGCAGGCATATGAAGAATATTCCTATGAGGAGCATACAGTTCCTATAAAAAAAGCAACGCTCATTTCCGGTGAAACAGGTATTTATGGGAAAAAACCATATGTATGGAATACCTTGAAAGAGCTTATGGCTCATGCAGAAAAAAAAGTTGTTTTTCATACACCATATGTAGTACTAGACTCTGCCATGGAAGACGGGATAAGAGAAATTGCAGAAAATGTGAATGATTTTACCATGGTCATTAATTCCGTGGCAAACGGTGATAACATAGTTGCGTCCAGTGATTATCTTATTCATAAAAAAGATATTTTAAAAACAGGAGTACAATTATACGAATTTGACGGCGGAGATTCTACTCATGGAAAATCGATTCTTATTGATGATAATATGGCAATAATCGGTTCTTACAATCTGGATATGCGCAGTACTTACATGGATACAGAACTTATGTTGGCAATACATGGAGAAGAATTTGCAGAAGAGTTAAAAGGCTGCATGGACTTTTTTATGGAAAAAAGTATAAAAGTGTTAGATGCAAAAAATTATGAAAATCCAGAAGAGATAAAGATGCAGGAAATTCCTTTTATGAAAAAAGTAGTTTTACGGATCGCAGGACCGTTGCTTCAGCTTGTACGATATCTGGCATAGTCAGACGTTGCAGAAAAAAGGATTTTATGATACCATAAATGTAATATTATAGGAGGTACTTTTATGGAGATTCGTGAATCTGCAGAGGATTATCTGGAGGCGATTCTGAGGCTGTCAAAAAAAGGAGAGGGTGTTCGCTCAATCGATGTTGCAACAATGCTTGGAGTTTCCAAGCCAAGTGTAAGTCATGCAATGAAGCTGCTTAGAGAAGATGGCTACATAGCGATGGACCGCTATGGTACGATTACACTTCTTGAAAAAGGTGCACAAATTGCAAATAGTATTTACGAGCGCCATAAAGTTTTATCTAGTATGCTTGAGAGCCTTGGTGTAAGTCCGGAGATAGCACTGGCAGATGCGTGCAAAATGGAACACGACATCAGCCAGGAATCTTTCGAAAAAATCAAAGAGCATTTCCTGGAACATCTGGAAGAAAAATGATAAGAGAAAGAAAGCCACCGGCTGTCTGTATTCAGACAGCCGGTGGCTTTTTATAAAGCAATGATCTATCAGAGCAAAATGTATTTCAGTATAAATAAAACGGCAAGAACATACATAAGAACACTGATCTTTTTCTCTTTTGCTTTTCCGGTTACCAGGTTGATGATAACATAGGAAATGATTCCCAGAGAGATTCCTTCAGAAATACTGTACAGGAATGGCATTGCAATGATCGCCATAAAAGCAGGGATTGCTTCTGTCATATCTGAGAAATCAATTTTTGTAACAGAAGTTAACATTAAAAATCCTACAATAATCAAAGCAGGAGCAGTTGCAAAAGATGGAATCGCAAGGAAGATAGGGGACAGGAACAGAGAAAGAGCAAACAGGATAGCTGCTACGATAGAGGTTAATCCTGTACGACCGCCTTCTGCAACACCGGAAGCACTTTCTACAAATGTAGTTACTGTGGATGTACCACAGACAGCACCTACAGAAGTACCGATGGAGTCTGCCAGGAGCGCTCCTTTAATTTTTGGAAGTTTTCCGTCCTTATCCAGCATTTCTGCTTTGGAAGCAACACCGATCAAAGTTCCGAGAGTGTCGAACATGTCAACAAACAGGAATGCAAACATGATTACAATAAAATCAAGAGAGAATACAATGGAAAAATCCATTTTCATAAAGGTCGGAGCCATACTTGGTATGGAAATTCCATGTGAAAAATCTGGAAGAAGGCTGAAAAATCCGGCTTCCGGATTTGGAGTATAAATGCCGGTAAACTGACAAAGGATGCCAAGACCCCATGTAATCAGGATTCCCCAGAGGATGCCGCCTTTTACATTTTTAACAAGAAGAACGGCAGTGATTAAGATGCCGATTAAAGCAAGGAGTACGGTAATTCCTTCTGTGTGGAAGGTACCGGATGAAAGGGAACCTTTGAAGGAAAAGATTCCTACAAGTGTGGCATCGTTATTTACTACGATTTTTGCATTCTGCATTCCAATGAAAGCAATAAAAAGACCAATACCTACAGAAACAGCATGTTTCAGATTCATAGGAATTGCATTAAAAATAGCTTCACGAACATTTGTAAGAGACAACAGAATGAAAATAAGACCTTCGATAAATACAGCTGCAAGTGCCTGCTGCCATGAGTATCCCATGCCAAGAACAACTGTGTAGGCGAAATATGCGTTCAATCCCATTCCGGGAGCAAGAACGAAGGGATAATTGGAAAGCAGTGCCATAAGGCAGGTAGCAATAAAGGAAGCAAGTGCAGTAGCAGTAAATACGGCTCCGCGGTCCATACCGGAGGCTTCCAGGATATTAGGATTTACAGCAAGTATGTATGCCATGGTCATGAATGTTGTAATACCTGCCATTACTTCTGTTTTCACATCTGTGTGATGTTCTTTCAAATGGAATATTTTGTCGAGATTCATAATTTTTCCCCCTTCTTTGTTGCACGTATGTGCTAAAATAGCTTGACACCGGAGACATATTTTCCTTTAATATGCCGGTCGTCAGATAAATAGATCAGCCGTTCCAGTCGTTGTTTTGGTGAAAGCGGCTGGGGATGTAAAAGTGTGGAATCATCAAGGATCACCGCATCAAATTCGTATCCAGGAGTAAAACATCCAACTTTTCCGAAGAAAGATCCACCGCCTGCAGTTGCCATATAAAATACTTCTTCTACAGTAAGCGGTTTCAGAGAATCATCCAGAAGACGCCAGCGTAATTTGGAAGTCTGGATAGCGTCAGACATAGCACGGAAAATAGATAAACTAGTGCCTCCGGCAATGTCGCTTCCAAGCCCGATATGAAGCCCTTCCTCCAGATAGCGGCGTATAGGAGCAATTCCAGAGGAAAGATTGGAATTGGATTGAGAGCAGTGTGCAATGTAAACACCGCGTTTTTTCATAAGTTCTATTTCTTCTTCCGGACAATGAACACAATGTGCCATGATCGTAGGACAGTCTTCTCCGCCAAATAAACCAAACTGATCATAAGCTTCTCCATAGAAACTTGTATTTGGACAGAGCTCTTTTACCCAGGCGATTTCACCAAGATTTTCAGATAAGTGTGACTGAACCGGAAGATGGTAATCTTTCTGGATCTGTCCAAGCTGCTTCATAAGTTCATCTGAACAGGATGGTGTAAAACGGGGAGTAAGAATTGGTTTGACGTTTTGGAAACCGGTAAGTGTTTCTTCCACCCACTGTCGTGTTGCCGCTGCCGAAGTATCTGCATCTTTTTCCTGAAGAGACGGAGCACCGTTTCGATCCATATTTACTTTTCCTACCAGTGCATGGACTCCGGTTTCTTCCAGAAGTTTCATAAGCTGTACGGTTGCCGGAACGTGAAGTGTGGCAAAAATAGAAGCACGTGTAGTTGCACTTTGCTTCAGATCTTCTGCAAAGATAGAGTATGCTTTCTTAGCATATTCCATGTCTGCATATTTGGATTCTTCCGGGAAAGCCAGAGTATCCAGCCATTCAAGAAGTTCCAGATCCATGCCGATGCTTCGGAAACTGTACTGCGGGGCATGAAGATGCAGGTCGGTAAAGCCCGGGATAATTATGCTGTTTCCTGTATCTCTACATGGGATTCCTGCAAATTTATCAGGAAGCTCTGGAAATACACCGGCGCAAATACCGTTTTCGCATATAAGGTAGGCATTTTCATGAATAGAAAGCTTTGTGAGGCTCTCGCTCCAGATTATGGTACCTTTCAGTGCGAAGGTTTCTTTTGTCATGTAAATCACCTTCTTTCTTGTTTCTAACAGCAGTCGCGCCATGGCGGAATCGTCAAAAAAACTACCGGGTGCAGCCTTTGTTTTTTCCGCCGTCCACGAATAAAACTTATAGGCAACTATTACGGTAGTTGGTAGAGACGTCCAACCTATTATGGACTTATATAAGTTGCTGTGTTAAAATATGTCTTTCTCATAAAATATTATAGAAGATAATAATTTTTCTGTCAATTAGTTTATATGAAAAGAAAATGTTGAAAATGTCAAAAATTTATATATGAAATTGGAGAAAATGTACAACGCTATGAGAATTGGAAAAAAATTTTTTTTTATGTGAAAAATGTTTGCGTAATAGAGTAATATATTATATACTTTGCTATATAAAATACAAGAAACGGGAGGTGTTTCTATGAAAAAAGATGGAAATGTAAGTATGAGTAACATTTACCGTCTGGATGGAAGGGTTCCGTTTGGCAAAGCGGTTCCTTTCGGTCTTCAGCATGTGTTGGCAATGTTTGTTGCAAACCTTACGCCAATTACCATTATTGGGGCTGCAGCAGGATTAAAGAGTGAGCAGATTGCTGTTTTGCTTCAGAACGCTATGTTTGTAGCTGGTATTGCTACCTTGATCCAACTTTATCCAGTGTGGAAAGTTGGTTCAAAACTTCCTATCGTAATGGGAGTCAGCTTTACATTTGTTACCATCTTGAGTTATGTTGGGGCAACATACGGATATGAAACGATGGTCGGCGCGGTACTGGTTGGCGGTATCGTAGAAGGAACACTCGGATTGCTGGCAAAATACTGGAGAAAAATCATTACCCCGATAGTTGCTGCATCTGTAGTAACGGCTATTGGATATTCGCTCTTTACAGTTGGGGCAAGATCTTTTGGCGGAGGATATACAGAAGATTTTGGTTCTGCAAACAATTTGCTCCTGGGTACGATTACACTGGCAACCTGTCTTTTATTTAATATTCTTGCAAAAGGATATTGGAAACAGTTGTCCGTATTAGCCGGACTTGTAGTAGGATACATTGTAGCTATTTTTATGGGAATGGTGGATTTTTCCAATATTATGTCAGGCGGCTTTATTTCCCTTCCGCATCTGCTCCCGTTTGTACCAAAGTTTCATGTGGGTGCGATTGTGTCTGTTGTTATTATTTTCATTGTTTCGGCAGCAGAGACAATTGGGGATACAACAGCGATGGTATCCGGCGGTCTGAACCGGGATATTACAACAGAAGAGATTTCAGGATCTTTGGCATGTGATGGATATGCAAGTTCTATTTCCGCTTTGTTTGGCTGTCCGCCAGTTACTTCTTTTAGTCAGAATGTAGGTCTTATAAATATGACAAAAGTTGTCAATCGTTTTACGATTATGACAGGTGCCGTTTGCATGATACTGGCAGGTCTGCTTCCACCAATCGGAAATTTCTTTGCAAGTCTTCCGGATGCTGTTCTTGGAGGATGTACGATCATGATGTTTGGAAGCATTATGGTAAGTGGTATCCAGATGGTTGCAAAAGCAGGATTTACCCAGAGAAATATTATGATCGTAGCACTTTCCCTGGCAGTAGGAATTGGATTTACAAGTGCCAGTGAAATGGATATATGGAGAATTTTCCCGCAGGTTATAAAAGATGTTTTTTCTGCAAACTGCGTGGCGGTTGTATTTGTTGTGTCCATTATTTTAAGCCTTGTGCTTCCGAAAGATATGGACATTAAAAAAATAGAAGACGAAAAATAGAGACAAAAGTGTGAAAATATAGATGGAGGAAATTTGTGGACATAAAAATAAGTAAAGACACAATGAAAAAGGCAGTGTGTCTGATTACATTTGCGGTACTTCTATATGTGGGAATGAGAAATATGCATATTGTTTTGAAATATGTGAAACTGGTATGGCAGCTGCTGTTCCCATTTGTGCTTGGGGGGGCTATTGCATTTGTACTGAACGTACCCATGAAATTTATGGAGAAGCATTTATTTGAGAGGGCGCAGGAGAAGGGAAATCGTCTGGCTGTAAAATTGGGGCGGCCAGTAAGTCTGATACTGTCAATTCTGTTTGTCGTGATTGTTATTATGATAGTGGCGCTTGTGGTGGCGCCGGAACTTGGGGCGACTTTTTTAAGTGTAGCAAAGCGAATCGAATGGAGTATTCCAAGACTTCAGGAATGGTTGGAACATACATTGCGTCCAGATTCTCCTATTGTGGAATGGGTAAATTCCATAAATTTTCAGCCGGAAAAAATGTTGAATTCTGCTATGGATGTATTGAAAAACGGTGTGGATAATATTCTTTCTTCTACGCTTACTGTAACATTGGGTATTGTAAATGCCGGAGTAAATGTAGGGATTGGTTTTATTTTTTCCTGCTACATTCTTTTGCAGAAAGAACATTTAAGTCTTCAGATAAAAAAAGCGATGTATGCACTTTTTCCGGAACGGGCGGTGCACTACATTATGCATGTATGTACGTTGGCAAATAAAACATTTGCCAACTTTATTGCCGGTCAGTGCATCGAGGCAGTGATATTGGGAAGCATGTTCTTTGTAACAATGAGCCTTTTGCGTTTTCCCTATGCCATGTTGGTGGGAGTTTTAATTTCCTTTACAGCGTTGATTCCGATTTTTGGCGGATTTATTGGATGTTGGATTGGATTTTTCCTGATTTTTATGGTGAATCCCGTGCAGGCATTTGTATTTCTGGGCATATTCCTGTTACTGCAGCAGATTGAGGGAAATCTTATTTATCCTCACGTAGTTGGAAGTTCTGTTGGACTGCCTTCTATATGGGTGTTAATGGCTGTTACAGTAGGAGGCAGTCTTATGGGGGTTGTGGGAATGTTAATTTTCATTCCTTTAACTTCTGTGGTATATGCGTTGTTCCGGGAATGGGTATACAAACGTCTGAAAAAAAAGAAAATTCAGATATGTTAATGAATTTCTCTATAATAAAAGATCGCAAGTTGTGTGCGGTCCCGAAGATTTAACTTATCAAGAAGCGTGCTTATATAATTGCGGACAGTTCCTTCGCTAAGAAAAAGACTGTCCGCAATTTCTTTATTGTTCAGCCCTTTTGCAACAAGTTCCATGATTTCCGCTTCTCTTTGATTTAAACCGGATGCTTCAGGGCAAAAGGAAGGCGTGGAACGAAAAAGTGTAGGGATACGTGTTGCGATTTCGTTTCCAAGAACATTTTGTCCACTCATGACTGCGTGGAGAGCCGGAATCAAAGAATCAATATCCTGTTTGATTAGATAGCCTTTGGCACCCATGCCAAGGGCTTTTATAATATACGCATTATCAGCAAAAGTAGTAAGAAAAAGAATGCGGGCATCAGGGAATTGGTGAAGGATGGTCTCCCCGGCTTTCAGCCCGCCGATTCCTTTCATTTGAATATCCATAAGCAAAATATCAGGTTGGTATGTTTCATAAAGAGAAACGGCTTCTTCACCGCTTGTTCCTATTGCAGATACCGTGATTTCAGGGTCAGTCTGAAGAATTGTTTTTAAGGAAAGGCAGACAAGGGTGTCATCATCAATAAGAATTACGTTCATGTTGTTTTCCTCCTGTAAGTGTTTGATTTTTAGGGATGGAGATAAAAATGCGGAAGCCTTTTGTCCGGGTAATGGTAAAAATTCCGTTAAGAGCCAAGATCCGTTCTTCCATACTGGTCAGTCCAAGTCCTTTTGGTTCGGAATGTTCTTTTGGGGTTCCGTTATCCCATATGATGATCTGGTAAAAGGAAGGATGTTCCAGTACAGAAACGGAGGCTTCTGTGGCATTGCTGTGACGGGCAATATTGGTAAGTGCCTCTTTTGCGATTGCGAGAACTGCATAATTCATTTGAGTAGGAAGAGGGTTGCAGTGAAAAGTAAGGCTTACAGGACAAAAAGAGAAATTTTGAATAAGAACTTCCAGACTTTGTTTTAAGTCTGTAAAATCATCATGAAGATTGTGGACACTTTGGCGAACATTATTCATGGCATCAGAAAGTGTTTCCTTAATCGTTTGGAGAGATTCCAACAAAAGAGGATTTTCTTTCTGGGTAAAAAGAAGAGCACTAACCTGCAAAATACTGCGGGTAAGGAGATGTCCTACATTATCGTGAATTTCACGTGCAATACGATTTCGTTCTTTTAATGTTGCAAGTTCAATTTCGTAGTCCTGATTTTTTATAAGTTCCCGATTTTGTTTTTTTAAGAGAAGAGCGGCCTCTGTAGTGTCATCACGAACCTGATGGTACTCTTTCAGAAGGGCATGATATTTATTTGTTCTGACAGAGAGCACGGCAGCGAGTATACAAAGAGTAAAGCAGAAAAAGAAGCTGGATGCTGTCTGGACAGTAAGCCCTCGTAAAAGCGGAAGAAGACACAGAATCTGTTTCCACAGAATCTTATCAGAAAAGCCGTCGTATATAGCCAGTGGGAGAAAAATAAAAAGAGGCTGCCAGAAAAAAAGTAAAGTACAGAAAAGGATAAAAAAAACAAGCCGCTTATATCCTTCAAAGTAGCTGGTCAGGCTGGTGAAAATAACAGCCGTCAGAAAAGCAGTAATCGTGGATGTGGTAACACTATCCCCAATAAGGGAAGACAGGATAAATAATATAAGGATTAATTTATTTAGAAAAAAAGACATGGTAATCCTCCTGTATCAGCGTATTCTTTTTTTATCATAGCATGAACAGAGAAAGGTTTCCATGAAGATTTGAAAAATGTGACATTTGTCATAAAAGAAATGTGACACATCTCACTGGGAAGAAAAAAAGCACTTTGTTATAATGTGGGTAAAGAAAGGAAAGAGAGGTTTTTTTATGATAGAAGTAAATAATCTTGTAAAAAGATATGGAGATGTATTGGCATTGGATCACTTAAATCTTCATGTAAAAGACGGAGAGATTTTTGGACTTCTTGGTCCAAATGGTTCCGGTAAGACAACAGCTATTAACTGTATGCTTTCTCTTTTAAAATATGATAAAGGAGAAATTCGTATTATGGGAAAAGAAATGACTCCGGAAAGTTATGAGCAGAAGAGGAAGATAGGTGTTGTTTTTCAAAATGTAGCTGTCTATAATGAGCTGACTGTGGCGGAAAATATTGATTATTTTTGTGGCCTCTATATAAAAGAAAAGAAAAAAAGAAAAGAACTTGTGGAAGAGGCCATTTCTTTTACAGGACTTACTGATTATTGGAAATTTCGTCCGGGAAAATTGTCAGGAGGACTTTTGAGAAGATTAAATATAGCTTGTGGGATAGCCCATAAACCAGAGCTTATATTTATGGATGAGCCTACTGTGGCAGTAGATCCTCAAAGCCGACATAACATTTTGGAAGGAATTAAAAAGCTGAATCAGGAAGGAGCAACGATTGTTTACACAACCCATTATATGGAAGAAGTAGAACAGATTTGCAGCAGGATCATGATCATGGATAAAGGACGGGAACTGGCAAGTGGTACGAAAGAGGAATTAAAAGCCATGATAAGCATGAAAAAGAAGGATTCTGCTGAAGCAACTTCCCTGAATGATGTATTTTTGGAAATAACAGGAAAGGATCTTCGGGATTAAAGGAGGACACGTTATGTTTTTTAATATTTACAGAAAATACATACTCTGTTCGTTAAGAAATAAAGATATGGTTATATGGACCTTTTTGTTTCCTATACTTCTGGCAACCATCTTTCATTTTTCTTTTATGTCTATTGACTCGGCGGAAGCGATGAAAGAAATAGAGGTCGCTGTAGTGAAAGACGGAGAAAGTGGGGAAGAACCGTATTTTTCCATGATGCTTGAAGAACTTTCAAAAGGTAAAAATCCTGTTCTGCATATTCGAAACGTATCGCAGGAAAAAGCAGAGGGACTTTTAAAAGATGGAAAAGTTCAGGGATATATGAAAATAGAGAAAGGGAACCCTGTTCTTTTTGTGAAAGATCATGGAATGGATCAGACAATTTTAAAAAATATTCTGGATTGTTATATACAGATCAGCGAAAGCGTGAAGAACTCTTTTTCAGAGGAATTGCCAAAAAAACAGGACTTTTTTATAAAAGAAGAGAGTGTGGAAGAAATCACTTTTTCTGGAAATCCTCCTTCGTATACAATCAATTACTTTTATGCACTTCTTGCCATGACATGTTTTTTTGGAGCGTTTCAGGGTCTTTCTGTTATTAATTGTATGCAGGCAAATCTTTCGCCTCTGGGAGCCAGAAACACAGTATCTCCGGGAAACAGGGGAATGATTTTCCGGGCTTCTTTTCTGGCCTCTTTGACTGTGCTTGTTATATGTGTAATGGCAGCGTTTTTATATATGCAGTTCGTGTTGGGAGTGAATTTTGGCGGGAAATTTATTTTTGTATTTTTAAATTGTATTCTTGGTTCAGGAGTGGGGATTACTTTCGGATGTCTTGTTTCTCTTCCTTCAAAATGGAAAAATAGTATGAAAACTGCCATTGTTGTTTCTACAACTTTGATCTGCTGCTATTTTGCAGGTCTTATGGTAGAAGGGGTAAATTACTGGGTGCAGAAGCATATGCCGATTCTGTCAGCGTTAAATCCCGCTGCCAGAATTGCAGATGGGTTTTATTGTTTGTATTATTACGATAATTATGTCCGGTATTTTCAAAATATGGGCATTCTCGCTGTCATGTTTGCTGGGATGCTTCTGACGGCCTTTATCGGTGCAAGGAGGAAAGTGTATGAGAGTCTTTAATGCCTGTGTGAAAATATTATGGAATCATAAAAATGCTTTTTTTACGCATATCATTATTTTTGTAGGATTGCTGCTTGGTATGATTTTTATCAATAAAGAAGACATAGCTTATTTATTTGAAACGGAAATGCCTAAATATGCTTTTGTAGTGGAGGATACAGGAGGACCTTTAACGGAAGGTCTTGCAGAAATTCTGGAACAAAAAGGGAGAAAACAGGAGATAGGATCTTCCCGGGAAGATTTAATGGATGCTGGTTTTTTTGGAGCAGTGGAGGGGATTTTTGTTGCACAAAAAGGATACGAAGAAGCTTTTTGGAATGGAGAAGAAGAAAAACTTGGTTTTTGGCAGAGACCGTCTTCTGCTTCCGGATATTATCTGGAATCTGTGGCAGAGCAGTACTTGTTTCTTGTGAGACTGAATCGGGAGATGAACGAAGGGCTGTCAGAAGAAGAAATTGTACAGCGTGCAGTGTCGGCAATGAAAATAGAAACAAAAGTAACAATGAAGCAATATGAAGACAGTGCTGTCGTTTCTGAAAAAATACATTTGGCTATGCGGTTTATGCCTTATATATTTTTGATGGCAGAAATTTCTTGTGTAACCATTATATTTTTAAATTTCCGGAGACCGGAAATACGTATGCGTAATTTATGCAGTCCTATGCATCCGTTTTCCGTGGCTGCACAGAAAATACTTTTTACATGTGCAGTGGCAGCTGTTTTATGGATTGTTATAAATGGTATAACAGTACTGGTATGTTTGCAGGAGTGGCGGATCATTGGCGGAAAAATACAGGGATTGTTAATGTTTAACAGTTTTTTATGTATGGTACAGGTGATTCCTATTGCACTTCTTTGCGGTTGTATGATCCGCAGTATGTCTTCACAGCCGTTTATTTCAAACAGCATATCTCTGGGAATGTGCTTTTTAAGCGGTGTATTTGTACCACTTGAATTGTTAAGCGAGGATTTTCTTCGTGTAGGAAAATTTTTCCCTATTTACTGGTATGAAGAAAATTTGAAAGAAATTGCGGCACTTACCGGAGTTAGTGGAAAATATATGAATTCCATATGGGAAAATTTTGGTGTGCAGGCCGGGTTTGCAGTAATGCTTTTTCTTGTATACCTTCTTGTTAGTAAATATATGGATCGAGATTCTCAGTCTTATGGAGTGTCACAAACAGAGATAGAATTATAAAAAAGGTATCCGACTGTTTTGTCGGATACCTTTTGATGTATTAGTTCTGTGCTTTTTCTAATTCAGCCATTTTCATTGCCCGTACTTTTAAAGGAAGTCCAAATAAAGTGATAAATCCTTCTGCATCGTGATGATCGTAGAGTTCCCCTGTTGTAAAGGAGGCAAGGGATTCACTGTAAAGGCTGTAAGGAGAGGTAGTACCTGCTTTTATAATGTTCCCTTTATACAGTTTGAATTTTACTTCCCCTGTTACATACTGCTGTGTGGATTCTACAAAAGCCTGGATTGCTTCCCGAAGTGGGGTGAACCATTTTCCTTCGTATACAATTTGGGCAAACTGACTGCCGAGTTTCTTTTTGGTTTCCATAGTATCACGATCCAGGATCAGTTCTTCTAACTGGTCGTGAGCTTCCATAAGAATGGTGCCACCCGGTGTTTCGTATACTCCACGTGATTTCATTCCTACAACACGGTTTTCTACGATATCGATGATTCCAATTCCGTTTTCTCCACCAAGTTTATTTAATTCTGTGATAATTTCAGAAACTTTCATATTTTTTCCATTTAAAGATTTCGGTACACCGGCTTCAAAAGTGATGGAAACTTCTGTTTCTTTGTCCGGAGCCTGCTGTGGGGTTACTCCAAGTACAAGAAGATCATCGTAGTTGGGTTCCAGAGCCGGATCTTCCAGTTCCAGACCTTCATGGCTGATATGCCACAAATTACGGTCACGGCTGTAGCTGTGGCTTGCATCAAACGGGAGGTCGATTCCGTGTGCTTTGCAGTAAGCAATTTCATCTTCCCGTGACTGCATAGTCCATACATCCGTCATACGCCATGGAGCAATGATTTTTAAATCAGGAGCGAGAGCTTTGATTCCAAGTTCAAAACGAATCTGATCATTTCCTTTTCCGGTTGCTCCGTGACAGATTGCAGAAGCGCCTTCTTTTCTTGCGATTTCTACCAGTTTTTTTGCAATTCCCGGACGTGCCATAGAGGTTCCAAGAAGATACTTGTGTTCATATACAGCTCCTGCCTGGACACATGGAACAATATAGTCATCACAAAATTCATCAATGATATTTTCGATATATAATTTAGAAGCTCCGGAGAGTTTGGCTCTTTCTTCCAGACCATCCAGTTCGTTGCCCTGTCCACAGTCAATGCAGCAGCAGATTACTTCGTAATCAAAGTTTTCTTTTAACCATGGAATCAATGCAGTTGTGTCCAATCCGCCAGAATATGCTAAAATAACTTTTTCTTTCATAATTATATATCCTCCTTATGCTTTAAAATGAATCGTTCTGTTTTTTAGTTTTAAGAACGTTATATTTATTTTGGGGTTTGTCAGAAGCGTCTTCTTTGTCTTGCTGACAAGTAATAATATACACTATTATTTATAAATATGCAATACATTTTTCTGAAAAAAGAAAGAAAAATATGAATAAAAATTCAATGAGAGCAAGGATATAATTTTTAAATATACACAAAATACAATAAAAAATGAATAAAATACATAAAAATGTATTGTGTATTATTCATTATAGATGTATAATCCTCTGGAATAAATAAATAGAAATTGCAGGAGGGTATCAGGATATGATAAAGGCGGGAATCATGGGTGCAACCGGATATGCAGGAAATGAGCTTGTAAGATTACTTATGGGTCATAAAGACGTGGAGATTGTATGGTATGGATCCAGAAGTTATATAGATAAGAAGTATTCAGAAGTTTATCAGAATTTTTTTAAACTGGTAGAAGGAAGATGTCTGGATGATAATATGGAAGAATTGGCAAAAGAAGCGGATGTAATTTTTACGGCAACTCCACAGGGCTTTTGTGCTTCTCTTATAAATGAAGAAATTCTTTCTAAAACAAAGGTGATTGATCTAAGTGCTGATTTTCGTATGAAAGACGTTTCGAAATACGAAAAGTGGTATGGGATTCCCCATAAAGCACCACAGTTTTTGGAAGAGGCAGTATATGGTCTTTGTGAAATAAACAGAGATCAGATAAAAAAGGCACGTTTGATCGCAAATCCAGGATGTTATCCTACATGTTCCACTCTTGCAATTTATCCGTTACTGAAAGAGGGAATTATTAATCCGGATACAATCATTATTGATGCAAAGTCAGGTACATCAGGAGCTGGGAGAGGTGCCAAGACAGATAATCTTTTTTGCGAAGTTAATGAAAATATAAAGGCGTATGGTGTAGGGGTACACAGACATACACCGGAAATAGAAGATCAGTTGGGATATGCCTGTGGAAAGGAAGTACGGATTAATTTTGTTCCGCATCTGATTCCTATGAACAGAGGGATTTTAATTACTGCTTATGCTTCTCTTTCCAAAAAAGTGACATATGACCAGGTAAAAGAAGTTTATGAAACATATTATGGCAAAGAGTGGTTTGTACGTATATTGGAAAAAGATAACTGCCCGCAGACAAAATGGGTGGAAGGCAGTAATTTTGTAGATTTAAATTTTAAAATTGATGAGAGGACGGGGCGCATCATTATGATGGGCGCTATGGATAATCTTGTAAAAGGTGCAGCCGGACAGGCAGTACAAAATATGAATCTTATGTTCGGTTTTAAGGAAACAGAGGGATTGTGTCAGATTCCAATGTGTCCGTGAAAGGAGAGAAAGGCATATGAAAAAAATAGAAGGCGGAGTAACAGCTGCGAAAGGATTTCAGGCAGCTTCCACAGCAGCGGAAATTAAATATAAAGGGCGTGCAGATATGGCAATGATCTATAGTGAGGTACCATGTGTGGCGGCAGGTACTTTTACTACGAACGTTGTAAAAGCATCCCCGGTTAAATGGGATCAAAATGTGGTATATAATCATGCATTTGCACAGGCAGTTATTTGTAACAGTGGAATTGCAAATGCCTGTACAGGAACAGAAGGGTATGGTTACTGCAAAAAAACAGCAGAAACAGCAGCAGAAGCGTTGGGGATTTCTTTGGAAAGTGTCCTTGTAGCCTCTACAGGCGTTATTGGGATGCAGCTTCCGATCGAACGGATACAAAAAGGAATTGAAAAAATGGTGCCGCTGCTTTCCGAAACAGTAGATGCAGGGAGCAATGCAGCAAAAGCAATTATGACAACGGATACCGTGCATAAAGAGATCGCGGTTCAGATAGAAATCGGGGGAAAACAGGTTACGATTGGCGGGATGTGCAAAGGATCCGGCATGATTCATCCAAACATGTGCACGATGCTGAGTTTTGTGACGACAGATATAAAGATAAAAAAGGAACTTCTTCAGGAGGCGTTAAAAGAAGATGTGCAGGATACATATAATATGATTTCTGTAGATGGAGATACATCCACAAACGATACGGTCCTTCTTTTGGCTAATGGAATGGCAGAAAATATGGAGATCACAGAAAAAAATGAAGATTATGAAACATTTAAGAAGGCTTTAAACTATGTAAATACTGTACTTTCCAAAAAGATTGCCGGAGACGGGGAAGGAGCGACTGCGCTTTTTGAAGTGAAGGTAACAGGAGCAAAAACAAAAAAGGATGCGGTGATTTTGAGTAAATCAGTTGTAACGTCTTCTCTTACCAAGGCGGCTATTTATGGACATGATGCAAACTGGGGCAGGGTATTATGTGCATTGGGCTATTCAGGCGTCCTGTTTGATCCGGAAAAAGTGGATTTATACTTTGAAAGCGTCAGAGGGAAAATAAAAATTATAGAAAATGGGGTGTCAACCGGATACGATGAGACAGAAGCTACCAAGATCCTTTCAGAAGAGGAAGTGACGGTTATTGCGGACATGAAAATGGGAGAGGCATCTGCCACGGCCTGGGGATGCGATCTTACCTATGATTATGTGAAGATTAATGCAGATTATAGAAGCTGAGGAGGAGAGAAAGAGATGGTAAATCATAAATATCTGGAAAAAGCGGAAGTGTTAATTGAAGCGCTTCCTTATATACAGCGGTTTAATCGGAAGATCGTCGTAATTAAGTATGGGGGAAGTGCCATGCTGGATCAGGAATTAAAGCAGAATGTAATTAAAGATGTTGTGCTTTTAAAACTGGTTGGATTTAAGCCGATCATTGTACATGGCGGTGGAAAGGAAATTAGCCGCTGGGTAGAGAAAGTAGGTATGGAGCCAAAGTTTATTAATGGACTTCGTGTTACAGATCGCGAAACGATGGAGATTGTAGAGATGGTTCTTTCAAAAGTGAATAAAGAACTGGTGACGATGGTGCAGTCTCTTGGAATAAAAGCGGTTGGAATTAGTGGGAAGGATGGAGGTCTCCTTTCCTGTGAAAAGAAATTTAAGGATGAAAAAGATATTGGGTTTGTAGGAGAGATTACAAAGGTAGATCCCAAAATTCTTTATGATCTTCTGGAAAAAGATTTTCTTCCGATTATTTTTCCGGTGGGATACGATGAAAATTTTCAAACTTATAATATTAATGCAGATGATGCAGCCTGCTCTATAGCAAAGGCGGTTCATGCAGAAAAATTGGCCTTTCTTTCAGATATAGAAGGGGTTTATAAAGATAAGGAGGATCCTTCCAGCCTGATTTCTGAATTATATGTACATAATGCAGAGAAACTAATAGAAGAGGGATTCGTAGGAGGCGGTATGATTCCGAAATTACAGAATTGTATTGAGGCAATTGAAGAAGGTGTGAACAGAGTGCATATTCTGGATGGAAGAATTCCGCACAGTCTCTTATTGGAGATCTTTACAAATCAAGGGATTGGAACTGCAATTTTAAGAGAGGACAGTAAAATCTATGACGATGAATGAACAGATGATAAAAACAGAAGAAAATATCCTTCATACCTATAATCGCTTTCCGGTTGTATTGGAAAAAGGAGAAGGCGTATTTCTTTATGATTCAGATGGAAAAAAGTATCTGGATTTTGCAGCAGGCATTGCAGTGAATGCACTTGGATATCACTATCCGGGATATGATGAGGCTTTAAAAGAACAAGTGGATAAATTGCTTCATGTTTCGAATTTATACTATAATGAGACTATGGCAATGGCAGGGGAAAAACTGGCAGAAGCATCTGGAATGAAAAAAGTATTTTTTACAAATAGTGGAGCAGAGGCAATTGAAGGGGCAGTGAAGGCAGCGAAAAAATATGCGTATATTCGTGACGGACATGGAGATCATCAGATTCTCGCAATGAATCATTCTTTTCATGGAAGAACCATAGGTGCACTGTCCATAACAGGGAATGAAGCGTATCGTTCTCCTTTTTTACCGCTAATGGATGGAGTGCGTTTTGCTGATTTTAATGATATAGAAAGTGTAAAAAAACAGATTACGGATAAAACTTGTGCTATTTTTGTGGAGCCGATTCAGGGGGAAGGAGGAGTTTTTCCGGCAGAACAGGAGTTTCTGGAAGAACTTCGCCAAATTTGTGACCAGCGTGATATTTTGCTTGTTTTTGATGAGATTCAATGTGGAATGGGAAGAACAGGAAATTATTTTGCATGGCAGGCATATGGGGTAAAACCGGATATTATGACTTGCGCAAAAGCTCTTGGATGCGGTGTTCCTGTGGGGGCTTTTGTTCTGAATAAAAAAGCAGCTTCAGCTTCTTTAGAGCCGGGAGATCATGGAACAACATACGGAGGAAATCCACTGGCATGTGCGGCGGTAAGTAAGGTGTTTGATATTTTTAAGGAGGATGGTATTTTAAGACATGTACAGGAATTGACGCTTTGTCTGGAAGAACACCTGGATGCTCTGGCAGCAAAGCATACCTGTATTTTGGAGAGAAGAGGAATGGGCTTTATGCAGGGGCTTGTATTAAAAGACGGTTCTGTGGGGGAAGTCGTAAAGAAGGCATTGGAAAAAGGGTTGCTTGTGATTTCAGCAGGGGGGAATGTGCTGCGTCTTGTTCCACCTCTTATTATTACAAAGGAGCACATTGAGCAAATGGCAGAAATCCTGGATTCGTGTTTTGAGTAACAAGAAAACGTATGCATAAAAGAAAAACCCTCTGGACATACTGTATAAAAATAAAAAAAGGAGGTGCTGCCTGAGCAGCGCCTCTTTTTGACAGAAAATGGAGGAAGAATATGTGGGGATTGCTTGTGGCATTGCTTTCAGGAGCGTTAATGAGTGTTCAGGGTGTGTTTAATACGGAGGTAACAAAACAGACAAGTTTATGGGTTTCTACAGGATGGGTACAGCTTTCGGCTTTTTTTGTGTGTGTTGTAGCATGGCTTTTTACAGGGCGTGATTCTATTGGCAGTTTATGGGAGGTGGAAAATAAATATACACTTCTTGGCGGGGTGATCGGAGCGTTTATTACGGTGACGGTGATTCAGAGTATGAGCCTTCTGGGACCGGCAAAGGCAGCAATGCTTATTGTGGTAGCGCAGCTTTCCGTTGCATATATAATCGAACTTCTTGGACTGTTTGGGGTGGAAAAACAGGCATTTGCATGGAGAAAACTTTTAGGTATGGCGATTTCCATTGTGGGGATTGTTATTTTTAAGTGGCAAAAATAGAAGATTGCTATTGTAAAAGTTTCCATAGTTCGTTAAAATAAGGTATGGTTTGTAGGAGAAAAGGGGACTCTTGCCACTGAATATGTGAGAGGAGTGAACCGGAACCATGACTGGAAAAACACTGATGTCTTTGAAAAAGAGAGTTGTTTTGATTTTTTTCTGTGTACTGTGCGGCGGGATGACAGGCTGCCGCAGAGGAGAAACGGAATTTCAGAAAGAAATAGAAATAGAGAATGAAATTACACCGGAGAAAGAGAAGGAAAATCAGGATGAGAAAGTTTCTCAAAAAAAAATTTCTCCTTCTCCTCCGGAAATAACAGAGAAGCCGGAAGAAACGAAAATTTATGTGGATGTATGTGGAGCAGTGACATCGCCGGGCGTGATCTGTATTTCAGAGGGAAGCCGTGTATTTCAGGCAATAGAAGCGGCAGGCGGTTTTTTGCCGGAAGCAGCAAGAAATTATGTGAATTGTGCCCAGAGCCTTTCAGATGGAGAAAAACTTTATATTCCAACACAGGAAGAGGCTGAAGAATGGGGATTGCAGCAGGGGAGCTCTGTGCAGGAAACACAGAAGCCGATACCTGAGAATGCATCTTCTAATGAAGCGGCAGAAAGTAAAGTGAATCTCAATACAGCAGATGAAACGCAACTTTGTACCCTGAGCGGAATCGGTCTTTCAAAAGCAAAGGCCATCATTGCCTATCGGGAACAGAATGGATCATTTGGGTCAGTGGAGGAATTAATGAACGTAGAAGGGATTAAAGAAGGCACATTTTCAAAGATAAAAGATCAAATTGTAGTAAAATAAAAGGAGATTTACATGAGCAGGAAAGTATTGGTAGTAGATGACGAGAAATTGATTGTAAAGGGAATCCGTTTCAGTCTGGAACAGGACGGAATGGAAGTGGATTGTGCGTACGATGGAGAAGAGGCGCTTGAGAAAGCAAAAGAAAAGAAATACGATATCATTCTGTTGGATCTCATGCTTCCCAAAATGGATGGATTTGAAGTCTGCCAGCAGATTCGTGAATTTTCCAATGTTCCCATTGTCATGCTCACTGCCAAGGGAGAAGATATGGATAAAATTCTGGGGCTGGAATACGGGGCAGATGATTACATCACCAAACCATTTAATATTCTGGAAGTAAAAGCCCGTATTAAAGCGATCATTCGTCGTGCCGGAAGTGACCATGAAGAGAAAGAAAAAGCTAAAACCATGGAAGTGGGCGATCTGAAAATGGATTGTGAAGGACGCAGAGTCTTTATTGCAGGAAGAGAAATTAATCTGACTGCCAAAGAGTTTGATGTTCTGGAACTTCTGGTGTTTAATCCGAACAAAGTATACAGCCGTGAAAATCTGCTAAATATTGTATGGGGTTATGAGTATCCCGGCGATGTGAGGACCGTGGATGTACATATCCGCCGTCTCCGTGAAAAAATTGAGGCAAATCCCAGTGAGCCTAAATATGTACACACCAAATGGGGTGTAGGATATTATTTCCAGGCATAATGAAAGAAAAAGCAAAGATAAATTTTTTTAAAAGTCTTCGTTTTCGTATTCTCATTATTCTGATCATTCTGGGAATTGTGCCAAGTGTTATTGTGACAAGAACGGTTATTACAAATTATGAAGAAAAAGCAATTGCCAATCGCAGTGCCAATGTAAGAAACCAATGTGACATTTTGTGCAACCTGTTGATACAGGAAAATTATCTCAACGACTCCAGCTCGCAGGTAGTAGACAGCAAGCTGGAGTTGTTGTCTAATATTTACAGCGGGAGAATTCTTCTTGTAGACAGGGATTTCAGAATTGTGAAAGATACGTATGGCGTAGATGAGGGAAAGACTCTTGTGTCCCCTGCTGTGGTCAGCTGTTTTCAGGGAAATGAAAAGAGTCATTTTGACAACAAAAATCAGATGCTGGAAATGGCAGTCCCTATTAAGAGTCCGGAAGTAAAGCAGCTCCAGGGAGCAATGCTGGTGTATGTTTCTTCCAGCGAAATAGCTGCAACCATTGAGGAACTGGAGCAGAGAGAAATTTTGATCATAGGAAGTATTGTAGCCATTTCCATTCTTTTGGGATATGTGTTATCTACAATTTTAGTGAAACCATTTGCCCGTGTAACAAAATCCATCGAAGATTTAACGGACGGATATCAAAATGAAGATATTTCAGTGCCGGATTATACAGAGACAGCATTGATTACAGATGCCTTTAATAAGATGCTTGGACGGATGAAGTTGCTGGATGAATCCAGGCAGGAGTTTGTTTCTAATGTGTCTCATGAGTTAAAAACCCCTATGACCTCCATGAAAGTTCTGGCAGATTCTCTTGTAGGGCAGGAGGGGATTCCGGAGGAATTGTATCAGGAGTTTCTTCGTGATATCACAGCTGAGATCGATCGGGAAAATAAAATCATTACAGACCTTTTGTCTCTTGTTAAAATGGACAAAAAAGCAGCAGATGTAACCATTACCCATATGGATATTAATCAGCTTCTGGAAGATATTCTGAAACGTCTCCGTCCTATTGCGGATAAGAGAAAGATTGCGTTGATTCTTGATTGTTTCCGACCGGTAGATGCAGATGTGGATGAGGTGAAGTTTACCCTGGCCATAAGTAATCTGGTGGAAAACGGAATTAAGTATAATGTGGATGAAGGATGGGTACGCGTTTCTCTTGATGCAGATCATAAATATTTTTATGTGACGGTAGCAGATTCCGGAATGGGTATTCCGGAAGAATCCATAGATCGTATTTTTGAACGCTTTTATCGTGTGGACAAATCGCATTCTAAGGAAATCGGAGGTACGGGACTGGGGCTTGCCATTACAAGGAGCTCAATCGCCATGCACCATGGAACTGTAAAAGTATTTAGCAAGGAAGGGGAGGGAACTACATTTTCCGTCCGTATTCCATTGTCGTATATTCCATAGGAGGTGCAGGGATGAAACGAATGTTAAATATATTTCTGCTGTCGGCTTTTTTGTGTATGGTATTAACAGGGTGTACAGTGGAGGAAGGCTCCAGAGGAGCAGAGGAGAACAGTAAATATTATTTTTATTATCTCAACAAAGGAGAGACGCGTCTGGAACGGGAAGCGTATGAGCCGAAACAGGAAAGTACGGATTTTATGCTTCAGGATTTAATGAGCCGGTTAAATGGAAAAGAAAGCAGAATGTCGGGTATTCAGCTTCTTCCGGAAGATGTGGAAATTAATTCTTATGAAATTTCAGATACACTTCTTACGGTTGAGTTTAATAATCGCTATCGGAAAATGAGTGCTGCCAGAGAGATCCTTACAAGGGCGGGGATTGTAAAAACGCTTTTGCAGGTTCCGGGGATTGAGGCAGTCAAGTTCTATATTGGGAAAGAGGAAGTGAAAGATTCCAAGGAACAGCCGCTTGGAGAGATGGACCGCAATACGTTTGTGGAATTTTCTACAAATGATCAGGACTCCTATCGTTCCGATACTTTTACGCTGTATTTTACGGATAAAGAAGGAAAAAAACTTGTAGAAGAAAAAAGGCGTATTTTTTACAGAAGAAATATCCCAAAGGTCCGAGTAGCACTGGAACAGTTGGCAAAAGGGCCCATGGAAGAAAATCATTATCCGACGATTCCGGAGAATACCAGATTGTTGAATGCTGTTTTGGCAGATGGTGCATATTATGTTGATTTTAATCCGGTATTTCTCGATTATGCCTTTACCAATGTAGAAGAAAGCATTCCAGTATATTCTGTTGTAAATACAGTTTTGGCTGCGTCGGATGCGGAGAAAGTAGAAATCTCCATAGAAGGAGACAGTGAACGGATTTTTCGTGAAAATATTAATCTTTATAATTTTTATAAATGGAATGAAAACATTATTTCCGGAAAGGAAAAAGAAGAATGACAAGACGCCCTTTGAGTATTGTGTGTCTGTTTCTGCTGCTTTTTCTGATTTTGGGGGACTGGTTGGGGTTTTCTCTTGTAAGAGAAAATCCTCTGCCAGTATATTTGCAACAATGGGTGAAAGAACATCCGGATTCTGTCATATGGGGAGAAGTCACTTCTTCCCGTGACACGGAATTTTCTCAAACAGTCTGTCTGAAAAAAACATATCTTATTTACAAATCAAAAAAATTTCCAATAAAAAATGTAAAAGTCTTTTTAAAAGAAAAAAAAGAAATACCGGCAGGAACATATCTTATGTTGTCCGGAAAACTGGAAGAAGTTCCTTTGCCGTGTAATCCGGGCGAGTTTAACAGCCGGCAATATTATGCGTGTCACCATACATATTATTTTTTGAAAAAAGCATCTGTTAAAAAACAAATATCTGGAAAAAGAGTATCTGTGCAGCTTCTTTGGGATTTACGAGAACATCTTGAAAGAATACTGGAAGAAACAACCGGGGAAGATTCTCCTATATTTTCTGCTATGGTATTAGGGGAAAAAGAAAATTTAAAAGAGGAAGTCAGATTTCGCTATCAAATGGCAGGAGTCATACATATTCTGGCTATCAGCGGACTTCACATCAGCCTTCTGGGGATGGGGCTTTATGAGGTTTTGAAAAAAACAGGTATTGGAGTGTCTGTTTCCGGAATAGCGTCTCTTATGATCATGGTAATGTATGGCGTGATGACAGGCGGAAGCGTTTCGGCTATGCGGGCAATTTTTATGTTTCTTCTGGCAATAGGAGCCAGGATTCTTGGGAGAATTTACGATCTGATCACGGCGTTGTCTTTATCTGCAGTCATGCTTCTTCTGGAATCCCCTGCGTATCTTTATGATGCTGGATTTTTGCTGTCTTTTGGTGCTGTTCTTGGGGTTGCAGTTGTATTTCCTGTAATGCAAAAGGTTACTGCTTTAAAAAGTAAAATAGGAAAAAGTGTTCTGGCTTCTGTTTCGGTACAGATTACCACGCTGCCGCTTATGCTTTGGTTTTATGGAGAAGTTTCTCTTGCTGGGGTTTTTATGAATCTTTTGGTTCTTCCTACTGTGGGTATTGTTTTATTAAGCGGTGTTATGGCTGCGCTTACGGGAACAGTATCGGTTGTTATAGGGACAGCAATGGCTATTCCGGGAAGAGTGGTTTTGGGGGTATATGAAAAACTTTCTATGTGTGTATGTAAAGTTTCTTTTTGCACATGGACAGGAGGAAAACCGGAATTGTATCAGGTGATTCTTTATTATATGATTTTACTCTTTTTTATAGGAGTGTCTGTTTTTCGGGTGAAAAAAGGGAAAAAAGATTTTGGGATTTGGATCATATCTGTATTTGCGGTAATATGTGCAGTACTGGTCATTGGAAGAAAAAAATCAGATTTTCTTGAAATTACGTGTCTGGATATTGGGCAGGGGGATGCTATTGCCGCACAGTTTCCTACAGGAGAGGTGTTTGTAGTAGATGGAGGAAGCAGCAGCAAAAAAAAGATTGGGCAATATCAGCTTCTTCCTTTTTTAAGGAGCAGGGGAATTTCCTATATAGATGCAATTTTTGTTTCTCATACAGATGAGGATCATATTAGTGGGATAAGAGAACTTTTAGATTATATGGGGAAAGACCTTATATCTTTAAAGGCTGGAAATTTGATTCTTCCAGAAGTTTTAAAAAAGCAGGAGGCCTGGATGGAATTGAAAGAACTTGCAGAGAAAGCAGGTGTTTGTGTACAGACGGTAAATGCCGGGAGTGTATTTTCGATAGGAAATGGGACTATTTCTGTTTTATCTCCGCAAAAAGATGCTACAGGCGAAGATGTGAATGAAGATGCCATTGTGTTTCTTTTGGAATATAAAGAGTTTCAGGGACTTTTTACAGGAGATGTGGGTGAAAAAACGGAAAAAGAAATTCTTTCTAATTTAAGAGATATAGATTTCTTGAAAGTAGGACATCATGGATCTCGTTATTCCTCTTCCATGCTGTTTCTGGAAAAAATCCTTCCGGAAGTATCTGTTATTTCCTGTTCCGATTCCAACAGATACGGACATCCATCGAAAGAGACAGTAGAGAGGTTGGAAAGGGTGGGAAGCCAGGTGGAATATACGATGAAAAGCGGAGCTGTGACCGTTATAACAGATGGATACAGAATCAAGGTACGGAGGTTTAAAGATCCTGAAAAGCGGTTTTCCTCTTCCTAAAATCTTGATTTTATGATATGGTGTTAAAGAGAATATCATAAAGACAGGAGCGGAAAGGTGAAGAGCGTACAGGAAGATATCAAAACAGGCAATTTCAAACAGATTTATCTTTTTTATGGAGAGGAAAGTTATTTAAAACAGCAGTATAAACAGAATCTTGTAAAAGCTCTTAATCCTCAGGAAGATACGATGAATTTCGGTCATTACGAGGGAAAGGGAATTAATATAAAGGAACTGATCGATCTTTGCGAAACCATTCCTTTTTTTGCAGAGCGCAGAGTGATGCTTCTGGAAGATACAGGGTTTTTTAAAAGTAAGTGTGAGGAACTTGCAGATTATATAAAGAGTATACCGGACTATCTCTATTTAATCTTTGTGGAATCAGAAGTAGATAAAAGGAATAAGATGTATAAAGCCGTCAAAAATGCAGGAAGAATCGTGGAATTTTCGAAGCAGGATGAAAAAACACTGATGCGCTGGGCTGCTGGATTTTTGGGGAAAGCAGGAAAAAAAATCACCCAGAAAGATATGGAAATGTTTCTTACAAAAGTTGGAACGGATATGGGAAATATTAGAATGGAAATGGAAAAGCTGATTTCCTATACAGCAGGGCGGGATGTTGTAACGGCACAGGATATCGAGGCAGTATGTGTTACGCAGACAACAAATAAGATTTTTGATATGGTTCGTGCTGTAACAGAAAAAAATCAGAAAAAAGCACTGGAGCTTTATTATGATCTTTTAACTTTGAAAGAACCGCCTATGCGCATTTTGTTTCTTCTTGCAAAACAGTTTCGTCAGCTTCTTCTTACAAAAAAAATGTCTGGAGAGGGTGCGTCTCAAAATGAAATTGCGGCAAAGCTTGGAGTTCCTTCGTTTGTAGTCAGGAATGTAGCGGCATGTGCCCGTGCTTACACGGTGAAAGAGTTGGAGCAGGCAGTAATGGATTTTGTAGATGCAGAAGAAGCTGTGAAGACAGGAAGATTGGGAGATGTGCTCAGCGTGGAACTTCTGATCATAAAATATAGTTCCGGAAGATAAAAAAAGACAGCCACATGACGGTATGGCTGTCTTTTTCATTCTTACTTATAAGCTTATAATTAAAAACGAATATCTATTAACCGATGCTGTTAACGGCTTTGGATAAACGGGAAACTTTTCTTGCACAGTTGTTTTTGTGGTAAACACCTTTAGAGGTAGCTTTGCTGATTGTGGAGATAGCTTCTTTTAATGCTACTTCTGCAGCTGCTTTATCCTGATTTGCTACTGCTGCGTCTACTTTCTTAATGGAAGTTTTAACAGCAGATTTGATTGCTTTGTTTCTCGCTGCTTTTGTTCTGTTTACTAAGATTCTTTTTTTTGCAGATTTGATGTTAGCCAATTTCTACACCTCCGATTCGTATTTTGATAGTGAAAATATTTTCTCCATGAGAACAGACACGGGCGTTCTCACGAAACATGCTTATTTAGTTTAGTATAATTCTGAAAAAATGTCAATACATATTTCCTGAAAAAAAGTAGAAAATAAGAAAAAGATTGTAAATAACAAAAATGAAAGGGAAAAAGGAAGGGCTATGTTGACAGGATACAAAATTAGAACAGATCTTGCATTGGAAACACGAGAACAGTTTAAAGAAGAAAATGTAGAAGTAAGAGGGGTAGAAGTAAAAGAGCGTTACGATGAGAAAAAAGATATTCGAACAACCGTTGTAAAGATCCGTACAGAAAATGGTGCAAAAGCAATGGGGAGACCACAGGGAACGTATATTACCATTGAAGCGCCTAATCTGTCCGTGCCGGACGATGACTATCACCGAGAAGTGTCGGAAGAAGTTGCAAAGCACCTTCGCTGTCTGATAAATCTGGAAAAGATAAAATCGGTTCTTGTGGTAGGTCTTGGAAATCAGGGGATCACAGCGGATTCTCTTGGACCAGAGGTTATTGGAAATCTTCGTATGACACGCCATGTTATACAGGAATATGGATGGATGGGGATCGGAGAAGAAAAGCAGTGCAGCGTTAGTGGAATTGTACCGGGAGTGATGGCACAGACGGGAATGGAAACATCGGAAATCGTACGAGGGGTTGTATCGGAAACAAAGCCGGATGTGGTGATTGCGGTGGATGCTCTGGCTGCCAGAAGTACAAAAAGATTAAATCGTACAATACAGATTACAGATACAGGAATTCATCCCGGCTCGGGGGTGGGAAATCATCGGTCTGGGCTTACAGAAGAAAATCTGAAGGTCAAAGTAATTGGAATTGGGGTCCCTACAGTTGTAGATGCGGCAACAATTGTTCATGATTCCATGGCACACCTTTTAGAAACCCTGGAAGAAGAGGAACAAAAGGAATTTTTGGAAGAGATGATTTCACCGCATCTTCGTATGATGTTTGTAACACCAAAAGATGTAGATGAAACTGTGAAATATTTAAGTTTTACTATTTCCGAAGGTTTAAATATGGCATTTGAAAAAGTATGACAGCCATTGAGAAAAAATAACATATTCCTGCCGGGCTTATCATAAGATACCTTGTAAAGAGGTGATCGTGTGACAAATTTTCAGAAAGCATTTTGTGTGTTTTTAAGCCTGTGCTTTACAGCTGTTCTGGCATTTTTTCCGGAGCCTTTTTTTCTGCGGGGGAATGTTTACAGGCAGATACCACTATATGACTTTCTGGAAAAAGAGGTATGGAGTACGTCCATAGAAACTGACAAAGAGACGGAAGAATGTCTGATAGAAAAAAATGCACAATATCTTACCGGAAAGGTAGCAGAAGAAAATCGACCAAAGATTACAAGTACCCCTGCGCCATCTCCGACTGTAACTCCAACGCCAGTACCCGTTCCCACTTCAGTTCCGGAAGTAAAAGAAACAGCAGCACAGCCGCATCCGGTTCTTGATCTTTCGCCGGAAGCTTTGGCAGATTATGATTATTTGAAAAATCAGTTCTTTATACAGGATGAAAATGCAGCCCTTGAACCAGGGATATTAGATGCAGCCGGTTTTCTTAAGAAAGATATGCGGATGAAGCAGGACAACGCAAAACCGCAAATTTTAATTTATCACAGCCATTCTCAGGAAGCATTTGTAGATTCCAGAGCTGGAGAGACAGAAGATACGGTAGTAGGAGTAGGCAATTATCTGACAAAGCTGCTTACAGAAAAATATGGATATAAGGTTTTGCATGTGACAGAACCTTTTGATATGGCAAAAGGTGTGGAAGACAGAAGTGCTGCGTATGATTATGCAAGAGAATATTTGGAACCTTTTTTAGAAGAAAATCCATCTATAGAGGTGATCATTGATCTGCATCGGGATGGCGTATCGGAAAATCGTCATCTTGTCACAGAAATAAATGGTAAAAAAACAGCGCAGATCATGTTTTTTAATGGATTAAGCAATACAGTAAGCAAAGGTCCTCTTTCTTATTTGCCAAACCCTTATATAGAAGAAAACCTCGCTTTTTCTTTTCAGTTAGAATATCAGGCTGCTCAGTATTATCCGGAATTTTACAGGGGGATTTACCTTGCGGGTCTGCGTTATAATCTTCATTTAAGACCAAAATCTATTCTTCTGGAAGCAGGAGCACAAACAAATACGGTAGAAGAAGTAAAAAACGCAATGGAACCGTTTGCGGATATTCTGGATCGGGTTTTAAAAGGGAAGTGACAATGTGCGGTATGGTGTGTTATAATATTTGGCGATATTATACTGGAATAGTCCAAACTATATTTTAAAAATAGATTGGACAGGAAAAGAAACAGAGGAGGAGCTCCTGCGTGATAGAACAGAGTAAAATTCGTAATTTTTGTATTATAGCCCATATCGATCATGGGAAATCTACACTTGCAGATCGGATTATTCAGAAAACAGGTCTTTTAACAGAAAGGGAAATGCAGTCTCAGGTTTTGGATAATATGGACCTTGAGAGAGAACGAGGGATTACCATTAAATCTCAGGCAGTTCGTATTGTTTATAAGGCAAAAGACGGTGAAGAATATATTTTTAACTTGATTGATACTCCGGGACATGTGGATTTTAACTATGAAGTTTCCAGAAGTCTGGCTGCCTGTGACGGTGCGATTCTTGTGGTAGATGCGGCTCAGGGGATTGAGGCACAGACACTGGCAAACGTATATATGGCACTGGATCATGACCTGGATGTGATTCCGGTTATTAATAAAGTAGATCTGCCTAGCGCAGATCCGGAGCGTGTGATTAATGAAATCGAAGATGTAATTGGTCTGGAAGCACAGGATGCACCGCAGATTTCCGCAAAGACAGGGTTAAATGTGGATGAAGTTTTGGAACAGATTGTAACTAAGATACCGGCACCGTCTGGAGATATTCAGGAACCGCTGAAGGCGCTTATTTTTGACTCTGTTTATGATCCATATAAAGGGGTAATTGTATTTTGCCGTATAATGGATGGATGTGTGAAAAAAGGAACGCCAATTCGTATGATGGCTACCGGGTTCACAACAGAAGTGGTAGAAGTCGGATATTTTGGAGCCGGTCAGTTTATTCCTTGTGAAGAGTTAACTGCAGGAATGGTTGGATACATTACAGCAAGCATTAAGAACGTTCGTGATACCCGTGTGGGTGATACCGTAACAAATCATGAAAATCCATGTAAGGAAGCCCTTCCGGGATATAAAAAAGTAAATCCTATGGTTTACTGTGGATTGTACCCTGCAGATGGAGCAAAATATGGAGATCTTAGAGATGCACTGGAAAAGTTGCAGTTAAATGACGCCTCTCTCTTCTATGAACCGGAAACATCCGTTGCTCTTGGTTTTGGATTCCGTTGTGGTTTCCTTGGTCTTCTTCATTTGGAAATTATCCAGGAACGACTGGAGAGAGAATATAATCTGGATCTTGTAACAACAGCGCCAAGTGTTATTTATAAAGTTCACAAAACAAATGGAGAAGTGATCGACCTTACAAATCCTACAAATTTACCGGATCCATCTGAAATTGAATATATGGAAGAACCTATGGTAAATGCAGAGATTATGGTGACAACGGAATTTATTGGCGCGATCATGGATCTTTGTCAGGAAAGAAGAGGTCAGTATATCGGAATGGATTATATGGAAGAAACGCGTGCCCTTCTGAAATATAAACTTCCTTTAAATGAAATTATTTATGACTTTTTTGATGCGTTAAAGTCGCGTTCCAGAGGATACGCATCTTTAGATTATGAACTTTTAGGATATGAGCGCAGTGAACTTGTGAAGCTGGATATTCTTGTAAACAAAGAAGAAGTGGATGCACTGTCCTTTATTGTTCATGCAGATACGGCATATGAACGTGGAAGAAAAATGTGTGAAAAATTAAAGGAAGAAATTCCGCGTCAGCTTTTTGAGATTCCTATTCAGGCAGCAGTTGGAAGTAAAATTATTGCAAGAGAAACAGTTAAGGCAATGAGAAAAGACGTTCTTGCAAAATGTTATGGTGGAGATATCAGCCGTAAAAAGAAACTTCTTGAGAAACAGAAAGAAGGAAAGAAGCGAATGCGGCAGATTGGAAATGTAGAAATCCCGCAGAAAGCTTTTATGAGTGTATTGAAATTGGATGATAAATGATGGATGCCCACCGAAGATCCTGTAGGAGGATGAGGGATATATGAAAAACAGAAATGGAAAAATGTGGATGGCTGTAGGCGGCATATGTATTTGTGTGCTTGCAGCCGGATGCGGCTGCGGAAAGAAAAAAGATAAAACAGAAGAGCAGGTGATGGAAATTACCATTACCCCAGAGCCGACCGCAACACCGGCACCGAAAGAAATAAACGCGGATGCAGTTGTTACAAATGGGAATATGACAATGGTAAATCTTTATCTGGCAGAAAGCGGGGAAAAATGAAAAACAGTAATTCTCCTTTTGAAATTTACGTTCACATCCCGTTTTGTGTAAAAAAATGCGATTATTGTGATTTTCTCTCTGCGCCGGGAAATCCGGACATGCAAAAGGAATATGTAAAAGCACTGTTAAGAGAAATGGATGCAGTGAAGGAAGAAAAAAGACAGGTTACCTCAATTTTTGTTGGAGGCGGTACGCCGTCTGTTTTAGATCCTTCCCTTATAGGGCTGATTTTTGAAAAACTTCATAAAAGCTTTTCTGTTGCCCCGGACGCTGAAATTACAATAGAAGCGAATCCGGGGACTTTAAATAAAGAGAAGCTTTGTTTTTACAAAAAGGCCGGAATTAACCGTCTTAGTTTGGGACTGCAATCTCCTGTTGAAAAAGAACTGCGGGCTCTTGGAAGAATTCATACATACGAAGATTTCCTGGAGAGTTTTTCGTTAGCAAGAGAAGAGGGATTTAAAAATATAAATATAGATCTGATGTGTGCAATTCCTGATCAGACATATGAAGGATGGATTAAAAATCTTAGACAGACAGCAGGTCTTGGCGCGGAGCATATTTCCGCATACAGTCTGATCGTAGAAGAGGGAACCCCTTTTGCAAAAAGAAAGTTGTGTCTGCCGGATGAAGATACAGAGTACAGGATGTATGAGGATACTGCAGGAATTTTAAGAGAATACGGATATCTTCAGTATGAGATTTCAAATTATGCAAAAAAAGATTTTGCCTGTGAACATAACATTGGATACTGGCAGTGTAAAGATTATCTTGGATTAGGTCTTGGAGCTGCCTCCTTGTGGGGAAAAGAACGATTCTCCAACACAGAAAACTGGAAGGATTATCTGGAGAACAGCCATGATCCGCAGGCAATCCGCTGTAACAAAGAAATACTGACAAAAGAGATGGAAATGGCAGAATTTATGTTTCTTGGACTTCGGATGACAGACGGAGTGTCAAAAACAGAATTTCAAAATCGTTTTGCTGTTTCCATGGACAAAATTTATGGACAGGTATTGTGTAAATATAAAGAGATGAATTTGTTGAAAGAAGAAGAAAACAGGATTTTTCTTACAAGAGAGGGAATTCATGTAAGCAATAGCGTGATGGCAGAGTTTTTGCCGGAATAACAGAAGAATGGAGGAACGGATGGCAGAAGAAACAGAAAAAAAACAATTTATCAGAATCAGAGGAGCGAACGAAAATAATCTGAAAAATTTAAGTGTGGATATTCCAAGGGATAAGTTTGTAGTCCTGACAGGTCTGAGTGGTTCAGGTAAATCTTCGCTGGCATTTGATACCTTGTATGCAGAAGGACAGCGCCGTTATATGGAATCCTTATCTTCCTATGCCAGACAGTTTCTGGGACAGATGGAAAAGCCGGATGTAGAGAGCATTGAGGGACTGCCTCCTGCGATTTCCATCGATCAGAAATCCACAAATCGAAATCCACGTTCCACAGTAGGAACCGTAACCGAAATTTATGATTATTTTCGACTTCTGTATGCCAGAGTTGGGATTCCCCATTGTCCAAAATGTGGAAAAGAAATTTCCAGGCAGACAGTAGATCAGATGGTGGATCAGATCATGCTGCTTCCGGAACGTACAAAACTTCAGCTTTTGGCACCTGTTGTAAGAGGAAGAAAAGGAACTCATGCCAAATTGTTGGAACATACAAAAAAAAGCGGCTATGTTCGTGTACAGATAGATGGAAGTCTGTATGAACTTTCAGAAGAGATCAGCCTCGATAAAAATAAAAAACATAATATCGAGATCATTGTAGACCGTCTTATTGTGAAACCGGGAATAGAAAAGAGACTTTCTGATTCCATCGAGACAGTTCTGGAATTGTCGGATGGGCTTCTTGTAGTCGATACAATGGACGGAAATGTCCTGAATTTCAGCCAAAGTTTTTCCTGTCCGGATTGCGGGATTAGTGTTGAAGAAATAGAGCCGAGAAGTTTTTCTTTTAATAATCCATTTGGTGCGTGCCCGGAATGTGCAGGTTTGGGATATAAAATGGAATTTGATCTGAATCTTATGATTCCGGATCCATCTCTTAGTATTGCGCAGGGGGCCATTGCAGTGATCGGATGGCAGTCCTGTACAGATAAAGGGAGTTTTTCGGGAGCTATTTTAAATGCTTTGGCTGAAGAGTACGGGTTTAGTCTGGAGACACCGTTTCAGGATTATCCGGAAAAGATAAAAGATATTCTTGTGTATGGAACAAAAGGGCATTCTGTAAAAGTGCGTTATAAAGGACAGAGAGGAGAAGGTATTTACGACGTGGCCTTTCCTGGACTGATCCGAAATGTGGAACAGCGTTATAGAGAAACGGGTTCGGATGCTATGAAGCAGGAATATGAATCTTTTATGCGGATTACACCATGTACTGCGTGTAAGGGGCAGAGACTGAAAAAAGAATCTCTTGCGGTAACGGTAGCAGATAAAAATATTTATGAAATTACCAATATGTCTATTGAAAATCTGAAAAAATTCCTGGAAAATATGGAATTGCGGGAGCAGCAGAAACTGATTGGAAAGCAGATTTTAAAAGAAATTAAAGCAAGGGTTAGTTTTCTTTCTGATGTTGGATTAGATTACCTGTCTTTGGGAAGATCTACCGGTACCCTTTCCGGAGGAGAAGCACAAAGAATCCGTCTCGCAACGCAGATAGGATCCGGACTTGTAGGAGTGGCATATATTTTGGATGAACCAAGCATTGGTCTTCATCAGAGAGATAACGATAAACTTCTTCGTTCTTTAATGCATCTTAGAGATTTGGGAAACAGTCTTATTGTGGTAGAACATGATGAAGACACAATGCGGGCTGCAGATTGTATAGTGGACATTGGACCTGGAGCAGGGGAACATGGCGGTGAGCTTGTGGGAATGGGAACCGCAGAAGAACTGATGAAAAATGAAAAGTCTGTTACAGGTGCGTATCTCAGTGGGAAACTAAAAATTCCGGTTCCTAAAGTGAGAAGAAAACCAACAGGTTATTTGAAGATAAAAGGAGCGGCAGAAAATAATCTGAAGCATATTGATGTGGACATTCCTCTTGGAGTCATGACTTGCGTTACCGGTGTTTCCGGTTCCGGAAAAAGTTCGCTGATTAATGAAATTCTGTATAAGCGCCTTTCAAAAGACTTAAATCGGGCCAGGGTGATTCCAGGTAAACATGATGATATGATTGGAATGGAACAGCTGGATAAAGTGATAGATATTGATCAGTCTCCTATTGGACGTACGCCACGGTCAAATCCGGCTACTTATACAGGGGTGTTCGATCAGATCCGAGATTTATTTGCCTCTACAGCAGAAGCAAAAGCAAAAGGCTATAAAAAGGGAAGATTTAGTTTTAATGTAAAAGGCGGACGATGTGAAGCCTGCAGCGGTGATGGTATCATCAAAATTGAAATGCATTTTCTTCCGGATGTTTATGTGCCATGTGAAGTGTGTAAAGGAAAAAGATATAATAGGGAAACTCTGGAAGTAAAATATAAGGATAAAAGTATTTACGATGTGCTGAACATGACCGTGGAAGAGGCATTATCGTTTTTTGAAAATATTCCATCTATCAGAAGAAAAATAGAAACGCTTTATGATGTAGGTCTGTCTTATATTCGTCTTGGTCAGCCTTCCACTACTCTTTCCGGAGGAGAGGCTCAGAGAATTAAACTGGCTTCTGAGTTAAGTAAAAGAAGTACAGGGAAGACGATTTATATTCTGGATGAGCCTACTACAGGACTTCATTTTGCGGATGTGCATAAGCTGATTGAAATTTTAAAACGTCTGTCAGAAGGCGGGAATACGGTTGTTGTAATTGAACATAATCTGGATGTGATTAAAACGGCGGATTATATTATTGATATTGGTCCTGAAGGCGGCGATAAGGGCGGCACAGTCATTGCAAAGGGAACCCCGGAAGAGGTAGCAGGGAATCCCGGGTCTTATACAGGTCAATATATTGCAAAATGTCTGAAATAAAAAAGGTAACTCTTTCATTTGTTCTAAGATTTGTATATAATAGAAGAAAAGAAGACAAGCAGATCAGAGAGGAATAAAAATGCCGGCAAGTGATATTGGAATTGATATTGGAACCAGAAATAGTCTGGTATATTCTACAGGAAAAGGAATTGTTCTGCAGGAACCATCTGTGGTTATATATGATAAAAATACAGAGAAAATCAGGGCAATCGGAGAAGAAGCCCGACAAATGGCAGCACATGCCAATTCGAATATGGAAGTGATATGGCCGATCCGTCAGGGCGTAATTGTGGATTATAATGTATTGGAAAAAATGTTGAAATTTTTTGTTTCAAAAGCAATGGGGCGTCGGGCATTTCGTAAACCGCGTATCAGTATTTGTGTTCCCAGCGGAATTACAGAAATTGAACGAAAAGCGGTTGAGGAAGCAACGTATCAGTCCGGTGCCCGCCGGGTATATCTTGCGGAAGAACCAATTGCTGCGGCCATTGGTTCTGGTGTGGATATTACAAAGCCTTTTGGGAATCTGATTGTGGATATTGGAGCAGGAACAACAGATGTTGCAGTAGTGTCTGTTGGGGGTGTGGTTGTGTCTGCTTCCCTTAAAGTGGCAGGAGACAATTTTAACCATGCCATTATGCGATATATTCGAGAAAAACATAGTTTGTTTATTGGAGAAGATACAGCGGAATCTATTAAAATTCAGATAGGAACAGCATGTGAAGAAGCAGAAACCCGCACAATGGAAGTGAAGGGAAGAAATGTGATCACAGGTCTGCCCAAAGTGGCAACGCTTACTTCGGAAGAAATACGTGCGGCGTTGAAAGATGCAACAGGACAGATTGTAGAAGCAGTTCATGGTGTTTTGGAAAAGACACCGCCGGAACTTGCAGCAGATATTGTGGATCGGGGAATTGTTCTGACAGGAGGCGGTGCTATGCTTCATGGCATGGATACTTTAATTGAGCAGAAGACAGGTGTGAATACACTGACCGTGCAGGATGCAATGCTGGTAGCAGCTGTTGGAACAGGAAAATATGCAGAGATAATGGCGAAAATGGAATGAAAACAGAAGAGGTGCTGCCCAGGCGGCACCTCTTCTGTCTCATACAGGAGAAGACAAGATGAGTGAAACGGTAACAGGTTATATTGATCATATTATTTTTCGCAATGACGATAATGGATATACAGTAATGGTGTTGAAGCAGGCAGGAGAAGAAGAGCTGACATGTGTAGGGACCTTTCCTGCAATTGTACAGGGCGCGACGATTGAGGCAGAAGGGACGTATATAAACCATCCCGTATACGGGCGCCAGTTTCAGATTGCATCCTATACAGAAAAGATGCCGGAAGATTCTCTGGCAATGGAGCGATATCTTGGTTCCGGCGCTATTAAGGGGATTGGAGCAGCTTTGGCAGCAAGAATTGTAAGAAGATTTGGGGAGGAAACACTACGTATTGTAGAGGAAGAACCAGAGCGCCTTTCAGAGGTAAAAGGTATTAGTGAAAAAAAGGCAAGAGAAATCGCTGCACAGATTGCAGAAAAAGCTGACATGCGCCGGGCAATGATATTTTTGCAGAAATATGGAGTATCTTTAAATCTTGGTGCGAAGATTTATCAAAAGTATGGACAGTCCCTTTACAATGTTCTTCAGGAAAATCCATATCGTCTTGCGGAGGATATTAGCGGGGTAGGGTTTAAAATAGCAGATGAAATAGCAGGGCGCATTGGGATCCATGCAGATTCAGATTACAGAATAAGAAGCGGAATGTTGTATGTTTTATTACAGGCATCAGGAGAAGGACATATCTATCTTACAAAAGCGGAATTGTTTCAAAGGGCCTCCAGACTTTTGGGAGTGGACGAGTCTTACATGGAAAAACATCTGATGGACATGGCAATTGACAGAAAACTGGTTTTGAAAGAAGACAGAAGTGGAACCATCGTGTATCCCAGTCAGCATTTTTATCTGGAATTAAATACAGCCCGTATGTTGTGCGAGTTGAATATTTCCTGTCCGGAAGATGAGAAGATGACAGAACGGAGAATTGCCCAGATCGAAAAGGAAACGGAGACCGTTCTGGATGAAATGCAGAAAAAAGCAGTTCGGGAAGCGGCGTCTCATGGATTGTTTGTTTTAACAGGAGGTCCCGGAACAGGAAAAACAACCACGATCAATGCGATCATTCGTTTTTTTGAAAGTGAAGGTGCAGAACTTCGCCTTGCAGCGCCAACCGGCCGTGCCGCAAAGAGAATGACAGAGGCAACCGGATATGAGGCCCAGACCATACATAGGTTGTTGGAACTTTCCGGTATGCCGGAAGGAGAGCATGAGGGACAGGCTGTTCAATTTGAAAGAAATGCACAGAACCCATTGGAAGCAGATGTGATCATTATTGATGAAATGTCAATGGTGGATATTTTTCTTATGCATTCTCTTTTATTGGCAGTGACAGCCGGGACACGTCTGATCCTTGTAGGGGATGAAAATCAGCTTCCAAGTGTGGGACCGGGAAATGTACTCAGGGATATTATAAGGAGCGGACAATTTCCGGTAGTGGAACTGACAAAGATCTTTCGTCAGGCGTCAGAGAGTGATATTGTGGTAAATGCACATAAGATCAACAGAGGGGAACAGGTTACCATTACCAACAAGAGCCGGGATTTTTTCTTTTTAAAACGATATGATGCAGATATTATCATACGTGTGGTGATTGCACTGATCCAGGAAAAAATGCCCAAATACGTACAGGCGAAACCATTTGAAATACAGGTGCTTACTCCTATGCGGAAAGGACTTCTTGGAGTGGAACGGTTAAATCAGATTTTGCAGCGTTATCTGAATCCGCCGGAAAAGGGCAAGAAGGAAAAGGAATTTGGGAATCATATTTTCCGCGAAGGGGATAAAGTGATGCAGGTTAAAAATAATTATCAGCTGGAATGGGAAGTAAGAGGACGTTACGGGATTCCGGTAGAAAAAGGCGTAGGAGTATTTAACGGAGATACCGGGATTCTTGCAGAAATTAACGAATTTGCGGAAACAGCAACAATAGAATTTGAAGATGGGCGATGTGCAGAATATTCTTTTAAGCAAATGGAAGAACTGGAACTGGCATATGCCATTACCATTCATAAATCCCAGGGTTCGGAATACCCCGCTGTTGTAATCCCGCTGTTATCCGGTCCGCAGATGCTGATGAATCGCAATCTTTTGTATACGGCAGTCACAAGAGCGCGGAAATGTGTTACGATTGTGGGAAGTGAAGAAACTTTTAGTGAAATGATACAAAATGAAAAACAACAGCAGAGATACAGCTCTCTTGATATCAGAATTCAGGAGATGAGTCAGGAAGAGGAAAAATAGAGGAGCGTCATCGGGGAGAAAGGATGTTTCTTGAAAGAAAAGATTTTAAATATGATTTATCCAAGGCACTGTCCCATGTGTCATGAAATTTTAAAAAATCAGAATCGGCTGATATGTCCGGAATGTGAAAAAGAATTACACCCTATTTCGGGTGCCAGGTGTATGAAATGCGGCAGACCGGTGGATAAAGAGGAAGAATATTGCAAAGAATGTGGAAAACATCATGCAAAATTCACCCAGGGAAAAAGTGTGTTTCTGTACAATGAGAAGTGGAAGCACTCTATTGAAAAATATAAATATTATGGATACAGGGAATATGGAGATTTTTATGCAAAAGCCATGTTTGCTTTTGCCGGAGACTCCATAGCGAGATGGAATCCGGATGTGATCCTACCGGTACCGCTTCACAGAAAAAAACAGAAAATAAGGGGATTTAATCAATCGGCGTATCTGGCAGAGCGAATCAGTCGTTTTAGCGGTATCCCGTATGAGGAAAATACCATTTACAAGCGGTGTATGACAAAGTCCCAAAAAAAGTTAAATGCACAGGAAAGGCGGAAAAATTTAAAAGGGGCATTTGGACTTTTGAGAGAGGTAAGAGGAAAATCTTTCCTGGTGATTGATGATGTATATACAACAGGCAGTACCATAGAGGCTGTAACAGAATGCCTTTTGGAAGGTGGCGCCGAAAAGGTTTATTTTCTCACATTATGCATGGGAATTCAATAAAAGGTTGGGAAAAATACTTTTCATAGGTAGGGATATATGTTACAATCAAACTATATGGTTATTTCTCAATTACTGTATAAAAATATATGGCTGAAAATATAAAACAGCCGGAAAATATGAGGAGTCATTTCATATGTTAAATGAAGAAAAAGTAAAGGTAATGACCAGACTTTCTATGTATGAGCACAGGGAAGGAAGAAAGTACCTTCCGGTCAGCAAATATTACAGAAGCGATTATATCGGTCTTGCGCTGATAAAAAATTTTTTCCTTGTGACAATAGGGTATGTTCTGATTCTTGCGGGTGTTGCAGCATATTTTGCAGAATATCTTATGGACAACATTCATAAAATGAATCTGGTGAATCTGGGAGTTTATGCAGTTCTTGGATATGTGGGAATGTTGATTTTTTATTCGGTTTTAACGTATGTTCAATATTCCATACGATATTACCGTGCCAAGAAAAGTGTAAAAGAATATTACATAGAATTGACAAAACTTGAGAAGATGTATGAACGAGAAGAAAAGAAAGCGGCAGGACGCACAAAAGCAGGAGGATATAGAAAATGACGGCTTTACTGGAATTAAAACAGAAAATTAAAAATCTGTACGGGCAGTATGAGGTATATCTTCTGCCAATTATAAAATTTGTGGTGGCTCTTGTGTATTTTGTATGGATCAATGCAAACATGGGGTATATGAAGCAGCTGGACAGTGTTTTTATTGTATTAATACTTGCGCTGATCTGTTCTATTCTCCCATCCGGCGTAACGGTTTTTGTGGGATTTTTACTGATGCTAGGTCATGCCTATGCACTGGGAATGGAAACCGCAGCGTTTATGCTGATCCTGATTCTGTTTCTGGCTGTTCTGTTTCTTAGATTTAGTGCAGGACAGAATATTGTTCTTGTATGCACTCCCCTTTCCTTTGGATTTGGAGTTCCTGTGTTGCTTCCAATTGGAAGCGGGCTTTTGGGAAATGCCTTTGCAGCATTTCCGGCAGGAAGTGGTGTGATCCTTTATTATTTTATTCGTTTTATCCGTGCACAGTCAGCAGCACTCCAGAATCCGGATGTTGAAATTTTTGATAAACTGAAAATTCTTACAGATGGACTTATGCAGAACTGGGCAATGTGGATTACGCTTGTTGCATTTGTAATGGTTATTATTCTGGTAAATATTATCCGTACACGTGCGTTTGACTATGCATGGAGGATTGCCATTGTGGCAGGTGGTGTGTGCTATGTGCTGGTAATGTTGGGTGGAAGCCTTTTTGTTGAGGTAACGGTATCAATGGTTACGTTAATCGTACAGACCGTATTGTCTCTGGTGGCTGGAATTATTCTGGAATTTTTTGTATTTGGAGGAGATTACAGTCGTACAGAGCGTCTGGAATATGAGGATGATGAATACTATTACTATGTAAAAGCAGTTCCAAAGGCATCTGTTTCAACTTCCGAGAGAAGTATTAAGAGAATTACGGCGCAGCCTGCAAAAGAAGAGAAAAAAGCAGAAGTAGACGTTGCTTCCTATGCAAATCCTATTTTCCACAGTGAAGAAAAAAAGAAAAAAGCAGAAGTAGAGAAGATGGTTTCTCCTGTTTCCAGAACAGAAGTGGATGAAGTGGATTTTGAGAAAAAACTGGAAGAGTCTTTAAAAGATTTATAAGAGTTTAAAAAACTCATAAAATATGTAGAAAAATAATTGGAAAGGAGAGTGCCATGGAGAGCGTTTCCTCTATATTATCAGGATTTTTTTCAAAAGTTTCCCTGCCGAGTGTGGGAATCATTGATGTGATAGAAATTATTTTGATATCTTTTTTCATATACCAGTTTATGGTGTGGATTAAATTTACAAGAGCATATACGTTATTGAAAGGCATTCTTGTAGTGCTGGCATTTATTTTTCTGGCATATATCTTTAAGATGAATACGATTTTGTGGATCATCAGTAAGCTTTCCAATGTGCTGATCATTGGTGTGATCGTTATTTTCCAACCGGAATTACGAAAGATGTTGGAACAGCTTGGTCAGAAGAAAATCATGGCGACGATTATTCCGTTTGATACAGGAAAAGAAGTAAAAGAAAGATTTACAGACAAAACCATCAATGAGCTGGTAAAAGCCTGTTTTGATATGGGTGAGGTAAAGACAGGCGCGTTGATCGTAATAGAACAGGAAAATCGTCTTTCTGAGTATGAAAGAACGGGGATTAATGTGGATGCTGTACTGACCAGTCAGCTTCTGATTAATATTTTTGAGCATAATACCCCTCTTCACGATGGCGCTGTGATTGTCAGGGGGAATCGTGTGGCTGCTGCAACATGTTATCTTCCACTTTCGGATAATATGGAATTAAGCAAGCAGCTGGGAACACGTCACAGAGCTGGTGTGGGAATCAGTGAGGTAAGTGATTCTCTTACCATCATTGTTTCGGAAGAAACAGGAAAAGTTTCTATTGCATATCGTGGTGAGCTTACACGAGGAATCAACAGTGCAACGCTTCGGGCGGCGCTTGTAAAAGCACAGAATAAGACAGTTGTAGAAAATGGAAAACTGCGACATCTTTTGAAAGGGAGAGTGAGACATGAAGAAAAATCTGACAAATAATATCCCTTTAAAAATTATGTCTGTTGTAGTGGGGATTATGGTGTGGCTGTTGGTGGTGAATGTGGACAATCCCGTAGTCAGCAAAAATTACATGATTTCCAATGTGGAGCTGATCAATAAGCAGTATATAGAGGATATAGATAAAGTGTGCCTGCGGGACGATGAACAGATACCGGTGCGGGTTACGATTAAAGCAGAGAAAAAAACGCTTAGCCGAATAACGGCAGAAAATATAAAAGCGGTAGCAGATGCACAGCAGGCTGTCAGCCTGGAGACAAATCCTGTTATGATTCCCATTACAGTGACCTGTCCGGGAATCTCTCCATCCAATATTTCTGTCCAGCCGCAAAATATGAGTGTGCGTCTGGAAGACAAAGCTACAAGTGAGTTCATTGTAACGGTAAACAGCGGAGATGGGACTCCCGGCAAAGGGTATGAAATTGGTTCTCAAACAGTAAGCCCGGAGAAAGTGCGGATTACAGGACCGAAATCCCTGATCAATAAAATAGATAAAGTAATGGTCAGTACAGATGTGGATGGTATTACCGAAGATTTAGTAGAGACCGAAGATCTTACGATCATTGATAAAAATCAGGAACAGCTTTCGGAAGATGCCATGAAGTATCTTGGAATAGATAATGCAAAGGTAGTGGTAAGTACAAAGTTGTGGAAAGTACGGACCGGTGTAAAGATCAATGTGAATTACATTGGAGAACCGGCGGAAGGTTTCGTGGCAGACAGTGCAGCAACGGTACCAGAAAGTGTAAGTGTTGCAGGAAACAAGGAAGCACTGGAAGAACTGAAAGAAATGGGAAACAGTATCTGGATACAAAATGAGAACAGTGTGGATATTTCCGGAGCCACAAATGATGTGGAAGAGAAGGTTAATATTACAGAATTTTTGCCGGAAGGTTTAAAATTAACAAGTGGTTCCAGTGAAGAAGTATGGGTGAAGGTAAGAATTCTTCCGGAAGGAGGAAAAATTTTCACCATTCCAACAAGCAAAGATACAATTAAACTGAAAAATAAACCAGATGATTTGCAGATTTCCTTTGAAATTGATAAAATTGAAGTGCGCGTAAAAGCTAAAAATGGCGATGTGGGAAATTTAAAGGAAAAAGACATTAAAGCATCTATTGATTTAAAAGGAAAAAAAGAGGGAAGTTATGAAATTCCGGTTAAGATTTCTCTGCCAGAGGGCTATGAAGTGATCGGAGATGTCAAAACGGAAGTTAAGATTTCTAAAATTGTAAGCGGAGAAGAAAATAAAAATTAAGGGGAGAACAGATATGATCAGCCAAAAGGTAATGGTAAAAAATCCTACAGGGTTGCATTTACGTCCGGCAGGGATTTTGTGTAAGGAAGCAATGAAATATAAATCGCTGATCACGTTTACATTTGATGGTGGAACAGCAAATGCAAAAAGTGTATTAAGCGTATTGGGAGCCTGTGTGAAATGTGGGGATGAGATTGAACTGGTTTGCGAAGGAGAAGATGAAACAGAAGCTCTTCAGGCGCTTGTGGCTGCAGTTCAAAATGGTCTTGGCGAGTAATGACAAAGATGTGTTTTATTACAATAAAAGGAGGAACTATTTATGAAGAAGAAGTTGGTTGCAGTTGTGCTGAGTCTTACCATGTGTATGTCCATGGTTGTGCAGGCAGGTGCGGCGGCGCTTGATGATGGCAGCAGTGATGCAGGTGACATTTCCGTTGCAGAGCCTTTTGAACCAGAGGTTCCGGTACCGTCTGACAGTGTAGATGGGCCGAGCGTAGAGGATCCTCAGCAGGGCCAGGAGCAGATTCCGGAGGTATCAGAAACACCGGAAATGCCAGGGGAAACGGAGATTCCTCAGGAACAGCAGATGCCGGAAGAAGATCTGCTTACAGATTCCGCAGATCCTTCTGAAGTAGATGGAAAAGTTCAGGATGATCGTGTCCTTGAAGAAATTGATAAAGGGATGGAATACAATGCAGTTTCCGGAACTATAGTGGTAAGTCCAAGCGACTGGGTAAAAGTTCCACAGGGTTTTAAACTTGTAAAAAGAACTTCTTTTTCTGCGGAACAGTCAGTAGAAAATAGTGAAATACCGCAAGAGGAATACGCAGAAGAACTGTACACAGAAGATGGGGAAACAGAACCGCAGGCAGAAGAAATCCCTGTTGAAGAGCCGCAGATCCAGACATTGGAAGAACCGGTTCAGCAGGAATCGGAAACAGAATACGATGGCAGTGAAGAAAGAGCAGCAGCCGGAAGTGATTTTTATACAGCAGCTGACGGAATCGTACAGGTTACCACCCAGTCCGTAAAAGGAAGTAATACAGGTTACTATCTGTTTGATGAAAATGGAATTATGGTAACAGGTAAAAAAACAGTGCAGCAGGGAACACCTGGATATGAAGGCAGCAAAACTGGCGATATGTACTTTACAGAAGAAAGCGCAGCTTCTTTATACAGCAATTACGAAGGTGTTGCCAAAAGTCCTGTAACATCAGATATTGGTCAGCAGAAAAAAGAGTATTGGCTGTATGAGAATGGTAAATTTTCTTTCTATGATGCATCCGGAGAGAATGTTCCCATAAAATTAATAAATGATAAGAATAAAAAAATCGGATATTTAAAAATTAATGGAAAATATTATTGCTTAAAAGATGATGGAACACCAAAAACAGGATTTATTGGTATTTATGGTTCCAAATACTTCTTTGATCCGGAAAGTAGCATTCCGGGACAGATGTTCATGGGCGGATGGCGCTGTATGGGCACAAATGAAAAAGGGGAAAAGTGGATCTACTTTAACCGTGAAAGCAAAGGGGAAGAGAAGGGAAAAGCAATACTTTATAATGGCAATGTGGCAATTACCATTACACCAAAAAGTAAAACTGTAAAATATCTTCTGGATCATAATGGATATATCCAGAAAAGCAGAAGAAGTTATTGTGTAGATAAAGCATGGTATGGTTCAGATTCCCAGGGACGTATCGTAAAGGATAAACTTGTGCGGTATGGAAAATATCGTTATTATTTCACAAAAAACGGTAAACAGGTTGGCTGGAAAAACATGTGGAAACAGTGTCCGACTTCCACAGGACCAAGATACTATTATTTTGGAAGTGAAAGCGGAAGAGTAGTAGAGAAAAAGGCATGGCAGAGAGTAAACTGGCCATCTGGAAAATTCCTTGGATGGTTTTACTTCCGTGATAATGGAGATCATTATAAAGAACGATGGGTTGGAAACCAGTATTTTGATTCCATTGGAAGACTGGCAAGCGGAATAAAAGAGATTGACGGAAAAACATATTTCTTTGAAATTTCTAATGAAAAGACACATCGTGGAAGAGCATTCCGTAATACCATGATCAAATATAAAGACAGATGGTACTACGCAGAAAGCGATGGTCAGTTGTCTAATAATGAATGGAAGAAAATTAATGGAAGCTGGTATTATTTTGAGAAATTTGTTTCTGTGACAAATGCTTTCCGCTGGAAAGGAAGTACATATGGATGGCTTGATGATCAGGGTAAATTCTGTACAGGCTGGGTTGTGTTAAGTAATTCCAGCAATAAAGTTCGTTATGTGAATCCAAAAGGAAATGGTTTCTATAAAAATACAAGTGCAGTCATTGATGGTCTTCGTTATTACTTTGATGAAAAAGCTTATCGTATCAATGATCTGACTTCTGTATACAGAGGCCCATATTATGTAGAAGTTGACCGCGTAAATGGTGTCATGACGATTTATGATCACAGCAGAAAAGTACCGGTAAAAGCAATCCGTGTATCTGTAGGTGCTCCGGGAACCGAAACACCTTTGGGAACGTATTCCCTGTCCAGAAGTTTAAGATGGCAGCCATTAATGGGACCGACATGGGGACAATATGGAACCCATGTTGACGGAGCAGGAATTGGAGGTATCTTTATTCACTCTGTCTCCGGACCGGAAAGGCATCCTTATAGTGTTCCTTCTGTAGAATACAACAAGCTTGGAAATCCGGCATCTCATGGATGTATTCGTGCATGTGTGGCAGATGCAAAATGGATATATGAAAATTGTAATGGTGCAACAATCCGCATTTTTGACGGAGCTTATCAGGGAAGAGAAGCCTTAAAAGGTCCTCTTGGCAGAAAAGGACGTGTTCCTATGAGACCGCCATACAATTTTGATCCAACAGATCCATCAATATAAATTATATAAGAGAAATGATATGAAACAGGAAGGCTGCTTTACAGGCAGCTTTCCTGTTTTTTTGCCGGATATTCTTCCTTGAAATTTAGAACTTGAATCTGTATAATAAAGTCTGTAGTTTAATGTAGAAGAATATGAAGAAGAGGGTAACATGAAAAAGTGGAAAAAATGGCTGGCAACGGGATTGGCAGCGTTGTCTTTATGTGCAGGAACTGTTAGTGTGGCAAATGCGAATCCTTTTGCACCTTACGATAGAAGCGGGACAGTCGCTTTAGAAGAAAGAAGCAGGGCCAATGATACTTGGAAAAAGGAGAAAAATCCTAAAGCCTGGCAGAAAATTAATGGTGTATGTTATAATGGAAGCGGAGTGAAGATTCCTGGCGCCATTACAAGAGGAATTGATGTATCCGAATGGCAGGGAAAGATTAATTGGGGAAAAGTTAAAAAATCAAATGTTGATTTTGCAATGATCCGAATTGCATATGGCACTGGATATATGGATAAAACATATGATTATAATATGCGGGAAGCCAATGCAGTTGGAATGCCGGTTGGAACGTATGTGTACAGTACCGCAACTACGAACCAGCAGGCCCTGGACGAAGCGCACCTTGCTATTGAGAAAATGAGAGGATATAAGATATCTTATCCGGTTGTATTTGATCTGGAGTATCAGAAGATGGGAAAACTTTCTCCGGAGAAAATTTCAGATCTCGCCCTAACATTTTGCAATGAAGTGGAAAGAGCAGGATATTATCCCATGATTTATTGCAATACATATTGGTATAAAAGTAAAATAGACATGAATCGTCTTTCGGGTCTTGATGTGTGGATCGCAAGTTATGGAGATAAAATTCAGGCACCATCAAAATCCAGTTATGATTATACAATCTGGCAGGCAACAGATGGTGATGGCGGAGGCGTTTTAAAACCTACAAAAGGATTGATTGATGGGATTCCGGGAGACTGTAATGTTGATGTTAATTTTGGATATGTAGATTATACAAAAAAAATTATTCCACGGACAGAGCCGGTACCTGAATATCAGCCGGATGAAGAATCTGGTATAGAAAAAGACGGATGGACAGAGGAAAATGGAGAAACCTATTATTATAAAAATGGGGAAAAGCTGAAAGGCACAAGAATGGTAGATGGGAAATACTATTGTTTTCACAGTAAAGACGGACGCCTTTTCCGAAACACTCTTTTGTATTCTTCCTCTACAAACCGCACCTGTTATGCAGATGAAAATGGAGAACGTGTAAAAAATACCTGGGTAGAAGCAGGCGGAAAGCGTTATTACATGGGGACAGACAGCTATGCTTATAAAGGGTCCAGAAATGTACATGGAAAATATTATCTTTTTGACAGTAAGAGAGGATATGCATTTACAAATCGGAAGAGGATCACAAAAGAAGGCGACATTTACTATTATGGAGAAGATGGAGCCCGGCTGAACAGTGGCTTTGCGAAAATCATGGAAAAAGGGAAAATGAACACCTACTATTTTAATAAGCAGGGAAAAGCTTATAAACAGTGGCATACAGTAAAGGGAAAAAAATATTATTTTTACCCTGGAAGAAGCGAAAAATCAGGGGTAAGAGTGGAAAACACAAAACTTGCCATTGATGGAATCGTTTATGTTTTTGATCAAAATGGTGTATGTGTAAGAGAGGAAAAACGTTAAAAAAGAAAAGCTTCCTGTTTTAACGGAAGCTTTTCATATATTTAGGAGCGTCTTTTCCGGTGTTGAAAATAAGATCCAGAATGGTAACAGAATGTTCGAAATCTCCAAATAATTGCGGATATTCAGGATAATCGCTATAATCCATGTAAGTAAGCTGGATTCCGGCTTCTTCAAAACAGGAATCTACAATGTAATCTTTTGCAGCAGGACCGGAAAGATATTCGGTTCCACCTGCATCTTTTACAAGATTTACAAGGCGTTCTGTTTTTCCATCAGATAATGTGTAGTCAGAAGACCAGGTGATTTTTGTGGAGATACCCAGCATACGGCAAATTTCTGTAAGAAAGAGATAGTTGATCCGGCTTAAATAGTCTTCTTTTTCGCATTGTTTATAAATGGCTTCAATCTGGTCAAAATATTCTTTAAAGAAAGGAGCGTGGGCATAGTTCAGGGAAAGAGCATGAAGATGTTCTTTGCACCAGTCGTGTCCGGTTACTTTTGTTTCATTGATCTTCTGGTAGAATTTTCCTTTTGTATCAACTGGGATCGTCATCCAGTGAAGACCGGAAGGAGTCTTAATTTTATTGCGATTACGCCAGTCACGGCGTGTATACTGCATGTCATCGTACAGAATAAATTCATCTACCATATTGATCATATCAAAGTATCCCTTCCATGGGATGTAATTAGATTGAAGAATGGCAACTTTTTTCAAAAAATACACCTCCAAAATATGTAATATAAGAATGATATCTAACAATTTTATACTATAACATATCAAAAGAAAAAAGAAAAGGAATATGGCTTTATGAAAAGGCTTATGATATTGGGAGCCAGTTATTCACAGCTTCCACTGATTGATGCCGCAAAAAAAGCGGGGATTTATACAATTGTAGCAAGTACGCCGGGGAGCTGGCCGGGATTTCAGGCAGCAGATGATTTTACATATACAGATATTTCAAATCCGGAAGACGTGTTAAAAGCTGCAGAAAAATTTCAGATTGATGGAATTACAAGTTGTTGTCTTGATACAGGGGTTCCGGCGATAGGATTCGTAAGTGAAAAAATGGGACTTTGTGGTCCGTCTAAAGAGGCAGCCTGTATTACGACAAATAAATATAGGATGAAAGAAGCCTTTTTAAAAGGCGGTGTTTCCTGTGCAGTGCATAAAAAAGTAAAAAACAGGGAAGAACTGGAGGAGGCACTGCTGCATCTAAAGCTTCCTATTGTAACAAAAGCTGTAGATTTAATGGGGAGCAGAGGAATTTATCGGTGTAATACAAAAGAAGAAGTGTATGATAATTATGAAAAGACAATGAAAGATACCGGAATGGATTATTGTCTGGTGGAAGAATTTATAGAAGGCACTCTTTTTGGGGTAGAGGCAATGGTAAAAGATGGAGAAGTAGTCTTTTGTCTGCCGGATAATACAGAGGCATATGCCGGATATGTTCCAACTCCGGTAGGTCATTCTGTTCCATTTGAAAAAGAAGAACAGCTTGGTATTCAGGTAAGAGAGCAGTTAAGAAAGGCGGTTAAGGCAGTCGGTCTTGATAATTGTGCAGTTAACAGTGATATGATTTATAAGGATGGCCGCGTTTATGTCATTGAAATTACAGGGCGAGCAGGTGCAACCTGCCTTCCGGAAATTGTAGGGATTTATTATGGGATCAATTATTACGAAGCTATGGTGCGGCTTGCTCTTGGAATGGAGGTTGCGTCTATGTTTCAGAATCCGACTGGAAAAAGCTGCATTGCAAGAACTCTTCTTTCCGATAAAAGCGGAATCGTAAAAAAAATAGAAAATAACAATACTTCTGCAAGTGATATTGTAGATCTGCAATTTAACATTGCACCGGGAGATGCTGTGCGTAAATATGAGAATGGACGTGACAGAATCGGACAGGTCATTATAAAAGAGGACATTTTGCCGGATTGCAACAAGAGACTGGAAGAAGTTTTGTCAAAAATAAAGATTGAATTTGTAGAATAATTGTGGGAAAATGACATGAGAGAAAATTCGTTAAAAACAAAAACAGGATTATTTCTGGTTTTACATTTTTGTTTGCTGTTTAGCTCATTAAGCGGAATCTGTTCAAAAATGGCTGCAAATCAGAAAAATTTTACAGGTTTTGCACTGTGGTATGGCGGTGTACTTGGGATTATGGCTGTGTATGCCATTGTGTGGCAGCAGATTTTAAAAAAACTTCCTCTTACGGTTGCGTATGCGAATAAGCCGGTAAGCCTTGTGTGGGGAATGTTATGGGGAAGTTTTATTTTTCATGAAAAAATTACCTGGAACATGCTTCTGGGAGCACTGGTGATTTTCGCAGGGATTTATTTGGTGGTGACAAGTGATGAGTGAGTTACATATTTATATTGGGATTTTGATACTTTCTGTTTTGGTGGCTTCTGTTTCCCAGATTTTATTGAAGCTTTCCGCAAATAAAAAGTATACATGTGCATTTCGGGAATATTTTAATAAATACGTGATCATGGGTTATGGACTTTTGTTTGTGTCTACGATCCTTACTATGATCGCACTAAAAAAAGTACCGTTATCCTGGTCACCGGTGATAGAATCCAGCAGTTATATTTTTGTATCGGTTATGGGATACTTTATTTTAAAAGAGCGTTTTACCAAAAGAAAGATAATGGGGCTTCTTGTTATATTTGCAGGAATTCTCATATTTTCCATGTAAGAAAAAGAGGAGAGGAATGAACCAATGCTTTTATCCATAGTGATTCCCTGCTACAATTCTGCTCATACAATAGGAAAAGTTGTGGAATTGAGTATGGAAGAAATTCAGAAAATAAAAGGGTTAGACTGTGAATTTATTCTTGTTAATGATTATTCACCTGATAATACGTACCAGGCAATTTGTGAACTTGCAAAAAAATATCCAAATGTAAAAGGAATCAATCTGGCCAAGAATTTTGGACAGCATAATGCCATTATGGCAGGTCTGTCAGAGGCTAAGGGTGATTATATTATGGGAATGGATGATGATATGCAGACGCATCCTTCACAGATTCCTGCCTTTATAAATAAAATGCAGGAAGGGTATGATGTTGTGTTTGGGATTTATAAAAAGAGAAAATTCAACTTTTTTAAAAACCTTACAAGTAAAGCGGCATCGTTTATTATGTGGCATATGGTAGACAGACCAAAGGGACTGGAAGCAAGTAATTATTGGTGTTGTCGAAAATATGTACGGGATGAACTTGTAAAATATCAGGGATACAATTTGTATCTTCAAATGCTTTTTTATCGTACAACAAGAAATATTGCAAATATTGAAATTGAGCATTTTGACAGGGAAGAAGGAACGTCCAATTATAATTTTCGAAAACTTTTTAAGTTGTTTATGTCGTTCCTTAATTATTCCGTTGTGCCGTTGCGAATTGCAACCTGCCTTGGAACTTTATTTTCGGCAGCAGGATTTATCGGCGCCATTGTAATTCTCATACAAAAGATTCTATCCCCGGAAATGCTGGTTGGATGGGCGTCGATTATGTGTGCTTTGTTTGTATTTTTTGGTTTTACATTTTTGATGCTGGGTATTATTGGAGAATATATTGGAAAGCTGATTTTAAATCAAAGCCGGACACCGCAGTACGTTGTGCGGGAAACCATAAATATTAATCCGGATTCGCAGGTACATAGCAGTAGGGACTATATGGAAAGAATACAGAAGACAGGGGAAGAAACAGGAAATGATTGATTTTAACAGACCAGCGTTTGTAGGAAAAGAACTTGAGTATATAAAAGATGCAGTGGAGAGAGGGATGCTTTGTGGAGATGGAATTTACACAAAGCGATGTTCTGCGTGGATGGAAGAGCGTTTTCATGCGAATCATGTAATGCTCACCACTTCCTGTACGCATGCACTTGAAATGGCTGCATATCTTTGTGATATTCAGCCGGGAGATGAAGTGATCATGCCTTCCTATACCTTTGTATCAACTGCAGATGCGTTTGTACTGAGGGGTGCTAAAATTGTATTTGTGGACATTAGACCGGATACAATGAATATTGATGAAAGAAAGATAGAGGCAGCGATCACTCCAAAGACAAAAGCAATCGTGCCGGTACATTATGCCGGCATTGCCTGTGAAATGGATACGATCATGGAACTTGCAAAGAAGTATGATCTGAAAGTTGTGGAGGATGCAGCGCAGGCAGTTGGTTCTTATTATAAGGGAAAGGCTCTTGGAACCATTGGAGATTTTGGATGTTACAGTTTCCATGAAACAAAAAATTATACAATGGGAGAAGGGGGAGCTCTTGTTTACCAGGATGACAAATACCGGGAGAGAGCAGAAATATTAAGAGAAAAAGGAACAGACAGAAGTAAATTTTTCCGGGGACAGGTAGATAAGTATCGCTGGATCGACTATGGTTCTTCTTATCTTCCAAGTGAGCTGAATGCGGCTTACCTCTATGCACAGTTGGAAGAATGTGATAGAATCAGTAAGAAACGAGAAGAAATTTATCAGTATTATCATACACATCTGGCATCTTTGGAAGCAGAGGGGAAAATCGAGCGCCCTGTTGTTCCGGAGGGTTGTACCAACAACTGCCATATGTATTATATGAAAGTGAAAAATATAGAGGTACGTAAACGGATGCTGGCGTATCTTAGAGAAAAGGGAATTTGCAGTGTATTCCATTATGTTCCGTTACATACTGCTCCTGCAGGACAGAAGTTTGGAAGGTTTTCAGGAGAAGATATTTATACAACAAAAGAAAGCGAAAGACTGATTCGTCTGCCAATGTTTTATAATCTGGATATGGAAGATGTAAAAACAGTGACAGAAGCAGTTCTGGCTTTTGATGAATATGAGGATTAGAAGAAAAGGAGAAAAAAATGGGAAAAATCAAGGTGACACCATGTGGAGATATTGAAGGATTAAAGGTAATAGAACCAACTGTATTTGGAGATTCCAGAGGATATTTTATGGAAACATATAATTATAATGATTTTAAAGAAGCTGGGATTGATGTAGAATTTGTACAGGATAATCAGTCCAGTTCTCATTATGGAGTTCTTCGTGGCCTTCACTTCCAGATCAACTATCCGCAGGATAAACTTGTGCGTGTTGTAAGCGGAGAGGTATATGATGTGGCTGTGGATTTACGAGAAGGATCTGCCACATACGGAAAATGGTATGGAGTTCTTCTTTCAGCAGAAAATAAAAAACAGTTTTTTATTCCAAGAGGATTTGCCCATGGTTTTTTAGTTCTTTCAGAGAGAGCTGAATTTACTTATAAATGTTCTGATTTTTATCATCCAAACGATGAAGGCGGTTTAATCTGGAATGATCCGGATATTGGGGTAGAGTGGCCGATTCCGGAAGGTATGGAACTGGATTTGTCTGACAAAGACAAAAAGTGGCATGGTTTCAAAGAATTTCACAGATAGGAGTTGCAAATGTTGAAAACTATTTTTTCCCTGCCGGCGGAACTGTATAAAAACCGCCGGCTGGTTTTAAAACTGGCAAAAAATGATTTTAAGACAAAATATGCAGGTTCCTATCTGGGAATTGTATGGGCATTTGTACAGCCAATCGTAACAATCCTTGTGTATTGGTTTGTATTTTCAGTAGGATTCCGTTCAGGAACAGGAGATCTTGGGATTCCGTTTGTACTGTATCTTGTAGCAGGTATTGTGCCCTGGTTCTTTTTTCAGGATGCTTTGATCGGAGGAACAAATTCTCTTCTCGAATATAATTATCTTGTTAAAAAAGTCGTTTTCAATATCAGCGTTCTTCCTGTAGTGAAGATTATTTCTGCGATGTTTGTACACGGCTTTTTCGTGTTGTTTACCATTATTTTATATATGGGCTATGGCCGTTTTCCTGACTGGTATTATATACAGCTTCTTTATTACAGCGGATGTACATTTTTACTTGTTCTGGGACTTACGTATGCCACATGTTCCATTGTTGTCTTTTTCAGAGATCTGACACAGATTATCAGTATTGGTCTTCAGGTGGGTGTCTGGCTGACTCCTATTATGTGGGTAGCAGAAAATTCTCTTGTAGGTCATCCGCTTTTGCAGAAAGTTTTACAGTTGAATCCGGTATACTATATTGTATCCGGATATCGTGATACATTTATTATGAAAAAATGGTTTTTTGAAAGCCCTGTTTGGACATTGTATTTCTGGATTTTTACAATTTTATGTTTTGTATTCGGAAACTGGGTATTTAAGCGCCTGCGTGTCCATTTTGCAGATGTATTATAAAGAGAGGGAAAAACGTGGAAAATAAAAAAGTCATTCAGGTGGAACATCTGACAAAAATGTATAAACTTTATGACAAGCCCTCAGACAGATTAAAAGAGTCACTGGGATTAACGAGAAAGAAACGTTACAGAGAGCATTATGCCCTTCGTGACATAAATTTTGATATAGAAGAGGGAGAATGTGTGGGTATTATCGGAACAAATGGTTCTGGAAAATCCACCATTTTGAAAATTATCACAGGCGTTCTTTCGCCTACAGAAGGTGAAGTAAAAGTAAACGGCAGAATTTCAGCTCTTTTGGAACTGGGAGCCGGATTTAATATGGAATATACAGGATTGGAAAATGTTTATTTAAATGGAACCATGATCGGTTTTACAAAAGAAGAGATAGACGCCCGTCTTGATGATATTCTTTCTTTTGCAGATATTGGGGATTTTATACATCAGCCGGTAAAGATGTATTCCAGTGGTATGTTTGTACGTCTGGCATTTGCTGTTGCCATTAATATTGATCCGGAAATTTTAATTGTAGATGAAGCACTGTCAGTTGGCGATGTGTTTTTCCAGGCAAAATGTTATCATAAATTTGAAGAATTTAAAAAGCAGGGGAAAACCATTTTAATTGTCAGCCATGATCTGAGCAGTATTTCTAAATATTGCGATAAGGTTATTCTTTTAAATAAAGGAGAAATGCTGGATCAGGGACAGCCTAAAATGATGGTGGATATGTACAAGCAGCTTCTTGTGAATCAGAATCCTGTAAAGCAGGGAGAATCAGAAGCACCGGTACTGCAAAAGGAAGCGGAAGACTGGAGATCCGGTTTTCAGGTTAATCCTGATACACTGGAGTATGGAGATAAACAGGCTGAAATTGTGGATTTTGTAGTATTAGATTCGGAAGGACGTCAAAGCAATACGCTTGAAAAAGGAAGAGATTTTTCTATTAAAATGAAGATTCATTTTCACGAGACGATTCAGCAGCCGATTATGGCGTTTACTTTTAAAAATGTACAGGGAACAGAGATTACAGGAACAAATACTTTGTTTGAAGAGGTTAACGTAGAACATTCTCAGGCAGGAAGAGAATGTATTGTAACGTTTCAGCAGGAAATGAATTTACAGGGAGGAGAGTATCTTCTGTCATTTGGATGTACAGGGTACTGCAGTGGTGATTTTACTGTATTCCACAGGTTGTATGACGCTTGTAATATTACTGTGGTTTCTCAAAAAAATACAGTGGGATTTTATGATATGAATTCCAAAGTGACTTTGGAAGAACTGGAATAAAAAAGGAGAACAATATGCAGGAAAAAATCGGAAATGTGACATTGGACTATACGTATTATCCTGGAGAAGACTTATATAGCGATGGTCCGGTAGAGGAAGAACTTCTGGAAATTGCGAAAAATTACAGGGAAAAAGAGCTGAATCATGTGATTGCCGAGCGGAAAAGCTGGCCTGTACTTTATCATTTTTCCCATATTCGTAAGAATATTCTGGACTGGCTTCCTATAACAAAAGAACATAAGGTGCTGGAAATTGGTTCTGGCTGTGGAGCTGTTACAGGTGCCCTTGCAGAAAAAGCCGGTTCTCTTACCTGCATTGAATTATCAAAAATGCGCAGTACGATTAATGGGTACCGCAATAGAGATTATGAGAATGTAAAAATAATGGTAGGAAATTTTCAGGATATTGAAAAAAACCTGAATGAAAAATTTGATTATATCACCCTTATTGGAGTGTTTGAATATTCGGAAGGATATATTGGAACAGAAGAACCTTATGTGGAAATGCTGCGTCGGATTTCTCGTCATCTTGTGCCGGGAGGAAAGATTATCATAGCCATTGAAAACAGACTGGGATTAAAATATTGGGCAGGTTGTACAGAAGATCATGTTGGAACATATTTTGAAGGACTTGAAGGATATCCGCAGACAAAAGGGGTGAAGACATTTTCTAAAAATGAACTTTCAGAGATTATAAAAGAAGCAGGGGCATTTAAAACTTCTTTCTATTATCCATATCCGGATTATAAATTTCCTATGACGATTTATTCCGATTCTTATCTTCCTAAAAAGGGAGAATTACATGACCTTTTTGCAAATTATGACAGAGAACGAATTGTATTGTTTGATGAACCAAAGGTATATGATTCTCTAATTGAAAGTGGATTATTCCCGGAATTTTCTAATTCTTTTCTTGTGGTAGCAGAAAAGGAGGAACAGTGATGGAACATTTAATTTACAGTAAGTATTCCAATGAACGTAGTGTGGACTTTGCCCTGCGAACAGATATTATAGAAAAAGAGAATAGCCGTCTTGTAAAGAAAACTCCTTTGTATAAAGAAGGAGAGAAACATGTTGAAAAATTAGCGGACTGGTACGAAAAACTGGAGAAGATATTTGAAAGATCTTCATTTGTCTGCAATAAATGCAGTCTTTCAGGAAACAGTGCAGTTTTGGAATATGTTTATGGAGAAACCATGGAGGAGCGTCTTGACAGTCTGTTGAAAAAGGGAGATACAGACAGCGCCAGGTGCCTTCTTAAAGGATATTTAAAAGAAGTTGAAAAAATATATGCAGGAACTTCTTTTGTAAAAACAAAGGAATTTGAAGCTGTTTTTGGAAATGCTGCTCTGGATCAGAATCTGGAATGCGGAAAAGTTACAGATATTGATATGGTTTGTCAGAATGTGGTATGTACAGAGCCACCGGTTATTCTTGATTATGAGTGGACATTTGAATTTCCCATACCTTGTAAATTTGTGTTGTACCGTATCATTCATTATTATATACACACAAATCCTATGCGGGAAGTTTTAGATGAAGAAAGCCTTTACACGGAGTTTGGCATTGATCAGGGACTTCGTGAAACATTTGGAAAGATGGAAGAAGCTTTTCAGAGATATATTACAAAAGGGCATGTTCCCATGCGTGATATGTTTATGGAGATTTCCCCGGGTGTGATTCAGATGTATCATGTACAGCCGGGACATATGCAGATATACTTTTCTTTTGGGGAAGGATATTGTGAAGAGAATTCTGTGGTTTTTCCAATAAAAGACGGAGAAGTATCCGCTACTGTAGAAATTCCGGAAGGTTGTACGGAAATACGAGTGGATCCGGGAGATGAGCCATGTGTGGTTCTATTGAAAAAATTGGATTTTGACGGAAAAACAGCAAATTTAAAAGGTGCAGTGGCAGCGGATGGAGTGATTCGGGGAAATCAGGGATATATTGCACGTAAGGATCCGGGAATAGAGAAAATTTTTGTACCGGAAGGAGCAAAAGAACTGGAGATTTCTCTTGTGATTTCCAATGGTTCTTTGGAAATCATAAAGCAGCTGGTGGAAGCACAAAAAGAAAATAAAATTCTGAAAAGAAAGGTGCAGCATCAGGCGCAGCTTATTCAGGATATGAAAAATACAAAAATCTGGAAAATATATGAGAAATACAGGAAAAAAGTAGAGAGGAAATAGTGATGAGCGATTACAGAGTGACAGTAGATACCTGTAGCTATACCCGCAGGAATAACGGAACCTGCATAATAAAAGGCTGGATGTACACGGGAGATCAGGAACCTGAGATTCAGGTACGTGCCGGACATACACCTCTATCCTGTACAGTAATAAGAACAGAAAGACCGGATGTTTTGAAAGCGCTTCCGGAAATTCCATTTCCGGATGTAAAAGCAGGATTTGAAATTTACATCGAAAATATAGAAAATCTTTTTTCGCTGGCGGATGCCATTCGTGTACGCATATGCTGCGGAGAAGAAAGTTTTCCTGTGATACAAAAAAGTATGGATCAGGTAAAAAAAGAGTATTTTCAGGACACGCTGCAATATTACATGGAATGTGTGGAACGACGGCTGGATAAGGTATATATACAGGGATGGTGTGTGGATACTCTTGGTGGATTTGAAATGAAAGTGCTGAAGGAAAAAGACCAGCAGCAGGAGCACGTACATTACAGCAGACTTCGCCGTCCGGATCTTACAGAAGTATTTGGGGTAGAGTCAGAATCCTGCCATGGCTTTATTTTGGAGATTCCGAGAAGTGAGATTAAAAGCAGAAATATTGTACTTTTGTTTGAGAATAAAGCAGTAGCAAAACGGGAAGTTATAGATATGCGGCGTTTTGACAGGGAAAACGCACGACTTGGGCGCATCATAAAAACAATAGGAAAAGAAAACAGAGAAAAGAATGAACAGATCCGGAAAGAACTGGGATTTAGAGGATTTTTAGATTATGTATGGGAAGAGTCTGGTTCTTTTGCAGATGCATATGGACATTATGCAAAAAAACACAGCCCATCTAAAAGAGAATTGCGCCGACAGGCAAAGGAAGAATTTACATGTGCACCTTTGTTTAGCATTGTGGTTCCGCTTTATCATACGCCTCTTCCGTTTTTGAAAGAAATGATTGATTCTGTTCGAGAACAGAGTTATGGAAACTGGCAGCTTTGTCTTGCAGACGGAAGTAAAGATCGTGCTCTGGAAGAATTTATTTTTGCTAATTACGGAAAAGACCGCCGTATTTCTTATAAATATCTGGAGAAAAATACAGGGATTTCCGGAAATACAAATGCTGCTCTTCATATGGCAGAAGGAGACTATATTGTATTTGCAGATCATGATGATACACTTGCTCCGGATGCACTTTACGAGGTTGCCTGCGCTTTGCGGGAACATCCGGAAACAGAGCTTCTTTATACAGATGAAGATCTGATGGATGAGAAAGGAAATCTTTTATATCCTCACTTTAAACCGGATTTTAATCTGGATTTCCTTCGCAGTCTTAATTATATCTGCCATCTTGTTGTGGTGAAACGAAGTCTTCTGGAAAAAACGGGAGAATTAAGACCGGAAATGGACGGGGCACAGGACCATGATTTTCTGCTGAGATGTGTGGAAAAGACAGACGCAGTTTACCATATTCCGAAAGTATTGTACCACTGGAGAAGTCACGATGGTTCCACTGCCGGAAATCAGGACAGTAAATTGTATGCAGTGGAAGCCGGGAAAAAGGCGCTTTTAGAACATTATGATCGTTGTGGACTGGAAGCTGAGGTAGAGTTTACCGGTACATTTATCATTTATCGAACCAAGTTTACAGTAAAGGGAAATCCGAAAGTTTCTATTTTGATTCCAAATAAAGATCATATTGAAGATCTTAATAAGTGTATACGCTCTATTGAAGAAAAGAGCTCATGGAACAACAAAGAAATTATTGTAATCGAAAATAACAGTGAAGAAAAAGAAACATTCCAGTATTATGAAAAACTGGAAAGACAGTATGAAAATGTAAAAGTGGTAACATGGGATGGAGAGTTTAATTATTCTGCGATCAATAATTTCGGAGCAAAATATGCAGAAGGGGAATATTATCTTCTTTTAAATAATGATACAGAAGTCATTACATCTGACTGGTTGGAACAGATGATCGGATACTGCCAGCGGGAAGATGTGGGAATTGCAGGTGCGAGACTTTCTTATCCGGACAATACGATCCAGCACGCCGGCGTTGTAATTGGGATGGGTGGATTTGCCGGTCATATCCTTACGGGATATGGAAGAAAATATACAGGTTATATGGGCAGGCTTATTGCGGCACAGGATATAAGTGCTGTGACAGGTGCGTGTCTTATGGTAAAAAAAGAGTTATTTCAGGAGCTTCATGGACTGGATGAAGGGTTTGCCGTTGCGCTAAATGATGTGGACTTCTGTCTCAGGGCAAGAATGAAAAATCAACTGGTTGTATTTTTGCCGGGTGTAGAATTATATCATTATGAATCAAAATCCAGAGGATTTGAAACAACACCGGAAAAACAGGCCCGTTTTCAAAAAGAGATCAGTCGTTTCCAGGAACGTTATCAAGAGCTTCTGGACAGCGGAGATCCTTATTATAATCCAAACTTAAGTCTGATAAGAGGCGATTGTTCTCTTGCCAGTCCATATGAAGCAGTGAAAGGAAGAAAAGTATGAAAAACCAGTTATTGGAAGTGGAAAAAGAGCGTTTCTTTCTGAATGACGAATGCAAATACTTAATACGCGGTATCATTCCGGAGAAGTATACAGTAGAAGCTTTTTTAGATGGAGAGAAATTGCCGGTATCCATGGAGCGTCAGATTGCCAAAAGTGCTGTAGAACGATTTAAAGACGGGGAAATGCTGGGAGGGCAGAGAGTAGAAGCGGTTGTAGATCTGCCTCAGGATATTTCCGGATATCAATGGTTGAAAGTATATGCGGTTTTTGAAAAAGAACGCCTGGAATGGTTTCATATTAAAACAGAAGAACTTTTAAAGAAAAGAGGAAAACCACAGTTTTATATTGAAGAAGAGCGCGTAAATCAAAAAGATCATTCTCTTATTCTGCGGGGATGGGCAGCCGGTTCTTCTCATGTACAGATTCGTTTGTTTGATGAAAAGAAGCAGCCGCTTTCTGTTGCAGTGCAGAGAAATGCCCGTATGGATGTAGAGGGAATGTTTCAGGAATGTGTGATAGACAGGGAACCGGGATTCTATGTAGAAGCAGAAAATCTTACAGGGCGATTTTTATACCTTGTTATGCGTCAGGATAATGGAAAAAAATCGGTATATAGAATAGGACTGGGAAGAAAAGAAGTTCTTTTGGGAAAAGCAGAAAAATATCGTAGGAAAGCATTAAATTATATGAGGGCAAACGGAATGAAAGCCCTGTTTGTAAAAGCTGCAAGAAAACTTGCAGAACGAACAAACCGACCTGTAGATTACGCAGAGTGGCTTCCAAAGCATCTTCCAACAGAAGGTGAATTGCAAAAACAGCGGAAAAAAGAATTTCCCTATGCACCTAAAATCAGTATTGTCGTTCCTCTTTATAAAACAAAAGAAGAATATTTAAAACAGCTGGTAGATTCAGTAAAAGCACAGACATATACAAACTGGGAACTTTGTCTTTCTGATGGAAGTGGTAAAAATTCCCCGATAGCGGATCTTTTGGAAAAAATAACAAAAGAAGATTGTCGCATTAAAGTGATCCGTCACGAAGAATCTCTTAAAATTGCTGAAAATACGAATGCGGCGATTTCCATTGCTGAAGGAGATTTTATTGCATTTGCAGATCACGATGATGTTCTTTGCGCCCATGCTCTTTATGAGTGTGTCCAGGCATTAAATGAACATCCGGAAACAGAAGTTCTTTATTCGGATGAAGATAAAATGAGTATAAAGGGAAATAAGTTTTTTATGCCTCATTTCAAACCGGATTTTAACCTGGATCTTTTGTGTACGGTAAACTATATTTGCCATCTTTTTGTTGTAAAAAAGGAACTTCTTGGAAAAGTGGGACTTCTTCGTCCGGAATTTGACGGGGCACAGGATTATGATTTTATTTTCCGTTGTGTGGAAGCAACAGATCATATTTATCATATTCCTAAGATCTTATATCACTGGAGAAGCCATGAAGATTCTACTGCAGAGAACCCGGAAAGTAAGATGTATGCATTTGATGCAGGGCAAAGGGCAATCGAGGCGCATTTTCAGCGTATAGGAGTCAAAGCCGAAGTTTATAAGGGAGAATATCTGGGACTTTACAGAACAAGATATATCCGGGATTATGATCCTCTTATTTCTATTATTATTCCAAATAAAGATCATATTGACGATCTGGAGCGGTGTATCTCTTCTATAGAGCAGAAGTCTACTTATGCTAACTATGAGTACATTATTGTGGAAAATAACAGTACAGAAGAGAAAACTTTTGCATATTATAAAGAACTGGAAAAAAGAAATCCAAAAGTGCGTGTTGTTTACTGGGATGGGGTATTTAATTATTCAGAGATTAATAACTTTGGAATTTCTTATGCAAAAGGAGAATATCTTCTTTTATTAAATAATGACACGGAAATCATAAATGCGGATTGGATGGAAGAACTTCTGGGATATTGTATGAGACCGGATGTAGGAATCGTAGGTGCAAGACTTTATTATGAGGACGATACGGTGCAGCATGCCGGAGTTGTATTAGGGTTTGGCGGAATTGCAGGACATTGTTTTGTGCAGCAGCCAAGAGGGAACACCGGATATTGCCATCGGATCATCTGTGCCCAGAATTACAGTGCAGTTACAGCTGCCTGCATGATGGTAAAAAAAGAAGCATTTGACAAAGTCGGAGGGTTAAGTCCGGATCTTGCAGTTGCTTTTAATGATATTGATTTTTGTCTGAAAGTCCGGGATGCAGGATATCTTGTAGTATATAATCCTTATGTAGAATTGTATCATTACGAATCCAAGTCAAGAGGATTGGAAGATACTCCGGAAAAAAGAGAACGTTTTGCAAAAGAAATTGCGACACTGGAAAGCCATTGGCCGGAAATTTTTGCAAAACCAGATCCATATTATAATCCGAATCTTACATTAAAAAGTCAGGATTTTTCACTGAAGAGGTTATAGAATATGCAAATAAATAAGAAGTTTATGAATTCGGAGAAACAAACAAGGCTGCTGTTACTGGCAGCCTTGTTTGTCAGCAGCCTGTTTATTTTCAGACGCTATTTGTTTGGAAATGAGATTATGGCCTTTAATGATATTGGCGGAGATACGATGCAGCTTTATACCATGCAATATGCAAGTGTCATCAACCATCTCCGAGAAGGGAATTTTTCTTTTTGGGATTTTACAAATGGATTTGGGATTAATTATTTTAATTTGAATCCGGGAGATCCGTCTTTTCTTTTACTTGTTGGAATTGGTGTGATTTTGGGACCGGATCACATGTTGTTTTTTCTGGCATGGGTGCAGGTTTTGAAAATACTTTTGGCAGGTTATGTATTTTATCATTATCTTTCCTGCTTCTCTTTTAGCAGACAGGCAAAATTTGCAGCGGCTTTTGCCTATGGATTAAATGGCCATCTTCTGATATGGGGGCAGCATTACCAATTTGGAATGGCAATCATATATTTTCCCTTGATGCTTTTGGGATGTGAAAAGTTTATCCAGAACAAAAAAGGGAAAGCGCTCTTTCCACTTGCTGTTTTTCTGTCAGGGATTTACAGTGCGTATTTTAGTTATATGTGCCTTGCTGCTCTTGGGATTTATCTGTTATTCCGGATAGGGATGGAAAGAGAAATCACATGGAAGCAGAGAATATCAAAATTTTTAAAAGGATGCTGGAGAATTATTCTGGGGATTGGAATGAGCATGGGAATGTTTCTTCCACTGGCCAGCTGCCTTCTTAATGTGTCGGCTCGTGTAGGTACTGGAAACAGGGGGATTCTGGAATCGCTTAAGCATTATATGACATTTTATCCCGGGAAATTTTATGAATCTCTGCTGATGCGTATGTTTTCTTCCAACATTCAGACAACAATGGCATTGAAAGATGGAAATTTTGAAGTATTGTGGAATTACTACGAAGATCCTATTGTTTTCTGTTCCACTCTGGCCGTTCTTCTTAATATCCTGTTCCTTGCAGTATTTTGGAAATCTCAGGAAACAAAAAGGACAAAGATAGCGGTATATGCAGCTGCGATTCTTATTGTACTTTGTGTTACAACAGAAATCGGAGGTTTTGTATTTAATGGATTTTCCGATACAACGAATCGCTATACTTTCGTATTGATCCCGTTTTTCCTTTTGGCGATGGCATGGATGTGGGATTATATAAAAAGCGGTGAGAGGATCCCGTTCCTTTTTGTTGCCGGCTTTTGTATCGTTATGGTATTTGTTTATTATGTGGGATACCGGCAGAGTATTTTTCCAGAGCACAGGATAAATGCAGTAATACTTTGTATAACCGGACTTTGCATGGCTGTTGTGATTGGATTTGGCATAAAAGGAAAGACGATGAACGTGCTCCTTCTTCTCCTTATGATCAATGTGATATCAGAAGGAAATGCGTGTTATGAAGCCCGGTTGTGCATTCGTAAGACAGACACACCGGCAGAGAAGATACAGGAAGAACAGGCACGTTATGAAATAGAAAGAAATTCCGGTGATCCTCTTCGAGAGGCAAGAGCAGAGCTGATGCTTCCACAGGGATATTTTGGTGCGTTATATAATCCAAATATTCAGGATGCCCTGTCATATTTGAGAGAAAAAGATCCAGAATTTTTCAGATTGGAAAAAGATTTTGTTTCTGCTACATGGTGTATGGATGCCCAGGCGCAGGGATACTATGGAGTTAATTCTTATAATTCTGTTATGAATAAAAACATAAAAGAATTTGTAGATACCTGTTGTCCGGAACTGTATTTTGCAGATCATAATCACCATAGTTTTGTGTCAAGTGTTCAGAATAACGGACTTGCTTCTTTTCTGGGAATACGTTATCTCCTTTCAAGAGATGGGAATTTTAATCCTGAAAAATATAAAAAAGTTCATCAGTTTGGAGATCTGTATCTTTATGAAAACAGGAAGCAGACAGATATGGGAAAATTTTACGAAAATACTATATCTGAGGAAAGTTTTAAGAAACTGTGTACAAAAGAAACAAGACAGAAGCTTTGGGATAATGTTATTGCAATAGAAGACGGGGAAGAAATTCAAAGCCTCTCTGATCTGAAAGATGTGCAAACTAAAAAAGAAAAGTCCAGAGTGATTTTAAACCGTCCATTAAATGATTCCCATATAGAAGGAACCATTGAGGCTGCAACAGATGGATATGCTGTATTTATGATCCCGTATGAAGCTGGATGGCATATTAAAATAGACGGGAAAGAAACAGAACTTATACGGGGCAATCTTGGATTTTCGGCCTGCTCTGTGAAAGAAGGAAATCATACTGTGACACTAAGCTTTTTCCCGCCCGGATTAAGGGAAGGGATTTTACTAAGTGTATTGTTCTGGTGTGTTTTTGCCGGGCAGCAGATTTATGAACATGAAAAAGAGAAGAAAAAACGTGCAGAGAATGCTTAGAAGCAGTCCTGCACGTATATTCAGGATGCCGGGCTGGTAATGCCCGGCTTTCTGTATTTTCCGGGGGTGATTCCTTTGTATTTTTTGAAAGTCCGTATAAAGTAACTTAAATCATTAAAGCCATTTCCGTAAGCTATTTCCGTAATGGAATCATTTGTTGTGGATAGCTGATAGCATGCCTGCTCGATCCTTTGGCGATTTAAATAGTCCATGGGAGTCTGATGCGTCATTTCGGAGAAAAAACGGCAGAAATATTTAGGAGACATGGACACAGAGGCAGAAAGCTGTTGCAGGGTAATGGGAGAACTGTAATTTTTTTCTATGAATTCTACAACCTGTTTTAACTGCACAATACGTTTATAATCACGTCGGGCTTTTGGAAGGCTTTCCAAATAGTAATGATTACCGAAAATGAGACCGAAAAAGTAGTAAAATTGTCCAAAGACAGTCAGCTCATACCCTTCTGTTTTTTTCCAGAGAGATTCAAAAATAGAATTTGCAGTTGTAAGAATTTCTTTTTGTCGAAAGGTAAAGTGATGGTAGATCATAATATCCTGATGGAGAATACGCTGGATATAATCGGAGCAAACAGAACCTGTTTTTAAAAATGCGTTCATATCAAAAACAATACATTGATAGACACATTTATCGGGAATTCCGGAATGCAGGACTCCGCTATGGATAAAAATCACATCACCAGGTACAGCTGTAAAACTTTTTTCGTCTAAAGTAACAGTAAGCGTACCTTCCAGAATCCTTATGATCTCATACTCTACATGCCAGTGATAGGACATCACATAACGAGGATGTGTGCTGTCTATGTGATGAAATTCAAATGGAAAACCGTAGGTACCTCTTAAACGGTCTTCGTTGCAATCTAAATCGTGCATAAAATCTGTCTCCTTTATAAGAAAAAACAAAAAAGTGAATATTGTACTATTATTTGCTATTATAGCACAAGTAATTTTTAAATTGCAAATGTATAATAAAAGACATAAAAGTAAAAAATAATATTTTAAAATAATTTATACTAGGAGGTATGAAATTATGGCAAAAAGCAGATTAATCGGCGGCTATCCAGTTATTGGTATTCGTCCAACTATTGATGGACGTAGAGGCGCTCTTGACGTAAGAGGTTCTCTGGAAGAACAGACCATGAATATGGCAAAATCCGCTGCAAAACTGTTTGAAGAAAATTTAAGATATTCTAACGGAGAACCGGTAAAAGTTGTAATCGCAGATACTACAATCGGCCGCGTTGGAGAATCTGCAGCATGCGCAGAGAAATTCCGCAAAGAAGGCGTTGATATTACAGTAACTGTTACTCCATGCTGGTGCTATGGTTCTGAAACAATGGATATGGATCCTCAGACAATCAAAGCTGTATGGGGCTTCAACGGAACAGAAAGACCGGGAGCTGTATACCTTGCATCTGTTCTTGCTACACATGCACAGAAAGGCCTTCCGGCATTTGGTATTTACGGACATGATGTTTGCGAAGCAGACGATACATCTATTCCGGAAGACGTACAGGAAAAACTGTTAAGATTTGGTCGTGCAGCAGTTGCAGCTGCTTCCATGAGAGGCAAATCTTACTTACAGATCGGTTCTATCTGCATGGGTATCGGCGGATCTATCATTGACTCTGATTTCATCGAATCCTACCTTGGAATGCGTGTAGAATCTGTTGATGAAGTAGAAATCATCCGTCGTATGACAGAAGGCATCTACGATCATGCTGAATTCGAAAAAGCACTTGCATGGGCAAAAGAAACATGTACAATCGGCTTTGACAAGAACCCGGAAGAATTACAGATGACTCCGGAGAAAAAAGAAGAGCAGTTTGAATTTGTTGTTAAAATGGCAGTTATCATCAAAGAACTGATGAATGGCTGTGACAACCTTGACCCGCAGTTCTCTGAGGAAGCAATCGGACATAATGCTCTGGCAGCTGGTTTCCAGGGACAGAGACAGTGGACAGACTTCTATCCAAATGGAGACTTTGCAGAAGCTGTTCTGAATACTTCCTTTGACTGGAACGGAGCAAGAGAACCATATATTCTGGCAACAGAGAATGACGTATTAAACGGTCTTGGAATGATGTTCATGAAACTTCTTACAAACCGTGCACAGATGTTTGCAGATGTTCGTACATACTGGAGTCCGGAAGCTGTTAAGAAAGCAACAGGATATGATCTGGAAGGTATTGCAAAAGAGAACGGTGGATTTATTCACCTTATCAACTCCGGTGCATGCTGCCTTGATGCCTGCGGCGAAGCAAAAGATGAAAACGGCAATGGCGTAATGAAAGAATGGTGGAACGTAACAGAAGAAGATCAGAAAGCGATCATGGAAGCTACTACATGGAATGCTGCTGATAACGGATACTTCCGTGGAGGCGGATTCTCTTCCAGATTTGCTACAAAAGCAGAAATGCCTGCAACTATGATCCGTCTTAACCTTGTAAAAGGTTTAGGACCGGTTCTTCAGATCGCAGAAGGATGGACACTTAACCTTCCTGAAGAAGTTTCTGATAAACTTTGGAAACGTACAGACTATACATGGCCATGCACATGGTTTGCACCAAGATGTACAGGCGAAGGTGCATTCAAAACAGCATATGACGTAATGAATAACTGGGGTGCAAACCACGGTGCAATTTCTTACGGTCACATCGGTGCAGATCTGATCACTATGTGCTCTATGTTGAGAATTCCGGTTAGCATGCATAATGTTCCGGAAGAAAAAATCTTCCGTCCGGCAGCTTGGAATGCATTCGGAATGGACAAAGAGGGCGCAGATTACAGAGCTTGCAAAAACTACGGACCTCTTTACAAATAAAAAACAAACTGTACGAAGCAGTTAAAATTTAAATTCAAATGCCGCACAAGGAATTGTGCGGCATTTTTTGTTGTTCAGGAAAGTATTTTAATGTCGGAAAACATCCTTATTTGTCTCGGGAAAAAGATTGCAAGTGTAGTTGGAGATGCTAAAATAAAAAGTATGAAATAAGAGAAGGAAAAAGTGTGAAAATTTTGGGAGGAAAAAATGAAAGGAAGAAGCAAAATTTTTTGTGTGGCATTTCTGGCGCTGTTTTGGTGTATACCTGTGTGGGCAGATGTAGGATTCGGTCAAAAAACAGATTATCATACAGATTATTATATGGTTGTGGAATCGAAAAGTGGAGGCGTTCATCTTTATGCAGATGCAGATACCAGCACTGCCAGGTTAAATCAGGAGCTGATCTTAAATGGGACATCTCTTCATATAAGGGGAGAAAAAAAGGATGGGGCAGGAAGAGCCTGGGGATTGACAGAGTATCACGGAATGAATGGATTTGTACAGTTGGATGAATTGAAGCCGGTGACGTTAACTGAGGCAATTCAATCTGAGTTTTCTGAAGAAGGAATAAAAGATGTGGATTATGAACAAGTTGTTTCCTCTGAAGAAGAAAGTGTGAAAGTTTATAGAGGACCTGGAAAAAAGTTTGGAGAGATTTCCTCTGCAGCAATCAAAAAAGGTGAGACTGTACATATTTCAAAAGAAGTGTTAACAAAGGATGAGGAATTATGGGGAAAAGTTACCGGAAGAGAAAAAAACGGGTGGATAAAGATGGATAAAAAGATAGAAACCGTTGATATGTCGGTTCCGGAAGAAGAACCGAAAGAAACGTCTGTTGAAACGGTGGATGGTATTTCTGGATTATTTATGAATCCTGTCTTATGGATTGCAGCCGCAGGCATTTTTCTTGTGCTGGTTTTTTTATATTTTCTTAAATTAAAATAGAAAATAAAAAATCCGAACATTGCAAAGGCAAATGTTCGGATTTTTTATGAAATGAATATGTGTGTATAAACCATAGCCGAAAAAAAGGCTTTGATTACTTATTGATTACAACACCTTTTTGTAACATTACATTTGCATAAAGTGCTTTTTCGCTTGTAGAAATGATGCAGTAAGAAGTTTTAGCTTCATCATAAAATGCAAAACGCTCAATGTTTCCTACAGCGTTAGCGCCGCGTTCGTCATGTTTTGCAATGATTTCTTTATATGTGTCCCAGATTGGGGTTTCTACTGTATCGCCAGGCATTACTTCCATAAGATTTACCGGATGTTCTACATATGTATCCAGAGGGAAAACAGTTAAGATCGCATCCAGAATTTCAGGAACGCCATGTCCGTCGCAACGAATTGTAATGGCATTTTTGCCCATGGATTCTACCGGGAAATTTCCATCTGCAATAACAAGGCGGTCGCTGTGACCCATCTCGCATAAAACTTTTAATAATTCTGGTGATAAAATTTCAGGAATACCTTTTAACATAATATAACTCCTTTCATACCGCTCTTTTGTGATTTTTAAAATCAAATTAACCTAATTTATAGATTAATATTAAAAGGAAAGAAAAACAAGAGAATATTTTCCGATAAAAGATGAAAATTTTATGATAAATAGCGTTTTATAATAAAAATCATTAAAAGGAAAATTGTAAAATTTAATAAAACATGATACCATGAGAGAAATAGAGATTTATAAGCAGGGAGATTGGAAACGTATATGTATCGAATATTACTTGTAGATGATGAAATCCTGGTACGTGATGCAATCAGAGAAAACATAGACTGGGAAGGAATGGAGTGTGAGCTTGTAGGAGACTGTGAAAACGGGCAGCAGGCCGCCGCTTTTGTACAGGAGCATGAAGTGGATATTGTGCTTACAGATATATGTATGCCGTATATGGATGGAATGGAATTGAGCCATTTTCTTCATGATAATTATCCGGACATTGTAATTGTGATATTTAGTGGCTTTGGGGAATTTGAATATGCAAAAAAAGCAATACAATATAATGTAAGCGAATATATGTTAAAACCTATCACAGCTATGGAACTCCGCAAAGTGATTGAAAATATGAAAGAACAGGTAGATAAAAAGCGGAATGAAAAGCAGAAGCTGGAAGACCTTACGAAAACTTCTCAGGACTACAGAAAAAATGTCCTTGTAATCCGTTCCAAGGCAATAGAAGAACTGGTAAGTTGTACGAGAGATGTGGATGAAAGTCTGAGTGAATTGAAAAATATGGGGATTGTTTTGGATGCCCCAAGTTATCGTGTGGCAGTATTTGATATGGATTTATATTCCGAACTCTATTATGTGGATGTGGAAAAACGCCAGGAAAGTGCCCTTATGGCATTTGTTTTGTTTAATGTAAGTGATGAGATTGTAACAAAAGAACATGCAGGTGTGGCATATCAGGAAGGTAGCAGCAGGGTATGTATTCTTTTTGCAGGAAATCGGACAAGAGAGTTTGCAGAAAAAATAAAAAGCATTTGTGAAGAAATAAGAAAACAGGTAAAAGAAGTGATTGGAATAGAAGCTTCTATTGGAATAGGAAGCTGGGTACGAAAACCGGAAGAACTTTGTTTGTCGTATGCGCTTGCCCAAAAGGGAATTCAGTGCAGATATCTATTAGGAGGAAATCTTCTGATGGATATGGAAGAACAGAAAACAAATAAAAATCTTTCCATACAGGAAGATTTGAGAGATTTTGCAACAGCAATTAAAATAGGAGACAGAGAGGAAGTGGAACGCTGTCTTCAGAAAATGGAAAATGAAATAAAAGGGGCTCTTGTAGATAAGAGCAGAGCCTGTATATATCTTCAGCAGATCATTCGTGTTGCAGGAAATGTATGTGAAAGAGTTGCGGCAGATGTAGATAGTATTGCAGGACAGAGAGAAGAACTGCTCCATCGTGTCACGGAACAGAAAACATTTCAGCAGGCAATGGAGCTTGTAAGAAAATACACATATTCTGTTTATAATGAACTGCAGACAGTAAATTGTTCCAACGGAAAACGGCAGGCTGCCATGGCAATAGATTATATTCAGAATAATTATATGAATCCGGATCTGAGTTTGAACAGTATTTGTTCTTATTTAAATATTAGTACAAGTCATTTCAGTACAATTTTTAAAGATATGACAGGGGAGACGTTTGTTGAAGTTTTAACAAGAGTCCGAATGGAAAAGGCAAAAGAACTTTTGGAAAATACAACTTTAAAAAATTATGAAATTGCAGAAAAAGTAGGATTTTCGGATCCCCATTACTTTGGTATTTCTTTTAAGAAGATGACAGGAAGAACCCCCACAGAATATGCAAGGGAGAGACGTAGATGAAAGAACCAAAAACGACATTGCGTCTGTGGAAACATTTTAAAAGTATACAAAGTACAATTTTTACGACAGTTGCGATCCTTGTGCTTTCAGCAGTGCTTATTGTGACCTTGATTTCTGTACGATATACAAATTCGGCTATTTTTGAAAATTCTGTTCTCTATACGCAGACGATTATAAAGCAGTTGAATCAAAATATTGATTCTTATATCACATATATGGATAACATTGCGTCTGTTGTTTCGGGAAGTGAAGATGCGCAGTACTATTTGTTTGGAGAACAGGAGGAAAGCGGCCATAGAAAGCGTTTGCTGGAACAGTTTCGGACGATCTTACAGGGGCGGCAGGATATTCGAAACATTGGGCTTGTCTGTGATGCGGGAAAACAGTTATTTAATACAGGCTATAAATCAAAGAATCCGGATCTTGATCTTTCTACACAGGAATGGTATGAAAATGCAGTTAATAATCCTGGAAAATCAATCCTTACTTCTTCCCATGTACAGCATGTGGTAAATGGGGAACGCAGCTGGGTTATTACCTTAAGCCGGGGGATTTCCAATCTTACCGGAAGTAGAACCCATAACGGTGTTGTGTTTATTGATCTGAACTACAGTGCAATAAGTGAGTTGTGTGATCAAAACAGCATTGGAGATAAAGGATATGTATTTATAGTGGATCAGGATGGAAATATCGTGTATCATCCACAGCAGCAGCAGCTTTATAATGAGCTTCAGACAGAAAATATAGAGGTTGTTATGAAGGCTGATAAGGACACTGTTATAACAGGCAGTGGAGCGCAGGAAAAAATATACACGATTTCCCGTTCTGATAAAACGGGATGGAGTGTTGTGGGCTGCATGAATGTGGAAGAACTTTTAAAAAGCAGCAAACAGGCACAGCGACTTTATGTGATCAGTGCAATTGGGCTTATTATATGTGCGCTGGTTTTATCAAGTTTTCTTGCAAAAAATATTACCTATCCAATACAAAAACTTCGGGATTCTATGAAAAAAGTGGAAACAGGTGAGTTTCGGACAGCGGATTTGGAAGTAACATCGGAAAATGAAATTGGAAGTTTGACCAAGTCATTTAACGTGATGACTCATCGAATAGAAGAACTGATGGAACAGAATATCCATGAGCAGGAAGAAAAGCGAAAAAGCGAATTAAAAGCGCTGCAGTCTCAGATCAATCCTCATTTTCTTTATAATACCCTGGATTCTATTATATGGATGGCAGAAGGGAAGAAAAATGAAGAGGTTGTGTTAATGACTGCATCTCTTGCAAGGCTTTTGCGCCAGAGCATCTCTAATGAAGAGGAGCTGGTTTCTATTGGACAGGAGATGGAGTATGCCAAAAGTTATCTTACGATACAAAAAATGCGCTATAAGGATAAATTGGAGTTTCAAATTGAAGTAGAACCCGGGATTAAAGGGATAAAAATCATTAAGCTGGTCTTGCAGCCTATTATTGAAAATGCTATTTATCATGGATTAAAGTATAAAGACAGCAAGGGACTTCTTATTGTTCGGGGATATCAAAAAGGAGAAAATGCTGTTTTGGAAGTGGAAGATAATGGTGTGGGAATGGATGAAGAAACGCAGCGGCATATTTTTGAAAAACATAAAGTGAATTATCACTCCAATGGAGTTGGCGTGTATAATGTACAAAAAAGAATGCAGCTTTATTATGGGAAAGATTATGGGATTGTTTATGAAAGTGAGAAAAATAAAGGAACAAAAGTAACCATAACGATTCCTATGAATCCGGGAGGCAGGCCATGAAAAAATACAGAAAATGGATTACAGCAGGCGCTATTGTATTTCTTATAGGCATTGGGCTGTTTTGTGGCTATTATATGCAGCAACAGAAGGAAAACAGAAAATGGAATTTAATTTATATTCCAAAAACGGAAGATGGAACAAATGATTTCTGGACGTCTCTTATATCGGGAACGAGAATGGCTGCAAAAGAATATAATGCAGCGTTGGAAATTATGGCACCAAAAAGAGAACAGGATATCCAGCAGCAAATAAAATTGCTAGAGAAAGCAATTGAGAAAAATCCGGATGCAATTTTGATCTCTCCCTCAAGCTATTCTTCAGAAGAATATCAGAAGGCACTGGAAAAAGCGAAAGAACAGGGAATCCTTGTGACGTTCGTAGATTCTTACACCCAGACGGATCAGCAGAATTTAATGGTTTCTACGGATAACTTAGATGCAGGGCGCAAGCTTGGAGAATATGTGAAAAGCATTTTGACAGAAGATGGAAAGATTGCCATTGTGAGTCATGTGCAGGGGGTATCCACTGCCATGGAGAGAGAAGAAGGATTTAGAGAGGGCCTGGGAGAACTGGAAAAAAATGTAGTAGAAGTGGTATACAGCGATTCTATGTATGAAAAATCTTATGATCTTACGATGCAGCTTTTAAAAAAATACCCGGATCTTCAACTAATCGCAGGCATGAATGAATATTCTTCTGTAGGTGCAGCACGTGCGGTAAAAGACGCAGGGGTACAGAAGAAAGTGAAGATAGTGGGTGTGGACAGTTCTCAGGAAGCAGTGCAGTTTATGGAACAGGGGATTTTTCAGTGCTTTGTAGTACAGAAGGCTTTTAAAATGGGATATGTAAGCATTCAGGGCACACTGCGGCTTTTGGAAGGGGAAGAAGTGGAGCCGTTTATAGACTCCGGGTGCGAGGTTGTAACAGCTGAAAATATGTATGAAAGAGAAGTGGAAAAGCTGCTTTTTCCATTTAATACACCGAAGCCTGCAGGGGCATAAAATAAGATAAAAAAGAAAAAGGTTAAAAATTTACGGTATCGTAAATTTTTAACCTTTTTTTATAAAATATTCCATTAAAATTTTTATAAATAGGACATATAATAATCATAGTTGGCAGGCATATCCAATTTTATTTGGATGCAAATAGCCTAGAACCAAATAAGGGAAAGAATGGAGGGAGAATCGTGGGAGAAGTTATCTTAACCATGAAAGGCATTGACAAGTCATTCCCTGGTGTACACGCACTTGACCATGTAGACCTTGAAATCAGAAAAGGCGAAGTTCATGCTCTGATGGGAGAGAACGGAGCTGGTAAATCCACACTGATGAAGGTACTCACAGGTATTTACAGCAAGGATTCCGGAACAATTACCTATGAAGGTACAGATGTAGAGTTTTCGAATCCGCGTGAAGCCCAGGATGCAGGTATTGTAATCGTGCATCAGGAGCTGAATATGATGAATCATCTGACTGTGGCACAGAACATTTTTATCGGACGCGAGATGATGAGCGGAA
>JARIAR010000020.1 GCA_029257805.1 Blautia sp.
GTATCATTGACCTGGATACCATTATGCCGGGGCTTGCAGCAAATGACTTTGGGGATTCTATTCGTTTCGGTGCATCCACAGCAGAAGAAGATGAGAAAGATCTGGATAAAGTACATTTTGATATTGACCTTTATGATATCTATGTAAAAGGATATCTGGAGATGGCAAAAGATGTATTGACATCCACTGAAATTGAAAGTCTTCCATGGGGTGCAAGACTAATGACGCTGGAGTGTGGTATGCGTTTCCTTGCAGATTACCTTCAGGGAGATGTGTATTTTAAAACCGCATATCCGGAACATAACCTGGTACGTGCAAGAACACAGTTCCGGTTAGTAGATGAAATGGAACAGCAGTTTGATGAAATGAATGAGATTTTGAAGAAATATATGTGAAGAATCTATTGCTTTTCATTTAAAAATGGCGATATAATACTAAGAGTTATGTAAGATTTAAGAAAATGTGAAAGGTGAAAAACATGGAAACAAAGGAAAAACGGGCAGTCCCGGATAATGATGTCATTGATTTAAGGGACTTATACTTTGCAATGAAAAGGAAGTTTCTTCTCATTCTCGCAGTTGGACTATTAGGAGCTTGTCTTTATGGAGCATATACAGCTCTTTTTATGGATCCTCTTTACACATCCACATCAAGCATCCTTGTATTATCAAAAGAGACGGAATTAACATCTCTGACAGACTTGCAGTTTGGAACACAGCTAACTTCGGATTATCAGGTATTACTAACAAGTACCGGTGTAATGGATCAGGTAATTGAAGATCTTGACCTTGATGTAAGTGCAAAGCAGCTTCGTAATAGCATAGCAATTACAAATCCGGAAAATACAAGGATTCTGGAAGTTTCAGTTACAAACACAGATGCAGCCCTTGCAAAGGAAATTGCAGACCAGGTGGTGGAAGTGTTCTGTAAATATGTTGGGGATAAAATGGAAGTTATTCCACCTAAGATTATAGAAAAAGGAAAAATCCCAACTGTACAGTCTTCTCCAAGCATGTTAAAAAACGTAGTCATGGGCTTCCTTTTAGGTGTGATTATTTCCGGAGGTATTATTTGTTTGATCGCTGTGATGGATGACAGTATTAAGTCCGAGGAAGATATGGAAAAATATCTTGGTATTGCAGTCCTTGCCTCTGTTCCGGATCGACAGGATTATATTAATAAGAAAAAGAAGAAAAGAAGAAAATAACGGACACAGGGAAAGGAGATACCGCAGTTATGAAAAAAGTTGTAATGAAGGATGTCCGGAAGCAGGATTATCATTATGAGGAAGCCATTAAGATGCTTCAGACAAATATAAGCTTTTCCGGAAAAGATATAAAAAATATTTTAATTACAAGCTGTTACCCAAATGAGGGAAAAAGTGATATTACCTTTTCTCTTGGACGTGAGCTTGCAGCAGCAGGAAAGAAGGTCCTTGTTCTTGATACAGATATGAGAAAATCCGTTTATGTGTCAAGATTTGAAGTGCAGGGGAATATTACAGGGTTATCACAGTTTTTAAGCGGTCAGATTGGATTGGAAGATTTGTTGTACAGAACAAATTATGAAAATCTGGATATGATTTTTGCCGGTCCTTTTGCTCCCAATCCAACCGCTCTCCTTGGAGAAGATGTTTTTTCTATATTATTAAAGAAACTTCGGGAATACTATGATTATATCTTAGTAGATACACCACCAATTGGCTCTATTATTGATGCAGCGGTTGTGGCTCAGAAATGTGACGGTGCTGTACTTGTAGTAGAAAGCGAATCCGTAAGTTATAAAGTAGCTCAGAAAGCATTGGCACAGATTGAAAAAAGCGGATGCAGGATTTTAGGCGGTGTACTGAATAAAGTTGATATGAAAAAAGATAAGTATTATTCCCATTATAAAAGTCATTATGGATCATACTATCAGAAAAATGAAAAGGAATAAAAGGACTGAGGAGCAAACGTGAAAAAAAATAGTAAAGGAATGAATGTACTTCTTGTAATGCTTTGCATTATACTTGTTGCAGCTTTGGGAAGCCTTGTTGTGTGGAATAGAAAACAGACAAAAGAAGAAGTGAAAAAGCTGGAAAAAATGGCAGATGAAGCCAAAGAGAAGGATAAAAAAGCATTAGAGGAAAGTGATAAGGAACAAAAAGAAATTGAAAAAGAGCTGCAGGAACAGAATGCAGAGGATCAGGAACAGGCAGCTGCTCCCACAGAAGAACCTGCTGCAAAAGCAGAAGGAGTAGTCTGCTGGGGAGATGATCTTCTTACAGAAAGCGATACAGCCCAGTATTCCTATATGGCGGTTCTTCAGAAGATTCTTCAGGAAAACGGGCATAATCTTCCGGTTCTGAATAAGACCATTCAGGGAGGCGGCACCTTATCTATGATGAAGAAAGCCGGCGTAAGTGAGGAAGTGATCCAGGGATATATTTCCGCTCATTTGCAGGCTGCCAATGGCGGGGAGATTTATATTACAGAGCAGGGTGTTCGTGATTTTACAGAGGAAGAACTGGTTCGGGATGATCTCAATTATATTCCTGTGATTTTCATGGGATATTACGGAGGATGGAATCATGATCCAAACGAGCTGGCACAGCAGCAGGAACATATTTTACAAACTTTCCCTAATCAGGAGAGATTTATTGTAGTAGGAACAGCACCTTTAGATGGCAGTGTAACTTCGGATGCCTTAGATGCTGTATTAAGTCAGAAATGGGGAGAGCATTACATAAGCCTTGCTTCTGTTACCACATATCCGGCTTCCAGATATGAAGCACAGGAAGCGATGGCGCAGGCTATTTATCAGAAAATGACGGAATTGAACTATTTTTCATAAAACAGGATATATAAAAACCAGTGCTGTTCAGGCACTGGTTTTTGTTAAAAAGAGGTGATTTTTATGTATACAGTTATGCTGGCAGATGATAATAAATTTGCACTTTCTCATTTTGCAAATCTGGTAAACTGGGAAGAATTGGGATTTTCTTTGGCAGCTTCCGCTGTGGATGG
>JARIAR010000049.1 GCA_029257805.1 Blautia sp.
ATCTCTTTTACAAGGCTATAACGATTGTTGCCACTGTCGTCATAAGTATAAATCGTCTTATGTTCTCCGGCAGTATCTATCTGCTACCAACTGATTGGTTATAAATAAATATTTTACACTAACTCAACTGGTCTATAATCCATTCCACGATTCATTCCATGTTCTTCACAGTACCTGTAAAACTCTTGAGGAACAATGTACAATACTACTGTTTCTCCAAAAATTCTTCCATTAGTTATAACCTCTCCTGTTTGATAAACTTTTGAAGAATCTTGCAAATATTCTGCTTTTATTTTAAATATGCGATCTGATACTAATATCATTTTCTTTCTACACTTATGACACTGTACACTTTTTGCATCTACGAAAGCAGAAAATGGAATGTAATTTTTAAAAAATAATTGATATAAGTTATCAATATAATCATTACCCTTTTTATTTATAACATTTTTAAATTCTAATCCTTCCCATCTATTTTCCAAAATATTTTTTGTTCTCTCAGAACAAAAAATTATATTTTCCATGCCGTTTGGACCACTAAAAAATTGTCTTTTTCCCCATTTTACATTTTTTTCTATTGTTAAATTCGATATCTGCTTAAAATGTCTATAAAAAGGTTCTTTATGAAAAGGTATCTTATACGGACATGAATATTGAAATGCCTCTTTTTGAAATACATATTCAACATTTGTTCCCCTACAACTTACCATTAACCATTTAGAGTTTTCTATATCTTCTTTAGAAAATTCTAAATTTTTCAAAGAACTAATACTTAGCATAGGAAAAGATTTTTTAAACATTTTATAACTATATTGATCCTCATAAAGGTCGAATACTATATCTTTACTACCTGGCTCCCCAATTGCTTCGTATGATATTTGGTGTCTATCCAAAAACTCTATCACTCTTTTTCGCTCTTTTACAAAATAATGATGCTGTACTCTCATATCTTTCTGTCATCTCCTTTAGCAAATGCATCCGCACAAATGGCACACGTTCAAAGAACTTGATTCCCGGAATATGGTTGTTGTAATAACTCTTATTTCTTTCCGGTTCAAATTGCCAATCTTTTTGAAGCTTTATATCCCAAATTCCACCATCTCGGACATTTCTGTAAAAATACAACGTTGTTTTTATAGTCAAACGAGATTGCCCTTTCCATATCCGTTTCTCCCGTTAAGGTAGTTCCTACTATTGGCCTTGTTCCGCTTTTATCTCCGGATCATAATACCGGCTCTGCAGATAATACATCCCCGTCTCATCATCGTAGTAATATCTTATATTCTCAGCGTACCACGTTTCCATCTATAAAGAAAGTGCTAAATCTTTTCTACATACTGTCCACACACAAACCCATAAATCTTTCCCTTTATCCTCACATAATACCAGTCTTCTCCGTCTTCCGCTTTTACTGTATCGCACACGTCCACGGTCTTTCCACGGGAAAGCTCCGGGCAGGATTTCAGTTTCAGATATTCCGTTCCTGCCCACTGGCGCACATTCGGAGAACCGGCGGTTACTCTGCCTGTCCACTTTGGAGATTTACTGAGACATTCGGAAGAATATTCCTCTTTTTCCAAAATGGAATACTCCGGACGACAGAACTTCGTTCCCGGAAGTCGGCTGTTGTAATAACTCTTTCTGCATACGCCCCCTCCGTTTGGAATGATTCCAGATGCCCCGGACGTATTTCCTTCTATGGTTTCAAACCGGTCTCCGTAAACAGATGTCACAATCCCGGTATGGGCAAACGTACCGTTTCTCCAGAAATCGTATTAAAAAAGGAGAGCTTTCTCAGCTCTCCCCTTCTTTGTATTTCGTTCTCTCCCATATGTCACGCAGCCTTTCCCATCCCCCGGTTGCAACCAGATAAACCGGAAATGCAGCCAAAACTGCTGTACATATAAGATATCAGGTAACGCTTTCTCCTGCATAAGCGCAAAATGCCAGTATACCTATTGCTGCAAAACTTCCTGTTATGTATGAAATCATGGTGTTTTCTTCCATCTCTTATCCCTCCTTTGGCTCTTCCGGCATTTCCAGAAGAGTATGATATAATTTTGTGGCAACATCATTGCCGCCTAAGTTGTGATATGATTCATATACATGTTTCAGTGACTCTTTTGCGTAAATGGGACAGTTTCCTCTGTCCTGATACTTGTTATAATTCGCTACAATATTTTCCCGCAGCAGGGACTGGACACCCTCTGCGATCGCACGATACTCCTTCTGCTGTATTCGAAGCTTCTGGATGATGTACCCAAGGACTGCTCCAATAAGTCCGAAGATCCAGACGGTCCCATTCTTCCCGGGTGATTCTTGCACCAGATTCCAACCTTTTTTTGAAATTATAAATTTTATCTTTGTCAAAATTTCCCATTGGCAGTATCTTATCCACAATGTACCACCATTGTACAACCAGCATACCATTATTTTTTTCATAATATTCAATAGGGTATCTCTTATCATACAGAGGCAGTAAATACTTCTCAATATTTGCATTCAACAGGATCTCCAGCTCTTCTTTTGTACGGATATCATATTCAAAATACTCTATTAAATTTTTGCTATCGTAATAACCAGTGTCTCTTTCAAAACATTTCCAAATATCATCCCCTGGTTTTAGCGGAAACTTAAAATCGCACTTCCAGTCAAATCCTATCCTTCCATGTATAGGCCATCTATCACTGTCCGGCAGATAAAGTGCTCCACATTCTATGAAATATCCC
>JARIAR010000057.1 GCA_029257805.1 Blautia sp.
TTTGTATCATTCCCTGTTAAATACTTTACACTATTTACAAAATAATTCCTGTTGGCTTCACTTGTCATGCTGGCAGCAAATACAGCTAGCGTACATACAATAACAAATCCGGCAGCTCTTACCAGCCTGTGTCGAATTTTCAGACTTTTTGAATACCGGACTTTCTCTTTCTTCTCTTTTTCTTCTTTCTCCCTGATCTGCACTTTTTCCATAAATGCATCATAAAACATATCCAGTTCTTCTTCTGTAATTTCTTTTTGTTCTTCTTCTCCATCAGAAAAAACCGAATCTTCTATTATTTGATTTTCTTTTTTAACTTCCTCTTCCAGCCACTCTTTTAGTTTATCATCTATTGCTTTTTTGTTCATTTTTTCTCCTGCATTTCTATCTTTCCTTGACAATTCTGCTTCAGAGGTTCATATTAAAACTGATAAATAGATTTATTCAGGAGGAATCTCATGAAACATATTGTACTTACAGGCGGCGGTACAGCCGGACATGTAACTCCCAACATAGCACTTATTCCCAGACTTCAGGAAATGGGCTACAAAATTTCCTACATTGGTTCTTATGAAGGAATTGAGAAAAAACTCATTGAAGAATTGGGAATTCCCTATTATGGAATTTCATCCGGCAAATTAAGACGCTACTTTGATTTAAAAAACTTTTCTGATCCATTCCGTGTAATAAAAGGCTTTGGACAGGCCAGAAAATTATTAAAAGAATTAAAGCCTGATGTTGTTTTTTCAAAAGGCGGTTTTGTTACAGTTCCGGTTGTCCTTGCAGCTAAAAAGCGAAAAATCCCGGCAATCATTCACGAATCTGACATGACACCTGGTCTTGCCAATAAACTGTGTATTCCGTCTGCTGCAAAAGTATGTTGCAATTTTCCGGAAACAGTTAACAGTCTCCCTAAAGAAAAAGCCGTTCTTACAGGCACTCCGATCCGTAAGGAGCTCCTGCATGGAGATAAAGAAGCTGCCCGTGCATTCTGCGGTTTCACATCTCATAAGCCAGTTCTGATGATCATTGGCGGAAGTCTGGGGGCTGCTTCTGTAAACGAAAATGTACGTAAAATTCTCCCGAAACTTCTGGAAGAATTTCAGGTGATCCATCTTTGTGGCAAAGGCAAAGTAGATGAAAATCTTCATGGTACCTCCGGATATGTTCAGTATGAATACATCAAAAAAGAATTACCGGATTTATTTGCCCTTGCAGATGTTGTTATCTCCCGGGCGGGTGCTAATGCAATCTGCGAAATCAGTGCTTTACACAAACCAAATCTACTAATCCCTCTCTCTGCAAAAGCAAGCCGGGGTGATCAGATTTTAAATGCCCGTTCCTTTGAACGTCAGGGATACAGCATGGTTCTTGAGGAAGAAGAAATCACAGAAGAAACTCTATTAAATTCCATCAAAAAACTTTATGCAGAGCGCCAGTCTTATATAGACGCAATGAGCTCCAGTACACATATGGATTCCATCAGGAACATTACAGACCTGATTGATGAATGTGCGAAACACTGATCAAAAACAAAACACTTTATTCTTTATATAATCTGGACATTTCCCGTTCTAGCCACTTCTTTGTCCGAAAGATACGATTGTTTATACCATTTCTTGTAAGACCGTATTCCTTCGCAACAATATCCGGAGAAATGTCCAGATATTTTACTTTCATTAAAATATCATAATTCATGGGATTTTCCGCTCGCAATTTTTGTAGAACCAGTTTTATATACTCTTTTGCCTCCATATGTAAGATTTCTGCTTCTATATTGCAACGTTTATCAATCAGATAATCTTCCATTTCTTCATCTTCCGCAATAAATTCCCTCTTTGCATGCCCATGTTTACAATAATCCAGTGCTTTATTAATAGTTGCTTTTTTTACAAGTCCATACAGCTTTTCTTCTTCGTGGAAGTTCAGATTTTGTTCTATTTTATATAAACTATAAAATACTTCCTGAACAATATCCTGTGCTGCATCCATATCATCGACAATTTTGTTTGCAATTTTCAGGGAGAATCCAAAGTATTTCTTATAAAATTCTTTAAAATTAGTACTTTTCATCTCTCATTTTATCCTGCCCAAAGATTTACAAACAAGCTTTTACTTGTTCTAAAATTTCATCTCTTTCTTTCTCATCCAAAGAGCCAGGAACCCAGGAAAGCCCCACATTGTCCCCTTCATATCTGGGTATTAAATGAATATGAAAATGAAATACTGTCTGTCCTGCTGTTTCTCCATTGTTCTGAACAATATTAAATCCGTCACAATGCAGAGCCTTTGACATCGCAGCAGCCATTTTCTTTGCAAGGATCATTGCTTTTCCTACCATTTCATCTGTCATTTCATAAATATTTGCAGCATGCTTTTTAGGCAAAATCAATGCATGGCCTTTACTGGCAGGTCCCAGATCCAGAATCACTCTGAATTCTTCGTCCTCCCATAATGTAGCAGCCGGAATTTCCCCCTGTGCAATTTTACAAAAAATACAATCTCCCATTTCATATATCCTCCTTTTATTTTCTTTTTTTGTCGCAATTATGCGAACTCTTGAACACGATACTTATTGCTAATCAAATATAAGAATGCTACACTTTTTTTGAGGTGATAATTATGAAGATAAATGCCACAGCTCAGCAGATCAAAGAAGAATTTCAGTTTACGCTTTCTAAATTTTCCCATGAAATCCGTAATCCTGTTTCTTTAATTAACAGCGAGCTCCAGATGATGGCAAATACACATCCGGATGTTGTAACATATGAAAACTGGAACGATATTATGGATAATCTGGACTATATCAAAGAACTGTTAAACGAACTTTCCAATTATAATAATGCAGGAAGTATTTCTCCTAAAGATACCGATATAACATCTTATTTACAAAATATTTTATCCTCTATCCGGCCAACGCTGGATTATCTTAACATCACATTGGAATCGGATTTTCCTGCCTCTTTGCCAGTGATTTCTATTGATCGTCTTAAAATCCGGCAGGCACTTTTAAACCTTCTGCGAAATGCACAGGAATCTATTTCCCATCCAAATGGAAAAATTCTGGTAACTGCCGTTCCTTTTAAAAAGGGAGTCTGCATTTCCGTTTCTGATAACGGATGTGGAATTCCCCCGGAAAAAACAACGGAAATTTTTAATCCCTTTGTAACTTTTAAAAGTACCGGAACGGGACTTGGACTTGCTGTCACAAGACAGATCATTGAAGCGCACCATGGTCATATTGAAATTGAAAGCCAACCGGATCATGGCTCCACATTTCGAATTTTTCTTGGATGATACAAAATAACAGAAAGGAAAAATCCAGCGATCAAACCACCAATATGAGCCGCATTATCCACTCCATCACTTACAATTCCTAAATAGACAGAGAAAACAGCCATGATTATAATCTGTTTTGCTGATAAGTCTTCTACCTTTCCTTTATCGTGTAAAACAATATAAATCATGGCTCCCATTACTGCAAATACCGCACCGGAAGCGCCTGCGGAAACTGCATATTCCTGCCCCTTTATTTCCATAAATAAAGAAAGAAGATTTCCACCTATGCCCCCCATAAGATAAAGTATAAGAAATTTACCCTTTCCCAAAACTTTTTCCATTCGTTGGCCCAGGGCAAATAAGACCAGCATATTGTTGACAAGATGTTCTATGCCAAAATGCAAAAACATGCACGTGAAAAGACGATAAATCTGTCCCTGTTCCATAATAAAAGGTGTATAAGCAGCGCCCCATCGAATCATATTTTGTGTATCCAAGGAGCCTCCGTTTAAATCTACTACCAGGAATATCAGGACATTCATTAAAATCAGAATCACTGTAACCGGTTCTTTTCTCAGTTCCTCCAAAAGCAGCCTCTTCTCTTTTTCTGTTATACAGAAAAATTTTATTCACCACATTAATTATGTTAATTTTAGTATAACAGATTTTTTCTCAAATACAAAGTTTTATTTCAAAAACACATAGCGTGCCTGCGCAAAATCCACTTCATCTTCATGTTGTAAATGATAGTCTTCCCCTTCCTGAAGAAGTCTTCCGTTTACAGTTGTCCCATTTCTTGAATTCAAGTCACTTAAATAATATTCATTTTCCTGCCTTCGTATTTTTGCATGAATACGACTGACTGTAGGAAGATCAATCACGGCATCTACCGCTGTTTCCATCTTTCCAATTACCGTTATTTCTTCCTGTAAATAAATCGCTGCCAGTTCTCCTGGTTCCCGGCTTACAAGAGTTGCCGGACCTTCTACTGTATTTGCAGACAATACAACCGTCTCTCCAAAATCCCTTTTTTCTGTTTGTTCTACCTTCACAAATTTCTTTTGTTTACGGTTCGTTTTCTCCTGCTCCACTTCTTTTTCCACAGGAATTTCCGACGCAAAATCTATTGGATTTTTCCTTTTTCTCAAAACAAACGTGTATATTTTATACGCCAACATTCCTATTCCACCGGCTGCAACCATCGCTAACATCACTATTTTAACCTGAATTTCAGGAAGATATCCGAAAAATCCGGCTGCAAGAATCAAGAAAAACCCCAGCGCGCCCAAAAGACAGAATGCTATTTTTTTCCATAGTACATATCGCTCTTTTTCTTCTTCTTTTTCCTCACAATCCCTAAAAAAATCTACTTTTTCTTCCTGCATTTTTTCTTCAAAAAATAATTCCTGACACTGTTTTTTTTCATTGAAAACTACATTTTCCTGCTTCTCTGTCGAGACTTCTTCTCTTTCTTTATAAATTTCTTCTTTGATATATTCTAAATGAAACGTACCTTCCAATGTCCGTCTATATACTCCATAACCTAATATCACTGCCTCTTCCTCTTCATGATCAATCTGAGGAAGTATATATTCCGTAAAAATCCGAAACTGTTCTTTAATGTCTTCGTTTTTTCCCGGCATACAGCAAAAATATAATTTCTTCTTTTCCACATCTAAGTACATATACTCCGGTTGCAGAAGAAGCTGTCCGGGATTCATCAGATATTCCTCCATTTCTTCTATCGTCTGGATGATCCCGCCTAAAATAAGGCGCAAATCTTCTGCTCTAAATTTTTTCTGTTCATATAAAGAAATAACAGACTGCCTGGAAGTAATGTCATAATAAAGCATAAACTGCCCATCTATTCCCTGAATGCGGCATTTCAAAAGAGAAGGCACCGCATTTCCAAGCAGCATTCTTACCTGGTACGAATCGGTATCCAATTGCTCATCTCCATATAAAATCAGATAATTGTGATTCATATCTCTCTTATACTCTGTTCTCATTTTTATCCTCCAATTTCTCCCAGTATATTTGACGCTGCTTTTATTTTCCGTATCCAGCCCACAGGACGAATTATTCTGGATTTTCCTTCTGCACGAAGATGCCAGGATAGTCCTGTATATTCAGCAATGGTATCCTCATCATATATCACTTGAACATCTTTTCCTGCCTTAACATGTAAAGAGAGGTTTTCAGCTCCAAAAAAGCCAGACGATCCCAGACCTTCGCCTTTCCTTTGTGCAGTTTCATATACGCTTCCATTTTCCCATATCCCTTCCATCGCCCCGCTTATTGCAGATTCATATGCTGCAGCTGTAAGCCAGACACGATTATGTACAAAAAAGCACAAATACAAAAGTCCCATCAAAGTAAACAGGATCAGCGGCATTACACATGCTGCCTCCACCGTAAAGCTTCCTTTCTTTATCATAAAAAAAGACCTCCTATGTATCCAAAAAACAAATATGGAATAAACGGGATTCTTGTTTTTTTCCCTTTATGACGCACCACCACAAGATAACCTGCTGATACAGCACATCCCAATAATCCAAGTATAAGGGAAAGGATCAATTGTTCCCATTTCAGTATTGTTCCCAGTGCCAAAATAACAAGACCATCCCCCATGCCGATTTCACCACCTGTAAGAAAACTGACTCCGATTACGCACAACCCCATTGCCACTCCCAGCAAGTATAGAGGATTAATAAGACCGTCATGCCATGCCCACAAAAAACCTACAATTCCTACAACTCCTGTTGTCCAAAGAGAAATCTGCTGTTTCTTCCAATCCGTCCACGCATTTATCCCAAGAAAAACTAAAGCCACTACATTTAACCACATCGTCCACACGCTCCCATTCCTTTCGCATCTGATTCTTTTATCATTCGCACCGTTCTTTTTAAGCCGCTACAGCTTCCTGTATTATGATATCGGTTGCTTTTCCCTGTTATAAAAACCACCCCTGCCGGTTTCTGATTTCTGCTGCAAATTTCACATGCTGTGTACTTTTCTCCATACTGATTTTTTCTACTCTCAATAGAGGCACCCGATACCTGTTCAATGGAAAGATTCAGGTAACTGCAGTTTATATTTTTGTGATATACGTTTCCCGATTCTGTTACATACACCATCTTCTCTGTATCACTTCCCTGATTCTGATCAACCAAAGAAGAGGGTGCTTTTCCTGTCCATCCATGGACCTTCACTGTATTATGCATCCAGATTTTGGGAAGCGGAATCAATCCTCCTACCGGTTCATATGCATACACATCCGGAAGAATAATATTTTCCATCCCTCCTCCATCCGGTTCATATGCATACATTCCTGCTTCTTTGGCTTTTTGGCAAAGCAAAGTAAGATGCTCTGTCTGTATCTTGTATATATCCATAAAAGAAATCAAAGTGACAATTCCCATAAAAAATAGAGGAAGGACAAGCGCTGTTTCCACTGCCAGACTGGCAGCCTTTGCCATTTTCAAAAAGGTGCAAAAAGACACTTTTCCAGAAAGTCTGCCTTTACATATCGGGGAATGCAAAAGCGTTCTTTTCTTTAGAGAGCGTACCCTTTCTTTTAAATTTTTTTCTGCTGCTTTTATGCGGTGTTTTTTCTCTTGTATATATAGCATATTTTCTTTATTTTCCATTTTATCCAGCCTGTCTGTCTGTACTTTATACACCTTGATTTTTACTTTCTGAAAAAGCATCTTTTTGCACCTCTTTTCCTATGCTCTTCTTTTACAACCTAATCATATCCATATGCTCTTGTTACATTAAAAATCTTTCTCTTATTAGCTTTCACATCCACAGAAACTTCTATGGCAACAATACAGGAATCCAGGCAAAAATTTCTCCGCCCTTTCTCCCTGATGGACATCTCTATCATATCCATACCGCGCATAAGCTTTTTTTCTTTTCCGGCAGACAAAAGCAGAATCTGAAGATAATCTTCGTAAGCAATCCCATTTTCACTTCCCCTTCTGGCAGAATCCAATCCTTCCAGAAGTTTCGGAAGATTTTCCAGGGAAAGCTGCCAGTCTGCACCTGATTTCATTAATGGAACCTTTCCACCTGCAAATAGCTCTCTTACATCCAAAATGCTTTCTCCAAATGCCCAGCAGAAAAGAAGCGCCGCTTCAATCACTCCAGAAGCCGGAGGAATCAGAAAAGAAGATGCAATAGCCATGGCAAGACTTCCTGCCTGGGCACGTTTTCCATAATCTCCCGCTAAAAAGGCAAGATTCACTCCTTCTCGAATAAGCAAAAGCCGCTTTGCCACAAACTTAAGATTCTCTATATCATCTGCTTTTCCTCCCAGAATATATTCGATCTGATACTTCAATCCCCCGGCTCCCGGTTTCTTGTAATTTCCCAATTTATCCATTAGATATTGCTGAAAAAGTATACCGGAAGAGTAAGTCTCATCTTTTTTTAGACCATTTCCCATAGGCATTCCCTGCTGCTTCCTTCTCTTAGATAAAAATTCACTGCCCTGTGCTTTTCCACTGGATACCTGTACATTACCAGGTATTACCAGTTCCAAAATTCCCATTTTTCGAATTCTTCGTATAATACTGATGGGATTTACTACCTTTTTAGGAGGAACAGCGGCTTCCACATGTCCGTCTTCCAGAGTTCCACCTTCCGGGGTTTTTTCTGCTTCTGCCATAGCTTCTTGATTTTTTCTATTTGTTTCTTCCATTTCTACATCATAATGATGTATCACATCACCATTTTCAGCATTTTGTCCTTCTTTTTCAGCCTCATCTGTTTTCTCTTTTCTTTGTTTCATTTTATTCAGAAGAAGGTTCACCCCCTGGCTTCCAAGGGTCTCTTTCATATATCGTACTACCTGTTGATAAAAAGCTTCTCCATTTTCGTCTGTAAGCAGACGATACCCTGTAAATCCACCCTGTACAACGGAAAGTTTTTGACTGTTTTGTTTTAAAACAGGCTTCATATAAGAAGAAAAATTATCGTAAATATCTGCAAATCCAATCTGACCCTGACCACAAGAACCATCCAAAAGAAATAAATCATAGTCTTTTAATATTTCTTTATCGTATTGACCAAATAATGAATATAATCCGATATCTACGCTATTTAAAATTTGTGTTCTGGCTGCCGCCATTCTTACCGATTCAATCCCTGTACAAACCAAAGAAACAATAAGGCTTAAAATCAGGGCAAGAAACACGGTTATACTTCCTCGTCGTGCCATACAGGATGCACCTCCTTCTCCATAAAACTTTAAATAGAATTGCTTTGTTTTGCAATTTTAGCCAGAATGCTCTTTACAAGCCTTGTAAGCTGATCTTTAAATATAATTACAAGACCGATCAGCACAACCAGTATTAAAATAATTTCTACAACACCAACTGCATCCTCTTCTCTTAAAAATGCTTTCGTCAGCTTTCGTAATCCTCGCATTTTTCCACCTCCTTTCGTCACCCTCCGTAAAAGGTCAGACAGGCAGGTATCATAATAACTGCCATAACTACAAGAAGCATAAGAACCATAGGGCCAAGAAGTTTTGTAGCTGCCGCTTCTCCAAGTACTCTTGCTTTTCGCTTCCGCTCTTCCCAAGCTTCTATTGATTCCCTTTCCAACATATCTTCCAAATGCCTGCTTCCCTTTTGAAGATTTTGTATCAACAGCGTGGCAAATGTTTTATATTTCACCTGTCCGCACCGTTCTCCAAAATGTCTGTACGCCTCACTTTCTGAAACACCACTATCCAGTTCATAACAGATAACAAGAATTTCCTCATAGACATACTTCTTTTTATCCATTTTCCTTCTTTTATAATCCACTGCCATTTTCTCAAAAGCTTTTCTAGCAGTCATACCTGCCTGCACAAGAAGCGTAAATTTCATGATTACTCCAGGGTAATCCATAAGCATCTGTTCCCTACGCTTCTGCTCCAGAGTAAATTCTTCTCTTCCTTTCAGGATAAAAACAGCAATGGCTGCTACAAGAAACAATGCTGAAAATACAGCTCCAGAATGGTTGCCCGGCTGCTCCCATTCTAAATGTTTCCCCTTCCATTCACCTGGGAGGTAATAATAATCTTCATCTGCTTTTTTCTGATTATATTGCATGATCGTTTCCTGCAATTCGTTTAAATAAGCAGCTTCCGGCGAAATTTTTTCTTCTGTCTCCATTTCTGTATTCTGCTGTGTTTCTTTTTGCGGAATCTGCACATATATTGTTTCCGGTTTGCTTCCATCTACAGAAACCAAGAACTTTTCTTCATATGGTCCTTCTTCTTTTTTCATGGAATGACCATTGGAATAAATTTTATTGCCGCCGCTTTGAAATGTAAGAACTGCTCCCAGAATATTCCCACATAGGGCTACCATCACAAAAAGCCGCCTGCCCTGCTGATTTTTTTTCTTTTCTACTCCAAACCACTGAAATTTCCAGCCTAGAGCCACGATAACGATCATGACAAACAAAATAATATGCAACCACATTCTTTTCGCTCCTAAACTTCTATATCTACAATTCTTGTTCCCATCCAATATGCAAATATATAAATTCCAAAACATACAGTCATTGCACAGACACCAAAAGGATTCCCATACAAAGTACTTAAAAATCCAGGAGAAGTAATCTTCAAATATGCAATGATCCCTGCCGGCATAAAACTCATAATCCTTTGCTCTGATTTTTTTGCCGCCAATGTTGCTTCAATTTCTTTTTTAACGTCAATTTTATCTCCCAGCATCCTTGCCACTTTTTGAATTACGTTTCCCATATCGCCACCTGTACGCTTCGCTGTATAAAAAACAGCCGCAAAATTTTCAATGTCTTCTACGCCACTTCTTTCACCAAAATCAAAAAACAACTCTTCAATTGGAACACTTACTTTTTGCTGACTTTCCATATAATGAAATTCCCGAACAATATCCGCATCCGAAGCATACAAGCGTTCCAGATCTCTGGTGCAGGAGCACACTGCATTTTCCACGGAATAACCAGCCTGCACTGCTACGCTCATCGCATTTAATGCATCTCGAAACTGATAATTCAGTTGTTTTTTCCTTTCCCGGATACATTGCTGCTTCTTCCATTTCATAAATATAAGGGGAAACGGAATCATCAAAAGAAGTACCCATGGCGACTCATAAAAAAGATAATCTGCCACAAAACAAAGCATTACACATTCTCCCAGATATTTTAAAAATTCTTTTCCTGAAAAATGATATTCGCCATAATTCTTTTTTATATTTCCTGTTTTTTCTTTCTTTTTCATAATGCAAGCCCTGCCCTTTCCAGCTTTTCTTTACGCAAAAGGGAAGATATCTGTACAAGCCCTTTTCCCTCCTGCCACTGATAAAGCACATTTGTTTTAATTTCACCGGCCTGAAATCCACATACTTCTGTAATTTCCAAAACTTTTCTGGATTTATCTCTCATTCTCCCAAGGTGAATAAGAATATCCACTCCCGAAGAAATCTGCCGCCGTATGGCTTCCAACGGAAGATCCACTCCCATCAGTATCATGGTTTCAAGACGACTTAACATATCCAGACTGCTATTTGCATGTGCTGTACTTAAACTCCCTTCATGACCGGTATTTAATGCCTGCAGCATATCTACTGCTTCACCGCCTCGTACTTCTCCTACCACAATGCGATCCGGTCTCATGCGAAGAGCTGATTTAATCAAATCTCTTATAGAGATTCCTCCGCTTCCTTCTCTGTTTGGTGCCTTCGCTTCAAGGCATACAAGATTTTCGATTCCCTGAATTTTTAATTCTGCATTATCTTCTATCGTAATCACTCTCTCGTCCTTGGGGATATATTCAGAAAGCGCTCCCAGAAAAGTCGTTTTCCCGCTTCCGGTTCCGCCTCCTATGATCATAGAATACCGTGCCTGTACAAGAGTCGCCAAAAATTCTGCACACTCCTTGGAAAGACTCCCAAGAGAAATCAATCGTTCCATAGTGATCGGTACATCCGGAAAACGTCGTATCGTCAAAATCGGTCCGTTTAAAGCCACCGGATGAATAACCGCATTTACACGTGCCCCGTTTTCCAAACGTGCATCTACAATCGGCATAGATTCATTTACAACTCTGTTGCATTTCCCCACAATCTGCTGTATCACATCTTCCAGTTTGTCTTTAGAAGTAAAAGTTTTCTCCCATCGTGTCAGTTTTCCTCCTCTTTCTATAAAAATAGCCCCAGGACCATTTACCATGATTTCCGTAACCGTTTCATCCTCTATCAGTTCCTGAAGTACATCCAGCTTCCGCACAGAATAAAAAAGTTCCTGACGAAGCTGTACTTTTTCTTTTAAAGTACAACAAAGATCTTCCGCATGATTTAAAATCAGGTTATCAATAATATCCAGGATCTCTTCATCCGAAAGCTCTCTTTCCAAATTCAGCTTTTCCATGAGCTTTCCACGAAGTTCCCGAAATATCTCTTTATTCATTCTCTTTCCTTTCTTAAAATTTCCTTTACATAATCTCCCAGTTCACTCCATATCAAACGTTCTATATATGTTTCTCCGGAACAATTTTCCACATGAAAAGGCGGTTTGATTTTTGTTATTTTCGGCAAAATCTGCGAATAATCCCATATGCGCAGGAGATTTTCAAATTGTGCGATCTTACATACCGAAACCGAATCTGATAATACAGGCATATAAATTCTGCTGCACTTATCCAAAATCTGAAAAATCTCTTCCATCTCACTTCCAATATCTAAAATAACAATTTCATAAGAACTGCTGCGTATAATTTCTTCCAAAAGCTTATTCCAATCTTCCCATGCTGTTCCATGTATATCCCACGGTGTATGTACTGGGGGAATAAAATCCAGATTATGGATGGTCTGTATCATGCCATTCATTTTATGAATCAGATTCTGATTTCCCTGACGCACATAATATAAAAGGTCACTTAAATCATGGGAAAAACTTTTTCCAAAAAGCTCCTCAAACCCGGAGTACTCTTCAAAATTTAAATATAAAACCGCCTTTTCTTTTGCCAATATCTGTCCCATTGCCAGGGCAAATGAGGTTTTTAAACATCGTTTAAGAGGAGAATAAATTCCCACTATTTCGGTTGTCTTTTTTAACACCGGAAATGTTACAGATTCCACTGCCTTTTCCTCCCCATAACAGGACATAACCTCACGGATAACATCTGAAGAAGACTGGTACTTATATACGCTTGGATATTGATCCAGTTCAGGAGAATGCACTCCTTCTGACAGAATCACGATTTTTCCAATATTCAATTCCCGAACTTCCCTGCACATTGCTTTTCCGGAAATTAACAGCAGCTCAATATGCGTCTTTTCCCCATATGCAATTAAACTGTTTACTGTTGTAAACGCCTGGATTTCAAAAGGAACATTCTTTTTCTGATTCAGATAATCCATAAAATTACAGGCATAATCTACTTCCAGATCACAGACTGCAAAAATATTCTTCTTCAATAGACACCTCCCGCATATAAAACAACACTCATAAAAACAGGTATTGTAAAATGAAAATTTTCCGAGACTTCCATTCCCTTCCGATAATAAGGTTCTATTTCCCCTGTTCGGATACATTTGCTCACATACAGAAACAAATAATGAAATCGTTCATATATATTTCCGTTAGAAATTAGAATGGCCAAAGATATACATGCTCCAAAAATAAAAGAAACAAGAATGCATTTTGCAATGTTTTCCATTCCCATTATGCCGCCCAGCGCACAAAAAAGTTTAATATCCCCCGGTCCCAGCATATGGAACAGAAAAAGAACGCCCAGACAAACTACAGGAAAAAGCATGCCTGACATAAATTTTAAAAATACATTTCCTCTTTCTGTTAAAATTCGGATCAGCAGTCCCACCACAATAGAAAATAAAATCCATCCATTATCTACTTTTGCTGTGCGCAAATCCATAATGACAGCAACAGCCGCTATCGTAACGGGAAAGCAGATACGAAAAAACATGGCATCACCTCGCTTTGCCTTTGTATTTTCTTACAGCTTTTGCAAAATATCATACGTTTTCTCTTTTGTAAAAATAATTGGGATTTCTTCCGTCAGAATAGACGGGTTTGACACCAGAAGTCTTCTGGTAAGTTGTATTATAGAACAATGTGTACCTCTTGTCCAGAATTTTCCATCGACAAATTCCGACAAATTATCCATTTTTTGTTTATTCATGCATTTTTATAAGTTTTTATTGCATATTTATAAATTGTATGTATAATATACTTATACTCATCAACAAGGGGGTTTTATATGAATACAACAATTGAACAAATAGAAGATATGTCCCTGAATGCCTGGCCATCACATAAAATGGAGCTTTATGACGGATGGATCCTGCGGTTTTCATACTTTTACACCCACCGCACAAACAGTGTAGAACAATTCGGAGTTTCCTCCCTTCCTTGGAGAGAAAAAATACCTTATTGCGAAAATGTTTATAAACGTCTGGGAACTCCGGCCATTTTCAAAATTAGCCCCCTTATTTCTCCGGATTTCGATTATATTTTGGAAAACAGAGGCTATTCCATTGAACATACTACTAATGTAATGACAATCGACTTAAAAAATACTTCCTCTTTTTCCTCTGCTCTTTGTCCGGATGTTCAATTTACAACAACCATTCCTTCTTTCTGGATCCAATCATTGCTGAAATTAAAGCATACTACAAATCCTCTTCACCAGAAAGTCGTACCCTCCATGTATCAGGCAATCTTAAAAGAAACTATTTGTGCTTCCATAACCAAAAACGGAGAGATTATTGGTACAGGTCTTGGTATCTTGGACCGTGATTATATCGGCATCTATGCAATTCATGTAAGAGAGGATTTTCGCAAACAGGGATATGCCAGACAAATTTGTACCGGCTTATTAAAAAAAGGCAAAGAACTTGGAGCACAAAATGCGTATTTACAGGTAGTGAACCATAATTTTTCTGCTCAAAACCTGTACCGTTCTTTGGGCTTTAAAAAGCTTTACACCTATTGGTTCCGTACACAGCCAAGTTTTCCCCAATCTGTATAAATGTTCCACAGGATTCAAAAAACCGGCACATGCTCACATGTACCGGTTTCTTTTTGGGAATCTTTTGTATTTTTTTATTATATTTTATCTGCCTTCCAGAGAATGACTGCCTACTGATTCTCCTCTGGAAACACTTCCTGCCACCATGGAAGTAATCGGACTCAAATACAGAAGACAACTTAATACACAGTAAATAGGAATCAGACATACAAATTGTACCAGTCTCCCCGGCATGATTGCATAAAAATTATAACCCAAAATAATAACAAGACCTGCCGTTGTAAGAATGAGAGAACTTAAAATAGCTGTTATGATAACAGAAATACAAATTCCCACTGTTTTCGCTTTTTTTGTTTTATGAACGAAAAACGGTTTCATAAGCGCCGGAATAACCCCCCACAAAATTGCCGCAACCGTGATAAAGGGATTGATTGCATATCCCTTCATAAAACATCCAATAATATCTGCTGAAAATCCACACAAGCCACCAGCTACCGGTCCCAGCCACAAACCTGCCATGATCGTCGTCACACTTCCAAGGGATATACGATATGCTCCCAACTCAATGACAAATACTCTTGTGAGTACCAGATTCATGGCTACTAAAAGAGCCATGTAAACAAGGGTTGACACGTTCCATTGCTGTTTTCCATTAATTTTTTGCATAATAAAAACACCTCCACAATGTTTTCATGAATAGAGTAGTTACCATAAATAATAATCCCTCCACATTATGAGATGTTCTCATATGTAGCAACGGGTGCGGAAAATATATCGTAAGCATCTTTTACTGCTTTTCGTTTCACGGCGACTCCCCAGCCAGTGAACACTTGACGCATATAATCCTACTTCGCTATTATTTATTTAAGAAAATTATAGCATAATTTATAGAAATTTCAATATCTTTTTGCTATAATAACTTTCATGTTTCATGCATAAAAACATACTGTCTACAAGCACGATCACCGGAGGAAACAAATGAAAAAACTGCCTCTCATCTGCATTTGTCTATGCTGCAGTCTCACGGCAGGAGGCTGCAATTCTAGCGATGCTCTGGAAAAATATATCTCAAAAGAAAAAAATCAGGAAACTACCTCCTCTCCCAAAGAGCGCATCTACATGGATGAATTTTCCGGCTCTCTGGAAAATTTTGATGGAAATTATATTACATTAAAATCCGGGGACCATTCCTATGTCTTTGATGTTTCACAGGCAACCCTGGAATGCCAAAATGGATTGATCTGCGGAGATTCTGTCAGCGTTATATACGAAGGTCAGCTTTCCTCTTCAGACACAAGCACTGTAAAAGCATTAAAGGTTACCGATGATTTTCATAAAAAAAAGGAACCGGAAGAAAAAAGTCTCCATGGACAGGTACAGGAGATCACTCCAAATACTATTACGATTCAGGAAAAAAATAAAAAATCCTTTACATACCCTCTTACATGTGCAGAGCAATACTATAAAAACGGTTTAAAAAAAGGAAACTGGGTTTACCTGCATTACAAGGGAAACAAAGATAAAAATCCACAACAGCTGAAAGTTTTAAGTGTTTCTGATATAGAACCTCTGAAACCGCCTGCTAAAAAACCGGTCGCACCTGTAAACAAAGAGGATCCTCCTTCATCTGAAAAGACTTTCCGTGCATCCATCCAGAATATTCATATGAACACTTTGGATATTTTACCGGAAGGTTCTGATACCCCCCTGCATTTAGATCTTTCTTCCATCCCCTGTTATTTCAAAGCTGGAATTGCACCTGGTGCTTTTTTAAAAGTCAGCTATACCGGGGATTTTCAAACAAATACTTTAGATGGGATTTCCATTTCCTCTGTTACTGGAGAATCTCCGAAAAAAAATAAACACTATATTACTTCCACCATCACTGGTACGATCATTGGCTCTACCTCCAACACCCTTACCATGCAGACAAACGATGGCGCTTTCGTTACCTGCGAACGCTCAGATGCTGTTAATAACTCCACCGGAGGTCTCCTTTCCGGAAGCAGCATAAAAGTCACTTTTGATCCTTCCGCATCTGAAAATTCTAATATTTACAAATGTCTCAAAATTGAAGATGCCTGACGCACCTGAAAAATCCCTGCTACTGAAAATCTCAGTGACAGGGATTCTTTTTATTGTTCTTTGGAAACTTCTTCTACATATTTCTGGATATTTGATGCATTCACATATTTTCTTGTATGTGCCCCATCTGTGACCACAAGAGTAGGAGCCTGCATAATTCCAAACTCTTTTGCCATTTCCGGATTTTTCTCTGCATCTATAATTTCTGGATTTTCCCCTTCTAATATCTTCTTTGCCATACGACAATTAGGACAGGTACTTGTAGTAAATAAATATTTATGTGTTTCTACCGGCTCTATCTTCACATCATCTTTCTCCATTGTTACCACACTGGTATGGATCTTTTTAATATGAGAGTGGGTAATATCATATAATGTACGGTTTTTATATTCCTGGGCTTTTCCATCATTCCAGTTTTGAACCGGACGATAGTACCCTGTAATACGGCTGTAAACCTCTGCGTTTTTCCCACATTTCGGGCAGGTAAAATGTTCACCGCTTATATATCCATGTTCCTGACACACAGAATAAGTAGGCGAGATCGTATAATATGGCAATTTATAATTTTCTGCAATTTTACGAACAAGCGATGCTGCAGCTTTCCAATCCGGAAGTTTTTCTCCTACAAATCCATGGAACACAGTTCCGGAGGTATATAATGTCTGCAATTCATCCTGTATATCCAGAGCATCAAAAATATCACTGGAAAATTCTACCGGAAGATGAGAACTATTTGTATAATAAGGCGTATCGCCCTTACTTCCTGCTGTTCGAATATCCGCCCAACGCTTTCTGTCATGTTTTGCCAGACGATATGCCGTTGATTCCGCAGGAGTTGCCTCTAAATTAAATAATTCTCCCTCATATAATTCCTGATAATCAGACAGTCTTTCTCTCATATGTTCCAGAACTTCTTTTGTGAATTTCTGAGTACGTGGATCTGTCATATCACATCCAAGCCATCTGGCATTTAATCCTGCTTCATTCATGCCGACAAGACCGATGGTAGAAAAATGATTGGAAAAGCTTCCCAAATACCGTTTTGTGTAAGGATACAATCCTTCATCAAGAAGCTTCCCGATTACTTCTCTTTTAATATGCAGAGAACGGGCAGACAAATCCATCATGTGATCCAGGCGATGATAAAATTCCTCCGGTGTTTTTGAAAGATATGCGATTCTTGGCATATTAATCGTTACAACCCCAACAGAACCTGTGCTCTCCCCTGATCCAAAGAATCCGCCGCTTTTTTTGCGAAGTTCTCTAAGATCCAGACGAAGCCGACAGCACATACTTCGAATATCGCTTGGCTGCATATCACTGTTAATATAATTTGAAAAATACGGCGTACCATATTTTGCTGTCATTTCAAATAAAAGACGATTATTTTCTGTATCGGACCAGTCAAAATCTTTTGTAATAGAATAGGTTGGAATAGGATATTGGAACCCTCTTCCATTTGCATCTCCCTCGATCATCGTCTCAATAAAGGCTTTATTAACCATGTCCATTTCTTTTTTACAGTCTTTATATTTGAAATCCATTTCTTTTCCGCCTACGATCGCAGGGAGTTCTGCAAGATCATCCGGTACTGTCCAATCCAGGGTGATATTGGAAAATGGTGCCTGGGTTCCCCAACGGCTTGGCGTATTAACTCCATAAACAAAAGACTCTATACATTTTTTTACTTCTAAATAAGAAAGGCCATCTGCCTTTACAAAAGGTGCAAGATACGTATCAAAGGATGAAAATGCCTGCGCTCCTGCCCATTCATTCTGCATGATTCCAAGAAAATTAACCATCTGGTTACACAAAACACTTAAATGCTTTGCCGGTGCAGATGTGATCTTTCCCTCAATACCGCCAAGACCTTCCTGGATCAACTGCTTTAAAGACCATCCTGCACAATATCCTGTAAGCATGGAAAGATCGTGAATGTGTATATCTGCATTTCTGTGTGCATCTGCAATTTCATTGTCGTAAATTTCTGACAGCCAGTAATTCGCTGTAATGGCACCGGAATTACTTAAGATCAATCCGCCTACAGAATATGTGACTGTTGAATTTTCCTTTACACGCCAATCTTCTACTTTTACATAGCTGTTTACAATCTCCTTATAATCCACTATGGTAGACTTCATATTTCGAACTTTTTCCCGCTGTTTTCGATATAAAATATATGCTTTTGCAACATCAGAATACCCGGCCTGGATCAGTACATTCTCCACACTGTCCTGAATATCTTCTACCGTAATTTTTTCTTCTTTGATCTTTGTCTGAAAATCAGAAGTTACATGAAGTCCCAAAAGTTCAATCATATCTTTACTGTAATGCTTTTCTTTTGCATCAAATGCTTTCCCAATGGCACTTGTTATCTTTTCCATCTGAAAATCTGCAATTTCTCCATCTCTTTTTACTACCTGAAACATGGTAATATAGCCCCCATTTCTTTTTATATGAAAGTCTCGCATCTTTATTTCGATGCATGCTGTAGGATTATTGTAGCAGACTATATTTTAAACGTCAATAAGAAAAACACTATATATTGTGTTAAAGTTTTTCGTTTAACCCAGTATATAGTGTTTTATGTTATATTACATATGCATAAATATCCTTGGGAACACGGGCAGTTACTGCGATTCCGGTATCTGTATACTCTTCCGAGATCAGCTGTCCTCTCTCTCGGATCAGCTGAATTTTTCCTGCTTCCTGATACGGAAAAATCCGTTCTACATAAATCATTCCTTCTGAAAGCAACTGTTCCAGTAGTTCTTTTACTTCTTCAAGGCCTTCACCTGTCTTGGCTGAAATCTTTAACGTACTGTCCGCTTTTAAATCCCGAATCTGCTCGCTATGCATTTTATCCTGTTTATTAAACAACGTAATGATCGGTTTCCCAAGCGCATCAAGCTCCCGAAGGGTTTCATATACAATGTGCATCTGCTTCTCAGCCTGGGGATTGGATGCATCCACCACATGAAGAATATAATCTGCATATTTTGCTTCTTCCAGTGTACTTTTAAATGCTTCTACAAGATGATGGGGCAGTTTCCGTATAAAACCGACCGTATCTGTAAGAAGAATCTGCTGACCGTCCGTCAGTTCCAGAAGTCTTGTTGTAGGATCAAGAGTTGCGAACAACTTATCTTCCGACAATACCTCTGCTCCTGTCAAAACATTTAAAAGTGTGGATTTCCCGGCATTTGTATACCCTACAATTGCAGCGGTTTTTAAATTTCCTTTTGCCCGGTTCCCGCGAATCAGGTCACGATGCTTCTCTACCTGCCTTAACTCTTCTTTTAAAGCAGATATTCTTGTTCGAATAAGACGACGGTCTGTTTCCAGTTTTTTCTCTCCCGGCCCTCTTGTTCCAATTCCTCCTCCCAATCTGGAAAGAGACTCTCTAAGTCCCACAAGTCTTGCACTGCGATACTTAAGCTGAGCCAGCTCTACCTGGATTTTTCCTTCTCTTGTAACTGCACGACTGGCAAATATATCCAGGATCAAAAGAGTCCTGTCCATTACCTTGCACTCCAGTTCCCTTTCCAGATTATTAAGCTGTGCAGGAGAAAGCTCATCATCGCAGATCACTCCATTGGCATCCATTGCAGCCACAAGAGCACGAACTTCTTCAATCTTACCTTTTCCAATATAAGTACCGGGATGTACAGATTCCCTGTTTTGAACGATCATTCCAACCGTAACAGCTCCTGCTGTTTTAGCCAGTTCCGAAAGTTCTTCCAGAGATTCATATGTGTCTTCTCCATCATTCACCTGAATGCCTACCAGAACAACTCTTTCTTCTATTTCTTTAAAATATTCCATAATTCCCTTTCCAGATTGCTCCCTGTTATGAATTTCCGGTACGTGTTTTTAAAAAGTCAAATTCTTTTAAAGCAGCTTTGTCATCCGGAAACATTTCCAGATATTCCTGCGCTTTCTGCTGTGCAGTTGCAAAATCCAGTTTTCTCTCATACACAACAATCTCGTTAAACAAAAGACTCTGCATTTCCTCTGTTGTGGCGCTTGGCATTCCACTTGCAATATTTTCCAGTGCAGAATCGTAATTTTTTTCTGCAATATCGCATAAAGCAAGACCATTGTATCCTTTGGAAGTATCTTCTGCCTCACTAATATACTGCTGATACATGGCTCTTGAATTTGATATATCTTTCTGCGCCATATATACCATACCAAGAAGAAGCAATGCTTCCGTACTGTCTTTTCGCGTTGCCTCAATCAGCTCTTTTCCTGCATTATCATAATCTTCCATATAATAATATACACGCCCTCTGTCACAGTAATCCTGGGCTGTTTTCGCTTTTGTCTGAAGCGCAGCTTCCAGATACCGGGTTCCGTCTGCTTCCATATCTTTTTCCAGATATGCCTGGTAAATCCGAATCGCCATATCATATGTGGATTCTTCCCCGTATGCCTGCTTAAAATTTTCTTCTGCTTCTTCATAAGAATCCATTGCCAACGCTACTTTTCCTGAAAGAAAATACGTATCTCCATCCATGGAACATTCTTCGGACAATGTCTGGCAATCTGCCATTGCATTATCATACTGTCTGGATTTTAAATATGCAGTCGCTCTGTATGAAAGGATATCTTTTTCTAAAGCAGCTCCTACTTTTTCACAATTCAAAGCACTTGAAAAATTTTCAATCGCCTGTTCATAGTCTCCCATACGCAGACTGGCAAGACCGGCTCCTCTGTAAGACCGGGAAAGCTTTACTCCGTTTTCTACACATGTTTTGTATCCATCAAGAGCATACGCATAACTTCCCTGTTCCAGATCCTTTCCGGCCTGTTCATATACTTTTCCGTATTCACTTCCACATCCTGTCAGCAAAGAAATTCCTATACAGGCAGTCAGCATAACGGTTATCTTTTTTTTCAATCTGTTTCTATTATTCATTCTCTTCCTTTAAATTATCCTACAACCAATCCTTCGGCTTCCATTACTCTTATTACATTGCTTACATGTTCCTGGCAAAGTTCGTCTGTTTTTGCCTCTACCATAACACGGATCAACGGCTCGGTTCCACTTTCACGAACAAGAATGCGTCCTTCATCTCCAAGTGCTTCTGCAGCTGCATTTACCGCTTCCAAAACCTTCGGATTTTCTCTGGCTGTTTTTTTATCTTCTACTCGCACGTTTCTTAAAAGCTGTGGATATACTGTCATTTCTTTTGCAAGATCACAAAGTGTCGCTTTTTTCTCCACACATGCTTCCATCAGCATAAGAGAAGTAAGAAGCCCATCACCAGTTGCAGCGTAGCGGCTGAAAATTACATGTCCGGACTGTTCTCCGCCAATACTGTAATTATTTTCCATCATATTTTCCGCTACGTATTTATCTCCTACTGCTGTCTGCTCATAGGAAATTCCTTCTCTCTCCAGTGCTTTATAAAGTCCCATATTGGACATAACTGTTGTTACAACCGTGTTTCCTTTTAGTTTTCCCTGCTCTTTCAGGTATTTTCCGCACACATACAAAATCTTGTCTCCGTCGATCACATTTCCTCTGTGATCCACCGCAATACATCTGTCTGCATCTCCGTCATATGCAAAACCTATATCCAATCCATTTTCTACCACATAACGCTGCAAAACTTCAATATGGGTAGAACCGCATCCTTCATTTATATTGGTTCCATCCGGCTCATTATGAATTACATATGTTTTTGCCTGAAGTGCATCAAACACACTTTTTGCAATTGCGGAAGAAGAACCATTGGAGCAGTCCAAACCAACCTTGATCTTCTTAAAATCACGGCTTGGGATTGAAATCAGATATCCAATATATCGATTACGTCCAGATGCAAAATCAATAGTACGGCCAATTTCTTCTTTTGTTGCCAATGGAAGTTCCTCAATTTCTCCATCCAGATATGCCTCAATTCTCGCCTCGATCTCCGGCTCGATTTTCTGCCCGTTTCCATTTAAAAGTTTGATTCCATTATCATAAAATGGATTATGACTTGCAGAAATCATAATACCGCAGTCAAAATCTTCTGTGCGGACAGCATAAGATACGCTGGGAGTCGTCGTTACATGAAGAAGATATGCGTCTGCTCCTGATGCTGTTAATCCGGCAACCAGTGCATATTCGAACATATAGCTGCTTCTTCTTGTATCTTTTCCAATCACAATTTTCGCCTTATGCTCTCTGCCGTAATACCATCCCACATAGCGACCAACTTTGAAAGCATGATCTACTGTCAGCTGTACATTTGCCTCACCACGAAAACCATCTGTTCCAAAATATTTTCCCATAGTCTGTCTCCTTTACTCATATAAACCGTACGGATATACCCCTGCTTCTGTAAGAGCTCGAAATGCTGCCTGAACCGTTTCCTTATCTTCCTGATAAGTCACGCCAAACCATTCATCTTTTGTTTCCAGAACATCTACCTGCGCACTGCCTGCATGAATAAGACGATCTACAAGTTCTGGAAGAAGATATTCTTTCTTAATATCTCCCGGCTCTATTCCTTCCAGAAATTCTTTAAATCCTTTTTCTAAAGTTTCCATAAATGCAGGTGTCAGTCCCCACATATTCATAGATACCAGTGCATTTACATCAAGAACTGTCTGTGTACCGTCTTCCTCTCGTTCTTCTGCTCCTGTTTCTGTTTTATAAATATTATGTGTCTCTGCCACACCTACAAGCTGTCCATTTTCAATGTGACAAATCCCTCGTGTAACGCTTCCATTATCACTAAGAGTATTGCCAAGACGGAATCCTGCCATACATATATGAAGTTTTCCATCTTCCGGCTGTTCCTGCACCAGATAGTCATGTACTTTCACATATGCTTCTTTTCCATAATAATCATCTGCATTAATAACGGCAAATGGCTCATCCAGAACTTTTCTCGCCGCCAGTACTGCCTGCCCTGTTCCCCATGGCTTTGTACGTTCTCCCGGAACAGAAAAGTTTTCCGGTACATCCTGCAGATCCTGAAAAGCATATGCTACTTCTGTAATTTTTTCAATTCTTTCTCCAATTACTTTACGGAATTCTTCTTCGATATCTTTGCGGATAATAAAAACTACTTTATTAAATCCAGCCTCTATTGCATCACGAATTGAATAGTCCATAATAATCTCTCCCTTTGGACCAACGGGAGCCAGCTGTTTAATCCCTTTTCCAAATCGAGTCCCCATTCCTGCAGCCATAATAACAAGTGCTGTTTTTTTCATAATATTTTTCCTTTCTGCTTCTTTTATAAAATTTTCACGTACGTATGTAGGAAGTATATCCTGTTTTTAATCCATTGATTTCTATGATACTATATGTACTTCGAAACTTCAACTGCAAGTTCCCCACTCCAAACATAGCGAACCCGTCTGCTTATGTCATTTTTTTGTTGCTCCTTCTATAAATTCTGCCGGATTTTCAAAGATTTTCTGAGCTGCAATCGCTGCTGCACCTACTAAAATAGGATTTTCCGGAATTTCATTTAATTCCACCTGAAGATTTTCCCAGATGATCGGACGCACTCTGTTTTGAATTTTCTTCTTAATCTTATTAAGCATATATTCACCGCCAATTTCTGCAAGCGCATCCCCGATAATAACAAGTTCCGGATTTAACTGGTTAATAATATTTATAATTCCCACTGCCAGATATTCGCACATTTTATCAAATTCTTCTTTCACTACAATATCTTGCTTTTTAATCGCCTCTTTTAAAAGCTGCTGGCTGAGATTTCCTGTTCGTTCATACTCTTCCCGAACATATGAATTTTCTCCGTTTTTCAGCCGTTTTCGAATATTCTTCTTTAATACCAGCATAGAACAATACATTTCCAGGCAACCATAATTTCCGCATTCACACCGTGGTCCGCAATGATCGATTGTCGTATGCCCAATCTCTCCGGCAATCCCTAATGCCCCTTTTAAAAGAACGCCATTGGAAATAATACCACATCCGATTCCCTGCCCTGCAACAATATATGCCATATCTTTTTTAGCCAATGTCTTCTCATAATTCCACAATTGCGCAAAAGCGCCTGCATTGGCATCATTTTCGATATAAATAGGAACATCAAATCCTTCCTGCAGCAAGGAACTAATAGGAATCCCATCCCATCCCACTAAGTTCGTAATAAAAATAATCTCGTCCCCATCTATTTTATAAGGTCCTGGAACCGCAAATCCTACAGCAAGTGTGCGAAAATCCTTCTGCGCCGCCATCATATGATACGTTTCTTTTTTTATCCGCTGAATACTTTCATAAACCGAATCCGTTTCTTCTAATTTAAAATATTTCGTCTCGTGAATCTCTCCGGAAAGTCCTATTAAGCTTACACCAAAATATTCTCTGGTGACCATAACACCAGCCACCCCAAAATTCCCCCCATTCATTCTGATCCCTATGGAACGACGCCCTTTATTGCCACTTAAAATCCCGTCTTCCACTACAATCCCAAGATCCATCAGTTCCTTTACAATATTTGTGATCGTTGCTCTCTGAAGCCCTGAAAGCTTTGCAATGTCAGCTCGTGAAGCCAGCTTCTCCTGTCTTAAAAGCCGTAGCACAAGGGTACGGTTAATCTTTTGCTGTTTTTCCTGATTAATACTTTTTTCTTCCGTATTCATCTGCAAGAATTCTCCTTATTTGCAAACAGGGTGCTGTACATTTTGTACAGCACCCTGTCATTATCTGTTTATTTCATTTCCAGTCCGGTCTGAGTAGATGGGTTTGTCTCTGCTAAAGCATCTTTATATAACATATAATAAGCTGCTGCAGACCAGGAGAAGTTCTTTGTATGAAGACCTTCACCAGTAACCGGATTATAGTTTTCACGAATCGGACCATCTGTTAAAACGCCCTCAGCTCCATCAAAGAGTTTGTACGCCATTTCAGTGGCCTCTTCTTCATATCCGTAATTTTGAAGAGCCTCTACACCATATAACGCCTGATCCAGCCAAACAGGTCCTCTCCAGTAACGGTATGGACTAAACTTGTCATTGTCAAAAGCAGCTGTCGGCATCGGAACTCTCAGATTGAATTTTCCCTCATCCATCATGTTATCCTTAACTTTTTCGGCTCTGTCAGCAGGTGCCAGCTTCGCCCAGAGAGGCATCCATCCTTCTGTTCCTTTTCCACGATTTGTAAGAAGTTTCTTCTCTGATCCATCTTCATTAATCTGCAAATCGTAGTAGAATCCTGTTTCTTCATCCCACATATTTGTGTTGATATATTCTGCAAGAGCAGCTGCTTCTTCTTCATATTTAGCAGCATCTTCTGTTTTTCCAAGCTCTTCCGCTATTGATTTCAGGAAACCTTTTTCCGCATAAAGCATTGCATTTAAATCTACGGATTCCTGATTGAGAGAATATCCGACTACTTCACCATCTGCATTCTTGTTTTCGTATACAAGAACCCCTATATCATCCGGTCCGTTTCCTTCCTGATCAAAACGGGTTGCATTATCCATTCCGCTCTCCCAAGCTGCTGCTTCAATAATGTTCTCTACATTTAACAACGGCTTTCCGTTTTCATCTTCCAGGATGTTCCTATCTTCATCTTTCTGATAATGTGCCCTATGAACCATGCCGCCATATTCTGCAACACCATTCTGGTCTGTATCACGGTTAGTATACCACCAATTATGATATGCCGTCAACTTTGGATACATCTCTTCCAGGAAGGCCTTATCTCCGCTTTCCTGATATACTTTCCATACACCCCACGCAGAAAGCGGCGGTTTAGAATTTCGATAATTTTCTGAATTTTCTTTGTATGTGAAGCAGTCAAAAATAGCACCTGCATCCTGTGGACGTTCCGGATCATCTGCCTGTATCTGGTAGTCAAACATACAACGAATGCCATCTTCTGCAAGCTGTGTATCAAATCCTGCAATACCTGCTGCATTTTTCCATGTATCCCATCCCCATACACCATTAAACCACATGTAGGACATAGATGGTGTCAGTCCGCTGTGTTTATATTTTCCGGCTGGACTTCTCCAGTTTGTAATCAATGTCTCCATTGCTTTTACAGTGGCATTTTTATATGGTTTTGCCACGTTATCTTCTTTATCAAATGTTTTATCAAGATATCCCTGCCATCTCTGGCGGTTTTCTTCAAATGGCTTTTCCGGATCCGCAAACAATCCTTTTACAAGTTCTGCTTCTTTTGCCTCTTCTTCGGCTGTAAAGGTAAAACTTTCTGCTGTATATGTAACATACGGAGTATCTTTCTCAATAGTTACAGGCTCTGCAGCTTTTGCCACATAGCTCATTTTATCCTCTGCCACTTCTGTTTTCACCGGCTGGCTATGACGGATCGCATATCCGGTTTCTTCCGTTGTGGTCCATGCATCTTCGTATTCTTTGAACTTAACTTTTACGCCATCCTCTGTCCCTTCTAAGGTTGCATTTGTCGGATAAGCATCTCCCCCTATTTTGTTTTCTCCATAAACTTTTCCATCCCAGGAAACATCCAGAACAAGAGGTTCTTCTCCGTAATTTTCAATGGTTGTGCGCACATAGTTTGTTCTTCCGCTTACATAAATCAACTCCAACGTTACTTTATACTGATCACGTTCCTCATAATACTGCATCAGTTTTCCCGGATAATAAGCGGTATAGGTTCTTGCATTTGTCAGATCAATTTTTTCACCATCTGCTGTCTGAAGGTTTAAGCGACTGATACAATCAGATAAATTCATCCCTATGTCCTGTCCGATAATATGAGGTCCTGCAAATCCGCCATATGTATCAAGGGCATCTACGGCATGAAGATGATAACCATGCCATGCTCCCATATCTGAGAACACATTAAAGTTGTCCGTTTCATAATATCCGTATGGTGTTTCATTCATTCTTGCTGTAACATCCAGTACATTGGCAAAGTCTTCCTGAGTATAATGAGATTCTGCCTGTACATTTACACTCCCTACCATTCCCGCTGTCATGCAGGCAGCCATTACAAGGCTGATTTTCTTATGTATTCTCTTTTTCATATTAGGCTCCTTTTTCCCTTGTTCACAACAATTATTTTTGTTATATATTTTGTTAATGGCCAGATATTAGTTCATCTACTTTATTTGTCAATTAGATTAACTAATCTATGATGAGTATATAGTTTAATACAGTTTTTGTCAACAACGTTTGTTTTTTTCGTTACTTTACTCATATTTTTACGTGTTTTTTTATGTATTTTGCACAAAAAAGGACTCTTTTATCAAGAGTCCTTAAAAATCTTTTTTTTACATAAGACGGAGAAGCATATCTCCTGTCCCTACGTTATATCCACTTGTAGCGTAAATTCCATTTAAAGTTCCATCTGTTACGATAATAAGCGGCAGTTTTTCATGATCCACATACATCCGGCGTCCCAGCATTTCAATATGATCTTTAAATTCATCATAATATATCTGGATTCCCGGGAACGCTGCAAGTGCTCTGGCAATATTGGGATCTTTCAAAGCATCTTTTGTACGTACTACAAAAAAGATTGAAGATGCCAATTTTGCAAAAGCTTCTTTCTGCTCCATCATTTCATTTAAAATATGCTCTGTAGGCTCACGGCTTTCCTCTAAAAACATAAAGATATGTTTTCCTTTTTCAGTAAGAACGGAAGCACGGATTTTTTCCCCGTCTTCTGAAGGCTCATCTGTATAAAGCTCAAATTCCGGAATGGATATATTTTCCAGCATATCTTCCAGATTTGCCTGACGAAGAACAAGAATTGCTTCTTTTTCTTCTCCTGCTTCTATATCCAGATAATATCTGTTTCCAAAAATATTTCCATTTGGAAGACGATTAGAAGTAAGAATACGATACTTACCAGCTTCTAACTCTAATGTAAGCGTTCCTTTTTCCCATTTCTGGTCTTCCAGATGAAGGGTTACGAAATGCCCATCTGTCAGTTTTCCAATTGTCCAGTTCTGGAAATATTTCCACACAGTATCATCTCCGGCTTTTAAAGTAAGACGGCAGTTTTTCTCTCTCTCGGAAAGAACTGCAGCAAACTTTTCACCTTCCATATATTCCATGGAACCATCGCTTGGATTTAATCTTGCAGGAATTCCTAATGTTCTGGCTGCTGCCACAAAAAGAATTTTTTTAGAAAGCGGACTCGCAGTTCCCATTTTTAAACATCCGGCCGGAGTTGTGATCACACTGCTTCTTTCCTTCTTCTGGCAGGACTGTATCTTTTTATCAATTGCTTCCCAAAGTTTTTTCGGATCTTTACGGAAAGTTTCCTGTTCTTTCTGGGAAAACATTTCCAGTATTTTTTTGCGATACGGCATAAGAACTTCATCATGTACTCGCGGATTTAAAATATAGGAGACAAAAATTGCTTCATCCATTGTTCCATAATACGGAAGAGCGTAAGAAAAATGCTCCTCTAATACATCACAAAGGAGATCTGTCTGGTCTTTTTCACTAAGAACATCCAGCAGCTTCTGTCTAAGTTCTTTATGATCTTCTTTACTTAAAAATGCTGCACGCTGAGGGTTTTCCCAATTTTCTGTTTTTTGTCTGCGCTTTGCTGCTGCTTCTTCCAGACGGATATTTCCAATCTTTGTCTGCTCTTCTGTCGGCATATCTGTATTAACAGGTGTATCAACAGGAGCGATCATATCCATATCCATCCATGCTTCTGATTCTATCTTTTCTCCCAAAGTAAGCAGGCACACATCTTCACTTCTGGTATCTATAAATCCATCTATATACTGTCCGTTTTTCACAACCGCAATATGCAGACTTCCAAGACCAGTTGTGAGAGAGGCGCATCCTGTCTCATCTGTTTTTCCCTCTGCAACCGGAACAAATTCTGAATAATTTAATACTTCAAAAAATACATCTGCATCCGAAACAGGGTTCCCTTCCATATCCTGAACTTTCACAGAAATATTTTTTACCTGTGCATAGCGCTCCAACTCATTCAGCATCGTCACCATGCCTTCATCTCCGATTTTTTCTTCTCCTGACTCTATGGTATCAAACCAACGGGAATGTACCATCATAGCTCGAGAAGAAGCATTTGTAAACCAGCCTTTATTCAAAATAGGAAGCGGCTCGCAGGCACCAAGGAAGTACCAGGTTCCATCACACCAAACCTCCACCCACGCATGATTATCATCACAATGGGACCATCTGGGTGCATATACCTGTCTGGCAGGAATTCCCACACTTCTCATTGCATTCACAGTAAATACAGATTCTTCCCCGCATCTTCCGTTGCCTCTTCTGTAAACAGAGATTGCAGAAAGAGTTCTTTCATCTGTACAATGATACGTTGCCTCTTCTGCGCACCAGTAATTCACTTCCAAAGCAGCTTCTTTTCCATGAAGAGAATCCATACGATTTCCAATTTCCTCACGGAAGAAATGACGGCATGGCGCAATTTCCTCTTCATTCACTCTATGGTACAACACATAATTCAGAAAAATTTCTTCCGGAAGCTTCTGAACATCCTCACAATTTTCCCATAACCATACGGAATTTTCTGCATAATCCATAAAAATATCCAGGCTATAGTTTCCAATATCACTATACGGCATGTTAACATACAAATATTTGCATGCTAATGCCGTGTTCTCTTCACAAAGAGACAGACGGCTGCTTACTTCCTCCATAACTACCGGGAAATTTTTTTCTAATTCTGTATATCGATTCAAAATGGCATCTCTGCTTTTTTCCAAAAATGTCTTTTTCATTACAGTTCCTCCAGTACCTGTTTTGCTTCTCGAATCTTGCTTTCTTCTGTACGCCAAACTTCATATTCACTAAGAGAAGGCAGCCCCATATTGACACCCTGTTTCCGATAAATCATAGAACTGTCTAATGTTACTTTACCTGACATATGATAAGCTGTGGCTTTTGTCAATGGATAAACCTGACTGATTGCCTGTGCATTTACACCGCTTCCTACCTGTATACAAATTCTTCCCGCACTCTTCTCCACAAGTTCACGCAGAAGATCTGTTCCAAGTGTGCATACATTTTTCTGACCTGATGTAAGAATCGTATCAATTCCCAGTTCAATTGCCTGTTCCATTGCAACAAAAGGATCTGCACACACATCAAAGGCACGATGTAAGGTGACTGACATTCCTTCTGCTTCTTCCATAAGGATCTTCATCTGCTCCATATTCAAGGTTCCATCCGGCTTTAAAATGCCAATAACGACACCTTCTGCCCCCATTTCCCGGAATCCTTTCACTTCTCCCCGGATTATGGAAAATTCTGAATCTGTATAACAGAAATCTCCAAATCTCGGACGAATTAATGCGTGGATTTTAATATCTGTATGTTTTCTAATTTCCTCAAACAGCCATGGACTTGGTGTGGTTCCTCCTATAACAAGATTACTGCACAACTCCAGACGGGACGCACCACCTCTGGCTGCTGCCAGTGCGGATTCTACGGAATCCACACACGCTTCTAAGATGTAACCATTCATTTTTTCTTCCTCCGTTTTCTAAAAGTTCCCCTCTTATCTTTCGCAGCAGAAGCGGTAAATAGAGGATACACCTGCTCCTGTAGCTCCACATGACTGGAACTCAAAGATCGGATCATCTACCCATGCTGTTCCTGCAATATCAAGATGCAGCCATGGATGTTCTTCTGCAAATGCCCGGATAAAAAGACCTGCAGTAATAGTTCCGCATCCGCCATTACTTAAATTACGAACATCTGCAATTTTACTTTCAATCATTTTTTCATGTTCTTTATAGAACGGGATTCTCCAGCAACGTTCTCCGGAGTATGTATATGCTTTTTCAAAACGTTCATACATTTCATCGTTATCACAAACAGCACCTGTTACAGTAAATCCAAACATATTGACAACTGCACCTGTTAATGTTGCAATATCCAAAACTTCCGTAACACCTTCTTCGCGTACCGCATAAGAAACTGCGTCTGCCAGGATCAGTCTTCCTTCTGCATCTGTATTGACAACTTCAATGGTTTTTCCGGCATAAGAACCAATTACATCTCCTGGAAGAAGACTTCCGGAAGAAATTCTGTTCTCACACATTGGTACAACTGCAACTGCATTTACCGGCATTTTGTTCTTTGCCAACGCATACATTGCACCGCATACAGCCGCCCCTCCTGCCATATCGCCTTTAATTCCAAGCATGGAATTTGCCGGTTTCAGACAATATCCGCCTGTATCACAGGTAACACCTTTTCCGATCAGGCCGGTATTTCTTGTCCCTTTTGGATCTCCTTTATAACGCAGTACAAGAAGACACGGAGGATACTGGCTGCTTTCTCCAACTCCAAGAAGGCCCTGCATTCCTTTTTCTTTTAGAACACTCAGATCTAAAAGTTCTGTTTCGATCTCTGTATCTTTTACAAATTCCATAATAGATTTTGCAAAATCTTCAGGGCGCAAATGGTTGCCTGGAAGATTTACCATATCTCTTGCAAAGCAGATTCCTTCTGTTACCGTCACTGTTTCCTGGAAGAGTTTCTGGGCTTCTTCAAAATCTTCTGAAGCAATACCAACTATCTCGATTTCTAACGGATTTTCTTCTTTGTCTTTAAACACTTTCTGCTCATATGTTCCAAGAATCGCTCCCTCTGTAATATGTCTTACAGATTCTGTACCATATTCTTCTACGATCTCGGTTATATCCATAGAAAAACCTGTGATTTTTTTCCCTCGGCATTCCTTCACAGCCGCAGCTCCCAGTTCTTTTAAACGAATAACTTCCTGACCTGCTTCACCCATTCCTGTTAAAAGAACTAATCTTCCTTCTTTATCTGTCGTCCAGGCTGTCTGAAGAAACTCTCCCTGAAAAAGCCGCTCTGTTCCTTCTGAAAACTCTTTCAATTTTTTAGAATCACCGTGGCAGAAAAACACAGTCACGTCTTTTGTTCCAGCATGCTTTAATTGTATCATAATGCACCTCCATGGTTTTTTTATCAAATTAAATGTACTCCTGCTGCTTCTAATGTATTTACAATAGTACCATCCGGGTATTCATCCGTAATAATCCCACTGATATCATCAAAATAAGCAAATTTATATGAATCATTAAAATAAAATTTTTCTCTTTCCATCATTACGTATTTATGACGGCTGCTTTGTATGGCTGCTTTTTTTGTAAGACCATCTTCTACTCCCAGAGTTGTAATTGTACCGTCCACCATATCTACACCGCAACTTCCCAGAAATGCTCGGTCAAAGCTATACTGCTTAATCACTTCTATTGTTGCAGCTCCCATAAACCCATTTACTGTCTGGTACATGGTTCCTCCCGTACCAATTGCAGTTATCGTAGAACTTTTTGCCAGAATCTGCAAAATATCAATCATATTGCTTACAACTACAACCCGCATTCTGGATGACACCAGAAGCTTTGCCAATTCAATATTGGTTGTAGAAATATCAAGAAAAATCGTTTCATTATTTCGAATCAGATTCGCTGCTTTTTCTGCAATGATTTTTTTCTTATCAAGATGATAATTTCTACGATCTATTACATCTCTTTCCAGAGGATAGTCCTTTGATAAGATGGCACCTCCATATGTTCTTTTTAAGTGTCCCGAATTTTCCAGGATTTTTAAATCTTTTCGAATACAATCTTCGGATACCTGAAACTGCTCACTTAATTCTTTTACTTTTACTTTTCCTTTTCGATGAAGGCATTCCTCAATAGCAGCCTGCCTCTCTTCTGTAAACATAAGATCTCCCTCCTACCCAGCTCCTGCTCTTTCCGCACAATCTCCGGAACAGTATCTGCAGACTACGCAGCCAGATCATAGTAATGCTATTGTGCCAGCCATGAGAACGGTTAAGACTCTTCTGTAGTTTTTCATAGTTTCTTATTTTTTTTATTGTTTTTTTTGTTGACAAACTACAATTTATCTTTAAATTTAGGTATAAAAAAAGTATTTTTTATTTTTTGCTCTTTTGCATTGTATTATAAAATATAAAAGAATATCTTAATTTCTTTACATGCCTCTTTGCATACTCATAAAAAACACTTCGTCTTAACTTAGCCCCAGTATAACAATTTGCGTTCCTATTGTCAATTATTTTTTATTGTTTTATCCTATTTCTTTATTTTTTTCTCTACATTTCGCCAAAACAAGATAAAACACGACATAAAGCTCCTGTGAAATAATAAAATGAGCGATATATTATCCACAAGGATATATATCGCTCATTTCTTTCAGACCCTTTTAGCCCCCCAAAAGTTCGCCTAAAATTCTGGTTCCATCAGGCCATATGTGTTTCCTTTTCTTTTATAAACCACATTTACCTGCTCTGTCTCTGCATTAAAGAATACAAAAAAGTTGTGTCCCAGAAGTTCCATCTGTACACACGCATCTTCCGGATACATTGGCTTGATATCAAATTTCTTTGTACGGATGATCTTTACATCTTCATCTTCTTCATAATCCTTATCCAGATATGCCTGTTGGAAGTTTGCAGAAGACTGCTGTTTGTCTACAATTTTATTTTTGTATTTTCGAAGCTGACGTTCAATAACCTCTTCTACCAGATCAATGGATACATACATATCATTGCTTACCTGTTCAGAGCGAATAATACTTCCTTTTACAGGAATCGTCACTTCAATTTTCTGTCTTTCTTTTTCAACACTTAAAGTTACTACAACTTCGGTGTCAGGAGTGAAATACCGTTCCAGTTTCCCCAGCTTGTCCTCAACCGCTGTTCTAAGCCCTTCGGTAACTGCAATATTCTTTCCGCTGATAATAAATTTCATGCTTCCATCCCCTTTGCTGTTTGATAGGACTATTATAGCACACTCTTGGGAATTTTAACATCATTTTATGAAAAATTAACATATTTTTCTGAACTTTTTTCGAGCTGAGTGCTAATGCCAAACACGAATCAGCAATCTCCGTGTTATTTATCTTCCATCTGCTGCATTTTTTACAGCATCTCCCACATCTTCCACAGCATTTCCTACACCATCTCCAATATCTTTTACGCTATTTCCAAGTTCGCCGGATACGGTTCCATCTCCATTATCGTTTTGATCTGCTCTTTCATCTTCTGTTTTCGGATGATCGGTTGTGTTTTCTTGAATCTCTTCTTGAGGATCCTTTTCTTCATTGTCTTTTGAGGTCGTATTTCTATTTTCAGATTTCTCAGGTTTCTCCTCTGCTTTTTTGCTCTTATTCCTTTCGCTTTTATCCTTTGAGGTTTTATTTTTTTCTGTATTCTTATCCGTTCCCTCCACACGTGTTTCATCTGCCATCCGGTCATTTCTCCCACAAGCTGTAAACATGGATAATGCCAGTACAAATAATGCACCCATAAAAATCTTATTGCATTTTTTCATTTTAGTATTCTCCTTTGCCTTGAAATTTAACTTATATCGTTAGTATTTCCCGGACTGGAAAATTTATTCAACCTGAAAAAATTTATAAAAAAAAGAACTGTAAGACAATGGAACTCTCCTCTCCACCTTAGATCTTAAATCTAGCTTTTCGGGAGTAGCTCGCAATCCTCACAGTTCTTTTATTATTTTTTATTTTGTGATCACATCACTCATATCATATCGACCTGCCGGTTTACCTGCCAAAAATTTAGCAGCCTCCACAGCACCTTTTCCAAAAACAGCTTTGGAATATGCCGTATGTTTAAATTCAATCACTTCATCCGGACCGGCAAAAATAACTTCATGATCCCCTACAATCGTTCCGCCACGCACTGCGGAAATACCAATTTCCATATCATCACGCTGTTCTCTTCTCTGGCTTCTGTCATACACATAATGATAACGATTATCCATAGCCTCATTCAGGCTGTCTGCCAATGCCAGCGCTGTACCGCTTGGAGCATCCAGTTTCAATTTATGATGCCGTTCCACAATTTCCATATCAAATCCTGCTTCTGCCAGAACTTTTGCGGCACTCTGTACAATCTTCAAAAGTGTATTGATACCAAGAGACATATTTGCTGATTTTAAAACTGCCACTTTTTGAGAAGTTTCCTCTAAATGGGCAAGCTGTTCTTCACTAAGACCGGTTGTACAGACAACTACCGGAATTTCACGCTTTGCACTATAATCAAGAAGGGCATCTACCGCTTTTGCAGAAGAAAAATCAATGATGGCATCTGCCTCTACATGACAATCTTCCATATTTGTAAAAACAGGGTAACTATTTTTTCCATTGTCTGCAATATCAATTCCTGCCACGATTTCCACATCTGCATCTTTTTCCACAAGTTCAGAAATCACCTGGCCCATATGACCATTGCATCCATGCATGATAATTTTTACCATAATTTTTTATCCTTTCTGAAAATGTGTATTTATGCCAGGGTAATGCCAAAAGCTTTCATAGCTTCTGCCAGTTTTGCTTTGTTGTCTTCTTCCATTTCTGACAATGGCATACGAAGAGATCCCACATTCATTCCCATAAGATTCAAAGCAGCTTTTGCCGGAATCGGATTTACCTCACTGAAAAGTGCATTAACAAGAGGAATCGCTCTTAACTGGATCTCAGCAGCGCCTTTTATATCTCCATCTAAAAATTTCATTACCATGTCGTGTGTTTCTTGTGGAGCAACATTGGATAAAACCGAAATAACACCAAGACCTCCAAGAGAAAGGATTGGAAGTACCTGATCATCATTTCCTGAATAAAGTTCCAAACATCCTTCTGCAAGGCTCATCAGTTTTGCAACCTGAGATAAATCTCCGGATGCTTCTTTGATTCCTACAATATTTTTTACATTTTTTGCAAGAGTCACTGCAGTAGCAGGCTGAATATTACATCCTGTACGGCTTGGTACATTATACATAATGATCGGTGTTTCCGGAACGGCTTCCGCAATTGCTGTATAATGGGCGATCAGCCCCTTTTGTGTTGCCTTGTTATAGTAAGGAGTTACCACTAACAATGCATCTGCACCATAAGACGCAGCTTCTTTTGACATGGAAATTGCAGTTTCTGTACAATTAGAACCTGTTCCTGCAATAACCGGAATACGTTTTGCAACTTTATCAATGGCATACTTAATCGTACGGAGATGTTCTCCGTGATCCATTGTAGATGATTCTCCTGTTGTCCCACAAATAATAATTGCATCTGTACTGTTTGCGATCTGGAATTCTATTAATTCTCCTAATTTATCGTAATTTACTTTTCCATCTTCGTACATAGGAGTTACGATTGCAACACCTGCACCTTTAAAAATTGCCATTTCTTTTCCTCCACTATTCTTCTGTAACTTTTTTATTTCTCTGTTTCCTCGTTTTTTATCTCTTCCGTACTGAGAGTTGTAATGCGATTTACGTAAGGACGCAACTTTTCCGGAAGTGTCCTTCCTGTCATAACTATATGCATACTTTCATCTTTCAGCTTCAGAATATCTTCGATCGATTCTTCTGTTGTAATCCCATTATCCAAAAGCCGTAAAATTTCATCCAGGAGCAAAAAATCACATTCCTGTGTTGCCACTACTTTACGTGCAAAATTAAGCGCATTCAGAATATTTAATCGCTCTTCTTCCTTCTCTTGTTCATTTAATTCCTCATAACAGCGATCCATTTTCTCAAACCGGAAAATTTTAATATCCATACTATCCATATCTTCCAGGAAATCCAGTTCTCTGCGTTCTTTTCCTTTTAGAAACTGAATAATAATTACACTTTTTCCCTGACTGCAGGCACGAAGGCTTTGACCAATTGCCAGAGTTGTCTTGCCTCTCCCGTCTCCGCAATAAACTTCTGTTAATTCTTTTACCATCACAATTCCTCTTATCGTTTATGAAGTTGCTTTTGAATACGCTTATATTACCGCAGTTTCAAGAGAATTGCAAGTGGCAGCTTTTACTCCACATATTCCAGCTTACTTACAGACACTTCATATGCAATTCGCTTTTCCGTTTCATTTTCCCCAATGCGTTTCATATATTCCCTGCTTTGAATTCTTCCCCATATCAATACATGTCCACCCACTTCAAATGCTGATGCATAGCGGGCATTTCTTCCCCAACAAATACAAGGTATGTAGTCAGATTTCCCATACGGTCGATTCACTGCCATAAGAAGGTCTGCAATTTCTCTTCCAAGAGGAGTTTTCCGATATACAGGCGGCTTACAAATATATCCATCCAAAAAGATCTGATTTACCGGAATAGAATCATCTTCCTCTTCCACAAACTTCAATTCTCGTGCAAATACGGAAAGCACAAGCCTGTTATGTTTTTCCTCATGGCGGTTATACGAACGGAATTGTCCGTGAATTTCAATGTATTCCCCCACGTAATCCTGTGTAACATCCACAAGACGTTCCGACACCATCACCGGAATTCTGTCTTCGGAATCACTCAGTCTTTTTACAAGCAGCTCCATTGTATAGAAGCCTTCTCCAAAAACCTGATGACTGAATGTAAAGCCGGTAGCGATTTTCCCCATAACCGATACCTGATTGTTTTCAATAATTTTATCTGCCATAATGTGTTCTCCTTCCTCTTTGGGTATTTTATCTATATAACCTATGTACCAAAACACATATTTAGAACCAAAAATAAAAAAAATTTTTCAGAACCTTGTAATCCCACGAAAATGTGGTAAACTTATAAATTGGATTTTTGCATCATGCTTAACTTGATATAGATAAAAACTAAACAATATTTATATAAGAAAGGAATTCGATTTTTATGAAGACCAAACGCGAAGACATACGTAACGTAGCTATTATTGCTCATGTAGATCACGGCAAAACCACTCTGGTAGATCAGCTTCTCAAACAAAGCGGCGTATTCCGTGAAAACCAGGAAGTCCAGGAGCGCGTCATGGATTCCAATGACATTGAACGTGAGCGCGGTATCACCATCCTGTCCAAAAACACAGCCGTTCATTATAAAGGAACAAAGATCAACATTATTGATACCCCAGGACATGCTGACTTCGGCGGAGAAGTAGAGCGTGTTTTAAAAATGGTAGACGGTGTTATCCTTCTTGTGGATGCTTTTGAAGGCGCAATGCCACAGACAAAATTCGTTCTGAAAAAAGCACTTGAACTTGACCTTCATGTCATTGTCTGCATCAATAAAATAGACCGCCCGGAGGCACGTCCGGATGAAGTAATTGACGAGATTCTTGAACTTCTCATGGACCTGGAAGCTTCCGATGAACAGTTGGACTGTCCTTTCCTTTACGCTTCTGCAAAAGCAGGACATGCTGTTCTTGATCTTGAGGATACACCTGAAAATATGGCCCCATTATTTGAAACAATCCTGAAATACATCCCGGCTCCGCAAGGTGATCCGGATGCAGACACACAGGTACTGATCAGCACCATTGATTATAATGAATATGTAGGTCGTATTGGTGTGGGAAAAGTTGAAAACGGAAAAATTGCTGTAAACCAGGAACTGACACTTTTAAATCATCATGATCCGGAAAAACGTCAGAAAGTAAAGATCAGCAAACTTTATGAATTTGACGGTTTAAACAAAGTAGAAGTGAAAGAAGCATCCATAGGCTCTATTGTAGCCGTATCCGGAATTGCAGAAATTCATATTGGAGATACCTTATGTGGCGGAGACAATCCGGAATCTATTCCTTTCCAGAAAATTTCTGAGCCGACTATTTCCATGAACTTCCTTGTAAATGACAGCCCTCTTGCAGGACAGGAAGGAAAATATATCACTTCCCGTCATCTCCGTGACCGTCTTTACAGAGAATTAAATACAGATGTCAGCCTTCGTGTAGAAGATACAGAAACAACAGAATGTTTCAAGGTTTCCGGCCGTGGAGAACTTCACCTGTCTGTTCTGATTGAAAATATGCGCCGTGAAGGATACGAATTTGCCGTAAGTAAACCGGAGGTCTTATATCATACAGATGAGCGTGGTCACAAATTAGAGCCAATGGAAATTGCCTATGTAGATGTGCCGGAAGAATTTTCCGGAACAGTTATTCAGAAATTAAGCGAACGAAAAGGTGAACTCCAGGGTATGAGCACTGCCAGTGACGGTTCTGTAAGACTGGAATTCCATATTCCATCAAGAGGTTTAATCGGTTTCCGTGGAGAATTCTTAACTTCCACAAAAGGAACCGGTATCCTGAATACAATTTTTGACGGATATTCTCCTTATAAAGGAGATTTTCAGTATCGTAAACAGGGCTCCCTTATTGCATTTGAAGCCGGAGAAACTGTCACTTATGGACTTTTCTCAGCACAGGAAAGAGGAACTCTTTTTGTAGGCCCTGGTGAAAAAGTCTACAGCGGTATGGTAATCGGTCAGAACGGAAAAACAGAAGACATCGAATTAAATGTATGTAAAACAAAGCATCTGACCAATACCCGTTCCTCTTCTGCAGACGAAGCTTTAAAACTGACTCCTCCAAGAGTATTAAGTCTTGAGCAGGCAGTTGAATTTATCGATCAGGATGAACTTCTGGAAATCACACCTTCCAGCCTTCGTATCCGTAAACGTATTCTTGATCCAAGAGAAAGAAAAAGAGCAGCTTTCCGCAAAAGCTGAATATAAACTGCAATATAAAAACCTTCTCTGTTTCCACCAAAACAGAGAAGGTTTTCTATTTCATCAAATTATTTTTTAGTTTTTCTTTAATCCAAATTCTTCTGCCAGACACTTAAACTGCGGAAGAGAATTTATGATCGTTTCATACGAAACACAATACGCAAGTCGTACGTACCCCGGACATGCAAAAGAAGTTCCCGGAACCATAAGAATATTATATTTTTTTGCTATCTCACAAAACTTCTTTTCTTCTTTAACAGGAGATTTTACAAACAGATAAAAAGCTCCCTGCGGTTTTACACATTCAAATCCCAGTTCTTTTAATCCGTTATAAAGCGCCTTTCTGTTTCTGTCATAAATCTCCAGATCCACCTCTGCATTTACACATCTCCCAATTACCTTTTGCATAAGAGATGGTGCATTTACGCTCCCCAGAATCCTGTTTGCAATAACTGCTGCCGCAATTAATTCGCCGCTTCCGTCTGCTTCGTCCGGAATCACAAGATAGCCAATTCTTTCTCCAGGTAGAGAAAGAGACTTACTATAAGAATAACCTACAATTGTATTCCTATAATATTTAGTCAGGTAGGGAACTTCTGCCCCATCATATACAAGTTCCCGATATGGCTCATCTGAAATTAAATAAATCACATTCCCATATTCTTGTTGCTTTTTTTCCAAAACAGAAACTAAATGCTTGATGGTTTTCTCTGAATATACCACACCTGTTGGATTATGAGGTGTATTTACAATAACTGCCTTTGTCTTTTCTGTTATCTTCTTTTCCAGTTCCAGAAGATTAGGCTGAAATGTTTCTGTATCCGGAGAGATTTCCACAAGTACTCCATCATAGTTTCTTACATATGCACCATATTCCAGAAAATATGGTGCAAATACAATCACTTCATCTCCAGGATCCAGAATCGTTTTTAAAATAACATTCAGACCACTTGCAGCCCCTACTGTCATAATTAAATTTTCTCCACGAAAATCTGTTCCAAAGCGGGAATTTAAAGAGTCTGCAATTGTCTCCCGTACATCTTCAAATCCGGCATTGCTCATATATCCATGTAAAACTTCCGGTTTTTCTTCTGTTACAAGATCAATGATAGCCTGGCGCACAGAATCAGGAGCAGGGACACTTGGATTACCAAGACTGAAATCAAAAACATTTTCTTCTCCATATTGTTCCCGCAGCCGCTTCCCCTCCTCGAACATCATTCGAATTGCAGAATTGTTTTCTACAAAAGGCTTCATTTTTTTCGAGATCATATCTCTTTCCTCCTGTCTTTTCCCTCTCCTCTATTTGGTACTTTTCTTTCCGCCAAAAATAAACCATGCGGTCAGAGCTAAAACTGCAAGCGAAACTGCCATCCACGCTGTCAGGATTCCTGTTCCCTGTCCTGCAAATTTGTCATAATATCCTTTCAAATAGATCACAACAATGACAATCGGAACGATCACCATCATATAAAACCGTATTCCTTTCGGAAACTTCAGACCTTTTCCGGTATTGACTTCTTTTATGAATCCATCCCAGCCCCAGCCATATCTGGACACACAGAACATAACATATACAACCGATCCCAAAGGCAGAATATTATTTGACACAATAAAATCTTCCAGATCCATAATATTGGAACCTGCTCCAAATGGCTGGAACCCTGCAAGAAGATTAAATCCAAGTACAGCAGGAACTGAGAGAAGAATCATTCCTATAAGATTTATCACAACTGCCTTTTTTCTGCTCCATCCAAAAAGATCCATTCCATAAGAAATAATATTTTCAAATACTGCTGTTACCGTTGACAACGCTGCAAAAAAGAGGAACAGGAAAAACATAGAGCCCCAGAATCTTCCTCCAGCCATCTGATTGAACACATTTGGAAGTGCGATAAATACGAGTCCAGGACCCGCTCCCGGTTCCACGCCATATGCAAAACATGCCGGGATTACGATCATTCCTGCCATAAGTGCAACAAAGGTATCCAAAATCAAAATATGAACAGACTCCCCTGTAAGAGAGCGATCTTTGGAAAGATAGCTTCCAAAAATAGTCATGGAACCAGCCCCTATACTAAGGGTGAAAAATGCCTGGGACATTGCACCAAATATCATATTTCCCAGTCCCACTTCCCGTATACTTTCTATATTAGGCACAAGATAAAAGCGAACGCCTTCTTTTGCACCTTCCAAAGTAAGGGAACGAACAGCAAGCACTACGATCAGCACAAGAAGACATGTCATCATCACTTTTGTAATTTTTTCCAATCCCCTCTGTACGCCAAAAGAACAAATTGCAAAACCAAGAATTACCACAGCTGCCATCCATCCCGTCATAATACCGGGAGATGCCAGCATTTTTTCGAATCCCTGCTGTACAACTTCTGTTGATACTCCGGAAAACTCTCCCTTTGCCATGCGGTAACAGTAATACATCATCCATCCTGCTACCATTGTATAAAACATCATAAGCACATAATTAGATGTCATGCTCATGTAACTAAACTTATGAAAATTACTTCCCTCTGGTTCTAATTCATGAAATGCTCTCGCTGTACTTTTTCGGCTGGCACGTCCTACAGAAAACTCACATACAAGAATCGGTAAGCCTAACACAACAAGAAACGCCAGATACATAAGGATAAACGCAGCTCCTCCATTTTTTCCTGCCATATATGGGAATTTCCATACATTTCCAAGTCCAATGGCACATCCTGCTGAAACAAGAATAAAGCCCATTCTGGATCCAAACTTTTCTCTTTCTTTCAATTATATATTCTCCTTTCCTAGTCCCTTTTATTTTTATCCTTTCCGGTACTTCATTGTAACGCTATGGCATTGATATGTCAACGCATTTATGCGTTAAAGTGCAAAAATAAAAAAATAATCCTGTTTTCTATAAAGAATTAACAGGATTATTTCTATTTTCTATTGCTTTACACCTAATCGCACAAGTGCTCTCTGGAGCTTTGCTTCTGCCATTTTATATTCTCGATCTGTCAGACCACCTTTTGCCAGCATCTCTTCCGCTTTTTTCTTGGAAGTTAATGCCCGCTCTTTGTCAATATCTTCTTTCCATTCCCAGGTAGTTGCCAAAACACGGCATGTCCCATCCATAACAGAAAGCATACCTCCAATGCAGGCAGCCGCTCTTACCGTCTGATCTTCCAGAACAACATGAGCTTCTCCCATCCCAAGTGCAGTACAAAAATTGCAGTGTCCTGAAAGAATCGCCAGATCCCCGGTAATACCGCGACATACAATCCGCTCTGCTTCTCCTTCAAACAAAAGGCCATCCGGCGTTCCGATTCGTAACGGAAATGTCTTCATAGACAGCCTCCTTTACTCATTCTTCGCTTTTTCAAATACTTCATCAATAGTCCCTGCAAACAGGAAGCAGCTTTCCGGAAGTTCATCACATTCTCCATCCAGGATCATTTTAAATCCTCTCAGAGTTTCTTTAAGAGGAACATACTGTCCTGCCATACCGGTAAACTGTTCTGCAACAGAAAAACTCTGAGACAGGAATCTCTGAACTTTACGTGCACGATTTACCGTCAGTTTATCTTCTTCTGACAGTTCATCCATACCCATAATGGCAATAATATCCTGAAGCTCTTTGTAACGCTGCAATACCTGCTGAACAGCACGGGCAATTTCATAATGTTCTGTTCCCACGACTTCCGGTGAAAGAATACGGCTGGTAGAATCAAGAGGATCAACCGCCGGATAAATACCCTGACTTGCAATATCACGGGATAATACAGTAGTAGCATCAAGATGTGTAAATGTTGTAGCTGGAGCCGGGTCTGTCAAGTCATCTGCCGGCACATAAACAGCCTGAACCGATGTAATAGAACCTTTTCTTGTAGATGTGATTCTTTCCTGAAGGATACCCATCTCTGTTGCAAGTGTAGGCTGGTATCCTACTGCGGAAGGCATACGTCCCAGAAGTGCGGAAACTTCTGAACCAGCCTGAGTAAAACGGAAAATATTATCAATAAACAACAGCACATCCTGATTTTTTACGTCACGGAAATATTCTGCCATGGTAAGTCCGGAAAGTCCAACACGCATACGTGCTCCCGGCGGCTCATTCATCTGTCCATAAACCAATGCCGTTTTATCAATAACACCACTTTCCTTCATTTCATTATAAAGGTCATTTCCTTCTCGTGTACGCTCACCTACACCGGTAAAAACGGAAAGTCCTCCATGTGCAGTTGCTACATTATGGATCAGTTCCATAATAAGGACGGTCTTTCCTACACCAGCTCCTCCAAACAGACCAATCTTACCACCTTTTGCATATGGGCAGATAAGGTCTACAACTTTAATTCCTGTCTCCAGGATTTCTGTTGCAGGAGTCTGATCTTCATAAGCCGGAGCCGGACGATGGATTGCCCATCTTTCTTCTGTTTCCGGCATCGGTTTATTATCTACCGGATCTCCTAAAAGGTTAAATACTCTTCCCAGACATTCCTCTCCTACCGGAACGGTAATCGGACCGCCTGTATCAACAGCCTTGGCACCTCGCACAAGACCATCTGTGGAATTCATGGCAATACAGCGCACCGTATTGTCCCCGGTCTGCTGCGCAACCTCGGCTATGAGCTTTGCGCCCTGATTGTCAATTTCGATGGCATTAAGAAGCGCAGGCAGTTCATCATGGGCAAACCGGATGTCCAAAACAGGACCGATGACCTGCACTACTTCGCCAATGTGTTTTTCGCTCATTCCCTGAATCTCCTATATTTTTGTAGCGTGGAAACCGCCCGGAAGTTCTTTTCGTCAAAGACCTTCCGCACCTCCAACAATCTCTGTGATTTCCTGCGTTATGCTTGCCTGTCGTGCTCTGTTATAATACAAATTCAACTTGTCGATCATTTCCTCTGCATTTCCTGTTGCCGCTTCCATTGCAGTACGTCTGGCAGCCAGTTCACTTGCTACGCTGTCGCAAACGCCTCCATAGATCAGACCAGCCAGATATTCCGGCACAATGGCATTAAATACTTCCACCTCATTTGGTTCGTACCAAATGAGATTTCTGGTTTTTTCTGGTGATTTGTTTCCATTTGGATCTGTCAGATCAGAAAGAGGAAGCATAGAAAATACTTCCGGCACCTGAGACAGCATAGAAACAAAATTTGTAAAACATAATTCAATATGTCCATATTTTCCATTTCGAAATTCCCGACAAAGAAGATTCGCCATTTCAAAACAATCTGCAACTGAAATATCTGCAATTTCTGCAAACTCTTCTGTTACACATTCCACACCTTTACGCCGGAAATATTCTACCGCCTTTTTTCCAACAGGAAGCACTACATAATCTTTGCCTTTACTGTCTGCTTCCAGACATTTAAAAAGATTTGTATTGTACCCTCCTGCAAGTCCACGGTCACCTGCAATTACAACGTAGCAGCTTTTTTTATTCTCCGACTCTTTGGCATATATGGAGGAAAAATCCACACTTCCCTCTGCAATATCTTTCAAAGTCTGGTGAAGCTCGCGAAAATACGGACGGCATATATCTGCCCGCTCTTTTGCTTTACGCAGTTTGGAGGATGCTACAAGTTCCATCGCTTTGGTAATCTGCATTGTGCTCTGCACACTTTTAATCCGCAGTTTTACCGATTTCATGTTATTTGCAGCCATATCACGTCCTCCTAATCACTTTATTTCTCAGGCCTGGTATTCAAAAAATTTTCTGTATAATCACTGAGAATCTTTTTCAGTTTTTCTTCTGTATCTGTTTCTAATTTTCCTGTGGAACGAATTTCCTGCATTACAGAAACGCCTTGTGCATCTGTATCAAGGAACGTATAAAGTCCAGACTCATACGCTTTTACATCTTCAACGGCAACACTGGAAAGAACTCCCCTGGTTGCTGCATACAGGATTGCTACCTGCTTTTCAACCGGAACAGGAGCATTCTGATTCTGTTTTAAGATCTCCACAATACGTTCTCCCTGTTCCAGACGGGATTTCGTATCCGCATCCAAATCAGAACCAAACTGGGCAAAACTCTGTAACTCCCTGTACTGGGAATAAATCAGTTTTAATGTGCCGGCAACTTTTTTCATTGCTTTAATCTGTGCATTACCACCAACTCGGGATACAGAAATACCCGGATTTACAGCCGGCATAACTCCAGAATGGAACAATTCTGTTTCCAGGAAAATCTGTCCGTCAGTAATGGAAATAACATTTGTAGGAATATAAGCGGATACGTCTCCCGCCTGTGTTTCAATAATAGGAAGCGCTGTCATAGAGCCACCGCCATGTTCATCATCCAGTTTTGCAGCACGCTCCAGAAGTCTTGAATGAAGATAAAAAACATCTCCCGGATATGCCTCACGTCCCGGCGGACGACGGATCAAAAGGGAAAGTGCACGATATGCAACTGCATGTTTACTTAGATCATCATACACAATAAGCACATGTTTTCCCTTATTCATAAAATATTCACCCATGGCACAGCCTGAGTATGGTGCAATGTATTGGAGCGGACTGGCTTCTGATGCAGTTGCCGCCACTACCATTGTATAATCCATAGCGCCATTTTTTGTTAATGTCTCTACAAGGGTAGCAACTGTGGAACGTTTCTGTCCAATTGCTACATAAATACAAATAACATCTTTTCCCTTCTGGTTGATTATGGTATCCACAGCCAGTGCAGTTTTTCCTGTCTGGCGATCTCCGATAATCAGCTCTCTCTGTCCCCTTCCAATGGGAACCATAGAATCTATTGCTTTAATTCCGGTTTGAAGAGGCTCTGAAACAGAACGTCTTTCACAGATTCCCGGCGCCGGGCTTTCAATAGCCCGATATTCTTCTGTTACAATAGGACCTGCTCCGTCAATTGGCTGTCCTAAGGCATTCACTACGCGGCCGATCATTGCATCGCCAACCGGAACAGAAACAACTTTTCCGGTACGCTTTACAGTCTGACCTTCTCCGATATTTTCATCGGAACCAAATAATACGATGGATACACTGTTTTCTTCCAGATTCTGGGCCATACCGAAGCTGCCGTCTTCGAATTCCAGAAGCTCTCCTGCCATACAGTTTACAAGACCGCTGGCTCTGGCGATTCCATCACCTACCATTAAAATGGTACCTGTCTCATTCTGCTGAATGGCATTATCGTAATATTTGATCTGGCTGCGGATGACTTTGGATATTTCTTCAGGTTTTAATTGCATGTTTCCATTCCATCCTTTAAACAATTATTTCATTCAGTTTTTTGGAAAGACCATCCAGACGGCTCTGTACGGTTCCGTCAATCAGCTTTCCTTCTAATTCCACACGCAGACCTGCCAGTACGGACGGATCTGTTTTCTGAATAAGAGAAATCTCTTTTCCACTTACTTTTCCCAGCTTTTCTTTCAGCTTTTCCATCTGCTCATGGCTTAATGGAACTGCACTGGTTACTACCGCTTCCGCAATATTATGATCTGCATGATAACGCCGTGTAAATTCTTCACAACATCCTGCAAATTCCTGCAGAATATTTTTTTCACACAACAATTTTAAAAAATTCACCAGATAACGCTCTGCCTGTTCTCCAAACGCTGCTTCAATCAGACCGATCCGCTCCTCTTTTGGAATGGATGGCTCTCTGAGAAGCTTTACATATTCCGGCATTTCCCGAAATATTCCCCGTATTTCTTTCATTTGCGTAAAAATGGTCCCTGTGAGCTGTTCTTCTGCGGCAAGTTCATATAAACTGCCGCCATACAATCTGGCAGTTTGTGTCATGATGCCTCACCTACATTCGTAATAAACTCATCAATCAGTTTCGCATGATCTTCTTCATTAATTTCGCGTTCGATTACTTTACCGGCAATCTCCATTGCCATACCGCCAATTTCGTCTTTGATCTCATTGACAGCTTTCCGTTTTTCCTGTGCAATATCTGCTTCGGCCTTTTCCTTCATGGCAGATGCCTGCTGTGACGCTTCTTTCAGCATTTCCTCACTTTGGATCGCTGCTGTTTTCTGAGCAGTTGTAAGAATTTCATTTGCCTTATTCTTAGCGTCCTGCATATTTTTCTCATATTCTTCTTTCATTGCCTGTGCCTCATTTTTGGCTTTTGTTGCATCCTGAATTTCCGCATCTGCCTTAGCCTTGCGTTTTTCCAGTATCTCATTAATCGGCTTAAAAAGAAAACGTTTGATCAAATACATCTGCAGAAAAAGGTTTAAAATCGTTGCAATAAAATTCCACGGCACAATCGTTACTAAATCCTGTACCTGCATTCATGTAACCTCCTGTTTTTACAAATTCTCTTTTATGCCAGGAACTTCATGAACATACCAGGTGCAACAAATATTAATAACAGACCTGTTACAAAACCGTAAATACCGGTTGTTTCTGCTACAGCACATCCAAGAAGCATAGTAGAAGTAACATCACCTTTGCACTCCGGCTGACGACCGATGGCTTCCAGTGCTTTTGCTACTGCATTACCTTCACCGATACCAGGTCCAATACCTGATATAAGTGCACATCCTGCACCAATTGCACATCCTGCTAATGCGATACCTTTTGCAAGTAATTGAAAATCCATAATAAAATCCTCCTGTAAAATATTTTTTATTTTTTCATGTCTCTGTTTATTCTTCTGCTGCATTTGCAATGTACATTACAGTCAGCATACAGAAAATAAATGCCTGCATTACACCTGAGAACCAGTCAAAATAAACTGACAGGATTGCAGGAATACCCACATCAAGAATGGGGATTTTTGATAAAACATCTCCCAGAACTCCCGGAAGAATACCCAGCAATGCTGAACTGGCTACTGCCAAAGCCCCGTAAATAAGGCCATTAATAACTGTACCGGATAAAATGTTTCCAAAATGACGACACGCCATGCTGACAGGTGTTGCCAGTTCTGACAAAATGTTAAATGGCGTCATAACCGGGATCGGGGTCGTAAATCCTTTCAGGTAACCACCAAATCCATTCGTCTGGATCTTCTGTGCTGTGATCATAATAAAAACCACAACTGCCCAGGCAGCTTCTGTTGACAAATCCGCTGTAGGACTTCGAAGTCCGGTAAGACTGATCAGATTCGATACCACACTTGTTGCAAAGAGCGCTGAAACAAAAGGTACAAGATACCGGAACTTTTCTCCCATATTTCCTGTAACAAAATTATTCGCTTTCTCTACAATGAATTCTGCCAGTGCCTGTCTTTTGGAAATATTCTCTTCCTTCAAATCATGAGTAAGCCAGATACATAAGCCGGTTATTAATATCATAACAACCCAACTTACAACCATGGTTTCACTGATTCTCAATTTTCCGAGAACCGGCAGTTCTAAGGGAAGTTCCCAAAGTATTCTGGCACCGCTAATATCCAATTCCATATTTTTCCACCTCCCATCCTACCAAATTTACTTTTTCCTTTATTTTATCAACTCTTTTTTCCAAGAATTCCCATAATTTTAATTCCTGTTCCCGGAAAAAGAAGCGGCAAGGCTCCAGCTACAAACTGAAAACAGGGAAGCACGATTGCCGCAATTACCCAAAGCATCTGCAGCATCATTCTCTGAGAGTAGCTTGCTTTCATTTTCATTCTCGCTGTGTCTTCATCTTCTGCTGCAACTACCTTCTGAACGGCAATGCCCATCAGAAGAAAATTCAGCACTGCAACAAATCCACCGCCAATACCTCCCAGTATCACTGTATAATCAAAAGGAATCTTCTCTGGCATCACCATATGAAGAATTCCAAACACCACCCACATTCCTGCAATACCTGCTGCTGTGATCACAGCCACTTTTTTTGTTTCTTTTTTTACAGTTGGTTGAATATCACGAAACATATTCTCTATTATTCTTCCTTTCTATCTCGTTTTATCCTTCTTACACATGCCGGTTAAAAAACACTTTCTGTTTTTCCTTGGTTTCTCGTTTCTTCTCCTGTTTAACAATATGACAATACAATTTATATGCCACAGTTGCAGAACCACCCATTCCAAAGAAAAAACCCGGAATATAAATCCAGATCCCCACACTGACATGGGTATTCAGCCACCAGCACACTGCCAGACACATTAAAAGAGGAGTAATAAAAGAAAGCCCAAACTGTGTCAGTATCGAAATGTTTTTCCAAATTTCTATTCCTTGTTTCATACATCTCTCCTTCTTTCACAAAACAGGCTTTGTGCTTCTCATTTATATATTTATATGGATAAATATTAACATATTGCCGGAATAATTACAACATGAACCCTTTATCAGCACATATATATTGCCATACATTTCATTTTAACATGCTTTGCTTTTTCTGTCTTTATACATTTCTGCCAAGATGTCTAAATATTAATAAACTCGATTATATAAAAAGACTGTGCACTTTTCTGCACAGTCTCTTTCGTAAATTCTCAATATATGTATCTTACAAGCTGTGGATCCTCGATATTTGTATTATCAATCCACTGCGGCGCAAGAAAAACTTCCTTTTCCACATTGCCATCTTCTTTTGTTAGAGCAAGCGCTGATAACAGTGTCTGATAGCCTATCGCATATGGATCTTGCGAAACAATACCAATCTGTCTTCCTTCTTTTACTGCTTTCTGCTGTTTTGCCGTCCCATCTGTTCCCACCATCACAACTTGAGGTTCTTTTTCTTTTTTTACTTCAAGATAGAGATCGGAAATGTCACCATTATTACAGTAAACGCCGGACAGATCCGGATATTTTTCAAACGTCGCCTTTATAGCTTCTTTCATATCCTCTACTTTGTCCTGGTATATAATTTCTGCTACTTCTATACCGTCAAATGCCTGAATCCCCTTTTGAAATCCTTCTATACGCTCCTGTATACTGGCAGTTTTTTCCTGAGCAGAAAATACAACAATCTTGCCTGTACCTTTTAACGCTTCTCCAAGCTTCTCTGCTGCCATCTCTCCTGCTTTCTGATTATCCGTACCGCGAAACGCATCCACAAGTTCTGTGTCTGCTACATTTGAATCAAATACCACTACAGGAATCCCATTTTCTTTTGCAGCCTCAAGCTGTGCCTGGCAGGAATTCATATCTCCTGCTGAAAGGCATACTACTGCCGGATTTTCAGAAATCACTGCATCCAGCGTATTAATTTGGGTTTCCACCATATTCTCATCATCCGGGCCTTCAAATGTCATGGTAACAGCGTCTTCCTTTGCGAATCCATGCGTCTCATTTACAGCTTTTACTGCATCTTCCATACCTTTACGCATTTCTTCCCAAAACTGACCTTTCGTATTTTTACTTACAACCGCAACTCTTGAACCAGCTTCTATTGCAATGCTTTTATCAATTTCCGGAACAAGCGGATCCTTTATATCCTGATCTTCCGCTCCATCGTTCTGATTTTCTTCCGTCTCCACAGGAGATGCTACGATTTTTTCTGTTTTTCCGGAAACCATTCCTACAGCTGCTACTGCTGTTAAAACAATTACGGAAGCGACTGCCGCCTTTTTCATACCTCTTCTCCTTTTCTATTTTACATAGATTTAACAGTTTTCTTCTATTTTTTTCATTATACACTTTTTCTGTTTTACGTCTATACTTTTAATACTTTTTTCACAATTAAGCTTTTATTTCCTGACTTTAATCCCATGTATCCCATTCTTTTCCTAATTCATATGCTGTAGAAAATGCAAGTGGTCCCAATATAACGCCTTTTCCTCCAAAAATAAGAACACCCAAATATACACATGCCAGAATCACAAGAGGTGACACTCCAAATTTTCCTCCTAGCATTTTCGCTTCCATCACTTCCCTCAAAAAACTTGTGACAAGATCAAGAAGCACACACCCCACTGCAACCGGTATTTGTCCACGAATAAGACAAACAACTGCGGCAGGATATAAAATTGTCCCTGTCCCAATTAAAGGAATTGCATCCAAAAGCCCCAGCGAAATTCCAAAAATAAGAAAATAAGAACTATGCATCATCCAAAATCCCACCGTACAGACTGCCGCAATCACTCCCATAATCACAATCTGCGCTTTAAAATAAACAGCGGTTGTTTTTTTCAGTCGTAACAGCGCTCTGCGGATTCCCACGATCCATGAATAATCACGGATTTTTTTACGAATGTTTTCCATATCGCTAATAATAAAAATAGAAGAAATATACATAACCACAAATCCTGAAAAGCAAAGAATCACTTTTTTTGCCATACCCACGATTTTCCCTATATTTTCTATATTAATAAAAGAAAAAATGCTTTTCGTAATGTTTTTGAGATATTTTAAAAAATATTTTTTATATTCCTTCCCCTCAATCCCTGTTAGTTTTTCCAAAGTCCTACAGCATTTATCAGCCGCACTTTCTCCTTCATATAAAAAACACGGAACATTTGCCGCAGCTGTCTGCATCTGCCGGAATATCTCTGTGATCCCCCAATACAAAAACAAACCAATGGCTGCCAGAAACATTGTGATCAATACAGCTCCTGAAATTCCTTTTTTTATTTTTGTCCTTTTTTCTATTTTAACAGATATCGGATAAAACCAACCGGCTAAAAGAGCGGCAGCCAAAAAAGGGACGATAGCCGGTAAAAAAAAGCGATAGCTTATATACACACCTGCCACAATCCCTGCAATTGTCAATTTCCTTCTCCATTCTACGTTCATAATAGATCACCATACTTTTCTATTTTTTCTTAGTATGATGATTTTATTAGAAATTATTCCCTGGTCATTCCCTGTAAAATTCTGCAAATGCACTTCCTTTTGGACGCACCTCAAAACACATCTCGTTTTCTGATACAGGATGTGTAAAAGTCAGCGAAGCGGAACAAAGTCCTATTGTTCCTTCATTACTTTTTTCCTGGTTATATTTTCGATCTCCAAGAAGCGGAATCCCCTCGTGTGCCATTTGAACGCGAATTTGATGATGTCGTCCCGTATCCAGTTGAATCCGTAACAAATATTTTTCTTCTCCTGTCTCACAGGTTTGCTTATCTACAACTTTATACGAAAGACGAGCTTTTTTCCCTCCCGGAGTGCCCGCTTTTACAACATAAGAAGTATTTGTCCTGCCATCTTTTTTCAGATAGTCCTCCAGTATATTTTCTGTTTTTTTTGGTTTTTGCTTTGTAACAGCAAGATATTCCTTTTTCATTTTTCCATTGCTGATCTGAAGGCTTAATGCTCTTGATGCTTTAGAGGTTTTAGCGAATACAAGAACGCCTTCTACCGGTTGATCCAGACGGTGGATAACTCCAAGATACGGCAGTTTATCCGGCTGCTGAAGTGACAAATATGTTTTTAACATACTCTCCAGATCTAATGTTCCAATTCTGGCATTTTGCACAGCAAGACCGGCCGGTTTATGACACACCAGAATATCTCTATCTTCAAATATAATCAAATCCTCTATTTTCCACATAAAAAAATCTCTCCTTTTCAGGAGAGTATACCTTATTCTTCTCTTTCTGACAAGGAGACGGTCACCACTTTCTTTTATCCTATAGATCTTGAAAATGATGACCGTCTCAATGTTCTTCGTTATTCAATTGTTTTTCCTCTTTATTCTTTACTGATATTTATATAACATTATGCTAAATAGTTTTTAAAGTTACTTATCGGTTTTTATTTCCGATTTTATTTGTTTACTTTTCATCTATTCTTACATATCTTTTCTTTATTTCCTGCTCATAAACGATATGATTTTTTATCATTCGGTTTACTTAGAAAGTTTTATAGATTTTTAATTATAATTTACGTATTATAATTTTATCATAATCAAGAAATTCGAGATTGCTTTTCCTCCTTTTTGTAAACACCTTCGAACTTAACTTCTTAAATCCAAATCTGCTTAAATACTAAATTACTTATACTTTTTATGAAAAGTATGGGAAAAGTTTCACTGCTATTTCTTTTTGTTTCTCTTTTAAAATTAAAAGATACTTCCCTAATGCAAAGCTTCAATTCATATTTTCAAATGCTGAATATGGATTTCAAAATATCCTTCTTATCTATTTTCAAAATTCTCTGGAACTCTTCTTCCAGACGAACTTCTAAGATAATGGTTATACTCTTCCGAAAAAAGTTTCTTTACACAATTTCCGAAACCTTTGTATTAGATTTGTGACAATTTTCAATATGAAGAATCGTTTCTATAATACCTGTACGTCTGTTTATTCATAAATCTAAATTTATATTATAACTATCATTGATTCTTTCTGTACCAGGTCTTTCTTGCAGGAAACACGATTCCTGTCACTTTCATATTGATAAATGTTACACTTAACTTCCCACTGGAATCACCCGATCCTTTCTTTTTCATCCTTTTCATTTTTCATATACCATCTATATATACTATGAATTGAATGAATATCTTTTGTGCTTTGGTTGTTTTTTCTTTTGTTGTGATTATAATAGCACCATCCCATTACTTTGTCAATACATTTTTCGACTTTTTTCATTTTTTTCTTTTATTATTTTTATTTATTTTATATATTCTATTATTTATTTATATTTTCTGAAATTTTCAGTTTTTTCCAAGAATATAAAAAGCACTGCTACGGATCCATAGCAGTGCCTTTTTTTATTTTCGATTGTAATTAATCAAACATCCTTTTAAGATGATTTCTCTTTCATCATCTGTTAATTCTCCCAATGTTACCTCAAAGGCTTTCATAGAATCCTCTCCTACCACATACCCTGTGATCGTATCTGCCTTCTCTGCAACAGCCTTTCGAATCTCCGGGAAAAACAGATAATCTCCATTTTTAAACGGAAGTTCTCCTGCTGGAATAAGAAATGGAAGCATTCCCCAGTTGATCAGGTTTGAGCGATATCTCTTTGTAGCATATTCGTTTGCTATATTTGCCCAGCCTCCCAGAACTTTCTGACAGGAGGCAGCCTGTTCTCTTGCCGATCCATCTCCTGGTTTCACTGCAAAAATAGTACTTCCAATTCCAAGATTTCCCTCTCCTGTCTCTGGAAACTCTTTCCGAACAACATCCAGAACTTCCTTTAGTTCCGGCACAGCTTCTATCGGACATGTTCCTTTCTGAATTGCCAGCTGTCCTTTCTGAATCTCTTTTGCACGTTCTACATATGCCGGATCTTTTCTGGATAATGTAAATTCTGCCAGACCAAGAGGATTCGATCTATAGGAGGAGGTCTCACCAGATGGAATCAGCTCATCTGTTGTGGTAACAGGATCATGAATCTCAGATACAACACGCAAAATCAAATTTTCTGCAAGCTCTGCCATTTCCGGCCAGTCTTTAATATTCGGTCCAAACTGAATATCCACTGTAGGATCTGCTTTTCCTTTGCTGTTAAACACCCGGTTGTCATATATCGTTTTATCAAAAAAGTATTTTTGATTTCTATATTCTCCTGTATACTCTTCTGCTGAAGTAAGAAAACCTTTGTTTGCTGCAGTAGCTGCAATAGATCTTGCATCCATAAGAGCAACCGAGGAAATCTGTCCATTTTGAATTTTAGAGCCTTCTCGATTAGGGAAGTTTCTTGTAGTATGCCGAATACTAAAAGCATTGTTGGAAGGAGTATCCCCTGCTCCGAAACATGGACCGCAAAATGCTGTTTTCACTACTGCACCTGTTGCAAGAAGTTCAGCTAACACACCATTTTTTGCAAGTTCCATATAAATAGGGGTACTTGCAGGATATACACTTAATGTAAAGGCATCTGCACCTATACTGCTGCCTTTCAGGATATCTGCTGCTGCACAGATATTTTCAAATCCACCGCCGGCACAGCCTGCAATAATTCCCTGATCCACATAAAGCTGACCATCTACGATTTTATCCTGAAGCGTAAATGGAACCTTTCCATCAAGACTTACCTGTGCCTTTTTCTCCACATCTGCAAGAATATCCGAAAGATTTGCTTTTAATTCATCAATAGTATAGGTATTACTTGGATGGAATGGCATAGCGATCATTGGCTTGATCTCACTGAGATCAATTTCCACACATCCATCATAGTAAGCTGTATTTCCCGGTTTCAGTTCTTTATAATCTTCTTTTCGTCCATGAATTTCATAAAATTCTTCAATCTTTTCGTCTGTCTGCCAAATAGAGGATAAACATGTGGTTTCTGTTGTCATGACATCAATGCCAATTCGAAAATCTGCACTTAAACCAGCAACACCTGGTCCCACAAATTCCATCACTTTATTTTTTACATACCCGCAGGCAAATACTTTCCCAATAATCGCAAGCGCAACGTCCTGAGGACCCACCCCCGGGCGAGGCGTACCTTTCAGATAAATAGCCACAACTTCCGGCATATTGATATCATATGTCTGAGACAGAAGCTGTTTTACCAGCTCCGGACCGCCTTCTCCCATTGCCATGGTTCCAAGTGCTCCGTAGCGTGTATGACTGTCAGATCCCAAAATCATTTTGCCGCCTGCTGCAAGCATTTCACGGGCAAACTGATGGATAACTGCCTGATGTGGCGGCACATATACCCCGCCATATTTTTTTGCACATGTCAGTCCAAACATGTGATCATCTTCATTAATGGTTCCGCCTACTGCACATAAAGAATTATGACAGTTTGTCAGTACATACGGAACCGGGAATTTTTCAAGTCCGGATGCTCTGGCTGTCTGGATAATTCCAACAAATGTAATATCATGAGAAGTTAGCTTATCAAATTTAATCTGGAGTTTTTCCATATTTCCAGACAGATTGTGAGATTCCAATATTCCATAAGCAATGGTATTTTTAGCAGCCTCCTCTCTGGAAACCGGTAAAGAAGCATGTGGCGCTTCTACAATATCCTGTCCGTTTATAAGATAAACGCCGGTATCATATAATTTCATAGTCGTATCCTCCGTATCTGCATGTTGGGTGTTTTTATGATGGACTTTATTATAGTAGATTTGTGAAGAATAATCAAGTTTTGCCAGTAGATACCTGAAAATTAACATCCTAAAATCTTTACTTTCTCAAGGGAATCCGCTATACTAAATAACACTTATCACTTATGTGATTTTACCGAAATTATACAGGAGGACTGCCATGTTTCGATTATGGGGAAAAATCTGGAAAGATAATCATCTTCTTCGCGATGTCGTTGTAACAGACCAGCAGGAAGATACACGGACACATAAAATCTTCAGAGGTTTGGAACAGATCTGTTATGAATTAGATCTTGGAAACCCAATCTGGCTGGATTCCACAATAAAAGATTTTAAAAAACATGATAAAGCCAGATTCTATCAAGACAATTTCATTGAACAAATTGATTTTGATTATCTGGAACTTCAAGTGATCGAAGAAGATTAAAATTCAGAAAAAAAGAGGCTGAGATTTGCATCTCTGCCTCTTTTTCATCGCCTGTGACAATGTTTTTTTAATTACAGTCTCTTCATTAACTCTTCTCTTATTTCTTCATATCCCGGTTTTCCAAGAAGAGCAAACATATTCTTCTTATAACTTTCTACACCCGGCTGATTAAATGGATTTACTCCAAGAAGATATCCGCTTAATCCGCAGGCAAATTCAAAGAAATAGAACAACTGTCCAAGATAAAACTCATTCTGTTCCGGAATATCCACTCTAAGATTTGGAACATTTCCATCTGTATGCGCAATTACTGTTCCGTTCATTGCACTCTTATTTACAAAATCTACTGTCTTACCTGCAAGGTAGTTCAAACCATCCAGATCAACCGGTTCTTCATTAATGACCAGTTCTTCTCTGGATTCTTCCACATTCATAACAGTTTCAAACATGATTCTTGCGCCATCCTGGATAAACTGTCCCATAGAATGAAGATCTGTTGTAAGATCCACTGCTGCCGGGAAAATTCCCTTCTGATCTTTTCCTTCACTTTCTCCGTAAAGCTGTTTCCACCATTCATTTACATAGTGAAGACTTGGCTCATAGTTTGCAAGCACTTCCACATTTTTACCTTTGCGAAGGAAAATGTTACGAACTGCAGCATATTTCATAGCATCATTTTCTTCAAAAGGACTGTTAAGGGCAATCTCACGTCCGGAAGCAGCCCCTTCCATTAAACGATCAATATCTGCACCACTTACCGCAATTGGAAGAAGTCCGACAGCGGTAAGAACAGAAAATCTTCCGCCTACGTCATCCGGCACTACAAATTCTGCATATCCCTCTTCATCTGCAACCTGTTTCAAAGCGCCGCGTTCTTTATCTGTTGTTGCATAAATTCTTTTCGCAGCTTCTTCTTTTCCATATTTTTTCTCTAACAGACTTTTAAATACACGGAAAGCAATTGCCGGCTCTGTGGTTGTTCCTGATTTTGAAATAATATTAACAGAAAAATCTCTATCTCCTATAACATCCACCAGACCTTTTATATAACTGCTGCTGATGGAATTTCCTACGAAATAAATTTCCGGAGTTTTACGAATTTCTTTAGAAACATTATTATAAAAACCATGTCTTAAAAATTCAATAGCTGCTCTCGCTCCAAGATAAGAACCGCCGATTCCGATTACAATAAGAACTTCGGAATCTTCCTGAATTTTCTTTGCAGCCTCTTTAATACGTGCAAATTCTTCTTTATCATAATTTACTGGAAGGTCGATCCATCCCAGAAAATCATTTCCTGCGCCTGTTCTGGAAACAAGCGTTTCTTTTGCTGCTTCTGTCAGAACTTTCATAGATTCAACTTCATGATCTGCAACAAAACAGCCTGCCTTTGAATAGTCAAATGTCACTTTACTCATGGCTCTCTCTCCTTTAATCTGGAAATTCTTTTGTCTGTTTACCAGTTATTTAGTATAGCAAATATTACCGGATTTCTCAAGTGTCACACATACAAAATCGTATGCTATTACAAATACTTATACATACATAAATCTTTACATAAATTCCCGGATAATTTCCCGCATGATCTCTTCTTCTTCCGGTGTAAGCATTTTACTGAAATGACTTCCTGTTGCAGCTGTCTGACGAATACTGGAAGTAATTTTATCCATGACTTCTTCCTGAAGAACCGTGTCCCTTCTATTGCTTTCCGGAATTTCTTCCGCCCATGTATGCGCCTGCTCTACATAATCTAAAAGGGAATTCATAACAAGTTCTTCTTTATAGGAAAAATCAAGTGCCTGCCGAAGAAGAAGCAGAGCTACTGGAACAAAAGCCCCTATATACAGATAGGATAATGACAATCCTTCTTCCAGTTCCAACTTTGTAACACAAAACAGAGCAAAAATAAGGCACCCCACACAAAGAAGCGACGGATACCATACCAGCCTGTTCATTCGATGAAGGAGCCTGTCTCTTGTTTTCCACAAATTCAGCCACTTCTCCTTCAAATTTATCATAGGTTCTGCATTTTTCATTTTTCTTCTGTAATTCAGATGTGTAGCCAGCATTCCCACAGCGCCAATGGCTCCAAGTACAGCCATTCCATAAAGCAGTATATGCAGGTTCATAATTTTTTCCAGCTTAATCCCCTCCTTCATACATTCCGGGATTTCATAAAGAAATACCCTTCCATCATTATACTGCGCTCTATCTATACAGGAAACAAAAATCGTTCGTCAAATTCTCCCAAAGAAAAACAGGAAGCAACAGCAAACGCTGTCCTTCCTGTTAAAAAAGCAATATTTTCTATTTCCATTAATCCTGCATATTCATCAGGGTTTCTACCACTTCTTCAAACTTCATAAAGTGTGATGCTTTTACTAAGATCGTATCCCCTGTTTTTACATAATCTGACAGGTTTTGAAGGAGATTTTTTCTGTCCGTCTCATAAATAACCGTAAGATCCGGATTTGTTTCTCTAGCCTTTTCTGCCATATGTCTGCACAAATCTCCTACACAAATACAAACATCGATTCCACATGTGGCAGCATGCTTCCCAACTTCTTCGTGAAGCCTCTGCTCATCAGGACCCAGCTCACCCATGTCTCCCAAAATGGCAACTCTACGTCCGTTTCCATCTTTCAACACATCAAGAGAAGCCTTCATGGACATCGGATTGGCATTGTAACAGTCATCTACAATAAGAAATTTTTCTGTTTCTATCATTTTAAAACGACCGCTTATCGGCTGAAGACTTTCAATTCCTGCTTTAATCTCCTCTGTTGTAAGACCATAAACATTTCCTACCGCTGCTGCTGCCAGAGCATTATACACCATATGACGGCCCGGCATAGGGATATTTACGGAAAAACTCTCTTCTCCCATATGAATGCGGCATGACATTCCCTTTAGACCTCTACTGACAATCTCATCCCCATAAACCTCCTGTCCTTCTGTCATTCCAAAAAACACAGGACGGATCCCATTATGCTCTCCAACTGTTTTTAATTTATCATCGTCTCCGTTTAATATAATATGTCCACCCGGCTTTACAAAATTCAGCATTTCCGTCTTGGCTTTTAAAACGCCGTCCCTGTCACCAAGATTTTCCAGGTGACATGTTCCGATATTTGTAATGACACCGGTGTCCGGTTTTGCAATTTTTGCAAGACGGCTCATTTCTCCAAAATCACTGATTCCCATTTCCAAAACTGCAATTTCATCCTCATCCCGAAGACGAAAAACAGTAAGAGGAAGCCCCAGCTCATTATTAAAATTCCCCTGGGTTTTTAATGTACGATACTTTTCCTTCAAAACAGAGGCGATCACTTCTTTTGTACTGGTTTTTCCCACACTTCCTGTGATTCCTACAACCGGAATTGCAAGTTCCTCCAGATAAAATTCTGCAATATCTTTTACTGCCTGAAGAGACGATTCCACTAATATATACGGACAAGGTGCCTCTTCCAGAACATGCTCAGAAAGAACGGCAAGAGCTCCTGCCTCTGCTACCTGTGGTATAAATTTGTGCGCATCTACACGCTCACCCACAATTGGCACAAACAAACAGCCCGGCTCTGCTTTACGGCTGTCAGTTGTAATCGAGCAAACTTCCTTTTGCAGTTTATCCGCATCGCCGTGATAAACACCATTACATACCCGTGTAATATTTTCTAAGGTAAGATTTTTCATTTTCTATTTCACCACTTTATTTATCATATTTTTTCATTGAGACACGTATCAGTTCTTCACAAAGAGAAGGATAATCCATTCCAAGAACCTTTGCTTCCTGCGGGATCAGACTTGTGGCCGTCATTCCCGGAAGTGTATTTGCCTCCAGGCAGTACATATCTCCGTTCTCTTTCATAATGAAATCCAAACGACAATATGCCTCCAAAGCAAGAGCTTTTGCACCAGCTTCTGCATGGCGCTGCATCTTTTGCGTCAGCTCTTCAGAGATTTCAGCAGGACATGTTTCAACTGTAGAACCTGGCTGGTACTTATTTTTATAATCATAAAATCCCTGCAGCGGTGCAATTTCAATAACCGGATACGCTTTTCCGTCTACAACGGCAACAGAAAATTCACGTCCTTTTACGTACTCCTCTACAACAACCTCATTCTCATAAGAATATGCCTGATCAAGAGCTTCTTCGTACTCTTTCTGATTATTCACAATATAAACCCCCACGCTGGAACCACCACAGCATGTTTTTACTACAACCGGAAATTCCATATCAAGTTCTTCCAGATTTCTTACACATGCGGATTTCTCCATAGAAGTTCCTGCAGGAGTAGGCACTCCATTCATACGAAACATCTGTTTTGTAATTCCTTTATCCATTGCAAGGGCACTGCTTAAGTAACCTGTTCCTGTATATTTAATGCCCATCAGGTCAAACGCAGCCTGGATTCTTCCATCTTCTCCATTTGCTCCATGAAGTCCGAGAAATACAATATCACACAATTCACAAAGCTGCAGTACATTTGGTCCGAAAAAACTTTTTCGGTCTTTTTTCATCTGTTCAATCTTATCATCAAAACCTTTCATGTAGGAAGATGCTTTCTCTACATCATAGGACTCTGGAAAAGGATTTTCCCAGTCCACCTCTTCCACTCCGCCAAAAACATCAACCAAAATCGCCTGATGTCCTTTTTCCCGAAGTGCTGTACACACTCCTGTTCCGGAAACAATGGAAATCGCACGTTCTGTACTTGTTCCGCCTGCTAATACCACAATCCTCATAATCTTTATCTCCTTCATCCAATGCACCTTTTCTTATTGATAAACAATCACCGGTGCACCAATCTCAATATTATTATATATGATCTCAGCCTGTGCATAAGGGGTATTGATACATCCATGAGAACCATTTGTCATATAAATACTTCCGCCAAACTCTGTTCGCCATGACGCATCATGAATTCCGACATTTCCGGCAAAAGGCAGCCAGAATGTAACAGGAGCTGCATATCCCTCGCCTTTCAGCGTTGCAGGGGATTTTTTGCCATCTACGGCATAGCATCCCACCGGGGTTGCCGTATCTGTATTTCCCGGATTTCCTGTTACAACCGGAGTGTCTACAATTGGAATCCCATCTTTATACAACACCATTCTCTGATTTGTAAGATCAATTTCCACATACGTATATCCTATATCATTTGAAGTATCTCTGCTCCATGCAGAATAAGCATAGATTGGCTCTCTTACCTGTGTTTCTCCATTTAATATAGCCTTAATCAGAGCTTCTGTTTCCGCCTTCTGATCAATCGCCCATCCATAATCTCCTCCGGAAACCGTTATGATTCTCCCATCATATGTACGAAATTCCCTTGTACAGCCAAATGTATCATATTTATAGCCAAGCTCATTAACATATGAGGCTACTTTCTTGACATCCAACGTATAATTTCCCGTTTTATCTTTCACAAGCCAGTTTTTAATCACATTTCTGTCTACTGTTTCTTTTGCATCTGCGAAGTCATATGTGATTACAACATCTGTAAGTTCATTAAGCTGGGCACAATCTCTTACCAATGTTTCATCATTCTGATAAACCGCCGGTTTTTTATAACAGTTTTCTTTTTCCAGATTTAACTCTGTTTCTCCAAGAAGTGCTGCTTTTTTTACTGCATTCACAAGTTTTTCTTTATCCGGTTCATTACCTTCTGTTTCCGGCACGATTTCATATCCATTTTCTGTTTCTTTAATGGACGCATCTGCAGGCTTTTTCACGTTTTCTGCCTGCATACAAGAAAGACCGCTCACCGAATCTTTCAGTTTTTTCTCATCATATACAACCGTTCCTGCTGCCGGATACTCTCTTTTTTCTGAAAAGCATAAAAACCACCGGTTACGATCCTGTTCCTTTATAAGCTTTGCCGCACTGCCATCTCCTTTATAAGCAAGACCAATCTGCTGCGCAGTAATTCCTTCCCGCCCATTGTTCCTTGTGTGCAGAATAAGAGCATATGCGCTTACTTTATCTGACAACAGTTTTTCTGCTTCCTCTGCCGTTTTATAAGAACAATTTAAACCATTTACATAAGAACCGGGAAGAAAGTGACTGCTGAAATAATGTCTCCCATATAAATATATTCCAGCTGTCAGCAAAATAAAAAGAAGAATCAGGCTGATCAAATATTTTCTTTTTTTACTCATTCGTTACCTAACAGCTTCTCTACACTTGCCAATTTTACACAAAGAACAAAAATCTCGGCTGCTTTTCCCAGTTCTTCAAGAGATGGGAAAGTTGGTGCAATACGAATATTGGAATCCTTTGGATCTTTTCCATAAGGATAAGTTGCTCCTGCACCTGTCATAACAACGCCTGCTTCTTTTGCTTTTTCTACAATGGCTTTGGCACATCCCTCCATGGAATCAAAAGAAATAAAATATCCTCCATGAGGTTTTGTCCACTGACCAATTCCAAGACCTCCCAGTTCTCTTTCAAGAGTATCCAGCACAAGTTCAAATTTCGGACGAATAATGTCCGCATGTTTTCTCATATGTGCATGAAGCCCCTCCAGATCCTTAAAGAAACGTACATGACGAAGCTGATTTAATTTATCGTGTCCAATTGTCTGTATTTGCATGTACTGACGGAAATCTTCAAGGTTTGCCTTGGATGCCGCTACAGCTGCAATACCTGAACCCGGGAAACTTACTTTTGAAGTTGATGTAAATTTATATACAAGATTCGGATTTCCTGCTTTTGCACAGGCAGATAAAATCTCCTCAAGGAAATCCTGATTATCATCATAAAGATGGTGAATACTATATGCATTATCCCAGTAGATACGGAAATCCGGAGCTGCCGGTTTCAATGCTGCAAATCGCTCTACTGTTTCTTTTGAATATGTGTAACCCTGTGGATTGGAATATTTTGGCACACACCAGATACCTTTGATCGCATCATCTTCACTTACCAGTTTTTCCACCATATCCATATCTGGACCTTCCGGAGTCATTGGTACATTGATCATCTCAATTCCAAAATATTCTGTAATTTTAAAGTGACGGTCGTATCCTGGCACTGGACAGAGAAATTTCACTTTATCCAGTTTGCACCATGGAGTATTTCCCATTACACCATGTGTCATAGAACGGGCAATGGAATCAAACATTACATTCAGGCTGGAGTTTCCATAAATAATGATATGCTCCGGGTCAACTTCAGACATTTCACCTAAAAGGCGCTTTGCTTCCGGTATTCCGTCAATCACACCGTAGTTTCTGCAGTCTACTCCTGTCTCACATTTAAGATCAGTTGTATCCGCCAGTACTTTCATCATATCCATGGAAAGATTTAATTGTTCTGCTCCCGGTTTTCCACGAGACATATCCAGTGCAAGACCCTGAGCCTTTACATCTGCATACTGATGCTCTAACTCACTTTTTAAGGAACGAAGCTCTTCTTTGCTCATTTCACCATATTTTTTCATAATAATCCTCCTCATGCCACTCTTTCTCCATATCTCATACATTTTAGTATGGTAAAGTCCTCATTGTCAAGTCTTTTCCCAAGCTACTTGTACGAAAACAATATCAAAACAATTGCAAATATGCTATAATAGCTTTATACTAAGAAAAAATTGAGAAAGAGGTTACAACGATTATGTGGATTGCAGATGGCTGGAAAGAATACGAAGTCATTGATACCTCCTGTGGGGAAAAACTGGAAAGATGGGGCGATTATCTTCTTGTTCGTCCTGACCCGCAGGTTATCTGGGATACTCCAAAAACGCACAGAGGATGGAAGAAAATGAACGGGCATTACCACCGCAGCAAAAAAGGCGGCGGAGAATGGGAATTTTTTGATCTTCCCGAACAATGGGATATCCATTATAAAGAACTTACCTTTCACCTGAAACCCTTTAGTTTTAAACATACCGGTCTTTTTCCGGAACAGGCTGCCAACTGGGATTGGTTCAGCAATAAAATACGCAATGCCGGACGACCTATTAAAGTATTGAACCTGTTTGCCTATACAGGAGGTGCTACTCTTGCGGCAGCTGCTGCAGGTGCCTCTGTCACACATGTAGACGCTTCTAAAGGAATGGTTTCCTGGGCCAAGGAAAACGCATTGGCTTCAGGACTTGGAGACGCACCGATCCGCTGGCTTGTAGACGACTGCGTAAAATTTGTAGAAAGAGAAATTCGCAGGGGAAACCACTACGACGCCATTATTATGGATCCTCCTTCCTATGGAAGAGGACCTAAAGGGGAAATCTGGAAAATTGAAGATGCCATTCATCCACTTGTAAAATTATGCACGAAAATATTAAGTGATGACCCTTTATTTTTCCTTATCAACTCCTACACAACCGGACTTGCTCCTGCTGTGCTCACATACATGCTCGCTACAGAGCTAAAGAAATTTAACGGCCATGTAGATTCTCAGGAAATCGGTCTCCCAGTTTCCTCTAATGGTCTTGTTCTTCCATGCGGTGCTTCCGGCCGGTGGGAGTCCCGTTAATTCAGAAACACTTTTCCGGAGGAAGGAATATGGATAAGAAAACTATTTTAAAACGTGAAATAAAACGCTATGGATGTGCCATTGTTGCCGGTATTATTTTTGCCGTCAACATCAAAACCTTTGTTCGTGCCGGTGGATTATTTCCCAGTGGCTTTAATGGCATCACTCTTCTTCTGCAAAATATTTTTGAAACTTTTATGGGAATTTCCGTTCCTTATTCTTTCATTAATATATTGCTGAATGCCATACCTGTTCTGATCGGCTTCAAATTTATAGGCAAGAAGTTTACTGTCAGCTCCTGCTGCGTTATTCTTCTGTCCAGTATCCTTACGGATTTTATTCCTGTACAGCCTATTACCTATGACACATTGCTGATCAGTATCTTTGGAGGACTGATCAACGGTCTTTGTGTCAGCCTGTGTTTGATTGCCAATACCAGCAGCGGCGGAATGGATTTCATTGCCATTTATTTTTCTGAGAAAAACGGACAGGATATCTGGAATTATATTCTTTGTGTAAATGCTCTTATTCTCGTCATTGCAGGTTTCCTTTTTGGATGGGACAGAGCACTTTATTCCATTATTTTCCAGTTTACTTCCACCCAGGTTGTACAAATGCTTCATCAGCGTTATAAAAAACATACATTATTTATTATTACCCGAAAACCTGATGAAATTTACAAAGAAATTTCTGATCTTACAAGACATTCTGCTACCTGTCTTCACGGAACCGGATGTTATACCGGCGAAGAAACAAGCATGCTTTACTCTGTTGTTTCCAGAGAAGAAGCTAAAGTCCTTGTAAAAAAAGTAACAGAACTTGATCCCAGCGCTTTTGTTAATATCATAAAAACAGACTACATTAATGGGCGCTTCTATCATAAGACAGATTATTAACTGCTCACCATATAAAAACGCTCCCTGTACTTTCCTTGTACAGGGGGCGTTTTTCATAAAATATCGTCTATTTATTTTTTTCTTTTGGAAACAACAAAATAACCTCTGTTCCCTGTTCCGGTTCGCTTATAAGCTGTACTTTTCCTCCAAGAAAACTCACACCATGTTTTACAATAGAAAGCCCCAGTCCCGTGCCTCCTATTTCCTTTGAATGACTTTTATCCACGCGATAAAATCTTTCAAATACACGATTTTGATCTTCTTTCGGAATTCCAACACCGTCATCCTTCACAGAAATACAAACATGTTCTTCCTGTTCCCACATTCGTACACATACACTTCCACCTTTTTTATTATATTTAATCCCATTTTCACAAAGATTGTATAATATTTCCTGCAAAATATGGGGCACTGTACGAAAACACAGCTTATTTCCCTCTAGATACAAATGAACATCCTGCTTTTTGGCAGTTTCACGCAAGGTTCCAAATACCTCTTTTGTAGTCTGATATACATCTGTTTCTGTCCACTCATATGGAACTTCTCCTTCATCCAGCTGTGAAATCCTTATCACATCCTCCACAAGAGTAATAAGACGTTGTGCTTCTTTATAAATTCTTCCTGCAAAAACACGAATATCTTCTTCTTTTACATATCCATCCTGAATAATTTCCGCAAACCCGGAAATAGAAGTTAAAGGCGTCTTCAGTTCATGTGACACATTCGCAGAAAACTCTCTGCGCAGCCTCTCTCGATCCATTTGCTCTGTTACATTTACAAGAAGAAGAACTGCCCCTTCTACACGATCATCCCGAATAACCGGATTGGCTATAACATGTATATGGCTGCCGGCAATATCCAGAACTGCCTGATTATGCTCACCACTTAGCACTTTCTCAATAATACCTTGAAACTCTTTACTGCGATTCAGAACATATACACTCTCTCCATTTTTAGGTTTTTCTATATGGAAGATATTCCACACACTTGCATTTCCAGACAAGATCATGGTATACCGATCGATCACTACCAATCCTTCCTGCATGTTTTCTGTAATAATGGAAAATTCTTCCTGTTGTCTCCCTGCCATTTCAATCTGCTCTTGAATCTGACGTTTTTGTTTATACATTCGGCTAAGAAGAGGGGATATTTCCTCGTATGCTACATTTTCTTCTGGCCTTTCCAAATCTAGCTCATTAAGAGGCTGCACTACTCTTTTGGATAATTGTGATGCGAAAACAGCGGAAAGAATAATCATCAAAAGCAAGATCCAAAGAACGGGTACAATCAGCTGATAAATCAGCGCAAACACGGAATACTGTGTACTGGATACCCGCAAAATACTGCCATCACTCAAACGAACTGCATAATAAATTGTCTTTTCAGAAAGAGTCTCTGACATGCGCACAGATTTTCCATAACCTTGTTGTACCGCTTCTTGTACCTCTTCTCTATTTCCATGATTTTCCATGTCAGCCACATCAACCTGATTATCATAGATCACTTTTCCATCCTTGTCTATAAGGGTAACTCTGGCATCCTTTTCATTTAACTTTTCTAAATAATCCAATCCTGATATTTTTACTCCCTGCGCCAGATACGTTGCCTCTTTTTCAAGTTCAGCAGAAATCTGATTGCCAAAATACCGATAAAGAATTCCCATTACAAACGTAAGGCCCAGAACAAGTACAACCGAAGATACAGCCATAATAGATTTAAAAATTTTTTTCGTCAACCCTCTGCCCCCGCTTTCCTTATGCTCTATAAATTCGGCTGATGCTCATTATTTCTGTGTATTCCTGTGATGGAATACTCAACCCATTCTGCAATATTAACAGCGTGATCACCAATTCTCTCAAAATATTTTGCAGTCATAAGAAGATCAAGCCCTGCTCTTGCATCCAGATCTCCTCCATAAATCAGCTTTGCCAATTCCTCTTTTATATCATTAAATCCATTATCTACCAGATCATCGTCTTCCATTACTTTTCTGCACAATTTCAGATCTGCCTTTACAAATGCATCCACACTTTCTGTTACCATATGCACTGTATGCTCTGCCATTTTTTGTATTTTTCCTGGTATCTTTACATTTTTTTCAATATAAAAGGAAATGTCTGCAATATCTGCTGCCTGATCTCCAATACGCTCCATATCTGAAATCATTTTAAGCGCTGCCGATACCTCTCTTAAATCTCTTGCTACAGGATGATGATGAAGAAGAAGGCGCATACAATGATCTTCAATTTCTCTTTCTTTCTGGTCAATTTCTTTATCTGTTTCTAAAATCTGCTGTATTATGTCCGCCTTTCCCTGCTCCTCAACTGCCTTTGCAGAAAGAGAAATTGCTCTCTCACATAAACCTCCCATAGTAATCAAAAGTACATGAAGTTCTTCCAACTGTTTCTCAAAAAGTGTCATCATATCATCCAAACCTCCCTGTGATATAATCCTCCGTTCTTTTATCAGACGGCATCGAAAACAATCGGTCTGTACTGTCAAACTCTATGACTTCCCCTAACAAAAAGAACGCTGTTTTATCTGAAATGCGCGTTGCCTGCTGCATATTGTGAGTTACCATTACAATGGTATAATCTTTCTTAAGTTCTGCAGCAAGTTCCTCAATTTTTGATGTCGAAATAGGGTCAAGCGCGGAGGTAGGTTCATCCATCAAAAGCACTTCCGGCTGCACTGCAAGGGCTCTTGCAATACAAAGTCGCTGCTGCTGTCCCCCTGACATTCCTAGTGCGCTTTTCTTTAAACGATCTTTTACTTCATCCCAAATAGCCGCACTCCGAAGAGATTTTTCTACGATTTCATCAAGTTTTGCCTTGGAACGGACTCCATGTGTTCTTGGTCCATATGCAATGTTATCATAAATACTCATAGGAAACGGATTCGGTTTCTGAAACACCATTCCTACACGTTTTCTAAGGATATTTACATCCATATCTCCATAAATATCTTCTCCATCAAGCTGTACTTTTCCTGTAATTACACACCCCTCAACAAGATCATTCATCCTGTTTAAAGATTTCAAAAGTGTAGATTTCCCGCATCCACTTGGACCTATAAAGGCTGTAATCTGCTTTTCAGGAATCTTCATATTTATATTTTTTAATGCGTGAAAAGACCCATAATGAAGATTCATATTTTCAATAAGAAGTTTTGTGTTTTCACTCATATTTTTCACTACTATTTATCCTTTCGCAATTCTTTTTGCCACAAATCCTGACAGTCCGTTAATTACAAGTACAAATACAAGGATTACAACTGCCGTTGCAGAAGCCTGATTCATATGAAGCCCTTCACTGGAAAGTACATACATATGAAGAGCAAGGGTACGTCCGGAACCCATAATGCTGTCCGGGACAGACGCCACTGTACCTGCCGTATAAATAAGAGCTGCGGTTTCCCCCACAACTCGCCCTATTGCAAGAATAATTCCTGCCAGGATTCCAGGTACTGCTGAAGGCACTACGATTTTAAAAATCGTGCGAAGTTTTCCGGCACCAAGTCCAAAACTTGCCTCCCTGTATGAATCCGGTACTGACTTCAACGCCTCTTCTGAGGTACGCATAATAAGAGGAAGAATCATAATCACCATTGTAAAAGCACCTGATAAAAGAGACATCCCCCATTTTAATGTTGTAACAAAAAATAACATACCAAAAAGCCCGTATACAATCGACGGGATCCCGGAAAGTGTCTCTGCAGTCAGACGGATTACCTGTACAAATTTACTCCCTTTTTTTGCATATTCCACAAGATAAATGGAAGCAAAAATACCAATTGGCGCCGCAATCACAAGCGAAATCACTGTCATAATAAGAGTATTAATAAGAGAGGGAACAAGAGAAACATTCTCGGATGTATATTCCGGATTGAATAAATCTGCTGTTAAATATGGAATCCCTTTTACTAAAATATATCCTATCAAAAAGAAGAGAAGTGCAAATGTTATAATGGCAGCAAGCGCTGTAAGAAAAGCAAGAATACCGGAGCCCGGATGAGAAATATAAGATTTCATTTGTTCTCCAAACGAAACATTATTCCGTTTCTTCTTTTTATTATCTGCTTCTTCCATTACGGCTGTAGTATCAATCTGCATATTCTGCCCTCCTGTTTAACAATGAAATACTCAGATTAATGATTAAAATAAATACAAACAAAACAACCGCGGTTGCAATTAATGCCTCTCTGTGAATACCTGTTGCATATCCCATCTCTGTTACAATATTAGCAGTCATGGTACGAACGCCTTTAAGAATCCCCTGCGGCATTCTTGGCTGATTTCCTGCAACCATAACCACTGCCATCGTCTCCCCGATTGCTCTTCCAATTCCCAGTACAACACCTGCCAAAAGCCCCGATTTTGCAGCCGGAAGAATTACACGAAAAATACTTCTTTCTTTTGTTGCTCCAAGAGCCAGAGATCCTTCATAATAATTTTCCGGAACACTGCGGATCGCAGATTCTGTCACTCCTATGATCGTAGGCAGAATCATCAGCCCCAAAAGAAAAGAAGCTGCCAGCATACTGCTTCCTGTTCCACCAAATATTTTTCGAATAGAAGGGACAATCAATACCAGTCCAAAAAATCCATATACAATGGAAGGAACTCCGGCCATAAGTTCAATCCCGGACTTCAATGGTCCGTAAATTTTTTTTGGACAATAGCGTGCCATAAACACTGAAGTAAAAAGTGCAATGGGAACACCAAAAAGAATCGCCCCTCCTGTTACATACACACTTGCTACAATCATTGGCCAAATGCCAAATATTTCGTTAGACGGCCGCCAGGTAGTTCCAAAAAGAAATTTTAAAGGACCAATTTTTCCAATAGCTGGAATTCCACTGGCAAATAAAAAAATACAAATTAAAAACACTGCCAGCACAGATGCGCATGCTGCAATAAGGAATATTATCTTCATGCCTTTTTCTTTTATGTGATTCATAACACGCCTCTCTACTTTACACGCCTTATTTTGTAAGGTCTTCCCACTCTGTTGTTTCCCCTGTAAATACTGCTTTTACCTGGTCACTTGTGAGATCTTCTATATCATTTTCGTTGTTTACAATTACGGCGATTCCATCTCTTGCGATTACCTGAGCATTTAATCCAAGATCTTTTTCTTCATCTTTTAATTCACGGGAAGCCATTCCGATATCACAGATTCCTTCGTTTGTGGAATTCACTCCTGTTGTAGAATCACTTGTCTGAATCTCTACTGTTACCTCTTTATTTACCCCTTCATAAGCCTCTTTTAACTTTTCCATTACAGGTGATACAGAAGAAGATCCCGCTACTACTACTTTACCGGAAACGTCTGTTGCTTCATATGCAGGCGCCTCTTTTTCTTCTTTAATATAACCATTATCTTCAATAATCTGCTGACCTTCTGCACTCATAATATAATTCACAAAATCCTGTGCAGGTTCGCTTACTTCCTTACCTGTAACAATATTAAACGGACGAGATACCTTGTATTTGTCATCTGCTACATTTTCTGCTGTTGCTTCTTCTCCGTCAATTTTCACTGCCTTAACTGTATCATTTAAAGATCCCAGAGAAATATATCCAATTGCATTTTCATCACCGGATACGGTTGTCATCATAACAGACGTACTGTTTGTAATACTTGCTTCTTCTGTTGTCTGATCAATTTTTTCGCCATCTTTTTCTTCTTCAATTCCAAAAAGTTCTACAAAAGCTCCACGTGTTCCAGATCCATCTTCACGAGATACCACTGTTATGGCTCCGCTTGGGGCTGCACTTACTGCTGTTGCGAATACGGTTGCACTAATAACGGCTGCTGTTAAAATACTTACTATTTTTTTCTTCATAATTTTCTCTCCTCTTTTTTTCCTGTTCCTTATTTACAACCTCATTATAAAAAGGAATTGTAAAATGTAAAATCACGCTTATGTAAAATAACCGTAAAAAAAGTACCTGCCCGGATACTTCCGATTGCAGGTACATATGTTATCTATTTTCTTTATTTTCCCATTCTGCCAAATCTGCCAGAGTCACATGATCTACGACTCCATTAATTGCATCATTTAATTTCATCCATAACATCCGTGACGCACATGTTTCCTGTCTGGCACATTCATGTTCTGTCCGGATACACTCCACCGGGGCCAGACTTCCCTCTGTAAGCCGCAAGATTTCTCCGACTGTATATTCTTCCGGTTCCCTGCTGAGAAGATATCCTCCCATTGGTCCCCGTACGCTTTTTACACATCCCGCTTTATTTAATATAGAAATAATCTGCTCCAAATATTTATCTGAAATCCCCTGCCGCGCTGCTACTTCTTTTAACCTGACAGGTTTTCCATTATCGTGAGATGCCAGATCCAGCATAAGCCGAACTGCATATCTGCCTTTTGTAGATATTTTCATACTTTTCTCCTGACAATTGCTTATTCTGTAAAAAGCGGAGTCGAATAATACCGGTCTCCGCTGTCCGGAAGAAGTGCTACAATTGTTTTTCCTTTATTTTCCGGACGTTTTGCCAATAACAGTGCGGCATGAAGTGAGGCACCGGAAGAAATTCCTGTAAGGATTCCTTCTGTTTTCGCAAGATTTCTGGACGATGCATATGCCTCTTCATTCTCCACTTTTATAACTTCATCATAAATCTCTGTATTTAAGACTTTTGGAACAAATCCGGCCCCAATCCCCTGAATTCCATGAGGACCGGCTATGCCGCCAGACAGTACAGGAGAAGCCGCCGGTTCCACTCCTACAATATAAATATTCGGATTTTTCGATTTCAGATATTCTCCAACACCTGTAATCGTTCCTCCTGTTCCGATTCCCGCTACAAAAATATCTACTTCACCATCTGTATCTTCCCATATTTCCGGTCCTGTAGATTCTATATGGGATATTGCGTTTGCCCGATTTTCAAATTGTCCGGGAATAAAACTTCCCGGGATTTCCTTGGCCAGTTCCTGTGCTCTCTCAATGGCACCTGCCATTCCTTTTTTGCCTTCTGTAAGTATAATCTCAGCACCATAAGCCTTTAAAATATTTCTTCGTTCTACACTCATGGTTTCCGGCATTGTAAGAATAATCTTATATCCTTTCACTGCTGCGATTGCAGCAAGACCGATTCCTGTATTCCCGGATGTCGGTTCAATAATGGTACTTCCTTCTTTTAAAAGTCCCTGTCTCTCTGCATCCTCTACCATCCACAAAGCAGCCCTGTCTTTTACACTTCCTGATGGATTGAAATATTCTGTTTTAATAAGTAGTCTTACTTCCAAATTTTCCTTATTCTCAAGCCTCTTTGTTTCAATAAGAGGAGTTTTCCCAATTAATTCCAGTGCGCTTTTATAAATTTTCCCCATACCTCATTCTCCTATTTCCTAGTATTCATATATGAATTATATTTTATTGCATTATATATGGTGTAAACCGCTATGTCAATACAGAAATGAAAATCAATCTTTCATGCAAGAAAAAGTTTCCACCTGTTTACAAATTCTCGGATCAGTTTTTCAATAATCTTCTTTGTCTCCGGTTTTAAAGCATTTTTCTGTTTCAACATCCGTCGAAGTGTCTTCAGTCCCCCTTCTTGAAGCTGCGTAAGAGTTTCTGCTCCTGTTGCTTCCAGCACAGAGAAAAAATCATTGATAAACTCTTCCCGTTCTTCTCCGCTTATTCCATCCAGCCATCCTTTTATTGCTTCATCAAAAGCGGCAGCGGCACGATTTTGCTCCTTGCATTTTATAAAATTTCGTCCTTCTGTTTCCCAGGAAAGACAGTCATGCTGCATTACTCCTTTCGCACTGCTTTTAATAAGGATGGGGTCTTTTTTATGAAAAAAAAGCGTTCCTATAATGCTTCCCTCTGTCATATATCTCTGTATTTTAGGCAAAATCCTCTGAAATCCTTCACTCTCCAGAAACTCCTCCCCAAATCCAGGTGCATCATTACTGTATACTGTAAGTATTTTATCCTGAATTTCCTTTTCACAGAAGGCCGCCCCGTATACAGCAAGATTGCCTCCTTTTGAGTGTCCTCCTGTTAAAATTTTACAGCAGTTTTTTCCTATACTATTAATATATTTCAGTGCTTCTCTGTGCGCTCCCACAATTCCATTACTCAAAAAGAAATCTTCTTTCCATCCTACGATCCGATCATCTGTTCCACGATATGCCAGATAAGAAAGTTCTTCTGAAAGAACAAACTCCACTGCGGAAAACTGCAGATTCTTTTCCTCATCTATATGATTTACATAATTTTGAATTTTAATGTCTCCAAACCGCTCCGTTTTTGCCATCTCTCTCATTCCATATGGTGCCATGCGAATCAAAGAGCGGTCTTTTTTCAGTTCCTCCTCACTATATCTCCTAAAAAACTCCCTGGAAGCCTCTCTTAATGTAAGAAATCCCTTTCCTTTCCCTGGTGCAATTCCATCCAGATTCACATAGGATAAGTATGATAAAAGAAGATTATCCACTTCGCAAAAATCATCTCTCTGAAATGTCAAATCCCCTCTCCATTTTAAATAGTCTATCATATTTCCCATAATATCCTCCATACTGCTATATAAACTGCTACTGACTTCTCCGGCTTTCAAAGTATATAAATTGTTCTATGGAAGTAAGAATGTCTTCAAAGTCCTCTCTCGGTGCAATTTCTATATATTTTGTAAGAAGTTCTGTTTCCTGCTCTTTGTATCTTCCATAATATATATCATAAAGATTATGTCCTCGCATATGAATTTTAATTTCTTCCATATGTGCTTTTACATCTTCTGTTGTTTCAAAATCTTTTTCTATTACTTTCAAAAGAGCTTTTCCGCTTTTGATTCGATAGAGATATTCCTTCCATTTTTCCAGAAAAATTTCATAAAATTGTTCTTCTGATTTTAGAATTCCCAATTTTGCCATAACGCCAGGATTTAGGAAGTAGTTTTCAAAAGAGTAGTATTTCAATATCAGCACATTTTTTTCCGTTACTCTTGGAAGTCTGTCAATATCCTCAAGATTTCGCTCCTCATAATATTTACAAAGCTGATGTTTCAACATTTCCCTGTCTTTTCCATCACCATCACGTATCATCAGAAAATTATCTTTTAAATAAACCTGATTCATATATTTTAGATTTGCATAAGTTTTTATATTTGTACAACTGTTTGTCGTAATAATGGCAACCCGGGAAAGTTTTCCTTCTTCATCGTAAATCTCAGAAAAATATTTTCGAAGAAGAAGAGGCAGTCTGCTTTTATCCTGTTTTCCTTCTACAATAAACACAAAGTTTACGTTCATTACGTCCGTCGCAGAATATCCCAGATCATCAAGCACTGCGCTTATATCTGTTCTTTTACATACATCGGAATACCCTTCCTCATTAAGAACCACCTGACGGATCTGCCTGCTGTTAAAATTCGGAAGAAGATTTGGCGAATGTGTAGAAAAAATCACCTGATTCCGTTTGGAAAGACGATATAAAATCTCTCCGGAAATCTTCTGGAGCTTTGGATGAAGAAAAATTTCCGGATTTTCCACAATAATAATGTCTGTGTTTGCTTCGTTATCCACTTCATAAGTCTCAAGAAGGGATAACATGTAGATACTTCGCATCCCTTTCCCCATTCTGTAAATAGGTTCTCTTTTATTTTGCCGCGGATTATATAATTCACCTGTTACTGTAAGCATTTCTTCCATATCAAGTTTCATGGAATAACGAATTTCCTCACGTCCTCCATTTTTGTGAAATGTCCTGTTAACTTTCTGAGAAAACACATCCAGATTGGAACGATACAATTTATATTCCAGCAGTTTTGCTGTCTCAAATGCATTTAACTCTTCTGTTTTTTTCTTATGGATCAGACCTATACAGGAAAAGCACCGATTACACTCCTTTGCCTGATCAAACATACAACATCCAGAGCGCATTTTTCGTAGCATTTCGTCTTCCCGAAGCATAAGTACCACATCCTGAAACTTGCCCATATTTCTCTGGGCATTAAGATAATATACTTTAGGAATAACCTGAGGAATATAAGGATTATTTTTTTGCACTCCATCTGTATACCGTACTTTCCCCTCTCTGTTGGCAATATAAGAAAAATCCAGCGTTCCCTGTTTATAGGAAGGAAGCTTCTTAAGGAAATCACGAACCCAGGATTCATATCGTCTGTAGCTGCTCACAATGCCATTTTTATGAAAACGCTTTAAATCTTCCTCCTGAATTTTCAGAGATACTTTAATTTCTATATTGGGATAATCTTCAAGAAAATCATCTTCTCTCACTTCATAATCGCCGATTACTGCACGAAGGGCATCAAGAACCACCGTTTTCCCTGTATTATTCTGTCCTACAAGAATCAAAGCCTTCTCAATATTTTCAATGTGCATACTTCTGATTGATTTAAAATTTCGAATCCACAGGTCCGTTATCTGCATAGTACACCTCTAAAAAAATCTACTAGAATATAGGTATCTATTCTCTGTCTTTTTATAGCTTCGAATCCGTACATAATACTGCTTTCCCTTTGTAAGATTATATAAGCGCTGCTTCTGAATACTGTGATCCTTAATCATCACAGAACGATTCCAAGTAAATTTCCCGGATGTGGAACTCTGCAATCCATTTCCAAAAGTTCTCACTGCCAGGTTTCATTTCTCCGGAAAGCACAGGCTTGTCTATCACTTTCTAAGGAGAAAACATAAAATCTTTTTCTATTGAATTTTGCAAACCCGCATTTAGTCCAGTTATTTTTTTTACACTGCTCATGTAATTATTATTACATACCAGAGTAATAAGATGATCGGTTCCTGTCACATCGCCGTGTGAAACCTCTACTGACTTAAGATTTTTTAAACCTGTAAGACCTAATTCTCTAATATTACAAAATGGAATATCCAGCCTTCTTATCGAGGACACACCATTAAGAATCAACTTGTATATCTTCGATTCCACTACTTGTAAAAGATACCATTTTTCTTTTCATATCCCATATCTTCCATTTCACAAACATAAAAAACTTCAAGTTACTAACCTCATCTTATACCTTTTTTTTCAAATATTCAATGTAAAACGCCTTCTTTTCTTTTCCTTGACAAAGCATTTTCTTTATGCTAAGTTGTATCAAAAAAGGAGAAAAAAATTGTTTATTTTAGCGATTATGTGTGCGGGAATCTTAATCGGCAATCGCCTGTTTCCGGCAAAATTTAAACATTTTAACGAATCTTTTCAAATTTTATGCACCCTGACTTTAATTTTTTCAATGGGTGTTTCTCTTGGGAGTAACGAAAACTTTTTCCAACAGTTATTCAGCCTTGGACTACAAAGTTTTCTGTTCTTTCTAATCCCCTCCCTTCTTTCACTAATACTTGTATTTTTATTAACAAAACGCTTTTTTAAGCCAACTCCAAAAGAAAAGGAGACAAAAGAAAAATGACACTTTTAGCTATTCTTGCTTTAGTTGCCGGTGTTTTATGCGGTTCCTTAAACATTCATAACTTTTTTCTGGAATTTCTGATTTCTCATAAAGACATTGTTTTGTATCTTCTTATGTTTTCTGTGGGAATCAGTATTGGACTACATAAAGGAATCCTTCAGAAAATCAAACAATATCACGTTAAAATTTTTATTATCCCCCTTGGAACAATTATTGGAACATTAATTGGAGGCATTATTTTAAGTTTCATCACAAAATACAGTCTTGGAGAAAGCACTGCCATCGCAAGCGGTCTTGGCTGGTACAGTCTTGCCGGTGTCACTCTTAGTAATCTGGGAAATGCACAAATTGGAAGTATTGCCTTCCTAAGTAATCTTATGCGAGAACTGTTTTCTTTTTTCAGTATTCCTTTTGTAGCCAGACATTTTAATTACTATTCCTGCATTGCCCTTGCAGCTGCTACAAGCGAAGATACTACACTTCCAATGATGATGAAATACACAAATGAAGAAACGGTTGTACTGTCTGTTATTAATGGAGTTGTCTGTTCCGCTGTTGTTCCTGTTCTGATTCCTTTTTGTATGAGACTTGCATCTTAAAAAAATAGAAATTGCCCTATTTGAGCAATTTCTATTTTTTTTAAAATATATCTTGACTTTTTTTGTCCAGTATATTATGATAACAACATCAGTAATGATTATTGTTATCAAAGAGAAAGGAGGATACCATGGCAACACTGAAATACAGCCGCCAGAGGGAATCCATTAAAGATTTTCTGATGACGAGACACGACCACCCAACGGCTGATGTTGTTTATGAAAATATGAAACTCATCTATCCCCATATCAGTCTTGGCACGGTATATCGGAATCTCTCTTTACTTGCTGATATCGGCGAGATCAAAAAGCTTGCCAGCTTTGACGGAGCAGATCGTTTTGACGGACGTACAGACCGGCACTGTCACTTTATGTGTACCAAATGCCACTGTATCGTAGATATGGACACACTTGATTTTGACCATATCCTGGGCGATGCCAACAGCAGCTTTAAAGGCGAGATCACCGACTGCACCGCAAGATTCTTTGGAGTCTGCGAGAATTGCTTGAAAGAAAGTAAAAAATAATATATAAATTGTACTTGACAAGTCCAGTTTTATATGTTACATTAAAATAGTAATAATTACTGTTATTAAAACAATCAAATCAAACAACAACAAATTAAATTTATATAAGAAAAGGAGATTAAAATTATGGCTAAATGGGTATGTAATGTATGTGGTTATGTTCATGAAGGAGACACAGCACCGGAGGTATGTCCAGTATGTAAGGCACCGGCTGAGAAATTTTCCAAACAGGATTCTGAAATGTCCTGGGCTGCTGAACATGTAGTAGGCATCGCAAAAGGTGTAAGCGAAGATATCCTTG
>JARIAR010000018.1 GCA_029257805.1 Blautia sp.
ATAGCGTTATCCCCCAAAAAGAAACGACAAGCAAACTTCTCCTCTTTATTCAGAAGAAAGAGGCAAAGTTTAAGATGGCATTTGGGGGAAGCTTTTCCCCCAAGTCTTCCCCCAAATTTCCCCCAAATCTAATGATAAAATACGGTATTTTACGATAATTTATGAATTTTCTCTCCAACTGCAAAAACCCCTTGAAAATGCCCATTTTCTGAGCTTTTCAAGGGGTTTAACCTGCATTTTATCTAGGAATTTAGTTTCCCATCTGTTTTGCAACTTCTGCTGCAAAATCTTCTTCTTTCTTTTCGATACCTTCGCCAGTTTCGAAACGAACGAAGCCTTTAATAGTGATGTTTGCACCATTTTCTTTTGCAACTGCTGCTACGTAGTTTGCTACAGACTGTTTTCCGTCTTCAGCTTTTACGTATACCTGATCCAGAAGGCAGATTTCTTTCATCTCTTTGTTGATACGTCCGTTGATCATGCCAAGGATAACTTTCTCTGGTTTCTGGGATTCTTTCGGATCATTTTTGATCTGAGCAAGAAGAATTTCTTTTTCATGCTCAATGTACTCTTCGCTGATTTCGCTGCGGTCTGTGTACTGAGGTTTCAGAGCTGCGATCTGCATAGCTACGTTTCTTGCCATTTCCTGAATGTTTTCGTTTACAACATCTGTTGCAACGTCTACAAGAACACCGATCTTACCACCCATATGTGTGTAAGAAGCAACAAAACCTTCGTTTTCTTCAACCTGAGCAAATCTTCTGATGTTCATGTTTTCACCGATCACTGCGATCTGTGCTGCAAGAACTTCATTAACTGTCTTAGTTGTATCAAGAGCCCATGCTTCTGCAAGGAAAGCTTCTGTATCTGCTGCTGTAGTTGTAAGAGCCTGAGCTGCTACATCTGCAACGAAAGACTGGAATTTTTCGTTCTTTGCAACGAAGTCTGTCTCTGCGTTTACTTCTACAACAACTGCTTTTTTGCCATCTTCTGCAACTAAAGTCTTGCAAAGACCTTCTGCTGCTACACGGCTTGCTTTTTTCTGAGCTGTAGCAAGACCTTTTTCACGAAGGAATTCTACTGCTTTATCCATATCGCCTTCTGTTGCTGTAAGAGCTTTCTTACAATCCATCATTCCGGCGCCAGTCATTTCTCTTAACTCTTTTACCTGTGCTGCTGTAATAGCCATTGTTATTTCCTCCTGGATAGTTACAATTATTCTTCTGTTGCTGCTTCCTCTGTAAATTCTTCAGATTCTGCTTCCATTTCACCATCTACATCTGCTGCACCCTGGTTTGCTTCGATAACAGCATCTGCCATTTTGGATACGATTAATTTTACTGCACGGATTGCATCATCGTTACCCGGGATTACATAATCCAGTTCTTCCGGATCACAGTTTGTATCACAAATACCGATAAGCGGGATTCCCAGAGAATGAGCTTCCTGTACACAGATTCTTTCTTTCTTAGGATCTACGATGAAGATTGCATCCGGGATTCTCTTCATTTCTTTAATACCGCCTAAGTTTTTCTGTAACTTAGTCAGTTCTTTTCTTAACTCGATAACTTCTTTTTTAGGAAGAACATCAAATGTTCCATCAGCTTCCATAGCTTCGATTTCTTTCAGACGTGCAATACGGCTCTGGATAGTTTTGAAGTTTGTAAGCATACCGCCTAACCATCTTTCGTTTACGTAGAACTGTCCACAACGCTCTGCTTCTGTTTTGATAGCATCCTGAGCCTGTTTCTTAGTACCAACGAATAAGATGTTTCCGCCGTTTGCTACGATGTCAGCGATTGCATTGTAAGCATCGTCAACCATACCTACAGACTGCTGTAAGTCGATGATATAGATACCGTTTCTTTCTGTGTAAATGTATGGAGCCATTTTAGGGTTCCATCTTCTTGTCTGATGTCCGAAATGTACACCTGCTTCTAAAAGCTGTTTCATTGAAATAACGCTCATGTTTCTTTCTCCTTTTGGTTGTTTTCTTCCGCACTGCTCACTTTCTATCCGGACCCGCCGTCACACCGTATGGGCACCATCCATTAGAATCACCGTGCGTGTAATTTTTGTTGACTTGCAACTTCTGAATTATAGCATAACAAAACCCTCTGTGTAAAGAGGGTTTTGTTATTTTCAGGGTTTTTCCTGGATTTTTCTTAAAAGGCTCATCTCACTATCTGTCAGAAGACGGCAATCTCCTCTTTTCAGATCTTCTGGCAAAAGAAGACTCCCCATAGAGATTCTCTTTAAATAAACTACTTTTTTTCCAAGAGCTTCCATCATACGTTTCACCTGATGGAATTTCCCTTCACAGATTGTAAGATAAATTTCTGACTTCCATACATTCTCAGGATCTTCTTTTACAGAAAGGATTTCCAGTTTTGCAGGAAGTGTATTTTTCTTTTCTCCAATGTCTATACCTTCTGCAAGTTTCTGTACATCCTCTTCCGTTACCTTTCCTTCCGTTACTGCATAATATGTTTTTTCTACGTGCTTCTTAGGTGATAAAAGATTATGTGCCAACGCGCCGTCATTGGTAATTAAAAGAAGTCCTTCCGTATCTTTATCCAACCGCCCTACCGGAAAGAGATCTTTCCTTTTATCCGGAACAAAATCCATCACTGTTTTTTCTTTTCTGTCTTCTGTTGCGCTTATGCATCCGGAAGGTTTATGTAACAGGTAATATACAAACTCAGGAGCTGCTCCTATCTCCTCTCCAGCCAGAACAACCTGATCTGTTTCTTTATCTATTTTCTGCTCTGGTTTTTTTATCAGATTTCCATTCACATGAACAAGCCCTTTTTGAATAAATTTTTTCACTTCACTTCTTGTTCCTGCCCCTGCATCTGCTAAAAACTTATCAAGGCGTACTTCTTTTCCCATACTGTTCCTTTCTTTTTTCTTTACTGGATATTCGATTCCAGATATCCTTCTTTTGCTTTTTTTTCATCTTCCAGTATAAAATCCGGTGTACTTTCTTTCAGAAGCTTCACATACTTTCTTTCTTCCCTGCCCTCCTGCATAACGTAAACACTGGATTCTTCTACTTCAATCCAGGAAGGAACCAGAGTTTCAAACATAATCGCTGATTGTAACTGTTCCACCTGCTCTTTATCGTCGTAACGAATACCTATAGATTTTACACTGTTGTTTTCTTTATCTTCTTTTTCATAATAAACATCTATATATTTTATTGGTTCACGCACACTGGAAACAGTATAACCTTTTTTCTCCAAAAATTCCATTGTCCTTTTAAATCCCGGGTAAAGATATACACTTCCTCCACTGTAAAATTCCGCATTTTCTCCTGGTATCATTCGATCAGGATCTTCCACCGTTGGAATTTTTTCATATGCGTATTGTAACATTAGACAAGGCTTCTCCATCATTATTTTCTCATCGGCTTCTTCCACATCTTTTTTCAGATTTTCCAGAAACTCTTTTGTCTCCCTTATAGCAATTCCATCATACTGTTCCCCTGATAAATTCATATACTCCAAATATTTTCTGTCTATCTTAAGGAAAGAATATTTTTCGTCAATATATCCTTTATCTCTATATACCAGTTCCATCAACTCTCTGCTCGCTGAACTATTCACCCTATAGTTTCTATAGATATCTTTTCCTGATTTCGTATGATACTTTACTGGCACATTATAAATAATTCCACCCTGCTCTTTTTCCCCACCAATTTTTTTCAGCACCTGATACAATTTTTCATCTATTTTGACTTTTTGAAAATTAATATTCCCGTACCCTACTGTTCCTCCGTCAATATATTTCCCATCTTTTCCTTTCTGAATACGTGAATAAAATTCATACTGTGATAGTTCTCCACAATCGATGCTAACACTTTCTATTCTATTGTAAGATGGTACATAAGAATCATACCCTGTAAGATCTTTTCCAAAAACAAAAGCTACAAAAGCCACAAAAGCTACAGACAGAAGAAACTGAATCTTTTTCGCAAAAAAACGTCGAAAGTCAAAATGATAAAAGGTTTCCAAAAGTCCATGAATAAGAAGCATCCCAAAAACAGAACCTGCTATTGTCCATACAACTCTATTTTGCCCTACTTCCATTTCATATATAATAATCCCCATGCCAAGACCTGTTGCTATTACCAGCATAAGTCTTATAACCGGTTCACTCCACCGATAAATGAGTGCTTTTCCTACATTTTCCACCTGTCTTTTTTCAAAAGCAAAAAATGCCGCAATACTTACAAAAACAGCAACTGCAAAAAGCCATGCAAAAAGAAGCAGATCATTGTCTCCTTTTTTGTATTGTGAAAGAAAATTAACTGCTGCACTTGCCGGAGACAGATACTTTGTGATCGCCCCAATAATTCCTGAATAAGATTCTCTGTAATTCTGATAAAAAACAATGCAATATCCATTCAGCAAATATCCCAGCAAAGGACCATATAACAAAAGTCCTCCCATTGATAAAATCCCCATCAATACATTTCCAGTCATACAAAGTATTAATACAATACAGAAATAAAAAAGTGCATACCAAAGCAAATGAAAGACCAGCATTTCCAATGCGCTTCCCATTAAGCCAATACTAAAAAAGCTCTTAGAAGCACCAAGACAAATAGTCAGAAATGCCATTGCAATATAAGAAAAAATGTAAAAAATAATTCCTGTAAAAAATTTCTGGCAGAATATCTGACAGCGGTTTAAAGGAAGACTATGATAAAAATCTATTTTCTTCCCAGAATACAAGTACCAAAAACCATTAATCCCATTTATAAGGGCTGCCACAGCTGTCATTAACATTCCTGTTGCTACAAATCCATCTCTCCATAAATTCTCATAAAGAATACGCATTTGATGCAACGTATATCCGCTACTTTCCCAACGACCTAAATAGATTAGTTCTGTTACCGGAAAAGCAATCATAAATCCTATGATAATAAAAATAGGAATCCATGGCTGGCTTTTTAATTCTGTCTTCACATACCGATTAGAAAAGATTTTGGATTTCATATCCTGCCACCTCCGTTTCACTAATAAAAATTTCTTCTAACGATAATGGGATCACTTCATGAAACAGAGGTTTTTTCGCCTCTATTACCTTTAAAATTTCTTCTTTTGTTCCTCTTGCTGTAATCAAAAGCAGAGACCCCTGATGATTCACTTTCAAAACATCCAGTTCTTTTAAAAGCTCGTATTCTCTTGACTTGTCAGGAAATACACACTGTATTTTATGGATATGGATCTTCATTTCTTCCAATTCTTTAGAAAGGAGAATTCCTCCCTGATGAAGAAGCCCTACATGATCACAAATATCTTCCAGTTCCCTGAGATTATGAGATGCAATAACAGGTGCAAAATCACGATTCATGATTTCCACCGCAAACAAACTTTTTACTGCCTGTCTCATAACAGGATCCAAACCATCAAATGTTTCATCCCCTAATAAATAACGTGTATTTGCGCTTACTCCCATAATTACCATAATCTGCTTTTTCATTCCTTTTGAAAAAGTAGCAATCCTGCGGTTTTCATCCATATGGAATTGTTTCATTAATTTATGATATTTCTCCATATGAAACCCCGGATAGTAATTTTTATAAAAACTCATCAAATCTTTGGGAGTATAATTAATCGGAACATAAATATCATCGGGAATATAAAAGATATTGGATTTGATTTTATCATTTTCATAAACCGCTTCCTGGTCTACCAGCACCTCTCCACAATCCGGTTTTAAAATTCCTGCTGCCATACGAAGAAGCGTACTTTTTCCGGCACCGTTACTTCCCACAAGTCCAAACACTTCTCTGTTGCAGATATCCAATGTTACCTTATTTACTGCACAAATTTCACCAAAGGATTTACTGCACTCTCTTATCTCGATCATCTTTCCCCTCCTTATAACAACTATCTATCTTTGAAATCAGAAGATCCTTTTCCACCTTCAAAGCACGACCTTTTTCCACAAGGGAGCAAAATTCCTGTAAATAAGCTTCATGTCCCACTTTCATTACATTGTCTTTCTCTGATACAAAATTTCCTCTTCCTTTTACCGGATAGATAAGTCCCTGCTGTTCCAACTCCATGTATGCACGCTGTATTGTATTTGGATTTATGGATAATTCCATTGCAAGCTGGCGAACAGAAGGAAGTTTTGTACCGGCAGGCATTGCCCCGCCAATAATCAGAACTTTAAACTTTTCTACCACCTGTTCATATATAGGTCTCCTGTCCTGATAATCTAACCAAATCATAGATTCCTCCTCTCGGCAAAGTGTATTAGTTGTATTAATACACATAGATTATCATATTTTTTTTGGAGAAACAAGTATTTTAATTCTTAAAATTTTATAAAAGCCGGTATGCGTAAGATTTCTCACACATACCGGCTTCTTTTCTTCTTTATTGTATTTTATTTATTCAATACCAACAACTTCATATCCTGCATCTGTTACTGTTTTTACAAGAACGTCTTTATCTACATTTTCAGGAGCTGTAATGTATGCAGCTTTATCTTCCAGATTTACATCTGCCTGTACCCCTTCGATTCCTTCCAGGGCTTTCTTTACTGCAGCCTGGCAGTGTGCACACATCATTCCATTAATTTTCATAGTAATCATCGTATTTTCCTCCTTTTTTATATCTTCTTCTATTTGATTGCTTTGAAGCATTGCTTCCTCCTGTACCTGCGTCTCTGCTCCTTTAGAAACGCGAAAACGTTTCAGTCGAAGAGCATTGGATACTACAAAAATACTACTCATACTCATAGCCGCAGCCCCAATCATTGGATTCAGTTTTAATCCAAACGCTGTATAAAAGATTCCCGCTGCTACCGGAATTCCAAGAGCATTATAGAAAAATGCCCAAAACAGATTCTGCTTGATATTTCGAATAACTGCCTTACTGAGTCGAATTGCTGTAACCGCATCTAGCAGGTCATTTTTCATCAGTACAACATCTGCACTTTCAATAGCTACATCTGTTCCAGCGCCAATTGCCATTCCTACATCTGCTCTGGCAAGTGCTGGAGCATCGTTAATTCCATCTCCGATCATGGCAACTGTCTTTCCTTTTTCCTGAAGAGCTGCGATTTCACGCTCTTTATCCTGAGGCAAAACTTCCGCAATTACTTTATCAATATCCAGCTTTTTCTGAATGGCTGCTGCAGTTCTCTTATTATCGCCTGTAAGCATAACCACTTCAATTCCCAGTTCTTTTAACTGGCGTACTGCTTCACGACTTGTAGGCTTTACTACGTCTGCAACAGAAAGAATTCCAATTACGGTCTGTTCATCAGCAAAAATCATAGGGGTTTTGCCTTCATCTGCTAAAGTTTCCAGTTTTGTCTTATATGCATCTAAAGAAATTCCCTGGTTTTCCATCATTCTTCTGTTACCTGCAAAATACCAGGTTCCATCTATTTTTCCTTTTACTCCCTGTCCCGGTACAGAATGGAACTCCTCTACTTTCACACCTTTTACATTTTTCTTGTCTGTATATTCCAGAATTGCCTCTGCCAGAGGATGTTCGCTTCCCTTTTCAAGACCTGCGGCTATGCTTAAAAAGCGTTCTGTCCCGATTCCTGTTTCTATATCTGTAACAACAGGTTTTCCCTGGGTAATCGTTCCTGTTTTATCAAGAACAACACTTTGAATACTATGGGCTGTTTCAAGAGCCTCTCCTGATTTAATCAGAATTCCATTTTCTGCTCCTTTTCCGGTACCTACCATAATGGCAACAGGTGTTGCAAGCCCCAGTGCACACGGACAGGAAATCACCAGAACAGAAATTGCACAGGAAAGTGCAAACTCAAATGTTGCTCCTGAAATAAGCCATCCAATTGCTGTTACAAGAGCAATTCCCATAACAGCCGGAACAAATATTCCTGCAATTTTATCTGCCATTTTTGCAATTGGCGCTTTACTGGAACTTGCTTCCTCTACAAGACGGATAATCTGAGAAAAAGTAGTGTCATCTCCTACACGGGTAGCTTTAAAACGAATAAATCCGGTTTTATTGATTGTTGCTGCAATTACTGTATCATTAAGCTGTTTGTGCACAGGAATACTTTCTCCTGTAATAGCGGCTTCATCTACGCTTGTGCTTCCTTCCACTATAAATCCATCTACAGGAATGCTTCCTCCCGGACGAACCACCACGATATCCCCTGCCTGCACCTGCTCTACCGGAATTTCCTGTTCCATACCCCCACGCTCTACAATGGCGGTTTTCGGTGCAAGATTAAGAAGCTTTGTAATTGCCTCGCTTGTTTTTCCTTTGGATTTTGTTTCCAGATACTTTCCTACTGTGATCAATGCAAGAATCATTGCCGCAGATTCAAAATACAGATCATGATAATATCTGTGAAGCAGTTCCATATCTCCCACAGCAGCACCATAACTCATTCTGTAAATAGCAAAAATACCATAAACAAGAGAAGCTGTGGAACCAATCGCAATTAAACTGTCCATATTTGGTGCTAAATGAAAAAGAGTCTGATACCCTTTTATATAGTATTTACGATTCACATAAATAATCGGAAGACAAAGTAAAAACTGGGTAAAAGCAAAGTTCACACCATTTTGCACACCTTCCAAAAATCCCGGAAGGGGAAGTCCCACCATATGTCCCATAGATACATACATAAGTGGTACAAGAAACACCAACGATATGATCAATCGATTTTTCATATTTTTAATCTGTTCATCCATCGCAGATCCTGCTGCCTTCTGTGCCTGTGGCTTTACAGAAGTTTTGTTTTCATTTCCCTGAGCACTGGCGCCATATCCTGCTTTTACAACCGCATCAATAATCTGTCCTACCTGCAGTTTATTTTCGTCATACTCCACCTGCATACTGTTTGTCAGTAAATTCACATTAACTTTTTCTGCTCCTTCCAGCTTGGTAACACATTTTTCTACTCTGGACGAGCATGCAGAACAAGTCATTCCGGTTACGTCAAACTTTTCTTTTTTCAAGTCTCTTCCCTCCTCTTATTTCAAAATCTTACCCAGCATTGAAACAAGCTCATCAATTTTTTCTTCTTTTTCTTCCTGGGTTTCTGCTCTGGAGACACAACATTTCAAATGTGCTGCCAGAATTTCTTTATTTACTTTATTAAGAATCGCTTCTGTTGCCATAAGCTGTTGCGAAATCTCAATACAATAACGATCATCTTCTACCATACGAAGAATTCCATCCATCTGCCCTCTTGCAGTTTTTAAAAGTCTTGTGATTTTTTGTTTATCTGCCTGCATTTCACCCTCCTTTTAATACCCCCCTGGGGTATAGTATAAACATAAATCAAAAAAACTCTTCTGTCAAGAGTTTTATAAAAAACTTTTTCAGAAGAGTTTTATTTTTTATACTGCACGATATCCCCGCTTATGTCCCTTTTTTACAAAATAAGAAAATCCACTAATTACTGCAGCCAGAAGAAGGGCATACATCACCAATAGTCCCAAATTCAAAATCATTCCATATGAAGTTCTCTGCAATTCTAAAAGTTTAAGAGAAACTTCTGATAAAATTACGGAAAATATATTAGCGCCTATATGAATAAATACGCAGCTCCATATATTCCCACTCATTTCTAAAATATAAGCCATTACCGCTCCAACAATTCCTGCATAAATGGCCTGTACCACATTTCCATGATATACCCCAAAAATAATGGCAGAAATTCCTACAGCCGCCGGAATTTTCATAAAATCACGCAATCTTAAATAAATAAGCCACCGGAAAATCATTTCTTCTGCAATAGGAGCTACAATCCCCATCCATAAAATCATTTCCCATATACTGTGACCGGACGTGATCTTATCCATCAGGTTTTGGTAGGTGTTATTTTCCATAAACATCTGTAAAAATCCAACTAAAAGATTGATATATAAGGAAAGTCCCGCACCGAATGCAAGAAGACGGACTACTTCATGCATTTTCATCTTTACTCCCGGCGGGTCCGATACAAGCCTTCCCCATACCCTTCGATTTCTGTCACGTTTATAGAACCATACTGCCGGGATCATGGTAACCAAACCGGTAACTCCCGTAACTGCAATGGCATGATGATAGTAAACCATCTCCGGATATGGCGTGATGTTCATAAGAAATGCGATCACAATCCCGCCTATAATCTGAGAAACAGCAAAAAAGATTCCTAAAGGATATGCAACCCTCCACACTTTCGCCAGAAAACTCTGTCTGCGCAGAGGGCTTATACGAAAAAATCCGCAATATCCCAGGCGCTGGATACAATTTTAAGAGGCTTCGCTTTTTCAAGTTCTTCTCTTGTACCATATCCATAATCAACCGCAAGACATTCTATACCGCAAGCTCTCGCCCCTAATATATCATGTTCCTTATCTCCTACCATTAAAACCTGCTCTCTCTGACCGGAAAGTTTCAGTCTCCTTAATGCTTCTTCCACAACCTCCGCCTTACTTGTTCGGCTTCCATCCATTTCACTTCCTACAATTTCTTTAAAATACCCACGCAGATTAAAATGTTCCAGAATCTGTAGCACAAACTTTTCAGGTTTTGATGATGCAACAGCCAGAATATATCCTTTTTCTTTCAAAGTTCGAAGCATCTTTTCAATCCCCGGATATACTCGATTTTCAAATATTCCTGTGGTTGTGTATCGCTCTCTATAATATACTACTGCCTGACGTGCTGTTTCTTCATCTAAATCCGCAAATTTCATAAACTGTTCCATAAGGGGAGGACCTACAAATACACGAAGCTCTTCCAGAGAAGGTGCTGGCTTTCCAAGTTTTTCCAGTGCATACTGAACTGATTTTGTAATTCCTTCTCCTGATTCTGTCAAAGTCCCATCTAAGTCAAATAATACGGCTTTATACATAAATATAAATACCTCCAAATTTCTTTATGTTTCACCATTATATCACTCTTTTTTCATACAGTCTATGGGCAAAGACAGTCTTCACAGAATATTCAGGTTTTATAGATCCATGGTTCCATCCGAATTAGGCGGCAATCTTCGGTTACCGCCAGAATCTCTATCCTGTTTTCTCCTTTACAGGGATCCACTTCCCATAAAAGTTCATCTCCTTCCCAATACCACAAACATTCCTGTCCATTGTGGCGTACAGAAAGGATTCCCACCTGTCCTTCTGATTTTACAAAAATCCCCGGTTTCTGAATGCACTCCGGAATTTCCGGATGAACAAAATCCACTGTAAAGTTCTGCTTTATTTTTTTGTGTGCTTGCTTTTTTTCAGTTTTTTCCGGTACCTTTGATATATCCGGTACTCGATTTGTCTCTATTGGTTCTTCCTTTCTTTTCTGTTCACGAACTTCTTTTTGTTTATTTTCTTTTTGGCTGTTTTCTGATTGGTTCTGCTGCATCTGTGTGTGCGAAATTTCCCTGTTAGGCTCTGAAATTTGTTCCGGATTCTGTTCCTGCTTTAATTCCGGCTCCGGTTTTAACTCTGATTCCGGTCTTGAATCTGGTTCTGGCTCTGGTTCTGGTTCTGGCTCTGGTTCTGGTTCTGATTCTGGTTTCAGACTTTCTTCTCCATCTTCCCACCATTGAGATGGATATGTACTTTCTCCTGTTTGAACCTCCACTTCAAACCCTCCCATTTCCAGACCATGTACATGAGTGATCCATATACAAATACCCATACAAATGCTGCTCCCAATCCATTTAGCAGAGGATCTTCCTCTTTTTTTTCTAATTTTTCCCACAAATACGCTCCTCCCATATTATTTCATTTCTCATATTTTTCCCTTCCAAACTTCCTGTTTGTTCCATTGCTTTATATTCTTTCCATAGCATTTTACTTTTTTCTTTTTCTTTATTTTTCCATAAAAACATTCCATAAGCCACATATCCTGCTCTATATTCCGGTTCATACAGTATCAGCTGTTTATAATAAAGCTCTGCTCTTTCTTTTTCTCCTGCGTACTCGCTATTTAATGCAAGCAAAAGTAAAAGTCTGCTCTGCTCTTCTTTCTTTTTATAAAAACGCAAAAGTCTCTGAAGACTTTTTTCTACATAAAAACAGATTTCTTTCTGCTCTTCCCGTTTTCCCTCCACAAATTTTTCTTCGTAATATAACTCTGTTGCCTGCGACAAATCTTCTGCAAAATTATAGGATTTTTTTTCAGGAAAAAAGACTATCGCCCCCAAAATACCAACCGTCAACGCAAATATAGCTGCATATATGGCTGCACTTTTACTTTTTCTGCGTTTCTGTAAAATATATAAAAACTTTTTCTTTATTTTTGTAGCACTTTGATAACGATTTTTTATTTTTTTTCTGCAGCATTTACGCAAAACAAAAAAAAGAAAAGGATCCTGAAATAAAATTTTCCATTTTACTTTGCCAAGAATCTTCTGAAGTGTTTTTCCCAATCCATATATATCACTGGCAGCACTGACTTTCCCTTCATATTGTTCTGGTGCTGCATATCCTTTTGTGCCCAAACACATTGGCTGTTGCTCGCAATATCCATTTACAGCACTTCCAAAATCTACAAGATACAATTCTTTTTTTTCCGTCAATATAAGATTTTCCGGCTTTAAATCTCCATAGAAAACCGAAGGCTTTCTACTATGAAGATACTCCAGGATATCTGCCAGTTCTATCCCTATTTCCAACACTTCCTCTATAGAAAAATTTTTTCCTTCTTTTCTTAGCTCCTGTAATGTTTTTCCTTTTATATATTCCATTACAAGATAACAAAATTCTCCTTCTTCTATATAATCTACCATTTGCGGAATATTTTGGTGAGATAGCTGTTTTAAAAATTTCCCCTCTCTTTTATTTTTTGCAGGAAGCTCTTTTACCGCCCGAAGCATACCTAATTCCATATCTCTTGCAAGATAAATACTTCCTTCTCCTCCAGAGGCTATTTTTTCCAAAATGAAGTATCTTGACTTTAAAATTTCTCCAATTAACGAAATTCTTACCGCCTCCCTGTTCAGTTTTATTTGATTAAAATGGGAATATTAATAGCAGAACGCTATGATTATAAGAAAATAAATATTTATGCCTGTTTTTATAGTATCATATGAAATCCTTTCCTGCAAGCATAAAAGTCAAAAGACCATCTCACATTATTTGTGAGATGGCCTTTTTTTACATACTGTATTTACATTCTTTCCGGTGCTTCAAATCCAAGAAGATCAATACATGTTTCCAGTACTTTTCTTGTAAGTGACAGCAGCTGGATAAAGGACTCTTTCTGATCCTGATTTTCTTCACTTAAAATTTTTGTCTCGTGATAAAAACTATTGAATGCATTTGACACTTCATAAATGTATGCACAAATTTTATGAGGTGCTTTTTCTTCAAACGCATTCTCTACGGTAGCCCCAAATGCAGTAAGCTGAAGCATTAAATTTTTCTGGCTGCTGTTAACAGCTCCCAGAATTCTTCCTTTTGTGATATCTCCACCCTCTTCTATATAACGATTCAGGATAGATTTAATTCTGACGATTGTATAAAGAATATACGGACCTGTATTGCCTTCAAAAGATGTAAATCTGTCTACATCAAAAATATAATCTTTGGTAGCCTGATTAGACAAATCTCCATATTTAATCGCTGACAGTCCTACGATTCTTGCTGTATCTTTTGCATCTTTATCTCTTACACTGCGATTTTCCACGATTTTACTGTACATTTCTTCGTTAATATCTGCAATAAGATTTTCCAGACGCATGACACCGCCTTCTCTTGTTTTAAACGGCTTTCCATCTTTTCCATTCATGGTTCCAAATCCCAGGAACGAAAGCTTTGTATCTTCTTTTACAAGACCTGTCTTTCTTGCACAACGGAATACCTGAATGAAATGAAGTTCCTGTCTCTTATCTACAACATAAAGAATCTCATCCGGTGCAAAAAGTTTCATTCGTTCGACGATAGTAGCAAGATCTGTTGTTGTATAAAGAGAAGCTCCATCTGATTTTAACAACATACATGGCGGGATTTCTTTTGTATCCGTTTCTTCTTTTACATCTACAACAAGCGCTCCCTGATCTTCATATGCAAATCCCTTTTCTTTCATGGATTCTACCATATCCGGGATGTATGGCTGTGCATCTGACTCTTTTTTCCATAAATCGAAAGACACATTTAAGTTGTCGTAATTTCTCTTCAGGTCGGTTACAGACACTTCCATAATATGATTCCAAAGCGCCATATATCCTCTTTTTCCCTGCTGGAGAAGATGTGTTGCTTCCAATGCTTCATTGCGGTATCCTTCATCCTCTTTTGATTTTGCACTTGCACATGGATAAATCTCCTCCAGCTCCCCAATTGTGAAAGGTGCTTCTTTCGGATATTCTCCTTCAAAATCATCCTGGAAATATACAAGCTCCGGCTTTCTGTGTTTCAGTTCTGTAATAATCAGTCCCATCTGAAGTCCCCAGTCTCCAAGATGTACATCGCCAATTACTTTATGTCCTACAAAACGTCCAATTCTTTTAATGCTTTCTCCGATGATCGCAGACCGTAAATGACCTACATGAAGCGGTTTTGCAACATTTGGTCCGCCGTAATCAATAACAATTGTTTTAGGATTCTCTGCTGCGGTAACAGAAAGCTTATCATCTTCTGCCATTTTCTTCAGATAATCTGCAAGAAATTCCTCTTTCACTTTTAAGTTGATAAAACCAGGTTTTACTACCTCGGCCATAGAAAACATACTGTTTTCTCCCAGATTTGCCACAACTTCATCTGCAATCATAAATGGTGCTTTCTTGTAAAGTTTAGCTCCTGCCATAGCTCCATTACACTGGAATTCACATAAATCCGGTCTGTTAGATACCGTGACTCTTCCATACGCTGGATCATATCCCGCTTTTTCAAATGCTGCAGAAAGTTCTTCCGCCATCTGCTCCATTAATTTTTTCATATTTTCTGACTCCTTCGTACTTTTTCTTTCACATTACTCTGCTTTAAACAGTTACTTTCTTCATACATGCAATAGCAAGTGCCCCGTCTCCAATATGACAGGCAACACTTAATGACAACGGTTCTGTATGAATTTCATATCCCGGAAAGGCTTCTTCTATCTCTTTTTTAAATTCTTCCGCCTCTTCTTTATTTCCCGTATATGCTATTTCCAGACACATTTCCCCTGCTTTTGCATAATCAGCAAAACGCTCTTCCAGATCCTTTTGTACTGCTTTTACCATTGTACGTTTTGCCTGTTTCTTGCCTCTTACCTTTGCATACGCATCCAGCTTTTCTCCCTGAATCTGAAGCACAGGCTTCAAATTTAAAACTGTACCAATAGCAGCTGCTGCAGGTGTGATTCTTCCGCCTTTTTTCAGATATTTTAAGGTTTCCAGCGTAATATAAATACTGGCTTCTAAGGCTTCTTTCTCTAATATTTCTTTGATTTCTCCGGCACTTTTTCCTGCATCACGAAGATGAATGGCATCCATGATCGATTGACGAAGGGTTACGGAAATACGCTGATTGTCCACAACCACAACTTTTCCCTCATAATCCCTTGCAAGCCCCATTGCATTTTCACAGGATGCACTAAGCCCGCTTGACATTGGAATATGTACAATCTCCTCATATTCTTGTAAAAGTGAATCCCAAAGATCACAAACTTCCGCCGGACTTGGCTGAGAAGTAGAAATAGATTCATCTTTTTTAAGACGCTCATAAAATTCTTCCTGTGTAAGGGTTATCCCTTCCTGATACATGATTTCATTAATATAAAAAGGCATGGGAATTACCGTAATCCCCAACGCATTTGCCTGTTCCTGCGTTATGCCGCTGTTGCTATCTGTGACAATGGCAATCTTTCCCATATTTATTCTCCTTTAAAAATAAAAATACATACTATTTGTAGTGTAACATATTTTGTCTTTCATCTCAATTGAAAATAGAAAAAAAGCATGTTAAAATATAAGAAAAAAAGGAGGAATGTTTATGTCATACATGAAAGATAGCTATAAACGCATCAGTGAAACCCTTAAAAAAAATTTTGCCCGACGAGGGATCGATGCCTTTTACTGTCCGACAAAAGAAGAAGCCAAAGACCAAATCCTCTCTATGATTCCTAAAGGTTCTTCTGTTACCTGGGGCGGAACAGAATCCATGAGAGAAGCTGGTGTGTGTGATGCCATTTGCCAAGGAGAGTATGAATTCATTGATCGGACAACTGCTCATACCCCGGAAGAGGCAAGGGCCCTTTATGGAAAAATCGTGTGTGCTGATTATTTTCTTACCGGAACAAACGCTTTTACAACAGACGGAGAACTTGTAAATATTGATGGAGCCAGCAATCGCGTTGCCTGCATTGCTCACGGTCCTGCCCACGTCATTATCTTTGCAAGTATGGATAAAATGTGTGCCTCTGTTTCTGATGCCTATGATCGTATCCGCACACAAGCCTGTCCTCCTAATGCCATGCGCCTTGGATTTAATACCCCATGTGCCAAAACCGGTATCTGCAGCGACTGTTTTAGCCCTGACTGTATCTGCTGCCAGATTCTTGTGACACGCTATTCCCGCATCCCCGGTCGTATTACAGTTATTTTATGCGGAGAAAAAGCAGGTTTCTGATATATAAAGGAACCTGCTTTTATTTTTTATCTCTATTCTTCTACTTTTGCTTTTGCAAAATATTGCGGCAAGTGAAAATTAGGTTTCTCATTTTTAATTTCTGAAAAAGTACCATAATGCTCTATTTCCGGTGTCTCGGAAATTTTGTAAAAATTACAATAGAATGTCTCGCCTTTTCCTACATTAACATCGGTTAACTCTTTTATAAACGTTTCCGGAATAAGGATTTTCACACCCCAACAATCTTCGTCCTTATGCACAACTGGCAGCAGGTTCTCATATGTTTCTTCCTGAAGATGACTTCTTCCCTTTCTTCCTTTTCCATATGCTGCATACAAAGCTCCTGCTGCATTCATTTCAAAATTTACATACATAGAATTTTCGCGGATTACTCCATCCTGGTCTGCAAATCCCAGAAAAATTTCCATTGCACTGTCATCACATACACGAAATCCCGGTACTTTTCCACTTTTTCCGTTTTCCATATTTGTTTCGGTTCTGGGATTCTCTTCCTTACAATACATTTCCACATAAAGACCCTGCCCTTCCAGATATCCCATATATCCCCATGTTTCCGGCTTTGGTCCATCTACCCATTGATACTGATTAATATCAAAACGCTGACACTTTGTAATTTCTTCCTTGTTTTTGATTCTTTTCACCAGGTATTCCAAAATGAAATCCTCCTTTAAGTGTTCTGTTATTTTTCTCTCATTATAACTCTTTCCCCCAAAAGGTACAATAAAAATGCACCAAAAGAATAACTGACTGTTTTTATTGTCAGCAAAATCTGTTCTGCCTGCATAACCGTTTTCGGAAGCATAAGAAAATTTTTTATTTCTGCTACTGTCACATTCCATTTTTCAGACCAAAACGAAAAATCCGACCATTTTCCCGGTATCCATTCTGCCGGAAATTCCATTTCCGTAACAAACCAGCACAGGAAAAAAACTATGACAAAACAGCTTGCCCCCATCCATATATAGTACATCCGTTTATTTTCTCTATTTTCTTTTCTTTCTCTATCTGCCAGCAAAAAAAGATCACAGCATAGCATACCAGGAAAAAGCATCAGAACAAAAAAAGCAATCTTTTTCACCGGAAACTCTCTTACAATATTTCCGGAAAGTCCCTGTCTTAAAAGAAACGCTTCTGCAGCATCTTTCTTTGTCTCCTTTTCCTGCGGTCGTATGAACATCCGTGAATACATATCCTCCTTGTTATGAGAATGAATGATCATAACCGGCTGTTTCCACGGAAAAATCTGTCTTACCATATACGTTTTTCCGTTTAAAAAAATCTCACTTCCAATCACATTTTCACTTCCAAAAAGTGCATAAGCTGTCCCCTTATCAATCACACACCCATGTATGTCTTCTTCTGCAAATCCTTGTATATATTCATCATACAAAGCGGCATTTCCCAGTATTTCACATAGCCATACACTCTGTTGCCTTTCATATGTTTTAACTTGTGCTGTATGCATTCCTTTATCCAATAAAAAGCAAACATCTATGGGATTTTCTTTCTGTTTCTCATCCTCCAATATCCTTAATGCCTGATTTCTGTCCGGATACTCCCCTGTAAAGAACAAAGAAACACTTTCATTTTCTCTTATCTGTACATAAGATATTACTCCTCTCCAAAAGCAAATCCCCGCACATATCCATAATACCCATTTCTTCTTTTTACCTGTCATCCCTTTTGCAGACGCACGCGACTGCCCTCCCCTACTTCTCGATCTGTCCTTATAATAATCTGCTGATCACTGGAAAGTCCTCCTTCTTCCAGAGCCGCATACGATTGATTTTTATCCTTTACTATTACTTCCATTTTTCTCGCTACAAGTATTTCTCCCAAAATGGTATCCTTCTTCTCTGTTACAAATACAAACTTTCTTCCATTTTCTTCTCGTAACGCAGATAAAGGTATGCACGTATCATAAGGACCTTCTTCTCTTTCAATAAAAAATTCTGCTTTTTCTCCTATTTCCAAAGTGTTTTCCGGTATTAAAACAGAAATCCTCCTGAGATTTTCATCTTCCTGGACTTCTGAAACAGATTCTAAAACAGCATCTGTAATCTCTTTTTCTCCACTTCCTTTTACCCGCACTTTTCCCCCTACTTCTATGTACTTCAAATCTTCTTTATCTATCTCCCCTGTTATACGCAGATTTCCTTTTATTTCATATAAAACAACAGCTGCTTCTTCGGTTGTCTGTCCCCCTACTGCAGCCGACATCCGTTTTACAATTCCTTCTGAAGCTGCATTTACCTTTCCTCCTGCATCTAACAATGCCTGAAGTTTTGCAACCTCTTTCTGTACAAATGCTAATTCTGCTTCTGCATTTTCCATACTTCCATCGGTCCCGTCTGCAATTTCTGAATCCTGAATTTCCCACTCTGCTGTAAGAACTTCTTTATTTCTCGCCATAACAATCTGATTTAAAACTTCCTCTTTTGCACGAATCTCATCCTGAAGAGCCTGTTCCTGCTCTTTTGAACCAATCTGCTCCTGTGGAAGATTCTCAGAGTGTTCTCCTGATCCCAAATCTTCTGTCGTTCCATCAGATAAAGTAAAATCCTGATTTTCCATCTTTGCTTTTTCATCATAAAAGTCCTGAAGTTTTTGTTTGGCTATATCCACTTCTATTTGTGCGTTTGCCATATTTATATCTCCATTTTTTATAACCTCATTATAGTTTTCTTTTGCTCTGGAGACTGCATGATCTTTTTTTATTTTTTCTATTGAATCTGCACTTTTCAAATCTTCTATTTTTCTGGAAAGCACAGCTACCTCCTCTTTTTTCTTAGAAAGACTCTCCTGTAAACTTTCCCTGGAAAGTTCTAAAAGTTCTTCTCCTTCTTTCACTTTTTGTCCTTCTTTTACAAAAACGCTCTCTATCTTCTGCCCTGCCTGTACAAACAATGCCTTTTCCCGGGTTCCCTCTACGGTTCCGCTTCCCTGCACAATATGGGTGATTACCTGATTTTGCATAGACTTTGTATCTACTATTGCAACACTTAAGGAATCTGCTGCTCTGGACAATACGGTAAATATAAACATGGCTATAAAAAAAAGAAAAATCCATTTTACTAATTTTTTTTGTTGTTTCATCTTTTACTCCTTAATAGCTGTCGAAATAATTCCCTGTTCTAAATAATCCTGCCCTGCAAGAAAAACAAAAACTGCAGGAAGAAGTACGATGACAGATGCCGCCAACGAAAGCCCGGCTTCTTGTATATTAATATTCGGTAAAAATAAAGACAGTGGCCACAATCCTTTTGTTTTTAAAAAAGCCATTGGCTGTTCAATCAGATTCCAGTATTCCAAGAACCCAAGAACCAGTACGGAAATAATCCCCGGTGATCCAATGGGCAATCCAATCCTAATAAACAAACTAATTTCTCCTGCCCCGTCAAGCCTTGCGGCTTCCATAAGTGCCTCTGGAATTCCCTTAAAGAAGCGATACATAATAAAGACAGGAAATGTAGAAAAAGCAGCGGGGAAAATAATTCCCCAAAGGGAATCTAAAAGTTTCATTTTATCCAAAACAAGATAGTTGCTCAACATCATAACCTGAAACGGCATCATCATTAATGCAATATATAAGGTAAACATTATTTTTTTTCCTGGAAAATTAAATCTTGCAAATCCCCAAGCTGCCGGCACTCCTGTCAAAATCTGTCCCATCAGTATCCCTGCTGTCAGCTTCACAGAATTCCAAAACATTACAAAAAATTCCGGAGAATCAAGAAGCAGTTCCACATAAGATCGCAGGGTGGGATACTGTGGAAATATTCTCCAGGATGCATAGCCCTCTGTTCCGGTCATTATAGGAAGAAGATGATTTAATTCTCCTTCCCCCATAAAAGAACCGGCAATCAAAAACCATATGGGAAAAACAAAAATACATCCAAGTATTATCACAAAACAAGATCCTGTTTTTTTCATCTTTGTCACTCCCCTTCCCATATTCTTTGCAGGATAAAAATCAAAGCCAAAATTACAGAACCCGTCATTACAGCAGCTGCTGACATCTTATCAAAGGACAAATCTCGATACCAATTATTAAAAAGATGCTGAAGAAGATACATTTTTTCCTGAGGGTAATCACCTGCAACCAGATACGCTTCTCGAAACACTTTAAAACCATTAAGAAGAGATAACACTACAATTGTAAAAAGCGATGGCAGCAAAAGTGGCATCGTAATTTTTGTAAAACACTTCCATTCCCCTGCACCATCTACTTTGGCCGATTCATACAAAGATCTGTTAATTCCCGCAAGTCCTGCCATCCAAAGAACGATGTCATATCCCAGATTTCTCCATATATAACTAAATACAAGTACATAAAAAGAAGCCTCTGTATTCATCCAATCGATGCCTTTCATGGAACATAATTCCAGAGCGTGATTCAATAAACCTTGTTTATGAAAAATCAATTTCCACAAAAATACAACAGACGCAACAGGAATTGCCATAGGAAACAAGAAAAAGCTTTTTGTTATCTGTCTGAAATATTTTTGTCTGGAAAGAAACACAGCTATCAGAAGAGACAGACTTACAAGAAGAGGAATGCATATTCCAAAAAATCGAAGGGTATTTTTCCCTGCTAATTGAAATGCCTCGTTGAAAATAACGGTTCTATAATTTTGAAATCCTGTAAACTTTTCACTAACCGCCCCAAAAAATGACCGTCTGATTACATCCATATAAGGAAAAATCCAAAACAAACAAACTCCCACAAAACTTGGTATTATGAAAAAAAAGCCTTTCCACCCCTGCTTTCTTTTGCTCATAAATCTTCTCCTCCTTTTATAATGCTTACGATACCAGACTTCTCTCTAAGTTTTCTCTAATATTTCTTTTTTCTTTAGAGATAACTTTTAGATTTTTATGGTATAATGACATACAATCTTTATGGAAAGCAGGAAAAAAAATGAAAATTTTAATTATTGAAGATGATAAAGAACTTGCCAACTCTATCAAATTCCAATTAGAAAAAGAAGATTTTGCAGTGGATTTATGTCATGATGGAGAAGAGGGACTTTATTACATGCAGGAAAAAATACACGATCTGATTATTCTAGACAGAATGCTTCCACATATGGATGGGGTTTCTCTCTTAAAAGAAGCACGGCGTACTCATATTTCTACGCCTGTTATTTTTCTTACTGCCCTTGGAGAATTGAATGATAAAATTCAGGGACTGGAATGCGGAGCAGATGACTACATGATCAAACCTTTTGCCTTTGAAGAACTTCTTGCACGAATCCATTGTCTTATGCGCCGTCCCGGAAAATGGGATGATTCTTCCATTTTACGTCTTGGAGATGTTTCCTTTGATCCGGAAAGCAATCTTCTCTCCAAAAATGAACAAACCTGCACATTGTCCAAACGAGAAAGTGACCTTTTAGAAATTTTTCTTCGCAATCCCGGACAAACCCTTACCCGTTCTACACTTTTAAATCGTGTATGGGGCATTGATAGTGATGTAGAAGACGGAAATCTTGATAACTATATTCATTTTTTAAGACGCCGCCTAAAATCCATAAACAGTACACTGAATTTAAAAACGATCCGAAGCGTTGGCTACTGTATGGAAGTCTTTCGCTGATTTTATATAACTAAAAAAGACTCTTCACTTAAATGCGAAGAGTCTTTTTTCTAATTTTATTCAGATAAATATAAATTTACTTGCGCGGCTGCATTTTTTACTGCTTCTTCTACCGTACTTTCTCCTTTCATGAAGGATACACCTGCATCCATGACTGCACGCAAAATAATTTTATTTTCTTTTGCCGGCTGTTTTAATGTTTTTCCAAGCTCCTGGATACTTTGAATCACTTCTTCCCCAGGCTGTCTGATCTGTAATTCAACATATTGATCTGTCATGCCATCATAACTTCCAGCTGTTGATATCGTTTCTCCAGCTTTAAAATTTCCCATCCAGTATGAAACATCCTCATAAACGGACTTTCTTACAGGAAGTCCATTTGACATACCTGTTTTTTGACCTTCCTCACTAAATAAAAATTTCACAAATTTTTCTGCTGCTTCTTTTTGACGAGCTTTCGCACTGATTCCCACAAGCTTACATGGTACAAAAACATTTTGGTTCTGTCCATTCCATAACTTTCCTGCAAGATTTTCATTTTGTATTTCCACCGAATTCACAGAAGCAAGATCAAATGTAGAATAAATTCCACCTGCCCCTAAAAGACTACCTCCATCTATCATACTTGTACTTCCTATGCCAAACTGTGAAAAAATCTGGTCGTTGTTTTCCTCTTCTGGATTGATTTCATATACCTTTATAAATTCATCTGCTGCTGATTTTGAACTTTGATAAATACGTTCTGCCTGCTGCAAAAACTCCGTAACTGCTTCCGTATTTAATGTGTTATCTGCCTTTATCCATGCAGACATATTTACAGATGCAAGATTATTTAAAAACATTCGGGGCTTAATTACACTTTGCATTGGCAAAAATCCTTTTGAATATTCTTCCTTATGACTTTCCACTACATCTGCTAACGATGTGAGATCTTTTATTTTCTCTACATCTTCTTTTCTTCCCTGCACATATGGAATTCCAAATTTAACCGGCATTTCATAAATCGCCCCGTCCTCCGATTGATAAGGTTCCATAATATTATCCAGAATATCTGCATCTTTCAAAATCCCGCTTAAATCTTGAAGCATTCCTTTTTCAATATAGGTTCTTTCCGGTATTCCATCCAGAAACAAAATGTCTGGTCCTTTTCCAGCCATAATCTCCGTATTCAATGCTTTCAGAGCATCTGTTTCTGTTATGGCATCCTCTCCTGACATTCCTGTTTCCATTTTCACATAAATATCCGGATATTTTTTCTGAAATGCTGTAGCCACCTGAACGAAAAAAGGATCCTCTGTCAGTGCATATACGGAAAGTTCTACATCCGGAACTGCCGGTGTATCTTCAGAATATACATACTTATAAATTTTTCCGGAAGCATCCATTTGACTCATATCAGATACTGCCATATAGAAAGCTCCATCTTTCCCTTTTTGGAAGGAAGAAAATGAAATATCAGGAGAAGCAAATGAATTTAATTTTCCATCTACAACCTGCTCTACTATACTTCCCCCGGAAACATATCGATAAATGCCATCATGACTTACATAAAAGAGACTGTCCATTTCATCTCCGGAAAGAAAAAGCAGATTATTTATACCCATTCCAACCACCATAAGGTTTGCAGGATTAGAGGCAATGGATTTTGTTAAAGGGGTCTCATCCTCTAGCGGCTTTCCTGTTTTCAGATCATAATAATGGATACTTGTATCTACAACAGAAACCAGTTTATCTCCTACAGCAAAAAAGCTGTTTACATTACTTCCATCATCATACGTATTTACCACACTGCCATCCTCAGGATTGATTTCTTTAACCCCACTGCTGGAGGATAAAAGAAGCGTTCCTGCATCTGTAAATTCGCTCTGAAATACATATCCTCCCATTAATTCATTTAAATCTAATTCATGAACCTCTCCCTTTGATGAAATATAAAAATAATGTTCTACAAAATTATTCTGATCTTTCACTTCTGTTGCTGTTATAAAAACCCCTCCATCTTTTGCTAACTTTGTAATGGCTCCTATTTCCCAGTTTTTATTTACATCAATCATTTCAAAAAGATCTTTTTCTTCTTTCCATGTTTTTCCATCATCATTAGAAGAAGATACTTTGATCCGCGCCTCTTTATTCCTGTAGGCAATTTCAATACCGCCATCCTCGGTACACCTCATATCCGAAATCTGTTTACAATCTTCCGGTACTGATATATCTTTCTCCAGGTAACGACCCATGATTTTTTCCTGGTTTTCTTCTTTTTCTAATTTTCCTATAGAATCTGTATTTTCTTCTTTTCCGCAACCTGCGATTCCAGATATACTCCCTATTGCCAGGCACACTCCCATGGCAGCTGCTGTTTTTCTTTTTTGCTTACGAAACCAATTCATGTGTGATCCTCCTTATTTTTATTTACTTCATACCTTAACAGGCATATCTCTAAAATTCCTCTAAGACGAAATTTTAGAGATTTTTTTTAGAAACATATGGTATACTCATTTTACAAATTTGCAAAGGAGAATCTTTATGTTTCGCAAACTACATATACAAATGACACTTTTTTCCGGGGCTGTTACAAGTTCTATTTTAATACTCATGGCACTCTTCTGCCTGTTTGTTTCGGAAAAAAGTATAAAACAAAATACTTATAACACATTTTCCAACAATGCCCGATCCTGTATTTCCTATTTAGAAAATGAAAATATCATTTCCCATGAATGGCTGATAGACGTTCAAAATACATATGGAATTTATGTTAAGGTTCAGGACAACGGATATCCTCTTTTTTTTAATAAACTTCACTTTACCCAAAAGGAAACAAATGCTTTTGCAATAGCTGAAAAAACAGCCATGGAAAGGGAAGGAATTAACCTTTCTCATCCCCATTCTGCAATTTTCTCCATAGAAAACTATTATGCTTATACTGCCATGATAGAAAAAACGTCTCAACCTCATTTAAATGTTATGATTCTTTATCCGCTGAATTCTCTCAAGCATCAGCTTGCTTCTCAGCGCATTATTTTTTATACTATTATTTCTTTTTCTATTTTGCTGCTTTTCATTTTTTCCTGGTTTTTTACAAAAAAAATGATACAGCCTTTAGAAAAAAACCATAAACAGCAAACGGAATTTATTGCTGCTGCCTCCCATGAACTCCGTTCTCCCCTTACTGTCATTTTGTCCAGCGTACAGGCCATTGAAAAATCATCCCCGGAAGAAGCTGCCCAGTTTTATTCTATGATCAAGACAGAAGGAAACCGTATGGCCCGGCTTATTGGAGATATGCTTTCGATTGCAAATGCTGATAACCACTCCTGGAAAGTTTTTTTCGCCCCCTGCGAACTGGATACTCTGCTTCTGGATACTTATGAAAAATATGAACATCTTATGAAAAAAAGAGGGCTGCAATTTTCTATTTCCCTTCCAGATTCTCCACTTCCGTCATGCAACTGTGATGCTTCCAGAATCACACAGGTACTTTCCATTCTGCTTGACAATGCCATGACATATGTTCCTGAAGGAAAAAAAGTTTCCCTTTCTCTTTCCTCTGATTCACGAAACTTTTACCTTTATGTAATCGATAACGGTCCCGGTATTTCCGAAAAAGAAAAAGCCTCCGTTTTTCAACGTTTTTACCGTGTAGATGAGTCCCGAAGCAATAAAGAACATTTTGGCCTTGGCCTTTGTATTGCACAGGAAATCCTCCACCTTCACAAAGGAAATCTAAAAGTTACCGATACACCCGGAGGTGGTGCCACATTTATTATTTCTCTTCCCAGATAAAATCCTTTTCTATAATAAAACAGCTCCATATCTGAAAATGGAGTGGCAATTCACTCCATTTTCGATACAGAGCCTGTTATTAAAAAACAAATCTTTTATTCACTTCTCAATGCATCTATCGGATTTAAATTAGCTGCTTTTACAGAAGGCAGCAATCCAAAAATTACGCCGATCAACATGGAGAACACAACTGAACCAACAATAGCCGGAAGGCTGATTGCAGTAGGTGCTCCTGAAACATTCGCCACAATTTTTGAAAGACCTATTCCGGATATGACACCAATTAAACCTCCAATACTTGTAAGAACAGATGCCTCTGTAAGAAACTGTGCAAGAATCGTTTTCTTTCTTGCTCCAATTGCCTTTTTCAGACCAATTTCTTTTGTACGTTCTGTGACAGATACCAGCATAATATTCATAACACCGATTCCTCCTACAAGAAGAGAAATACTTGCAATCCATAAAAGCTGCTGATTTGTACTTTCGCTTAACTTCTGAAGGCTTTTTACTCGTTCCATAACATCGTCTGCTTTATATGCAATCTTTGTACTTCCCGAAGAATTCTGCCCATCTGAAATTCCAGAATTCAAAATATCTTCTGCTGCCTTTCCTGCAGAACTCATATTATCTGTACTATCCGCCTTAATGATAACATTTTCCGGCTCATCAAATTTAAATGCTACCGGCCAGGATGTATTAGGAATCATAACACATCCTGTGATTTCCTGATGAAACTCATCATACTGGGCAAGATTTTCAATTTTAGGCATATAATCTTCTTTTAATTTTAAAATCCCCACAACTGTAAAAGGCTCCTGTCCAACTTCAATGGTTTTCCCAATGGGATTTTCTCCTTCAAAAAGATTTTCTGCTGCATTTGTATCTACAAGCGCTACCTTTGAAAAATTATTATAATCCTTCTTAACAAACCCTCTTCCCATCAAAACAGTATAATCACATGTATCTAAATAGTTTTCGTCAATCCCAAAAACTTTCCCGCCTTGGAAACTTGTATTTTTATAATATACACTGCTTGTATAACTTCTACTGTAAAAAAAAGTAGCATTTTTTACATTTTCCAGTTTTCTTACTTCTTCTTTTTGTTCTTTTGTTAAAAGAGGAGGCTGCTGATTTCCATTCATGCCGCCAAATTCCGCATCATATGGATTATCGCCTTCTTTTAATATAATGTCCACAGTATTATTTCCGGAACCGATCAAATCTTCTTTAATCTGTTCACTTGTTCCTTTGATGGTGGAAACAATCGCAATGATAGATGCAATACCTATAATAATTCCTAACATGGTCAGAAAAGATCGCATTTTATGTGACCATATTCCCTGAAATGCCAGGCGTATATTTTCAAACATAAAATTCTTCTCCTTTCTTAAAAACCATACATTTCTTCCAGCGTTCCCTCTTTTGTTTTTGCGCCTTCTTTCACTGCATCTCCATACGGAAATGCAATGTAATCTTCTCTGCTGATTCCATCTTTTATCATAATATTGTAACCACCGTCAACGCTGGCGCCAAGAGTAACCGGCTGTTTCTTCAAAATTCCGTTTTCTGCTTTATATACATAGCTTTTGCCATCTTCTGTACGAACAAATGCCTTTGATATAATGATCAGATTTGTATCTGTAACATCCTCGTTCAGCATAATATTCAACCAGCTGTCTTCCCCTACCTGTACGGTTTTATCCGGAATGGAAGCCGTGAAATTATAATAGGAAACATTTGGATTTCCTTCTCCCATATAATTTCCATCTCCACTAACAGGATACTCAGACACATCCATTACTTCCGCATCAAACTCACCGCTGTCATAGCTGGAACATGTTAAGATAGTTCCCTCTTTTACCTTATCAAGAAGAAGTTCGCTTACCTGTCCTCTTACATAATATCCTTCTTTACTTTTTACTTTCAGGAATGCATCCTGTGTTGATTTTCCTGTTACAGGATCTCCTACATAAGCGACTGTTCCATCCAGCTTACTATATATCTCCTGATTGTTCATTTTCTTTTCCAGTTTTGTAATATTCAAATTACTTGTCTGAAGATCCAGCTTCAAACTGGCAATTCTCTTTTTCTGAATCTTAATGGCTTCCTCTCTGGATATTGTGACCTGTGGACTTCCACCATCTCCAGGATCCCCATCGTCTCCGCCCTGGTTATCTTCTTCATAATGAGAAGCTTCTTCCAATGTCAGTTCCGTTTCCGCAAACATATAAACCGGTTTCGAAAGAAGGCTTCCATCTATGTAATAATATCCAATACAGGATTGTTTTCTGTCCTGAAAATCACTAACTGTATCTGCCTGATGGAATTCAAGCTGGAACCAGCTTCCACTCTGGCTTAGTTTTTCTGTACCATCCTGACTGTAACCTGCCATCTTATTAAAGAAAGAACCGAGTACTTTTACTTTTCCTTTAGCACTGCTGCAAAGAAATACATAAGGATCCTCTTTTGTTCCTGTACCGGTAAAAGGCTCTGTATCATAATCCAGCGTCATGTAAAAAGGTGCCTCTCCATCAGAAAGACCATTTACTTTAGACGGATCTAAAACATCCGGTGTGGGTGTTGGCTCTCCAGGCTGTGGTGTCAGATTCGGATCTGACGGTTCTTCCTCTCCGGAACTTAAATCCCCGGTTCCAGATTCATCATATATTACATCTCCACTCTGAATGCTGCCCTGTGTTTCTGTATGTTCATTTCCGGAAGACAAAGAATCTTCTTCATTTAATACAGGTGCCTGTTCCTGAGGTATGGTTTCACTCTGGGAAGAATCTTCTTCAAAAGTTTCTCCTGCATCTAAAATCGTAGCCATTATTGGAAACGAAACAGCAGTTGCTACATACATCCCATTTCGATCTGTTCTCAAAGCCTGTTCGCCTACAGGCTCCATATCGTCTGTTGTGTTTTTATCTCCACCCAGATTATCTGCATCAATCGGATTCTGATCCGTTTCTTCCACAGGGCCACCATTTAAAAGACTGTTTAACCGGTTTACTGACTTATTTAAATCCTGCTCTAATTTTTTATTTTTCAGTTTTGCAATATTTAATTCCATTTCTACAAGCGTCATATCAAACGAAATCAGTTTATCCCCTTTTTTTACAGTATCTCCCTTCTGCACATACACATCCTGTACAATAATGTCCTTATCGATTTTTATATTCTGGGAAACACTTGTGGCAATTTGTCCCTGCAAAGTTGTACTTGGCATATAATAGTTACTGGCAATACTTCCTACATTCACAACCATTACATCTTTTTGATTTTTCTTTTTCATGTAAGACAAACTTCCTGCCACACCGCCTATAACCAGAGAAACTGCAAGAACAATTATAATAACTTTTTTCATTATGTTTCGCATTTTCTTACCTCTTTTCCTTCAGCTCTCCATCCCGTATCATTACCACTCTCTTGGCATGTGCTGCAATATCCGGATCATGCGTAATCATAAGCACGGATACTCCTTCGTCATTCAGTCTTTGAAAGAGATCCATAACCTGTGCACCTGACTTACTGTCCAAAGCCCCAGTCGGCTCATCTGCCAGAAGCAACTTGGGATTATTTACGATGGCTCTGGCAATTGCCACTCTCTGCATTTGTCCACCTGATAACTGATTTGGACGAAAGTTCACACGCTCCGACAATCCAACTCTCTCAAGTGCTTTTAAAGCTCGTATTTTACGCTCTTTTTTTGGCACTTTTGCATAATTCAGAGGCATCTCCACATTTGCAAGTGCTGTCTGTCTTGGGAGAAGATGAAAACTCTGAAATACAAAGCCGATTTTATTTAAACGTAAATCTGACATTTCGTTTTCAGAACAAGAACTTATGTCCTGTCCATCCAGGATAAATGTTCCTTTTGTAGCCTGATCCAGGCACCCTATAATATTCATAAGAGTTGTTTTTCCTGATCCGGAAGGACCCATGATTGCCACATATTCTCCTTCTTCCATGGAAAAATTTACATCTTTTAGAACCGGAACATTCATTTTCCCCTGCTGATATTCTTTATATATCCCCTTTAAATCTAAAATCATGCGAAAGGCTCTCCTTTGTTTTATCTGTCATCTACTCTGCAGGAACAAGATCTTCCTCTCCGGAAAAATCCGGATTCATATCTACACCACTTTCATCGTACTCTGAAGATTCCGCTCCTTCTTCATAAGAATCCATTTCTCCCATCTGCTCTTCCGAAATTTCTTCCTTACTCATATCTTCTGACGGTTCTTCCATAGATGATCTCATCGTCTGCTCACTGCTGCCAACTTTCACGGACATACCTTCCTTCAATTTTGATGAAGGGAACGCAATACAGTCTTCCATAGTAAGTCCGTCTACAATTTCATACTCAAACAGATTTTCATCATATTTTCCAAGCGTTACGCTTCTCTTTTCCAAATGCATCTTTTCATCTGCAACCCATACATATGGATCTTCTTTGTCCACATCTGCAATAAAGAAATCACTGAGCCATAATCCATCTTTTTTATCTTCCTGCCCCTGATTTGGCTCTATGTAGACATGCTGCCCCAACATAAGGCCTTCCGAAGTTTCCAATTGTACATAAAACGGATAGGAACTTGAGGAAGTCTGCTCATCACCACTGCTGTCCATCATCCCCATGTACATATTGTTCTTATTATCAGAAGAGGCATTTTCCTGATCCACATTTCCCATGGTTCCTTTCCAGATCTTTGTTTCGTCTGCCCTGGAACGGATAATAACCGGTTCTCCCGGTATAATACTCTGTCTGTTTAATTCATTTACTTTTCCTTTTACACGATAAGCACCTGTACTTAATATCGTAAGAAAGGCTCCATTTTCTGTACCTTCTCCACCAGGCATATAAGATCCGGTATCTTCTACCATAACATCTTCTACAGAATCCGATTCTTCCGTATTCATTTTAGACGTATCTATTTTCTGAATCACACCGTCAATATCACTTCTTACTTCTGTATTAGACGTCGCATTTTCCAGTTTCTGAATTTCTGAGGCTTTCTTTTTCTGATCATACTCATTTTTCTTGAGGTTCATTTTATTTGTCTCAATCTCAATGGTATATGATAACTGGTTATCTGCAGCAGCCTTTTTTTTCTCTTTTTCCAAAGCTACTATCTGATCTGCAATATTCGATGCTTCATTTTTTAATCTTTCAAAATCCAGTCTTGCTGCCTGAAGATCCTCCTGAATACTGCTTAGATCATATTCAAAAAGAAGCTGGCCTTGCTTTACTTCTTCACCAACTTTTACTTTTACTTCTTTTACTTTTCTTCCATTTTCAATCTTTACCTCTACTGTATCCTGCGGTTCTACAACACCTGCATAACGATTTTGTATACCAAGTGTATTTCCCATTAGTGTACCTATTTCTGATACATACACGGTATCTTTCCCGGAATTCTGTACCTGACTATTATTATAATAATACCAGCCGCCTGCACCTGCCGCTATTACAATTACAACTCCACCGACAATCAAAAAACTTTTTTTCATGATTGACCTCCAATGCTACATTCCTACAATTTAAAATTTGCATCCTTATCATAACAGATTCCTTAGCAAAATAAAAGTCTCTCCCAAAATCACTGCAAATTTCACAAAATTTTTATTGTTAATTTATAAAAAACGTATATATTTTAATGCTTTTTTGACTTTTTATACATTATCTGGTAAAATGGGTAGGAATAATTTGGAAAGGAAAGAACTCTTATGAAGATTGTGAAACGCCTTCTTCCGATCCTTCTGATTATCCTTGCCGTATTTTCTATCGGCTGTTCCCACTCGGATAAAACAGAGGTTAAGGAAGTCATCACAAGAGAATTGGATTTATTAAAAAATCTGGATTCTCATACTACCATGAAATACGTTTCTTACAAAGAACTATTTCCTGATGCTACAAAAGATACCGAACTGTCCAATGAAATCAAAGAAGTATTCGCACTTTTTTTCCAGAACTTTAATTACAAGATTCTGGACGTTAATGTCAACAAGAAGAAAAAAACAGCATCCGCTTCCGTACGTCTTGTTACTCTGGACGCCCATGCCCTTGCAGAAGATTTTGCCGCATCCTGTTTAAAAAGCGAGATCATGGAAGCATCCCATAATTCCGAAAATACAAATGACTCTATGAATTCCATGGAAAAACATTATCTTGTCTTAAATCATCTTCTGAAAACAAAAGATTATAAGACTGTGGAAGATAATTGTACAATTTCTCTTCATCTAAAAGAAGGTTTATGGGAGATCAATCACTCCGACTCTTTGGAGAACAATCTTGTTGGCGGTCTCATTACTTATCTGTCCGACCCGGATATTCTCTCCCCAGAAAACACTTTAAAAATTTATTTAAAAACTCTGAAAAAAATGAATTTAGAAGAAATGAGCAACTATCTTGGTATTGAAAGTATTCTTACCACTACTGATACTGCCAAAAATTCTATTGCCTCTGCTCTTGTAGAACAGGTACATAAAAATTTTAATTACAAAATCATAAAAAGCAATGTGAATGGATACAATGCCTCTGTCGAAACAGCCATCAGTACTTTTGACAGTGACAGTATTCTCCATTCCTATCAGGAAAAACTGGATGCTTACCTCGCATCTCCAGATGCTGTTATAGACGGTTCTGAAAAACGATATGAAAAATCCCATACTTTTCTACTGGAAACAATCGAAGCTAACAAAGATACCACCACTGCAGCAGCTACCTTCCATCTAATTAATGACGGTGCATCCTGGAAACTCAAGGCTGCCAGCTCTGAACTTGGAAATGCCATCTTCGGAACCTTGATTACAACGCCTGTATCAGAAGAAACTGCGGAAGAAGCGGAGGAAGAAGAAGCAACGGAAGAAGAGAATTACGAAGACTCAGATTATGAAGAATCAGAAGATTCCGCTTACGAAGAAGAGGAATAAAAACGCTTAAGTAATATTCCCCGTTTATAAATTATAAAAAATCGCTCAGGTTTCTGACCTGAGCGATTTTTCTATAAAAACTTTTTATTCTTTTTTCCCTTCATCTTCCTTCATTTTTCGAAATACAGGAACATACATACAAAGTGTAATAATCATAACTCCCATCATCAAAAAAATCAAAGTATTTACAAACTTTTCCGGAAGATTTATAAAAAGGAACAATACCAGAAGTCCGGCAAAAAGCACAGCTGTACATACTTTTCCAAACCACATGGCTCCATCTAATTTTTTTCCTTTTTTCAGAAAAATCAATCCCATAATTCCCATATATCCTTCTTTCACTGCCATAAGTACAATGAGAAGCCACATTACAGGATATCTCGTTGCCAGGCAGAATGCCAACGCAGCATGAGTTAACTTATCCGCAACTGGATCCAACAATTTTCCCAGTTCCGTAACCATATGAAAATGTCTTGCAATCTTTCCATCAAACAAATCCGTAAGACTGGAAATTAACACTACCAATGCGGCATATACATACTCCCTCTGGGTTTCTGCTGCAATATATAAATAGCAAAATACCGGAATCAAAAGAATCCGAAAATATCCCATGAGATTAGGAATTGATAAAATTTCTTTTTTATTGAACTTCTTCATCCTCTTCACACACATCAAGACCAAGCTCTCTTAACTGAACATCATCTACAGGCTGTGGTGCTTTTGTCATAAGACAGGAAGCATCTTTTACTTTCGGGAATGCAATTACATCACGAATGCTGTCCACTTTCGCCATCAGCATTACAAGACGGTCAAGTCCATATGCCAGACCTGCATGTGGCGGAACTCCATATTTGAAAGCATCCAGAAGGAAGCCAAACTGTTCATATGCTGCTTCTTTTGTAAATCCAAGGGCTTCAAACATTTTTTCCTGAATATCATTCTGATGGATTCGTACGCTTCCTCCGCCAATTTCATTTCCATTTAATACGATATCATATGCTTTTGCACGAACTTTGCCCGGATCTGTTTCTAAGAGCGGGAGATCTTCTTCCATAAGCATAGTAAATGGATGATGCATTGCTGTATAACGATTTTCTTCTTCGTTCCACTCAAGAAGCGGGAATTCTGTTACCCATGCAAAGCAATATTCATTTTTATCAAGGATATCCATCTGTTTTGCAAGTTCCAGACGAAGTGCACCTAATACATCGTATACAAGTTTTTTCTTATCTGCCGCAAAAAGAAGCAAATCTCCTGGTTTTCCATCCATGGCTGCTACAAGAGCATCCATTTCTTCCTCTGTCATAAATTTTGCAAAAGAAGATTTTCTTGTACCATCTTCTGCAATGGCAATATATGCAAGACCTTTTGCTCCATAACCTTTTGCAAATTCTACCAGCTTATCGATTTTTTTACGAGGCATTGCTCCCTGACCTTCTGCATTAATACCACGAACGCTTCCGCCATTTTCAAGAGCACCGGTAAAGACACTAAATCCACAGTGTTTCACAATTTCACTTACATCATGAAGTTCCATTCCAAAACGCATGTCAGGCTTATCTGAGCCAAAACGATCCATAGCCTCCTGCCAGGTAATTCTCTGAATAGGAAGTTTCACTTCTACACCCAACACCTCTTTGAAAAGAAATGCCAGATATCTCTCATTTACGTCAATTACGTCATCTACATCAACAAAAGAAAGCTCCATATCGATCTGTGTAAATTCCGGCTGACGGTCTGCACGAAGATCTTCATCACGGAAACATCTTGCAATCTGAATGTAACGATCATACCCGGAGCACATTAAAAGCTGTTTATAAAGCTGCGGAGACTGAGGAAGTCCATAAAAACTTCCCGGATGCACACGTGAAGGCACAAGATAATCTCTGGCTCCTTCCGGAGTACTCTTCCCTAACATTGGTGTTTCAATTTCCAGAAATCCTTCTTTTGCAAAGAACTGTCTTGTAAGCATCGCTACCTGGCTTTTCAGCATCATGTTTCTCTGAAGATCCGGTCTTCTTAAATCAAGGTAACGATATTTTAAACGTATTTCATCTTTTGTCTTGCTGTTTTCTTCAATTGGGAACGGCGGAACTTCTGCTTCTGATAATACTCGAAGAGCCTTTACACGAAGTTCAATCTCACCAGTTGCAAGATTTTCATTTACAGCGCCGCCTCTTTTTTCTACAATACCGGTTACCGCAATAACAAATTCACTGCGGAGATGGCCTGCTTTTTCAAATCCTTCTTCATCAATGCTGCCGTTTTCAAAAATAAGCTGCATAATTCCGGAACGGTCACGGAGATCAACAAATACAAGACCACCCTTGTTTCTTGCTTTCTGTACCCATCCCATAAGAGTTACTTCACTTCCGATCATTTCCTTTGTCACTTCTGCACATCGGCATGTGCGGTGCAATCCCTGCATACTTTCAGCCATGGTTCTATTATCCTCCTGATTTTTACATTCTGTCACGGAAAAATTCCACAAACTCTGTATATCCTTCTGACATCATTTGTTCTTTCTGGAATTTTTTATTCTTTTTCATAATTGAAATATTTATCTGCGTTCCTGTTTTTCTTTCTTCTTCTGCCTGTTTTAAAATAACAGGGAGCTTTTCTGCCGGCATATTCTTTTCAATCAAATATGCTTTTTTTCCATTTTTTGTGGGAACCTCATATCCTCTCTCCAGAAGAAGCATAACAATTCTTTCAAATCCAATAGAGAATCCACAGGCACATGTCTGATTTCCTGTGAATTTTCCGATCATTTCGTCATAACGGCCACCACCGCCTACACTTCCGCCAAATTCATCCATGGCAATCTCAAAAATCGGGCCTGTATAATAAGACATTCCCCTTACAAGTGTAGGATCAAAGGACATTTTAAAATCCGCTGTTTTTACACTGTCTACTGTAGAAATGATTGTCTGAAGTCCTTCCGCCACACCTGGTTCCAAAACTTCTCCCAGTTTTTCACCAAGAAGACGTACTCCATCTGCATCGTTTGTAATTTCTTTAAACATTCCCAGATAAGTATCAATACTTTCTTTTGCAAATCCCTCTTTTTCAAGTTCTTCTGCAACTCCATCAAGACCGATTTTATCCATCTTGTCCAGAATAATGAATACCGTATCAAAACTCTCTTCTGGAAAACCACTGTATTTTGCCATAGCTTTTAAAATCTTACGATCATTAATACGGATTGTAAAATTATGGAAGTCCAGTTTTCCAAGAAGGGTAGTGGTAGCAAGTACCAGCTCAATTTCTGCAAGATATGTGGATTCTCCTAAAATGTCAATATCACACTGCATAAACTGGCGAAAACGCCCTCTTTGAGGACGGTCAGCTCTCCATACATTTCCCATCTGTAATGCTTTAAACGGAGCTGGAAGTTCATTTGCATGATTTGCGTAATATCTGGAAAGCGGTACAGTTAAGTCATACCGTAATCCGGAATCCACAAGATCTGCTTCCTCTTTTGCCTCTTCCAGTTTTAATTTCTCACCTCTTTTTAAAATTTTGAAAATCAGTTTTTCATTTTCGCCCCCCTGCTTACTGCAAAGGTTCTCAATATGTTCTACACAAGGGGTTTCAATAGAAGAAAATCCAAATGTCCCATATGTCTCACGAATCATATTCATTACATAATTACGGATTTCCATCTCCCTTGGTAAAATATCTTTCATACCGGTTACCGGTTTTTTCTTCAATGCCATTTTTGCCTCCTTTATTTATGTACTACTCTCTGAAATGCAAGAAAAACCTGCATATCAAAATTTTTTACTTCTTCAATCATCAGTTCCATCACCGTATCTGTATCAAATGCTTTTCGATAAGAACGGTCTGAACAAAGAGCAGAAAACACATCACATACTCTTAATATTCTTGCACCAATAGGAATTTCCTCCCCAACTTTGTTAGAAGGATATCCTGTCCCATCATAATTCTCATGGTGATACAAAATACTTTCTAAGATAAAATCGGAATATCCTTTTCCTTTCAGTTCTTCATATCCCAAAGTAGAATGCATTCGGACAAACTTTAATTCCTCGATTACCAGTGGATTCTTTTCCTGTCCATTAATATAACCTGTAAGTTTTAATTTCCCGATATCGTGAAGCATTCCTGCAATGGCCAGGTCATAACACATGGATTCCGGAAGGGAAAGCTCCTTTGCCACGTCATATGCCAGGTTGCTAACATCCATACCATGACGCAATTCTGCAAGAAGATCAAATTCCAACATTCCTTCCCTTGTATCTGAAGCTGTCTTTTGTGCTGTATCCACTGTACGCCTCCAAACTAAAGCCATTTGGCAATACCAATGCGCTTTCTGTCAATCATCTCATCAATGCGGGTAATATAACTGGTTACATCTTTTACATTTTCCACTCTTTCAATACGCTGTCCATGGTCAAAAACAAGTTTGGAAGAACCACCTGCCCCAAGAGCAATAATAGGCTGCTTCTCCTCCATAATCAGTATATTGTAAATTCCGGCTTTGTCAACCTTTGCATACCCTACATTTTCAAAGTTACCTTTCATATTTTTCTGCCTGTATAAATAATAAGGGCTCATTCCCATCTCATAAGCAGTGCGCATAGTCAGATCCATAATTTCCTGATTATTTTCAAATGTCATTTCCTGATATTTGTCACGGAATATATTCAATCTTGCGGCTCTTTTGATCGCCAGGGAGTGTACCGTAAGGCTGTCCGGATCTAAAGTTCTGATTTCTTCCAACGTACGATGTACCATGGAAATATCCTCTCCCGGAAGTCCCACGATCAGATCCATGTTAATATTATCATACCCCAGTTCTCTCGCAAGAAGAAATGCCTCTTTCGTTTCTTCTACGGTATGACGTCGTCCAATAATATCTAGCGTCTCCTGATTCATCGTCTGCGGATTTACAGAAATTCTTGTAATAGGAAATTCCCGGATAGCAAGAAGTTTTTCTTTTGTAATACTGTCCGGTCTTCCTGCCTCAATGGTAAACTCTCCAATATCCTCACATCCAAAATATTTCTGCACAGTATCCAAAAGTCTGCGAAGCTGTTCCGGTTCCAGTGTTGTAGGAGTCCCTCCCCCAATATAAATCGTATCCAGTTTTCTTCCTTTCATTATGGCGGAAACTTCCCGGATTTCTTTACACAATGCATCCAGATATGCATCCACTTTATCTTTCCATACTTTTAATGGATAAGAACTGAAAGAACAATAAAGACAAATACTTGGGCAAAAAGGAATCCCTATGTATAAACTATATCCATTTTCATAATCAATCTCTTTTAAAATATCCCGTTCCCTGTTGGCAATCGCAACTGACAATGCTGTTTTTTCAGGACTCATCATATAACGATTTCTTAATTCCTGAGCTACTTCTGTATTTTTCATGCCTGACTCAATTAAACTTGTGGCAAGTTTAACAGGACGAATTCCAGTAAGAGTTCCCCAGGGAAGTGTCTTTCCTGTAAGTTTTATAAAGATTTTATACAAAATTCCTTTCATAATATCTTTATTTTCTTTTCTCATTGCCCTTTCCAGAGCTTTTTCATCTTTTTCCTTACAGGAAACAAGGGCATCCTTATCCTGTCTGCGGGAATGCCCTTCTATTGTTTCTGCACATAACACACCTTTGTGCTCTTCACTCTCATACTGAATATAAAAACTGTCATCTCTCTCTTCTATCCGCAAAAAAAGATCATAATTTTCTTCACAATCCTTTTCTTCATAAATACTATGTATCTCACTTTCCGGATAAAAAGCTTTTGTTAATTCATATATATCATGTTCAAATTTATTATCTAAAAATAAAATTCCAATTTTATACAAACGGATTATACCTCTTTTCATATCCAATGGTCGTTGCCACATCATGCCCTGGATAAACATCAGTTTCCTCAGGCAGAGAATCTACAAGCTTGTGAAGGCTTCTCACGATTTCTGCTGCACTTCCTCCAGGAAAATCTGTTCTTCCTACAGAGCCATAAAACAATGTATCTCCACTGAACAGTATTCCTTCCTCTTCTATATAATAACAGCAGCTCCCTTTTGTATGACCCGGTGTATGGATCATCTGAACAGAAAAGCCAGCCACCTGAAATACCTGCAGATCTTCAAGAAGCACATCTGCCTTTATGGAACAGGAATGTCTTCCACAATAGCCGGACATATTCATCTCCGGATCCAGAAGCATTTCCTGTTCTTCTTTACAGACATAAACAGGAATGCTGTATTGTCTGCGCACATCTTCCACCGCCTGAATGTGATCAAAATGACCATGTGTCAAAAGAACTGCTTTTGGAACTGCTCCCAGTTCTTCTATTTTTTTATAAATTTTTTCTGCAGAATCTGCAGGATCTACAATAAAAAGTTCCTGAGTTTCTTTATTCTTCAAAAAATAACAGTTTGTATATACGCTTCCAAGGATGCATTTATGCAATTCTGCTTTTGTCATATTTTCCTCCTCAGCCTGTGGTTCGTTCCACATCCAATACACTTTCTACCTGACGGATTTTCTCTATAAGAGAATTCAGTTCTTCTTTGCTTCTTACATTAAAACTCATAGATATTGTGGCCTTTTCCTGTTTACTGGTACGGCTGTTCATTCCACGTACATCAATTTTCCGCTCCGTGAAAATTTTGGACAGATCTACAAGAAGGCCTGTACGGTTGTTTGCATATACCTGGATCTCTGCCATATAAGTTTCTGCATTTTTCGAATCGGGCTGTTGCCATTCTGCTTCAATCAAACGACTTCTGTCAAGTTCTGACATATTCAGCACGTTAATACAATCTGTACGATGAATGGTAATGCCCCTTCCCCTTGTAACAAATCCTACAATCTCGTCTCCTGGAATTGGACTGCAGCATTTGGAAAATCGAACTGCCACATCATGAATTCCTCTTACAATAATACCACCTTTATTTTTGGTAATATGCAGTTTTTCCTGATTTTCTGATGCAGCTTCCAAAACCTGCTCATCCGTAAGATTTTTCTTGTTCTCTTTGTCATAAGCTTCCACCAGCTTATTAAAGACCTGTCCTTCTTTTAAGCCCCCATGCCCAATGGCTGCAAGTACAGAATCCCAGTCACGGAACCCATATTTACGCAGAACTGCTTCCTGATAAGGGTGTTTTGTGTAAACGCCAATTTTAAACCCTTTTGTTTTGGCATACTGTGCCAGCATTTCTTTCCCTTTCAGAATATTATCTTCTTTCAGTTCTTTTTTAAACCACTGGTTAATTTTGTTTTTTGCCTGTGTACTTTTTACGATTTTCAGCCAGTCCCGACTTGGTCCCTGAGAATTCTGCGATGTAATAATCTCAATACGATCGCCATTTTTTATCTGATATTCAATGGGAACCAATTTTCCATTGACACGGGCGCCTACCATTTTATTTCCAACTGCACTATGCACACTGTAGGCAAAATCAATCGGTGTGGAACCTGTAGGCAGATTTTTTACATCTCCCTGGGGTGTAAAGCAGTATACGCTGTCCGCAAATAAATCCAGGTCATTTTTCAGCAGACTCATAAACTCCCGGTTATCTGACATATCCCGCTGCCATTCCAGGATCTGACGAAGCCAGTTTAATTTTTCTTCTTCGCTTTTTTTCACGGAACTTTTTCCGTCTGAAGATTCTTTATATTTCCAGTGCGCAGCAATTCCATATTCTGCTGTTTTGTGCATTTCAAAAGTTCGTATCTGAATTTCAAAAGGCTGTCCGTTCGGTCCGATCAACGTTGTATGAAGGGACTGATACATGTTCGGCTTAGGCATGGCAATATAATCTTTAAATCTTCCAGGAATGGGTTTGTACATTTCATGTATCACACCTAATGCCGCATAACAGTCTTTTACTGTGTCCACAAGAATGCGCACTGCAAACAGATCATAGATCTGATCAATCGTCTTGTCCTGATTCACCATCTTTTTATAAATACTGAAGAAATGCTTCACTCGCCCATCTACCTGCGCTTTGATATTGGCATCCTCCATATGTTTTTTGACCTGCTGAACAATTTTCCCTACAAATTCTTCTCTTACACTTTTTCTAAGAGCAACTTTTTCTACCAGATCATAATATACATCCGGCTTTAAATACTTTAAAGAAAGGTCATCCAGTTCTACCTTTATTTTGGAAATACCAAGACGCATGGCAATAGGTGCATATATGTCCATGGTTTCTCTTGCTTTTTCCTGCTGTTTTTCAGGACGCATATACTGCAGGGTTCTCATATTATGAAGACGGTCTGCAAGTTTGATCAAAATAACCCGGATATCTTTTGCCATGGCAAGAAACATCTTTCGAAGATTTTCCGCCTGTACTTCCACCTTATCAGCCGCGTAAGACAGCTGTCCCAGCTTTGTAACCCCATCCACAAGAAGTGCTACTTCTGAACCAAATTCTTTTTCCACTTCTTCGTATGTCATCCATGTATCTTCTACTGCATCATGAAGAAGTCCTGCAACAATCGTCTCCTTGTCCAATTCCAGATCAGCAAGAATGATCGCCACACACAGAGGATGTATAATATAAGGTTCCCCTGATTTACGTTTTTGACCTTTATGTGCTTCACTTGCAATTGCATACGCCTTTTCAATCATGGAAATATCTGCAGAAGGATGGTATTTCCGCACACTTGTGATCAACTCCTGATACAATTCTTCAGGACTTGTAAAATCATTCATGGACTTTACTGCTGCATCTGCTTTTTTAACAGACTCTAATTTTTCTTTTTCTATCTGTACGGTGTGTTCTTTTTCATTTCCTTTTATTATCTCTGCCATCAATTCCACCTGCCTGTGCCAATAATATCATTCTACTGGTTTATGATCTATCTAAAAATTTACTTTCCTTCGTAGCAGATTACAGATTCCACATCATAATCTTTCAGTTTTTCTCTTCCATTAAGACCTGCCAGTTCCATAAGAAATACTACTTTTACCACTTCGCCGCCAAGTTCTTCAATCATATGGATCGCTGCTTCAATAGTTCCCCCTGTTGCGATCAGGTCATCCACCACTGCTACTTTCTGACCTGGTTTTATGGAATCTTTATGCATTTCGATTGTTGCACTTCCATACTCAAGATCATAATCTTCTGAAATAGTCTCACACGGAAGTTTTCCTTTTTTTCTTACCGGTACAAACGGTTTATGGAGATTATACGCAATTGGAACACCGAATATAAATCCTCTTGACTCTGTACCAACGATTACATCTACATCTATATCTTTCAGGCAGTCCTGCATGGAATCAATTGCCAGATGCAGTCCATCTGCGTCCTGTAAAATGCTTGTAACATCACGGAAAATAATTCCCGGTTCCGGAAAATCCGGAATACTTCTTACATAATCCTCTATTTTTTTCATCTTCCCATTCCTCCACTTTATCATAATAAATATCTTTTAGTATATCACTTTTCCTGTTTAGAATCAATCCAAAACCCGACACAATCCGCATAAATACGTTGCTTTTCGAGTTTTTCTTCCTTCCTGCTGTATTTCTCTTAAAAATAATTCTGGATCACTGCCTGAAGTGTCTCTCTTCCCTGATAGCAATTCTGTTCCGGATAATACGTAACCGAAAGCTTTTCTTTTCCTGCTGCATAATCTGCAAACTTCTGTGCTTCCCCAAAATAAATTCCATCTACTGCAAATCCATCTTTATCCATTAACTGCATTTTTGCTACATTTCGATTCTTTCCCAAAACACGCAGATTTAAAACACGCAGATCTTTTTGTGCAAAAAGAGGTTTTGTATTTCCTTTCCCAAAAGGTTCCAGAAAAGAAATCTGATGAATCAATTCTTTTGAGATATAAGAAACCGGCATAGGAATATCAATTACAACTTTCGGAAGCAGTTCTTCTTCTGTAAGAGTACAATTTTCATTCAGACATTTTCTGAATGTTTCTATATTTTCCTTTTTTATGGAAAGTCCTGCCGCCATTGGATGACCCCCGAATTGTTCTAACAGTCCGGAACATTTTACAAGTTCTTCATACATAGAATATGCTTCTATGGACCGTCCGCTTCCCTTAACACATGTCTCTCCGTCTGTAAGAACAAATGCCGGTTTATGATATTTCTCCCGAATCCGCCCGGCAATAATACCGGCAAGGCTTTCATGGCAATCCGGAAGATAAATCACAAGAACTCTCTGATCTTTTAATTCTGTATTTTCCACCTGGAAAATTGCCTCTTCTTTTCCCTTTTCCGTAAGGGCTTTACGACTGTCGTTTAGCGCAGTAAGATCCCCGGCCAGTTTCGCTGCCTCCTCTTTTGTTTTTGCATTTAAAAGTGCAAGAGAACGGGCCGCTGTATCAAGCCGGCCACTTGCATTAATACATGGACCTAAAACAAAACCTACATGATATGCTGTAATCTTACGATCTTCCAGTCCGTTTGCTCTAATCAGTTCCTGCAATCCTTTATTAGAAGTATGAGAAAGGCGCTCCAATCCTTCTTTAACTAAAATACGATTTTCTCCCTGCAACTCCATAACATCCCCAACAGTGGCAATGGCCGCAATCTCAATAAACTCTTCTATTTCTTTTTCCGGCATGGCAAAAGCCTCATAAAGAGCACACACAAGCTTAAAAGCAACTACTGCTCCGCAGAGGTTTTTATTGGGATACTGACACCCCGGCTGTTTTGGATTTATAATGGCATCCGCAACAGGAAGCCGAAATACTCTTCCATTTTCCGTATCCTCATAAGGAATTTCATGGTGATCCGTAACGATCACAGTCATCCCCGCATCTTTTGCCATTGCAATTTCTTCCGATGCCGCAATCCCATTATCGCATGTAACAATCGTATCAATCCCATCTTCCAGGGCTTTTTTTATAAGAGGGGCATGTATCCCATACCCATCTGCCACACGGTCCGGAATATACGTATCCGCACATGCCCCAAGCCTCTGGAATCCATGAATTAAAATATACGTAGAGGTAACTCCGTCTATATCATAATCTCCAATAATCCTGATTTTTTTTCCATTTCGTATTTTATCTTTTAAAATTCCTACTGCTTGTTCCATATCTTTTAAAAGCCACGGCGAAGGCAGCTCTTCCAATGTTCCCCAGAGATATTGTCGAATTGACTCCTCTCCTGTCACATCCCGATTGCGGATTAATCTTGCAATGATCGGATCGATTCCAAATGTTTTCCCAATAGATTGAAAATCCGCTCCCTTTGTTGTTACTACCCATTTCTCCATAATTTTTCTCCTGTCATATAAACAAATATCCCAGGCAGGTCATGCCTGTCCGGGATATTTACATACTTATTTCTTTTCGTCTATTTCTTCTGTCCCTGCTGCACTTTTTGCTGCTTCCTGTGCTGCAAGACGCTCTGCTACTCTTTTACGATTTTTCTTTTTCGGCTGATTAGATGCTGCCGGTTTTTGGCTGGAAGTATTTTTCTCCACAGTATCTTTTTTCTTTGCTGTGCCTGCATTTGAAGCTGCTATTTTTGCCGGCTGTGCTGCACCGGAAAACTTACGTTTCATAACAAGCCAGAGGGCACCTGTAATACATACGGAAGAATATCCTCCACAAAGAATACCTGCCATCAAAGGTGCTGCAAATTCGCGAATAGAAGAAACACCCATGATATATAAAACAGCTACCATGATAAATGTAGTAAGAGATGTGTAAATACTTCTTGTAAGAGTCTGTGTGATGCTGGCATTTACAACTTCTTCAAGATTATCAATCCGCTTGCTTCCATGGAGGTTTTCACGAATACGGTCGAAAATAACAATTGTTGCATTGATAGAATATCCAACAATCGTTAACATACATGCAATAAATGTATTTCCCACGGAAATCCTTACAATCGCATAGAAAGCAAGTACAACTAATACATCGTGAAGAAGAGCAAGTACTGCACTGCTTGCAAATCGAATATCTTTGAAACGGAACCAGATATACAGAAGCATACAAACAGTTGCCACCAGAACTGCCACAATTGCATCCTGACGCATTTCCTTACTTACTGTAGCAGAGATATTTTCTGCTGAAATAAGATTTTCATCTACATTAAACTCTTTTACAAGCGCTTTGTTCAGTTTTTCTCTTTCCTCTAAAGAAAGCGCACGTGTTTTAATAATAACCTGATTTGTTCCAACTACTTTTGTAGGCTGTACATTTTTGTCACCTGTTACTTTTTCCACAAGAGGAGTTACTTCTGAATCGATCTGTTTAATATCCATATCTTCATTGAATGTAACATTTGTGGAAGTACCGCCTGAAAATTCCAGACTGTAATTCAGTGCTTTTCCTTCTGTCTGATGATGAACCAGCATAAAGACCGGTGCACACAATACAAGAATCAGAGAAATCACAAAAAATACTTTTCTCTTTCCTACAAAATTAATTGCTTTTCTTTCTTTTGTTGCTCCATAATATTTCGGGTCATGAATGCCAACTGCATAGAGGGCATTTACAATAAGACGGGACACAACAAGAGCTGTAAACATGGAAACCACAATACCCAGAGCCAGTGTATAGGCAAATCCTTTTACTGTTCCGGAACCAAGCCACATTAATACCACTGCTGCGATCAGAGTTGTGATATTTCCATCAAAAATTGCGGAAAATGCTTTGCTGAAACCACTCTTAATAGCATTCCTTACAGACATTCCACCGCCGATTTCTTCTCGAATACGTGCATATATGATTACATTGGCATCTACTGCCATACCGATTCCCAGAATGATACCTGCAATGCCCGGAAGAGTCAGAGTAATGTCAAACGCATTTAACGTAATTAAAATAAGGGCTGTATACAAAATCAAAGCAATCCCGGCAACAAGACCCGGCAAACGATATACAAAAATCATAAACAGAATCACGATCACAAGACCGATTGCTGCTGCTTTTACACTTGTTTCAATTGCATCTTCTCCAAGCTGTGCTGCAACTACACTGGAACGGATTTCTTCCAGTTCAAGGCTCAGGGATCCGATACGAATAAAAGAAGCCAGTTCCTGTGCTTCCTCAAGGCTTGCCATTCCGTCAATCTGTGCACTGCCGCCGGAAATCGCTTCCTTTACATTAGGAGCACTTAAAATGCCATTATCATAAACAATCGCAATCTGCTTTCCAACATTAGCTGCGGTTGCCTCTGCAAATTTCTTCTTTCCCTCTTTTGTAAGTGTAAGACTTACCACATACTGTTTTGCATTTGTTGTCTGATCCTGAATAGCGCCGCCTTCTGCTTCTGCTATATCCGTACCTTCCAATACAACAGAACCGGCTTCACGGATCTGATCGATTGTTCTGGAAAGTTCATATCCATTATTTCCATATGTGAAGTTTGCATTTCCATCTTTGTCCTGCTGTTCCACAAAACATAAAGAACCTGGTTTTCCAAGATCCGCTAAAATTGCATTTGCATCTGTAACACCCGGGATTTCCACATTAATGCGGTTGTCCCCTTCCTGATAAGCCTGTGCTTCTGTGCTGTACTGCTCCACACGTTTCTGAAGCTTATAAGTGGTATCTGACATATCCTCTCTGCTTGGATTGTCTTCTTTTGCCTGGTAGGTAATACTTACACCGCCGGCAAGGTCAAGTCCTGTCTTGATATTTTTTGCTGCACCAGTTCCTGTTGGTCCAAATCCAACTGCTGCAGTAAAACATAAAAATCCGGTGACAATAACCGTGAGAATCAACACAAGAATTCCTCTATTTTTTTTCATTGTTTTTCCCTTCTTTGTCCCTTTTCTTATTCCGCAAGTGCGGCTTTGATCATAATTGCACACTCCACTCGTTTCCGCTGAAGTTCACACCCGATCTCATAATTCCCCTGAATATCTCCCTGGAAATGATAAGCATTAGCAGCACAACCACCGCTACAATAAAAACGGGCAAAACAGTTTTTACAATCCGGTTTTGTGTATACATTACAATGCCCGAATTCTTTTTGAATTTCTTTTTTTGTAATACCTTCATCTACATTTCCCATAAGGTATTCTTCTTCTCCTACAAACTGATGACATGGATAAAGATCTCCCCATGGAGTAACTGCCAGATATTCTGTTCCTGAGCCACATCCTGAAAGACGTTTATATACACACGGTCCGCCTGTAAGGTCAATCATAAAGTGGAAGAAATTAAATCCTTTTCCTTCCTTCTCTCTTTTAATGATTTCTTTTGCCAGAACATCATATTCTTCAAGAATCTGCGGTATATCTTCTTTTCGGATCGCATAATCTTCTGTTTCCGGTGCCACTACCGGTTCTACGGAAATCTGTTTAAATCCAAGATCAGCAAAATGCAGCACATCCTTTGAAAAATCCAGATTATGATGTGTGAATGTTCCTCTTACATAATACTGATCCTGATGTCTGGACTCTGCAAATTTCTGGAATTTTGGCATGATCAGATCATAACTTCCTGCCCCTTTTCGGAATGGGCGCATGTAATCATGTACTTCCTTACGTCCATCTACACTAAGAACCACATTTGACATCTCTTTATTACAGAATTCCATAACTTCATCATTTAAAAGAACACCATTTGTGGTAAGGGTAAACCGGAACTTCTTATTATGCAGTTCTTCCTGGCTGCGTCCATACTCAACCAGCTGCTTTACTACTTTCCAGTTCATAAGAGGCTCTCCGCCAAAGAAGTCCACTTCCAGATTTCTTCTTGAACCAGAGTTTGCAATAAGAAAATCCAAAGCTTTCTTTCCCACTTCAAAAGACATCAGCGCTCTTCTTCCGTGATATTCGCCTTCTTCTGCAAAACAGTAGCGACATGCCAGATTGCAGTCATGTGCAATATGAAGACATAACGCCTTTACAACTGTCTGTCTGCTGTTTGTAAATTCTTCAATAGCACTCTCATAAATATCCTTTGTAAAGAGCATTCCTTCTTCTACAAGCTTTTTACATTCGGAAACAGATGTTTCCACATCTGCTTTTTTAAAGCGGCCTTCCAGTTTATGTACTATTTCTTCCGTACTCATTCCTTCTTCCAGATACGGAAGTACTTCATATGTCACTTCATCAACAAGATGAATGCAACCGCTGTTAATATCCAGAACAATATTATATCCATTGCTCTGATATCGGTGAATCAAACTCATTTTTCTATAACCCTTTCTATAAACATAAGAATAAGCAGCGGATAAATACCCGCTGCTTAAAAGATGCTTTACGCTCGCCTTTATTTATGCTCGCAGCTCTGATTTCCTACTGTACAGGAAGTTTTACAAGCAGACTGACAGGATGTCTGACATTCTCCACATCCACCTTTTTTTACTGTGTTCTGTAAATTCTTTGTATTTAATGTTTTGATATGCTCCATCGTATATCCTCCTTAATATATAAATATGTCTGCGGATAGTATAGCATATATTTTTCCAATTTAAAAGTCTTTTTTTGCTTCAGACATTCCTATGAAAGCATCCCTCCCAAAGCCCCTCCTCCAAGACACATAAAAAAGGTGGTTACCGCATGTTGCACTGTCATATTCCATTTTCCCTGTACGATAATGGATACCAGTAAAAGGAGACAAAAATAAACAAAGCCGGTCAGTATTCCCCAAAGATATTTATCTTTTCGAATCATTTTTCCTGCTGTGAATCCTCCAAGAAAACAGGCCAATACATATATCACTACAATTCCTGCTGCAACGGCCCCTTCCCCCATATTAAACTGAAAAAGAAAAAAAGCCAGAAGAAACAGCAGTCCCCCTGTCACTGCGTAGGAAAAAAGCAGCGATTTTAAAATTGCCTTCCCTTTCATATAAAACAGCCCCCTTCCATATGAAATATATGGAAAGGAGCTGTTCCTTATTCCTTATTATTTTTTCTTCTTTTTAAGATAAAACACAACCCCGACAACAATGACAGAAATTGCAACTAAAGCAATGAATGGAAGAATCATTGTGGAATCACCTGTATTTACAGATTTCTTTGTATTTGTCTGATCGTTCGTATCCGTACTTTCCTTACGGGAAGAATCATCTGAGGAACGATTTCCATTATTTACATTTCCACCATTAGAATTATTTACCACCTTATTATCTTCTGTATTTTTTACGGAAGTTTTTGTTTTTTCCGGCGCTTTTGTGGCTTCCGGCTTCTTCTCAGCAGGTGTTGGTGTTGGAACATTTCCGTTTCCATATCCATCTTCTGTAATGCCGGAATCTACAATCGGCTTACTTCCGGCAATCCCGAATGGACTGAAAGAATGTGTGCTGAATACCATAGTTCCATTCTCAACACTTGGAATAATTGTTTCCATTGCCCCGTTATCCAGAAGGTGTTCTACGGAATATTCATATCCTTCTTTTACCGGAACGGTAACACTAATATACTGTCCATCAGGAATCTCATATTCTTTATCATTTTTTAAATCCCATAACTCAAATTCATAAGATTTAAAAATAGCTGCATCTGTCTCATTTGTAAACGCATAATTTTCTCCGCTTGTTGCACGAAACTGCACATACCAGGGAAGATCCACTCCTGACACAGAAATTCCATTACAGTTGTGATTAAGTTCTGCACGTTCTGCCATTTCTTCCTGTGAAAGATTCTCTTCTGTATCAGATGGTCGCTGATCTTCAGACTGCTCTTCTTTACTGTCAAATATATTATCCGGTTCTTCCGGTTCTTCCGGTTCTTCCGGCTCCTCCGTTACTTCAGGCGTTACCGTTGCCTCCGGTTCCTTCTCTTCTTCCGGTTTCTCCGTTGCTTCAGGTGTTACCGTTGCCTCCGGTTCTTTCTCTTCTTCCGGTTTCTCCGTTGCTTCAGGCGTTACCGTTGCCTCCGGTTCTTTCTCTTCTTCCGGTTTCTCTGTTACTTCAGGTGTTACCGTTGCTTCCGGTTCTTTCTCTTCTTCCGGTTTCTCTGTTACTTCAGGCGTTACCGTTGCCTCCGGCACCTTCTCTTCTTCCGGCGTATCTGTTGTCTCAGGAGCTTCTGTTACTTCCGGTTCTTCCTCCTGCTCTGTTTCTTCCTGTCCCTCTTCCTGTTCCTCTTCAGCCACGCTGCTGACCACAACTGTTACATATCCGGTCAGCACTCCGGATTTATGATCATATCCGGAAATATCTGTTAAGTCAACTTTTTCGAAAGGTGTAAAAACCACTTCACAGGATTGTACTCTTTCTGTAGGCACAAATGAATCATCTGCCCAGGAAAGTTTTCCATACTCGCTTTTAGGGAGAGAAACATTCGAAAGTTCCATAGGTTCTGAAATTGTTACATTATCTGGAATCAGAGCACTTGCTGTAATTTTTTTATCTGAACTTTCTGCTGCAACAGGATAAATCTGTCCTCCTAATAAAGACGCAGTTAAAACAGCTGCTGCAAGAACAGAAAAACTCTTTCTGCGGATTTCTTTTGTATTTTTACTCTTATTCATTTTTACCTCCCGGAGCGCTTTTAATGCGCCATCTATCTTTTATCGATGAAAATTTTTTACATTTTCAAAAGTCTTTCTTCTTATAATAAAGTAACCTTTTATACTATAACAAATCTTTACTGTTTTGTAAACATTTTGTAATAAACTTTTTCCCTTTTTGTCGAGTGAATTATATCATAGTTTTTATCCTTTTGATACCCCTGAATTCACTTTTTTAACCACTTGCTTTTTGCCGAAAAATCATGTATATTTCTTTGTAAATATATAAAATAAGGAGTGACAAATTTTGGATTCAAGCGTTCCCATACAAGCAGTGACTATTCTCATTCTTGTACTTTTATCTGCGTTCTTTTCTTCTGCAGAAACTTCTATGACAACAGTAAACCGCATTCGTATTCAGGCCCTTATGGAACAAGGCAACAAACGGGCAATCATACTGGATAAAGTGATTTCTGATCCCGGAAAAATGCTCAGTACGATACTAATCGGAAATAATATTGTCAATATGGCCGCTTCCTCTCTTATGACTACCTTAACTATCAAGGTTCTGGGAAATGTTTATGTAGGACTGGCAACCGGTGCCCTTACACTGATCATTTTATTGTTTGGTGAAATTACACCGAAAACTCTGGCTTCCCTTCACGCAGAGAAAATCGCACTTTCTTATGCACGGGTTATTTATTTTCTTACCGTTATTTTAACGCCTGTTGTCTTCATTGTAGGAAAGCTTGGAAATGGGGTTATGTTCCTGCTTCGCGTTGACCCCAATGCAAAAGCCAATCCCATGACAGAGCATGAACTTCGTACACTGGTAAATGTAGGGCAGGAAGATGGAGTCATTGAACGGGAAGAAAAGCAAATGATCTACAATGTGTTTGATTTTGGCGATTCTGCCGCAAAAGACGTTATGATTCCCAGAATTGATATGACCTTCGTAGAAATCACCTCTACATATGATGAATTAATGAAAATCTTCCGAAAAAACATGCATACGCGATTTCCTGTTTATGAGGAGGATACCGATAATATTATTGGAATCATTAATGTAAAAGATCTGATTCTTTACCCGAAAGACCAGCCTTTCTCTATCCGCAGTATTCTGAGAGAACCCTATTTCACTTATGAATATAAAAGAACTGCTGATTTAATGGTAGAAATGCGTAAAGCCTCTGTAAACCTGGCTATTGTTCTGGACGAATACGGCTCAACTGCAGGGCTTGTTACACTGGAAGACCTTCTGGAAGAAATCGTAGGAGAAATCCGCGATGAATATGATGAAGATGAAGAAGAAGACTTAAAAGAAATACAGCCTGGACGGGAGTATATCGCACTTGGTTCTGCTAAGCTGGATGATATTAACGAAGCCTTATCCATCCATCTGGAATCTGAAGATTATGACTCTGTAGGTGGATACATCATTGAACAGCTTGATTCCCTTCCTTCCCAGGGACAATCTGTCACTCTTGAAAACGGCATTCGCCTTGTTGTAGACGAACTGGATAAAAACCGAATCGAAGCAGTACATATCTGGCTGCCCGAATCTTCAAAAACTGAAAAACAATCATAAAATCAAACGCCGGAACCGTGGTTCTTCACATGTTCCGGCGTTTATTCTTTAAGGAACCATAAGAGAAAACTGATTGATTATCCTGGTAATCTCTCCTGTCACAGCTTCTATTCCCTCTTTTGTCTGATTCCAATTTTCTTTTGTAATCCCATCCACACAAGACGGACATACAAAAAATTCTGTTTCTGGATAAAGCTTCTCATAATACATCTTACATCGTCTTGCATGATGCGTCTTGCAACAAAGAATTGCTTTTTTTACGGCAATCCCCATTTTATCTGTTACCTGTCTGGAATAAACAGCGTTTTCATAAGTAAATGTTGCCTGATCCTCCTGTAAAATAACGTGTTCCGGCACTCCGTTTTTTAGAAGTACACTTTTAAGAAAATCCCACTCTGTTTTGAAATCCCCTCGATATACTTCCTCTTTTGATGCAATTTCCGAAAATTTTCCTTTTTTCACACTGTATTTTCCACTTGGAAGGATATAAGGTGCATATCCATCCAGAAAAAGTCTGGCCGCATTTTCTGCCATTTGAGGATACCGGTTCCCGGGAACAAAGATTATATCTGATTTTTCCGGAACATCACTGACAAAAACAAAGTCTCCTATCTGATTTAAAAATTGTTCATACATAATTTTTCTTCTTTCTGTATTGTTTTTCCATTTTCTATTGTATCACATCCATTATTTTGTAACAATCACTGTACTATATCCTGCATTCCGAAGTCTTTGTTCCATCTTAATCGCATTTCCAAGTTGCATAAACGCTCCTGTCTGTACTTTATACAGACCGTTCTCATAAAGAAGAAATGCCGGAAATCCCTGATCTGTAAGCCGGTACACCATTCTGTCTGCATTTTCCTTATTCCGAAAAGCCCCTGTCTGCACACGATAATACAATGGAGATTCTATTGTTTCCTCATCTAACGTTCCAAGTATCGCTTCTGCAATAGCCTCTGCAATCTCTTCTATTTTTTCATCAAACAGTTTATTATCTCCATCTGAATTAAGAAATCCTGCTTCTACCAATAAGGCAGGCATCTTAGTTCGTCGAAGAACCACAAGTCCCGGACGTTCCTTTACTCCAATTTCCCGAAAACCGATTTCCCCAAGTGCGCCTATAATATTCTCCGCCATATCATATTTGACACCGCTTTTATCATAAACAAGCACCTCCACACCATTGTATTGATTTGCCTGAGGGCTGCTGTTTCTATGAAATGAAACAAAGTAATCAACCTCTGCCTGATTTGCAATTTTAGCTTTCTCAAAAGGTGTCTGATAAACATCCGTTGTTCTTGTGTAAGAAACATCTATTCCATTCTTAGACAGGATTCTGCCAACATCCATTGTAAGACGAAGGGTATCATCTTTCTCCTGACGCCCCTGATAAACAGCACCGGGATCTCCGCCCCCATGTCCTGCATCTAACATGATCGAATACGGCATATCTTTCATCCTTTCTTATATTTCTATATTAAGATATGCCGCATTTTTGTAAATGTCCGAAAGACTCTTAATCATCCTCCTCCTGATCCTCATCATCGTCTTCCGGTTCTTCATTTTCTTCTTCGTAATCTTCTTCCTCTGGTTCCTCTTCTTCTGAATCCTCTTCTTCATATTCCTGCTTTTGTTCTTCTTTTTCTTCTTTTTCTTTTTTCTCTTCTTCCCGCTCTTTTTTTTCTTCCTCCCTTTCTTCCTGCTCTTCTTTTTCTCTTTCTTTTTTCTCTTTTTCCTTTTCTTTCTCTCTTTCTTTTTCTTCTCTTTCTTTTTCTTCTCTTTCCTTTTCTTCTTTCTCTTCTTCCTCTTCTCTATCCTCCTCTGTCATAAAACGGATTTGTTTTACAAATTCTTCAAATTCCGGCTGCGTACTCATAAATGCCTTAAGTTTTTCAGCTGGAATCTCTTCTACAAGATCCTCCAGATCCTTTTCTTCCACTGCCTTTTCCAAAAGATACATTCCTAATGTTTTCTTTCTCTTTTCCGCCTCTTGAACATCTTCTTTATTTCCTTTTATATAGAGCGGATCTTCTTCACTTAAAATACTTTCCAATTCTTTTTCAAAATGTTTCTCCTGACTTCCTTCCTTGTAAAACGCATAGCTGACAAGCCATTCCTGGCGAGAATCCTCTGCTTCTTTAGAAAGTATTCCACTCACTTCCTTCAATTGCTTTCCGGTAATTGTTTCCAATGTCTGCTCTCCAACTGTATGATCGTAAGATACAACATTCTTTACAACACCTTTTTTATTTACTTCAAATTGAAGACTCATTGCCCCATCTACAGATACCGTTGCATAAGCCGGCTCTAAAAAGTTTTTATATAATGCTACTCCTGCCAAAACTCCAAAAGCGGCTGCAACAGCTGTCATACTCTTCCATGGGATGATAATTTTATTTTCTTTTTTCATATTTTCCTGATCATAAAAATCTTCTCTTAAAACAAAGATTTTATCTCCTGTCTTCATTCCACTTTTTCTTTTAATCCGGATAATTTCCCCTTCTTGTGTCATAGCCAGACAATATTTTTCTTTTATTTCCATAATCAACACTTTAAGATACATGTTTGCACCTCGTTCCCTGAATCCAATAGCATAAACCGGCATACTTCTTCACAAAAATGATCATTACTGCAAGAATAAAGGATTTCCTGTTTTTTATTACTTTTTCTGTTACCTGGGCAAGTCGGGCTACTCTGCGTATAGGAAGCTTTTTTTTACGGTAGGTTTCTTCCACTGTTTCTTCATCTCCGCTTGCAGTCTCTGCCGCTTTTACTGCTGTTTTTCTTGTATCACTGTGTTTGGGAGCTTCATCTGCAAGACGTTCCAAAGTGAGTCCAAATAAAAGTAATTCTTCTCTATATTTTAAAATCTCCTCCCGAAGATTTTCTGCCTCATCATTTTCCGAACTTTGTTTTTTTTCTTCGAAATCCATACCTGCCTCCTGCAATGCTTCAAGAGATTCTTCCTGCATATGTCTCATGTTCTGTTCTTTATAATTTTTCAAACGGCTTTCCATCACCAATTTTGCAAAAGATAAAAAACTCCCCTTTTCCGGATCATATTTTTTTACGGCTTCTGTAAAACCAAGAAGCGCTATACTAAACTCTTCATCATTTTCAACAGAAACATATCTGCCTGTAAAATTACTGACTGTACGAATTAAAAATGGCATATGCCTGTCCACTAAATTGTCCAGATTTCCCAGATCAATTTTCTCTCCAGGAATCATACCTTCTCCTCCCTTCCGGCTGAATTCTTTCCGAATTCATTATGCCATTTATTATATCATATCTTTTTCGCCATATTATACCAAATTCTGTGCCAGAAGATTTACACTGTCAATTCCCCCAAGTTCAAAGATTTCCCCGATCACATTGTTTTCTTCTTTTTCATGACACCGTACTTCATATACGATTTCAAAAGAATCTGACAGAATATTTTTGGCTTTCATTGTGTTGTATTCTGTCATTCCATTTACAATCCCCTGAATTTTGTCAAGATCCGAATTACTTCCACGTATTACAAGGAGCATTGCATTTCTCTCTTCTCCATGACGTCTTGTGACGATCATGATCACTGCCAGCGCCACACTTCCTACAATTCCTATAAAATAACTTTGTGTTGCTGCTGCGATTCCAATTGCCATAGACCAGAAAATAAATCCTATGTCACGTGGATCCCGTATATTAGTACGAAAACGTACAATAGAAAGAGAACCCAGCATTCCAAGAGACAATGCCAGATTGGATTGAATCAGTTCCATTAAAATAGTAGATATAAGCGCTAATGATGCAAGTGTTACAGCAAACTTTGGCTGATAGGATGTCTTTGTATTTGCAAGCCGATATGTAATCAGCATAATACCAGCAAAAACTAATGCCAGGATCATATTCCGTAAAATAATATCCATTCCGGGTCTTCCGCCTATTACCTGCAAAAGCTGCTCCATATTTTCTTCAAATTGATGTTCCATATTCTCACCTTTTCCTTTTCTTTATCTTTACTTGTTTTCCATAACCTCTTTTATTTTTGTAGCTGTTCCATCTGAAATAAAATCCACGGCAAGCTGTTCCCCTTCTGAATAAAAAACTTCTACTCCATATGCTTTCAACCGTGCTGCTATTTTAGGATCAACAGAATCCGGATTTTCCTCTTCATTTCCGGTAATAATCCCATATTGAGGTTTTACCCGGCTTAAAAGTGCCACAGAAGTGGCATCATCCTCTCCATGATGTCCCAACTTTAATACATCCGCTTCTATATTTGTGTGCTCAGACAAATAAATGGCTTCCTCTTCTTTTTCCATATCTCCTGTAAGAAGCCAGGACGTATTTCCATGATTTACCCGCAATACCATAGAGTTGTTGTTTTCATTCTTTTTATCCGGTTTTTCCGGAATCCACACTTGTATTTCTGTTTCACCAAAATGCAATTTTTCTCCGCCCTGCATCTTTTTCAGTTCTACTCCTGCTTCTTCTGCTATTGCACAAACATCGATTTTTTTATAAGAAACTGTATCTTTTCCTGAAATATACACTGCTTTTGTAGGATATTCCTGAATCAACGCTTCCACATTTCCAGCGTGATCTTTGTGTCCATGAGAAACAAAAATACCTTCCAGTTCCTTTACCCCTTTCTTCTTTAAAAGCTTATTAATCTGATCCCAATCTTCTTTTTTGCCTGTATCACACATATAAAATCCCGCATTTGGTATTTCCAGTAAAAAAGCATCTCCCTTTCCTATGTTAATGAAAGAAAGTGTTATTTCTTCCATAGGATTCTGTTCTTTCTTTTCTTTTCCACATCCTACAAATACAAAAACTGTCATTATTAAAATCCCTATAATACCCCATTTCATTTTTTTCAAGCAAACCCCTCCTTTATGCTACTCGTGTTTCCGGTACCAAAATATTTACTCCGTGAATCCCTTCTCTGCTGCTGATCGCTGCTATAAGACGTTCTTCTTCCATCTCTTTTATATGAAGTTTGTAAACCAGTTCAAATGTATCAGAGAATACATTCTTGCTTTGTACCGTACTGCCTGACACATTTTCAAGCATTTCCTGTACAAAATCCAACTGCCTGTTTTCTCCCCTTACAATCACCATACGCGCATTCCTTTTTCGTATGTTTTTATTTAAAACAATCAATACGATCCCTAAGATTACAGAACTTACAATCCCCACTGCAAAAGCACCAACTGCTGAAGAAATTCCAATGGACAACGCCCAGAAAATAAACCCCAGATCTCTTGGATCCTTTGTATTTGTTCGAATCCTGCAAATCGAAAGTGAGCCTAATACTCCCAATGATAAAAGCGGATTATTTTGGATCAGTGCCAAAAGCACTGTTGAAGTACATGACAGCATAAGAAGTGTAATATTAAATTTTTTATTATATGTAAGACTGTCATTGCAAAGTCGATATATGATCATGACAAACCCTGCCATTCCTATTGTAAAAAGAAGACTTACACATAAATTCGCTCCTGTAAGAATATAGGCTTCTCCAAGATTTTCTCCAAGAAAAGCTTCCAAAAGTTTACTCATTTTTCATTCCTTCTTTCTTTAATAATAATAAGTTTTTAAAAGTTGTCGTGAAGTTCCAAATTTACTGGGCGGCTTTCCGGAAAGATCACATTTCCCAAGAACTTCCTGAATCTGTTTAAACAAAAATCTGTCATATTTAATTTCCAGAATCGTCTGATCTTTTGGCATCCCTTCCCGAAAATTCAAATGTTTTGCAAACAGATCATAACAAAAATCACAGTATCTCAGATTGTTATCAAGTGTTATCCTGGTATTAAAATTCGGATGTGTATATGCCCTTCTGTCATACTCCACAAGAGATACCGGCCTGTACATTCTTGAGGTCATAAGGTCATATACATATGGCAGCATACCGCTTTCATAATGTAACAATACTTCATAATTCCCTTTTAAAAGTTCTTTTGCATCTTCCCTTGTTACCACCAGACTTTCCTTTTTTTCCCTGCCAAAATATTTTCTTTTTAATTCAAACTTTGCGTATTCATCTTCCGGATGATATACCCGTAACCGAATACGTTTCTTTTCATCTGCATGATCCTTTTTAGCCTGATAATCTTCATTTGTAATACTGTCAAAATAAACACTTCTCACTGTATATCCATTGTATCCCCCGTATGCATCCGGTGTCAGGATCTTATCCAGCGCCTGAAGTAAAAAAAGACGATCAGGCAGAGATAACAAATATTTCACTTCTTTTCTTGATACAGATAATGTTTCTGATTTATTTTGCTTCTCCTGCATCTAAACATTCCTCCTTCTTTTACTATATAATACAAACGGTTTTTTCCTTTTCGGGCCCTTTTTTAGGATAAATTTAAAAATTTTCCTAAAAAAAACATCCTAAAAGAGAAATTTTTCTCCTTAGGATGTTTTTACAGTCTTTACATATCTAAAAATGTGCTTTTTCAATCAAATTTTTTTCTGTTGATTCACTATCTTCATAGACTTCATAACGATTACGTCCATGATTTTTAGCACGATATAATGCTATATCTGCTTTATCAATTAAGGTATAAATATCCTGCCGTGTATATTCGGCACAGTACACCCCAATACTTACTGTTAGGTTAGAAGAAACATCCGAACATTCATGTTTGATTGCTCTATGTTCAACTGTTTCCCTTATCTCTTTTGCCATTCTCAATTCTTCATCCGGCAATGTATCGAATGTTAATACAACAATTTCCTCCCCACCATAGCGAACCACTATACTACTGCTTTTTGAACATTCCCTCACTATGTCGGCTACTTCTCTAATTACCATATCTCCTTTAATATGTCCATAAAAATCATTGTACTTTTTAAAATAATCAATATCAATGAGAAGAATAGAAACTACTTTTCCTTCTATCTTCTTGTATTTTGCATTCAAATAATAGTTAAGATATTTTCTGTTATTTAATCCTGTCATATGGTCGGTAAAGCTCATTTTACGCCATTTTCGAATGGTCCATACAAAGAATAGAGAAAGTACCACTAACAATACTATCACGCTGGCACCCAATATCAACATTATTTGATAAGTTTCCTGTACATTTTCCAAACGATAGTATTGATACAGGTTTTTAATAAATGAAACATAATTACCAGTAAATATCTTGTTTATTTCTATAATTTCAGTATTATATAACTGTTGGTAATGGCTATATAACTCCAAATCACCCTGTTCTTTGTAAATTTCACCGATTTCTTCATAGCAGGATTTTTCCAGTCCAAAACCAGTTTCATTGGATTTTTTCAATACTTTTTTAAAGCAAAGAATCGCTTCGTCATATTGCATTCTTTTTTTATATAGTTTTGCATAGGAAAAATCAACATAGATATCTTTATTCCACACCAACTCATAGGTATCATTCTGAATCAGTTCCATAGCTTTCACCAGATGATTTTCTGCTTTCTCCAATTCATTTTCTCCCATGTATTTTTCTGCCAAAACATTATTTTTTAAAACTTCCACATCATCTCTGGCATTCTCAGGAAGATTTGAGAGCAGTTCATCGAGCTTTTCCAGCAGCCCATCCACCTCATCATACTTTTGTAATTCAAGATACGCATGACATGCATTAATGATTGTCATACTCTTGTTAATTTCTTCCTCTTCTTTTCCAAGCAATGGAATATCTATGGCTCTTTTATAAAAGTCAATAGCATTCTCGTACTCATCAATACTAAAATTAATATCACCAATACAGGTTAGCAATTTTATTTTATAATATTCTCGCGAAGAAATATCCTGCAATCCTTCAACCAAATAGAGAGCACCAAAATAATAAAACAAAGCTTCCGAATACTGCTTATTCAAACTAAACATTTGGCCAATGTTTCCGGAAATTTTCACTTTTGTTTCATCCGTCAATCCTTTGGTGTTATTTAGATAATCCACTAACACATCGGCTCCCTGCGTTGCATCATTGATCAAATAATATGCCACTTGCCACTGCAAAAAGCCATCATTTTTATATTCTTTATCCTTCTTCATATAAGATAATATATTTTTGCAATTTTGTACAAATTCTTCCTTAGGACTATTTTCATTTGTTAACATATTCAAAAATATATATGTATAAATCTTTATGAAAGAAGAATCTGAATTTTGCAGCTTATTTTTAACTTGCGTAAACTGCTGCTTTGCTTTTTCGTAATCACTATTCAAAAAATACAAATATCCTTTTATGAAGCACACTTCATTTGTTGTCTTATCCTCTTTACTTTCCAGGTACTCCTCAAGTATATTTCGAAGTTCCTCTGTATTGGATTCATTCTGAATCGCTGTTTCCATGGTTTGTTGAATACGGGATTTCTCTCTCCTAAGTAAGGGATCACAACCAACAATCAGGATTGCAGTTATGAAAAAGCTCAAAACTGCAACTGCTGTTATCACTCTCTTCTGATTCTTGCTTTTCAATCTATCACCACTCAATTTTAATGATATTAATAAACACAAAACTGTTTGCAATAATAACATATACCAATAAAGCTGTCAATGTTCTTTGCGCCTTTACATGCAGGTAAACTGCCTCGTTGTACGGCTATAATGATAAACATTGGAAGTCAGATAGTCCTCTTCCGGTGTTGCCTCCCGAATGGTCTCTTCCAGAACTTCTTTTAAATCTTCCAGATAAACGGAATCTACACTATGCACCATAACTTCATGAACACTGGTAAAAGCCAGATACAGATCATCTTCCAGCATATCACTTAACCTTTGTGCCACACCCGGTAAAAAAATAGCAATGGCTCCATTTACTTTCCCCGTTGTACTAAGACAATTCCCCCTTACATCTTTTCCCGGATAAAAATCCGGTTCCTCCTCCATAAAATCCTCCCCTTCATACCGGGGATCACAAAGAAGTTTCTGCCAGGTGTATATACGTGGAGGAGATACACGATATGTGTTTTTTAAACCTTCCTCAAAAACTTCCACACAACTTTTTCCCCAATTCAAAACATAACTTTTAAGAATCTTTGTGCTGCTTATGATTCCTCCCTCTTCCATCACTTTCATATATAAAACAAGAGCAATATCCCCCACCGGACAATACACGGCATCTTTAAGGCTCTCTTTGTGCTTCTGAAAATTTAAAGTCCGCACAAATAAATGCTCTTTTGCCTTCTGATAATCCATAAGTCTTTTGGTACTTTCTAAAAATTCTGCACTTGCGGCACGTTCTATTTGCATCATTACACTTTCCACGATCTCATTTATAGAAACATCACTTTGAAAACGTTCATATAAATCTCCTGTATAAAGTCCGCATACTTCTTTTGCATTTTCATTTTCCGCACACTCTACAAACAGTTTATCTCCTGTTTCCGTATACGGACCTCCTTTTTCTTCAAAGTAAATTTTCTCTTCAGAGATCCCCATTGCCTCCATAAGTGCAAGACGCAGTTTCTCCACAAATTCTTTGTATCCTTCTTCCATATTCAATTCCTTTCTTTGCGAATAAAATTCAGGCAGAACGCCCTGATGTTTCTGCAGCTTTCCGTTATCTTATATAACGACATCTGCACAAGATATGTTGTATTTAATAGAATTTCCGAAATCACTCCGGAAAAGAAAAGACAGGGAGCAAAAGCTCCCTGCTGAGCTGCTGTAAACTCAGTATACGTTATACAGCATTCCATGTAAAGAAAATTCGTTCGACATTATTTCCATTGAAATATCCTTATTTTTTCAAAATTCCCTCTTCTTTTAACCAATCGAGAAATGCCTGACAGCCTTCCACAATATCCGCATATGTTACAGCAAAATTCCCCGTATACCATGGATCGGCAATATCTCTTGGTCTGCTGCTATAAGAAAGAAACAGCTTCACTTTAGCCTTCGGATCTTCCTTTAAAATCCTCATGGTATTTCGGATATTGCGCTGCTCCATTCCTAAAATATAATCATATTTGTCATAATCACTTTTTTGCAGCTGCACTGCCCTTTTTCCATCACATCCAATTCCATGTTTTGCCAGCTCTTCTCGTGCCGGCGGATATACGGGATTTCCAACCCCGTTCCATATTTCTTCTGTGCTGGTGGCAGCAGATGCTATAAAAAATTCCGATTCATAACCTGATCTTTTTACTAAGTCTTTAAAAACAAACTCTGCCATTGGACTGCGGCAGATGTTGCCGTGGCAGATGAATAAAACTCTAATCATAAAATTCTCCTATCTCAAAATGCCAAGAAATGCCCGTAAATGCAAGGTTTTACGCAGGTTTCCGGCAGTTGTTTTTTTATTTTAAATCTACACAAT
>JARIAR010000025.1 GCA_029257805.1 Blautia sp.
ATCCATTCTCTCTTCAAGAGTGCATGGAAGGATTCCATACAGGCATTATCCCATGGATAGGCTTTCTTCGAATAACTATGAATCATATCCTTTGTTGCTTTTTGAAATGCTTCCGATACATATTGACATCCCCTGTCACAATGAAAAATCAGTGGTTTTTCAACGTTTCTGATATGTTTTGCTTTTTCAATACATTCTACTACATGGGAAGCCTCCAGTGTCTCACTCAATACCCAGGAAATGATTTTTCTGGAATACAGATCTATCACACTGGTAAGATATACAAATCCTTCAAATGTCCAAATATACGTGATATCCGAACACCAGACAGAATCTGGATGGGAAGGATTGAATTCCTCGTTTAGAATATTTTTTAACTCCTGATTGAAATCAGAGTCTATAGTCGTTTGCACATATGGTTTTACCCACCGGGCTTTGATTCCCATTTGGCGCATGTAATTTCTTACGGTTTTTTTCAGAAACACGTTCTCCGGATTTTCGCAATTCTGCGGTGATCTTAGGAGCACCGTAGTTTTGATGAGAATCTTCATAAATCCTTTGGATTTTTTCTTTTAAAATGGTACGATGAACACACGTGTCCGAAGGAACCCGTTTCTTCCATGCATGATAACCAGAACGTGAAACGTCCAATTTTTCAGTGCGGATTCGCTAATCCTTAAATTATCTGCTGTCTTACGCAGCGACAGTTCCGGGTGATCCAAGCGATACTTCACTGCGTCCTCTTTAAACTGTTGGGAATATTTTGTACTATTTATATTCTAACACCACTGCGCTAATTTGCACCACGGACTGAATAGCAAGAGGGAGTGTAAATCCCGGAAACTGAGCAAAGATTTCTGTAGCGATTGTAAACAGGTTGCAAACCACACCAGGCATCAATGAAATAAAGCCGCCAACAATCAACTTGCCGCTTATCAGCTTCTGGAAGGAAACCGGAACTGTCAGAATGTTCTTCAAAGTGTCATCGGTCTGCTCAGAAAGATACGCATAATCCCAGACGGAACCATCGTTGGCGAGTGAGGTAAACAGTGTCAATAGAACAGACAACAGCATCAGCGCAACGCCAGCCCACAAAATATGATAGCGTTTTAATTTATAAAGCTCCGTTTTTACAACACGAATCATTTTTTATCCCTCCTCTCATGATAAAGTCGATCAATTAAGAAAATCGAAATAGCTGCCATTACACCAAGAATTAGAACTACATAAAAGGTGGAAGGAATCAGTCCAGACATCTCTGACAGATCCATGTTGATTCCATGCGCAGCCATATCACCGGCACGCCAGAAAGTAGTGAGAGGGGTTGGCAGCAGCCAGAGTACAGCTTTTGGCAACACATCGAAAAGGGATGTTGCACGCAAATTCAAAACGCTGTAGAAAACGCAAAGCAATACTGAGAAAATATAAGTCTTGCTGAAAAAGACAACCAATACAACCAAAGGCAGCATTCCATGATTGAGGGAGTAGACATGAGATAAGTTAGGGGAAGGGGAAACATCCATCAGCTGGATATTGTGGGCATCAGTAAGTGCCGCATTTTCTGTGTGTAAAGAAGATTTCAGGATACCCAGTGCCTTTTTTTCTATTGTTTTCTCTGCCCGGGAAAAGTGGCTCGATTATCCTGTTGATCCATGTTATACTATGAATATCACACAGAAATTGGAGCGCAACGAACGGTTCGTTGGAGCAAAAACGAAAAAGAAAGGAGATAAGAAATGTCGCTGCAGTTTGTTATGGGTAGTTCTGGTACAGGAAAATCCCATTATGTATATGAGCGTATGATAGAGGATGCAGAGAAACATCCCAATCGATTATATTATGTGATCGTGCCGGAACAGTTTACGATGCAGACACAAAAAACATTGGTGGAAATGAGTCCTTTTAAAGGGATTTTAAATATTGACGTATTGAGTTTTGAACGTCTGGCATATCGGATTTTTGAAGAAACAGGAGGAGATGATAAGGTTCTTCTGGATGATACCGGAAAAAGTATGATCCTTCGTAAAATGGTACAGCAGCACCAAAAAGAACTTCCTTATCTGGGAGGACAGATGGGAAAACCCGGATACCTGAATGAGGTAAAATCTCTTCTTTCTGAGTTTCTTCAGTACGGAATTGAAGAGGAAGACCTTGGAGAAATTTTGGAAAATGCAAAAGAAACCCCTTTGTTGTTTATGAAACTTCAGGATGTAAATGTCTTGTATGAGGCATTTCGTAAATATCTGTCGGGCCATTATATAACTGGGGAAGAAGTGATGGATGCACTTTTACATATGGTTCCATTTTCAGAAAAACTAAAGGGGAGTGTTGTAGTATTTGATGGATTTACAGGATTTACCCCTATCCAGTATAAAGTGATCCAGGAGCTTCTTCATATTTGCAGGAAAATCTCGGTTACAGTTACCATGGATGCAAGAGAAAATCCATATATAAAGGGAAAATCTCATCAGCTTTTTTATATGGGAAGAAAAATGGTACAGACACTCTCCGGACTTACAAAAGATTTGGAGGAACCTGTACGATTATATCATGGGAAAACTTCCAGATTTGCAAAAGCCCCAGCACTTCAGTTTCTGGAAGAACATATTTTTCGATATCGAAAAGCGGTATATCCAAAGGAACAGGAAGAAATTTCCATGTTTTATGCCGAAAATCCCAAAAAGGAAATGGAAGAAATTGTAAGGCGAGTGGCAAGACTTGTTCGGACAGAACATATTCGCTATGGAGAAATTGCGATTATTACAGGGAATATGGAAGAGTATGGAACCTTTGCCAGACAGGCGATGGAAACAGCTGGAATCCCATATTTCCTTGATGAAAAACATACGGTTCTTATGAACCCGTTTGTAGAATATCTGCGTGCAGCTATGGAAATGATCGTGCAGGATTTTTCCTATGAAAGTGTTTTTCGGTATCTCCGGTGTGGGATGTCAGATCTTACAAGAGAAGAAACGGATGTATTGGAAAATTATGTACTGGCTCTTGGAATCCGGGGACGCAGACGCTGGTCAGAAAAGTGGGTTCGGGTTTATCGTGGAATGAATCCGGAAGACATACAGAAGATAAATGAAATTCGGGAAAGATTTGCAGAAGAGGTCCGGGAGCTGGCAGATGGATTTGCAGGAACAAAAAAAACAGTGGAAGAATATGTTCGCATTCTTTATACGTTTATTGTAAATACAGGAGTCTGGAATAAGTTAAAGCAGCAGGAAATGTTTTTTAAGGAGCAGGGAAATCAGGCAATGGAAAAAGAATACAGTCAGATTTATGGAATTGTAATGGATTTATTTGACTGTATGGTAGATATATTGGGAGACGAAACTGTAAGCAGACAGGAGTTCAGGCAGCTTCTGGAAACGGGGTTGTCGGAAGCTAAAGTGGCATTGATTCCGCCAAGTCAGGATCAGGTTCTTGTGGGAGATATGGAAAGAACCCGATTGAAAGATATTAAGGTGCTGTTTTTTGTAGGAGTCAATGAAGGAAATATTCCTAAGAAAACAGAATATGGGGGAATCCTTACAGAAATGGACAGGACATTTCTGGAGGAACAGGGAATGGAGCTGGCTCCCGGACCAAAAGAACAAATGAGCATACAACGCTATTATCTTTATCTGAACCTTACAAAACCAAAAGAGCATCTTTGCCTTTCTTATAGTTTATCAAATAGCAGTGGAGAGGCAGTGAGCCCTGCATACTTAATTGGAAGTATTCAAACTTTATTTCCAAATATCCGGACAGAGGCAGCTGGAAAACAGGAAAGGCCAATGGATTTTCTGGAACTTCCGGAAATCAGTTTATCCTATTTTCTAAAAGGCCTTGGGGAAGAGGCACATGAAAACGAGGATCCGGTATTTCAGGAATTGTACAGCTGGTATTTGCGGAATGAACAATATAGACCGCTTGTAAAAAGTCTTGTGTGTGCTGCTTTTACAAGAAAACCAGTTGATGTTATTGGAAAAAGCGTAGCAAAAGCATTATATGGAGAAGTTTCTCCGTATAGTGCAACACGTTTAGAACGTTTTTCGGCCTGTGCGTTTGCACATTTTCTGCAGTATGGACTTTGTCTTTCTGAGAGGGCGGAGTATGAATTCAGAGCTATGGATATGGGAAATATCATGCACTTGGCCTTGGAAAATTTTGCAGGGGAAGTACGAAAAAGAGGATTGATATGGGCAGAACTTACGGATGAAGTGAGGAACGAAATGGTAGATAAATGTCTGGATGATCTGGCGGCAGATTATGGAAATACCATTCTAAAAAGCAGTGCCCGTAATGAAGCTATGATCGAACGTACACGCCGGATTTTACGGCGTACGGTATGGGGACTTCAACAACAGTTAAAAGAAGGAGAATTTCAGCCGGAGGGATTTGAGGTGGCCTTTGGAGGTGGCCGCATTGATCGCGTAGATATTTTGGAAGATAAAAATCAGGTTTATGTAAAAGTAATTGACTATAAAACAGGAAATACTACATTCGATCTTGTATATTTATATCACGGACTTCAGCTGCAGCTTATGATTTATCTGGATGGAGCTTTGGAAGTAGAAAAGAAAAAATATCCGGGGAGGGAAATTATTCCGGCAGGGGTATTTTATTACAATGTAAAAGATCCTATGATCAGTGAAAAAATAGATGCAGATGTAGAAGCTTTAAGTCAGAAGATTCTAAAAGAATTAAAGATGAATGGTCTTGTACAGGCAGACCCATATGTGATTGAAAAAATGGATCGAAGTCTGATGTCTGTTCCGGTAGCTTATAATAAAGATGGAAGTTTTCGAAAAAATTCCTCTGTAGCCACAAGAGAACAATTTGCTGTTTTGGATAAATATGTAAAAACAAAAATTCAGAAAATTTGTAATTCTATTTTGGAGGGAGATGCAGAAGTATCTCCATATAAAATGGGAAATAAAAGTGCATGTACGTATTGCCCATATATTTCCGTATGCGGGTTTGACAGAAAAACCCCCGGATATGAGTATAGGAATTTAAAACGTTTTCAGGATAAGGAACTGTGGGACGCATTTTCAAGGGAGGTGGAGTAAAATGAGTATGAAGTGGACGGAAGAACAGCAGCAGGTTATTTCCCTTCGTAATCGTAATATCCTTGTGAGTGCGGCAGCCGGATCCGGAAAAACAGCAGTTCTTGTACAAAGAATTTTAAGCAAGGTTATGGACAGGCAAAATCCGGTAGATATTGACCGAATGCTGATCATGACATTTACCCGCGCAGCAGCAGGAGAAATGAAGGAGAGGATTACAAGAGCGCTAGAAGAAGTTCTTTACGAAGAGCCGGAGAATGAGCATCTTCAAAAACAGATGACACTGATTCATACTGCGCAGATAACAACAATTGATGGGTTCTGTTCCTATCTTATACGAAATTATTTTCATCTTATTGGTCTTGATCCAGGTTGGAGAACTGCGGAGGAAGGGGAATTAAAGCTTCTAAAAGAAGATGTACTAAAAGAGCTTCTGGAAGATTCTTATGCACGTCAGGAAGAAGAGTTTACCAGTTTTGTAGAATGCTATGCGCCAGGAAAGACAGACGATGGATTAAAAGAGCTGATACTGGATCTTTACGATACGGCAATGAGTAACCCCTATCCTATGGAATGGTTGGACAAATGTATAAAAAGTTATGAGATTTCCAGTTTGGAAGAGATAAAGAAGCAAAACTGGATGAAATTGTTATGGGAAAGTGTGCGACAGGAATTGTTGGAAGGGGAATTTCTTCTGAAAGAAGGAATCCGAATTTGCAGAGATCAGGAAGGACCCTATCATTATGAGGAAGCTCTGGAAAAGGATCTTCAGTTTATAGAAGAATTGCTTTCTATTGCAGAAAGAGAAGAGTTCGATGAATTGAGAGAGGCATTGGTATGTCATAAATTTGTTCGTCTTTCTGCAAAAAAGACAGAGGATGTGGATGAAAATAAAAAAGAGCAGGTAAAAGAACTCCGTGACGAGGAAAAGGCTATTTTAAAAGAACTTTCAGAAAGATATTTTCCGGACTCTCTGGAGGAAGTTGCAGAGACGCTTGTATGTTGCAGAAAACCGGCAGAAGAGCTTGTAAGGCTGACAAAAGAATTTATTCAAAGATTTGGCGAAAAGAAACGGGAAAAGAATATTGTTGATTTTACAGATATGGAACATTTTGCATTGGAAATTCTTGTAACAAGAGATGGGGATACTTATATTCCCACCCAGGCAGCAAGAGAACTTTCTCAGAAGTATGACGAAGTTCTTGTAGATGAATATCAGGATAGTAATCTTGTGCAGGAATTAATTACCACATGTGTGTCCGGATGGGCAGATGATCGAAAAAATATCTTTATGGTAGGTGATGTGAAACAAAGTATTTACCGTTTTCGTCTTGCAAGACCGGAACTTTTTATGGAAAAATATAAATCGTATACAGAGGAAGAAAGCAAAGAGCAAAGAATTGATCTGCATAAAAACTTTCGAAGCAGACCGGAGGTTTTGGAAAGTGTAAACTATATTTTTAAACAGATTATGGGAGAGGATTTAGGCGGTGTTTCTTATGATGCTGCTGCAGCACTCTATCCGGGCGCTTCCTTCCCGGAGGGACAGAGAGATGGATTTCTTACAACAGAAGTCCTTCTTATAGAAAAAGACAGTGAAGAACTGGAGGAAGAAGAAATCGAAAATGCTCAGGAACTGGAGGCTCTTACCATTGCTCATAAAATACGGGAAATGGTGGGAAAAGAAAAGGTTCTTGATAAGGAAACAGGTGAATATCGTCCTTTAGAATATGGAGATATTGTAATTCTTTTAAGGACAGCTTCCGGATGGGCAGAAACATTTGGCGAAGTTCTTTCTTCACAGGGAATCCCTTCTTATACAGCGTCGAAAACAGGATATTTTTCCGCAACAGAGGTTTTAACTGTTTTAAATTATCTTCGTATTTGTGATAATCCGTTGCAGGATATTCCAATGACAGGGATTTTACGCTCTCCTATTGTGGGATGCACTTCAAAAGAACTGGGGATTTTACGCTGTAATTATCCGGAAGGAAAAATATTTGAAAGTGTGTGCAGCTGGGTGACAGAAAAAAGGGGAGAGGATCCGGAAGAAAAAGCATTGCTTGAAAAACTTTCCAATTTTCTCACATTACTTTTTGTAATTCGGGATATGGCTGTATATACACCGGTACATCAGCTGATCGTATACATGCTGCAGCATACAGGGTACGGGAATTATGCAAGAGCGCTGCCTGACGGAGAGCAGAGAAGTGCCAATCTTTCCATGCTTGTAGAGAAAGCCATGGATTATGAAAAAACCAGCTATCGAGGATTATTTAATTTTGTCCGTTATATTGAACAGCTTCAAAAATTCCAGGTGGATTATGGAGAAGTTAATTTATCAGGAGCAGGAGACGGCGCTGTGCAGATCATGACCATTCATAAAAGCAAAGGCTTGGAATTTCCAGTAGTGTTTGCAGCAGGAATGGGAAAACAGTTTAATTTTCAGGATATGAATGCAAGACTTTTAATCCATCCGGAATTTGGAATCGGAACAGATGCTGTTATCCCGGAAAAGCGTATTACATCTCCTACGCTTTATAAACAAATGATACGACGAACCTTGTTAAAAGAAAGCCTGGGAGAGGAACTCAGGGTATTGTATGTAGCACTTACAAGAGCAAAAGAAAAGCTGATCATAACCGGGACAATAGATAAAATAGAAAAGAAGATCATGGGACTTGCACGATATCTGGACAGAGAGGAAGTTCTTTTGCCTGTGGAAGCGCGGATGAAGGCAAAAAATTACTGGTCTTATGTGTTACCGGCTCTTGCTCGTCATAAAGGAATGGAACCGTTATTTGCGGAATATGGAATTTTTTCACACCATAGAAATACGTCTTATGATACAGCAGCAGAATTTCAAATAAAGAAAATAACAGCAGGGGATCTTCTGAAAGATGAAGTAGAACAACAGGCTGAAACAGAAATGAGAAAAGAAATTCTGGAAAACTGGGACAGCTCATTTGTGTATAACCCCTCTATCAGAGAAGAATTGGAAAAGAGATTTTCTTTTGTATATCCTTATGAATTTTTAAAAGAGATTCCTGTAAAAGTCAGTGTCTCAGAATTGAAAAAGAGAGAGCATCACGATTTTTATGAAAAAGAAGAGAATGTAGCAAAAGAACAGGAAACGGTACCGGTCGTTCCCAAATTTATCGAGGAAAAAGAAACATATCAGGGGGCTGCAAGAGGTACTGCTTATCACAGGATCATGGAATGTCTGGATTATACCCAGGCAGATTCGCAGGAAAAACTGGAAAAACAGATCCATTCTCTTTTAGAACAGAAAAAGATCAAAGAGGGAGAAGCAAAGTGTATTCGTTTCAGGGATATTTTGAAACTGGTGGAATCTCCTCTTGGACAGAGAATGAAATCTGCATTTGAAGAACGGGAGCTTTTTCGGGAACAGCCTTTTGTGATTTCAAGAGATGCGAAAGCGTTTGATCCGTCATGGGAAGGAGAACGCATACTGGTACAGGGAATTATTGATGCATACTTTATAGAAAATGGGGAAATAGTCCTTGTAGACTATAAAACAGATTATATAAAAAAAGGCGAGGAATCTATTTTGAAAGAGCGATATAAAGGACAGTTGTTGGATTATGCAGAGGCTCTTGAAATGACAACAGGAAAAAAAGTAAAAGAAGTATATATATATTCGTTTACTCTTCAAAAAGTGATTTCCATAGAAAAAAGATAAAAATGTCCCGCAGGACAGGGAGTTATACTCTCCAGCCTGCGGGATATTTGTTTTTCAGAATTCCGTTTACAAGTTTGCCGAACCCAAGGGGATAGCCATTTACGCAAAGGAGATGCCAGCCTTTAGATTTGCTGCATTCTTCAGGAGAAATGGTTAAGGTTTCTCCTTTGAAGTATCGGGGGATACGTTCATCGTTTATATTAAGAGAAATACAGGACGTGGCTTCTCCTTTTCGTATGGCAAGAGCCAAAGGCTGAGAGGGCTCAAAACGATTCTTTTTTAAATCTCCCAGATAAAGTCCATTTCGCAAAAAGGTAAGACCGCGGAAATCACAGGAAACTGGCGGCAGATAATATACCTTATCTTTTCGTACTTCTACACGGTTCCAGTCAAATGGATGTCCTCCAAGAGAGGAAAGGCCAATTTCCTGTAAAAAGTCTTCGATTAATTTCCGGGCGGCTTTATCCACTTTGGTCGCAACAGGAGAAGAAGTTTGTAATGCTTCTCCTGGTTTTCGGATTAATGCCATAAAATGACCTTCTCCGTTCATTTTGTGAGGAAAAATACGAATGCAGCGTTTTAAAGAGGCGTTTCCATTTCCAAAGGAAGGAATCCCATGAGAAAAGTCTTTATACCATGGCATTTCTTCCAGTTCTGCTTCGGGACGATTTTCCAGCAGATAGGAAACAGTGCCTTCGTCTTCTTCAGGAGAAAAGGTGCAGGTAGAGTAAAGGAGAAGGCCGCCTGGACGAAGCATATCGAATCCGTTTAAAATCAGCTGGCGCTGGATATGAGCCAGTTCACTGGATTTTTCCGGTGTCCAGTCCCGGGCAAGAGCTTCTTCTTTTCGAAACATACCTTCACCGGAGCAGGGAGCATCCAGAATGATTTTATGAAAAAATTCCGGAAATGAGCGGGTAAGTTTTTCTGGTGCTTCGTTTGATACAAAAACATTGGAAGTACCAAAAAGTTCAAGATTTCTAAGAAGCGCTCTGGCTCTGGAAGTGCTGATATCGTTGGCAACAAGAAGTCCTTTTCCTCTTAAGTTGGAGCCAAGGGCAGTTGCTTTTCCGCCGGGAGCAGCACACATGTCCAGAACGTATTCCCCGGGATTTACAGGAATGCGGGATGCAGGTGTCATAGCGCTGGGTTCCTGAAGGTAGTAAAGTCCCGCCTGGTAATAGGGACAGCGTGAAGGACGGCTGGTTTCATCATAAAAATATCCGTTTTCGATCCATGGAATAGGACGAATCGGAAAGGGAACGATCTTTTCAAACTCTTCACAGGTGATTTTAGATGTATTAACACGAAGTCCAAATGTTCGTGGAAGTTCATAACTTTTTAAAAACAGAGGATATTCCTCTCCCAGAAGTATCTTCATTCTTTCCAGAAAAGAAGGTGAAAGAGAGGGTGTCATATTGTTTTGATTCATGGATGCCTCCTGAAATAAAGTAATTTTCGTTCATTATAAAACAAAAATAAAATTTTCTAAATACTATTGACAGAACTATATTATATCGTATATAGTATTGTTATAAAAATAATATTATAAAAAGAATAAGAAAGAAGTGAATATATGGTATTTAATACAGGCGCGGCGCTTCTGGATGCAATTGTTCTTGCTGTTGTGTCCAAAGAAAAGGAAGGAACGTATGGCTATAAGATCACGCAGGATGTAAGAGGTGTTCTGGATGTTTCGGAATCTACTCTTTATCCGGTTCTCAGAAGACTTCAAAAAGACGATTGTCTTGAGGTGTATGATAAGGCATACGCAGGCAGGAACCGGAGATACTACAAAGTGACGGAGAAGGGTACTGCACAATTGAATTTATATAAAATAGAATGGAAAAACTATTCATCGAAAATAACAAGAATGTTTGAGGGAGGAATATGACTATGAATAGAGTGCAGTTTATGGGGGAATTAAAAAATCTTCTTTCGGATATATCAGAAACAGAGAGAAGAGAGGCGCTGGAATATTATGAAAGCTATTTTGATGATGCAGGCGTGGAAAATGAAGCGTCTGTAATACGGGAACTGGGAAGTCCGGGAAAGGTAGCGGCCATTATTAAAGCAGATTTGAATTCCGGGACTTGTGAAGACGGAGAAGGCGCACAGGTAGGGGAGCACCGCTATCAGGTAAAGAAGAAAAGAAACACAACAGCCATTGTTCTTATCGTACTTGGAGTGTTGCTTTTGTCTCCGTTTCTTATAGGAGCGACCGGAAGCACACTGGGAGTGCTTGTAACGATTGCATTCATTCCGATTTTGATCATTTTGGGATTGATCTTATGTATATTCGGATTATTGGTTGGTGCGATTGCCTGTGTGGCAGTAGGAGTCAGTCTTTGTTTTTCTTATCCTGCAGCAGGAATTCTTACCATAGGGGTAGGGTGCTTTTTAGTGACAGGAGGGATTCTTTCACTTGTGATCTTTGTATGGTTTATAAGAACCGCATTACCTTGGATAGTACGAAAAGTAACAGATTTGCTGCATAATCTTCTCAATAAAAATAAGGGAGAAAAGGATGGGGTGAGTATATGAAGAAATTTACAAAAGTGATGTTGATTACAGCCGGTGTTTTTGGAATATTGGGAATTGGCTTTACAGTAGGCGGAGTGGTGATGGGCGCTTCTGTTGAGCAAGTGGAAGTATTCCAGCGTTTGAGAAATTACTATGGAGATACAGACTTGGAAGAGGATGATCAGGAAGATTTGGAAAAAGTTTCCAATTTAAAAAAGGAGCTTAATGGAACGATAAAAAACGGAGTGAAGTCCTATGAATTCAAGGAAGTAGATACGCTGGATGTAGAATTGCCATATGATAATTTTGTTATGCAGAAATGGGACAGAAAAGATTTCTGTATAGAGATTGAAGGAGATGACCTGGAAAAGATAACGGTTTATCAGGAAGGAAAAGAAGTTTCCATTCACAGTGAAAAAATGGAAAAAGATCAAAAGGAAGAAGGACGATATGTAACAATTTATTATCCGGAAAAAACGCATTTTCAGGATGTGGATGTTGAAATGAAACTAGGATCTGCAGAGTTTATGGACAATCTGGATACAGATTCCTTTAGTTTATCAGTAGGTGCAGGAGAAGGAATTGGTTATGAAAAGATCACTGCATCGGAGATGGAACTGGAAGTAGGTGTGGGAAGTCTTTCGATGGATGTGATAGATGCACAAAAAATCAGTATGGAATGTGGTCTGGGAGAAATGGACATAATACTGGCAGGAAAAGATAAAGACTACCGGATAGAAGCAGAAAGCGGGCTCAGTAATATAACAATAGGCGGTTCAGAAGTAGAAGCGGCAATAGGAAAGCATATATGGGGCTCCCAGAGTGCCCCAAGAGCAATTGAGGCAGAATGTGGTCTGGGCAGTATAAATATGGATTTTGAGGAGGATGATTATGAATAATAAACGCTTGTATAAATCAGATGTGAATTATATGTTATGTGGTGTATGTGGCGGAATAGCAGAATATTTTAATATTGATCCAACGCTTGTAAGACTTGGATGGATCCTTTTTAGCTGTCTGGGAGGATCCGGAGTGCTGGCATATATTATAGCAGCCATCGTTATGCCAAAATCAAGGGTATAAAAGATGCGGATTCTGTTCATACTTCAGAAGAGAAGGAGTGTGAGTCATGAATCGTGATAAAGAAGTAAAAGCATACCTGGAAGGAAAACTTTCAGAAAAAGAGCAAATGAAATATGAAATCGCACAGGAACTGGGGCTTTTAGACAGAGTGGTCCGGCAGGGATGGAAAAGCCTTTCTGCAAAAGAAACAGGTCGTATAGGCGGGCTGATGACACGAAGAAAAAAAGAAGGAAAGAATTCCTGAAGTAAAATCCTCTGAAAGACATAAGAGATTATGTTTTTCAGAGGATTTTTGTTTACAGTACAGAAAGATTTGTGTAAAATAGCAATATAAAGGAGGCAATCATTATGGAAATAAAAAGAGTGTTTTTAATTGTTCTTGATAGCTATGGAATTGGTCATGCACCTGATGCAGCAGACTTTGGAGATGAAGGAAGCAATACTCTTGCAACGATTGTAAGATCAGAGAAGTATCATACACCGAATATGTGCAAAATGGGATTGTTTAATATTGACGGCGTAGAGGCACAGCCGAAAGAGGCAGATCCCGCCGGCTCTTTTGGAAGGTTTACAGAAGCATCCAAAGGAAAGGATACAACAATTGGACATTGGGAGATTGCAGGTATTATTTCACGCCGTCCTCTTCCTGTTTATCCGAATGGATTTCCGAAAGAAGTACTTGATGAGTTTACAAAACGTACAGGAAAAGAAGTACTTTGTAATAAACCATATTCCGGTACAGAGGTAATTAAAGATTACGGAGATGAGCATGTAAAAACAGGAAAGCTGATCGTTTATACTTCTGCAGACAGTGTGTTCCAGATTGCGGCTCATGAGGACGTGGTTCCGTTGGAAGATCTGTATGAATATTGCCGTATTGCAAGAGAAATCCTTACAGGGGAACACAGTGTGGGAAGAGTGATCGCAAGACCATTTGTAGGAGAAAGCGGAAATTATACCCGTACTCCTCATCGCCATGATTTTTCACTTGTGCCGCCGGCTACGACTATGATGGATATCCTTACAGAAAAAGGATTTGATACAAAGGGAGTCGGAAAGATTTTTGACATTTTTGCAGGGAAAAATGTACAGACAACTGTTTCTATTCAAAATAATGTGGACGGCATGGATAAAACAATGGAAATTCAGAAAGAAGACTTTAATGGTCTTTGCTTTGTGAATCTTGTAGATTTTGATATGCTTTACGGACACAGAAATGATATTGACGGATATGCAAATGCAGCTACTGTATTTGATCAGCAGCTTGGAGAATTTATGCAGAATATGCGCGATGACGATGTTTTGATGATCACAGCAGATCATGGATGCGATCCAGGATTTAAAGGAACAGACCACAGCAGAGAGTGTGTTCCGATGCTGGTTTATGGAAAAGCTGTAAAAGAAGGGGTAAACCTTGGCACAAGAAATACTTTTTCTGATATGGCTGCAACGGTTCTTGATATGTTCGGCATTTGTGGTGGAACAGAAGGGGAAAGTTTCTGGAAAGAAATAAAGAAAGACTGACTTATATAAAAATAAAAAAGGAGGCGTGTGTATATGGAACGTCAGGAATTGATACGCAGTGCCTTTGAAATACAGAAACGTGCGTATGCACCCTATTCTCATTTTCAGGTAGGAGCAGCATTGCTATGTGAGGACGGGGAGATCTTTCAGGGATGCAATATTGAAAATGCATCTTATGGTGCAACAAACTGTGCGGAGAGAACTGCATTTTTTAAAGCTGTTTCCGAGGGGAAACGGAAGTTTAAAGCTATTGTGATCGTAGGAAAACATAAAGATTCCCAGGTGTTTGAATATTGTGCGCCATGTGGGATCTGCCGGCAGGTAATGGCAGAATTTTGTGATCCCCGGACATTTGAGATTATACTTCCACGTTCTGAAGAAGATTACCAGGTATACAAATTGGAGGAGCTTCTTCCATTAAGTTTTACAGGAGAAAATCTGGAATAAAATAAAGACAGGATTCTGATGTAAGAATTGCATCAGAATCCTTTTTTGAATTGAAGAAAAAAACAGAGAATGTTATACTGATTATAGGAAAAAATCTCGTGGGAGTGATGAAAATGGGTGCAGGAAAAGCAGGATATGTGAGGTTGGAAAAAGTTTCAAAAATATATGGTTCAAAGGAAGTCAAAATTGTGGCTGTGGACGAAATCAGTTTTGAAATTTCGGAAGGTGAATTTGTTGTGATTGTTGGTCCAAGTGGAGCTGGAAAGACAACGGTACTGAATATCCTGGGGGGGATGGATAAGGCAACAAGCGGGACAGTTCTTGTAGATGGAGAAGATATTTCCAGATATACAAATAAGCAGTTAACAGGATATAGAAGAGAGGATATTGGTTTTGTATTTCAGTTCTATAACCTTGTCCCCAATCTTACAGCATTGGAGAATGTAGAACTGGCACTTCAAATTTGTAAAAATCCGCTGGATGCAAAAACAGTTTTATCGGAAGTCGGATTGAAAGACCGTCTGGAAAATTTTCCGGCTCAGCTTTCCGGGGGAGAACAGCAGAGAGTTTCAATTGCAAGGGCACTTGCAAAGAATCCCAAACTTCTTTTGTGTGATGAGCCTACAGGAGCACTTGATTATCAGACTGGCAAAGCAATTTTGAAACTTTTACAGGATATGTGTCGTAAAAAAGGAATGACGGTTATTGTAATCACACACAATTCAGCTCTTATGCCAATGGCAGATCGGGTGATACAGATTAAAAATGGCAGGGTTTCCAGGATGACCCTGAATGAAAACCCTACACCAGTAGAAGAGATCGAGTGGTAGGTGAGGCATATGAAGGCATTACATAAAGATTTTTGGATGGAGATCCGTAAGAGTAAAGCAAGGTTTATTTCTATATTTTTGATTGTTGCATTAGGCGTTGCCTTTTTTTCGGGAATTCAGGCTGCGTCTCCTGATATGCGTTTTTCAGGAGACGCATATTATGATGAGTCACTTCTTATGGATGCAAAGATTATAGGAACTCTCGGGCTCACTGAAGAGGATGTAGAATCACTGCGCCAGATAAAAGATGTGGAAATTGCAGAGGGTGCTTACAGTACGGATGTAATGTGCGGAGAGGCAGAGAATCAGAAGGTTCTTCATATAGAGTCCTTAAATAAACAAATGAATCAATTAAAACCGGAGGAAGGGCGACTTCCGGAAAAGAGCGGAGAAATCTTTCTGGATAAAGCGTATGCACATAATATGGGATATGGGATAGGAGATTCCATACAGCTGAAACAGGATAAGACAAAAGGTCTTTTAAGGGAAGATTATACAGTATGTGGGATAGGAACAAGTCCTCTTTATATATCTTTTAACAGAGGGAATACTACACTTGGTTCCGGAGAGATCAGCGGTTTTGCTTATGTATGTCCGGAAGATTTTGACAGAGAGGTATATACCCAGATTTATTTAAGATTTCATGGTGCAGAAGATCTTACAAGTTATACAGATGCATATGATCATCTTATTGAAAAAGTGCAGAAGAAAATCGATGGGATCGAGAAAGAACGTTGTGAAATACGGTTTGAAAATGTAAAAAAAGAAGGGGAAGAAAAACTTTCAGAGAAGGAAAAAGAATTTTCAGACGGAAAAGAAGAGGCGCGAAAAAAACTTTCTGATGCAGAACAGGAATTAAAAGATGCAGAAGAACAGCTTTGTGATGGAAAGAAAGAATATGCAGAGGGAAAAAAACAGCTGGAAGATGCAAAAAAAGAAATAAAAAGTGCGGAAAGACAGTTGCTTGATGGAAAAAAAGAACTTTTAAATGGAAAAAATCAGCTTGCAGAGTCTAAAAGCCAGCTGGAACAAGGGAGACAGGAACTTTTTTCTGCAAGAGCGCAGGCAGAAGAGGGACAGCAACTTCTGGATGCAGGAAAAGAAAAAATCAACGCAGGATGGGCGGAATATCATAAAAATCAGGAGAAAGCAGAAGCAGGGAAAAAGGAACTTTCAGAAGCTAAAGTCCAGCTTTCGGAAGGAAAGAAAAAAATTGCAGAAGGAAAAAAGGTTCTTGAGCAACAGCAGATAGAATTAAATAACAAAAAAGGGGAGATGGAAGCCGCACAGGCGGAAATTCCTCCGGCAAGAGAACAGCTGAATATACAGAAAGCAGCATGTGAGAAAGGGTTTGCAGAATTAGAGAAAGGTGAGGCAGAGCTTTCCCAGGGGGAAGGGGAACTTTTGTCTGTGAAACAGCAGCTTTCCGGGATAGAGAGTCAGTACAGCAATTTAAATGCTCAAATTTCAGAAGTACAGGGGCAGATTTCTGGTTTAAAAGCAGAATACGAAGAGGCTCTTAAGGGAGGGGCAGCTACTGATGAGGAACTGTCCGGGATGCTAGAACAGATTAGAGTTTTGGAAGAAAATTTGAATAATATGTCCGGTGAGGCCGAGAGCCTTTATGTACAGATGCAGTCTCTTCAGGGGATTGTAAGTGAAACGGAAGAGAAACTGGCAGTTACCAGGGAGACACTTGCTGCCAGAAGGAAGGAACTGGAACAGGCCTTTGAAAAGGTGCAGGCAGGTCTTTCGCAGCTGGATGTATTAGAAAAACAACTTGCAGAAGCACAGATACAGATTGAAAAAGGGCAGACAGAAATAAATACGGGTTTTGCTTTGCTGAAAGAAAAAGAGGCACAAATTCCGGAAGCCGAAAAAGAGATTAGCAAAAATGAAAAAATTCTGGCAGAAGGGCAGAAACAGCTTGCAGCTGCACAAAAAGAACTTTCAAAAGGGCAGGACGAACTGGATACAAAAGAAAAACAGCTTGTAGATGCATGGAACCGGATTTCGGAAGGAGAAGCGGGAATTGCAGAAGGGCAGGCACAGATTGAGGCTGGAGAGAAGAAGATTGCAGACGGAGAAGGAGAGATTGCTGAGAATGAAAAGAAGCTTTTAGATGGTAAGAGAGAGATCGGAGAAAATGAAAAGAAGCTTCAGGATGCAAAAAAAGAAATAGAAGAGGGTAAAAAAGATCTGGAAGCCGGACGCAAAGAGTATGAAGATGCAAAAAAAGAGGCAGAAAAGGAGATTTCGGAAGGGGAAGCAAAAATAAAAAAAGCCAGAGAAGAGATAGAAAATCTGGAGAAACCGGAGTGGATTGTGACAGACAGACATGATTTGCCGGAATATTCGGATTATGGAGATAATGCAGACCGTATTCGAAATATTGGGCAGGTTTTTCCTGTTATCTTCTTTCTGGTGGCCGCCTTGATAAGTTTAACTACAATGACAAGAATGGTAGAAGATCAGAGAATACAGATTGGAACTCTTAAGGCATTGGGATACGGCAAGGCATCTATTATGGCAAAATATGTTAATTATGCACTTCTTGCAACTGTGGGAGGAAGTATCTGTGGTGTGATCATTGGAGAAAAAATTCTGCCCTATATTATAATCAATGCTTATGGAATCATGTATCACAATATGGCATCTAATCTTCAGATTCATTATGAGTTGAAATTTGCGGTAATGGCCTCTGGGGCAGCCGTTGTATGTACCTTGGGGGCAACCTTGTTTTCCTGTTATAGAGAACTTGCAGAAACGCCCGCGTCTCTTATGAGGCCGCCTGCACCAAAAGAAGGAAAGCGTATCCTCATGGAACGTGTTGCAATTTTATGGAATCGTTTAAGTTTTTCCTGGAAGTCTACCTTGCGCAACCTTTTTCGGTATAAAAAGCGCCTTTTTATGACAATTTTTGGAATTGCAGGAAGTATGGCGCTTATGCTGGTAGGATTTGGAATACAGGATTCTATTATGGACATTGCTGTGCGTCAGTATGAGGAACTTCAGCATTATGATGGAACGATTATAAATGATGAGGATGGAACGGAGAAAGAAAGAGGAGAACTGCGGGAATTTTTGAAAGAAAATAAAGAAATTATCCGTTTTACAAATGTGCAGTTTACTAAAATGGAAGTTCCTAATGGAAAATCGAATGTAAGTGTGTATGTGTACGTGCCGGAAAATGTGGAAACTTTTAAAAAGGATGTGACGTTTCAGAATCGCCGTACAAAAGAGAAATATGAACTTACAGATCAGGGAGCTGTAATCAGTGAGAAAACAGCCAGATTAACAGGGCTTTCGGAAGGCGATGAGATTACGCTCAAAAAAGACAATAAAAGGTATAAAGTGAAGATTGCTGTGATTACAGAAAATTATCTTGGTCATTATATTTATATGACACCAAAGGTATATCAATCCACCTTCCAGGAAATACCGGATTTTCAGAATATTCTTTTTACAGTAAAAAACAAAGAACATCTGGATGAGATCGGAAGAGAAATCTTAAACTTTCCTGCAGCATTAAGTATTAGTTATACAAGCAGCCTGGCAGGACAGCTGGAACGTATGCTCAGCAGTCTTGGAACGGTGATCGTTGTACTTATTGTATCTGCAGGTATGCTGGCGTTTATTGTTCTTTATAATTTGAATAATATTAACATCACAGAGAGGCAGAGAGAACTGGCAACTCTTAAAGTACTTGGTTTTTATGATGGAGAAGTTTCCCAGTATGTGTTCAGGGAGAATATTTTGCTTACGTTTATAGGTGTCGCAGTGGGGGCGTTTTTTGGAATTATCCTGCACCGTTATGTAATCACTACAGTGGAAGTGGATGCCGTTATGTTTGGGCGAAATATACGACCTGTAAGTTTTTTATACAGCGCTCTTTTTACATGGGGCTTCTCTGTTTTTGTAAATATGGTGATGCACTTCAAGTTAAAGAAGATAGATATGGTAGAATCGCTGAAAAGCGTAGAATAAGTGTGAAATTAAAGGCGATCTGCTTGACAAAAAAAGAAAAGTTCATTATAGTAGAATCCATGGTAATGGCTGTGAAGAAGAGGAGTAGACAGTTGGAGCAGACAGAGAGAAATGTCCGTAGGCTGGAAGACATTTTGTGCAGAAGAGTGTTGAAGGTAGCTTTGGAGCTGAGAGATTGAACAGAAGTAAATTTCTCCGTATCCCGCGTTAAGGGAAATGAGATGTGCAGGATTCTGCATAATGAAGGTGGTACCGCGAGAACAATCGCCCTTCACACAATTTGTGTGAGGGGCGTTCGTTATATTAAGAAAAGCCTCTTGCGCAGAAAAAGACATATAAGGAGGATATTATGAGCAAAGAACTTGCGAAAACTTATGATCCAAAAGGGATTGAAGAGCGCCTTTACAAAAAGTGGATGGATAATGGATATTTTCACGCAAAAGTGAATCCGGATAAAAAACCATTTACGATTGTAATGCCGCCACCCAATGTAACAGGACAGCTTCATATGGGGCATGCCCTTGATGAAACCATGCAGGATATTTTGATCCGTTTTAAAAGAATGCAGGGATATGAAGCTTTATGGCAGCCGGGAACAGACCATGCAGCCATTGCAACGGAAGTGAAAGTTATTGAAAAGCTGAAAAAAGAAGGTATTGATAAAAACGAAATTGGAAGAGAAGCCTTTTTGAAACATGCCTGGGAATGGAAAGAAGAATATGGTGGAAAGATCATTAATCAGCTTAAAAAGCTGGGTGCTTCTGCAGACTGGGAGAGAGAACGTTTTACTATGGATGAAGGCTGCTCAAAAGCAGTGCAGGAAGTATTTATCAAACTGTATGAAAAAGGATATATTTACAAAGGCTCCCGTATCATCAACTGGTGTCCTGTTTGCCAGACTTCTATTTCAGATGCTGAAGTAGAACATGAAGATCAGGAAGGATTTTTCTGGCATATTAATTATCCGATCGTGGGAGAGGAAGGAAGATTTGTAGAGATTGCTACAACACGTCCGGAAACACTTCTTGGAGATACAGCAGTTGCCGTAAATCCGGAAGATGAACGATACAAAGATATTGTTGGAAAAATGCTTAAACTGCCTTTAACAGACAGAGAAATCCCGGTTATTGCAGATGAATATGTAGATAAAGAGTTTGGTACCGGTTGTGTAAAAATAACACCGGCTCATGATCCTAATGACTTTGAAGTGGGACGTCGTCATAATCTTCCGGAAATTAATATTCTGAATGATGATGCAACCATTAACAGTCTCGGTGGAAAATATGCAGGTATGGACCGTTATGAGGCAAGAGCGCAGATGGTGGAAGATTTAAAGGAATTAGGTCTTCTTGTAAAGGTTGTGCCACATTCTCATAATGTTGGAACCCATGACCGTTGTGGAACAACCGTAGAGCCAATGATCAAGCCTCAGTGGTTTGTAAAAATGGATGAAATGGCAAAAGCAGCTATTCAGACATTAGAGGATGGGGATCTGGAATTTGTACCGGAGCGTTTTGACAAAACATATTTGCACTGGCTGGAAAATATTCGCGACTGGTGTATCTCCCGTCAGCTCTGGTGGGGACATAGAATTCCTGCATATTATTGTGATGAATGCGGAGAAGTTGCAGTGGCTGCGGATATGCCGGAAAAATGCCCGAAATGTGGATGTACACATATGCATCAGGATGAAGATACACTGGATACATGGTTTAGTTCCGCACTGTGGCCGTTTTCTACTCTTGGATGGCCGGAAAAAACAGAAGAATTAGAATACTTCTATCCAACAGACGTTCTTGTAACAGGATACGATATTATTTTCTTCTGGGTTATCCGCATGGTATTTTCTGCTTTGGAACAAACAGGAAAAACACCATTCCATCATGTACTGATCCATGGTCTTGTAAGGGATTCTCAGGGAAGAAAAATGAGTAAATCTCTTGGAAACGGAATTGATCCTCTTGAAGTAATTGATAAATACGGAGCAGATGCCCTCCGTCTTACATTAATGACAGGAAATGCACCGGGAAATGATATGCGTTTTTATTGGGAACGTGTAGAGTCCAGCCGTAATTTTGCAAATAAAATATGGAATGCTTCTCGTTTTATCATGATGAACCTGGAAGGCAAAACAGTAAAAGAACCGGAGAATGTAGCTGATTTTTGTCCGGAAGATAAGTGGATCCTTTCTCATCTGAATACCGTAATTCGTGAAGTGACAGAAAATATGGATAAATATGAGCTTGGTATTGCGGTTCAGAAAGTTTACGACTTCTTATGGGATGAACTTTGCGACTGGTATATTGAAATGGCAAAAGTTCGCCTGTGGAAAGCAGAAGAAAATCCGGAAGCAGCAAATGCAGCTCTTTGGACGCTTCGTACAGCGTTGACACAGGGATTGAAACTGCTCCATCCATATATGCCGTTTATTACAGAGGAGATTTACTGCACACTTCTTCCGGAGAAAGAATCTATTATGATCTCCCAGTGGCCGGAATATAAAGAAGAGTGGTGTTTCCCGGAAGCAGAGCAGGCAGTGGAAAGCTTTAAGGAAGTGGTAAGAGGGATTCGTAATACAAGAGCAGAAATGAACGTACCTGCAAATCGTAAAACAAGTATTTACATTGTGGGAAAAAATGAAGAAATCTGCAATATGTACGAGATCAGTAAAAAATCATTTGTAAATCTTGCGCTTGCGAAAGAAATTTATGTACAGGCGGATAAAGAAGGAATTGGGGAAGATGCAGTCTCTGTTGTAGTGGCAAATGCAGTTGTATATCTTCCGCTGGAAGACCTTGTTGACAGAGAAAAAGAGCTTGAGCGTCTTACAAAAGAACAGGAACGTCTCACAAAAGAAATTGCCAGATGTGAGGGCATGTTAAATAATCCGAACTTTGTGAACAAAGCTCCGGAAGCAAAAGTAGCGGCCGAAAAAGATAAACTGTTAAAATACAAAGAAATGAAAGAAAAAGTTAATATGCAGCTTGAACAACTGAAGAAGTAATAAAGGAGTGATTGGATGAAATGGCATAAGCTTTGTAATATCTGTAACAAGATTTCCCTGATTCTTCAGGCTCTTGGCTGTGCGGTTATGTATTTTCTGATTGAGGCAATGAGCCGTCATTCTTTTGTAAAAGCATGGGATTTTATGGTGCAGAAACCATTAGTATTTGCCTATAATGCACAGTTCATTTTTACAATGATGCTGATCGTATATTTATTCCGCAGACGTGTTTTCTGGCGCTCACTGATCAGTGTTTTCTGGATCCTTCTTGGCGCGATAAACGGAATTCTGCTGATGAATCGTGTCACACCATTTACAGGTCCGGATGTGGCAATGGTTACAGATGGACTTGCCATTGCAAAAAAATACCTGCCATCATATGGTGTAACGATCGTATGGATCGTTCTTGGGGTTGTTGCAGTCGCTTTGCTGGCAATGTTTATAAAAGCGCCGAAATACAAAGGAAAGATCCGTTATCGTTATAACGTTCCTCTTGTTCTGGCAGGAATTCTTGCATTTGTAGGCATGACGCACACAGCGCTGGATAAAAGAATTCTGTCTAATTATTTTGGAAATATAGCGTTTGCCTATGAGGATTATGGCTATCCATATTGTCTGGCTACGACTATTTTCAATACGGGAATCAGTTGTCCAAGGGATTATTCTGAGCAGGAAATTGAAAGAATCAAAAGTACAGAAGATAATCTTCCAAAGACAAAAGATAAAAAACATCCGAATATTTTGTTTTTACAGCTGGAATCCTTTTTTGATCCAACTCTTGTAAATTATCTGGATGTTTCAGAAGATCCGATTCCTGTTTTCCGTAAATTGATGAAGGAATATTCTTCCGGATATTATAAGGTGCCTTCTGTTGGTGCAGGTACTGCAAATACAGAATTTGAATCTATCACCGGAATGAGCCTTCATTATTTTGGACCGGGAGAATATCCGTATAAAAGTATTTTAAAGGAGAAAACGTGTGAAAGCGCGCCATATGTTCTTAAAAATCTGGGATATTCCGCTCATGCAATACATAACAATGAAGCTAATTTCTATGGAAGAAGAAGCATTTTCCCGAATCTGGGATTTGATACATTTACTTCTGAGGAATACATGCCGGAGGAAAACAAGAAGAATCTTCTGGGATGGGTAAAGGATGAAATTCTTACAGATGAAATTATAAAATGTATGGATTCCACAGAAGAATCGGATTATATCTATACGGTTTCTGTGCAGGGACATGGAGATTACCCGGCAGAACCGATATTGGAAAATCCTAAGATTACAGTTTCCGGTTCTCCAACAAAAGAACAGGATAATAAATGGGAATATTATGTAAATGAAATTAACGATATGGATAATTTTGTAAAAGAACTGACGGATGCGCTGGAAGAATATCCGGAAGATGTTGTTCTTGTTATGTATGGCGATCACCTTCCAACAATGGATCTTACGGTAGAGGATGTAAAAAATAAATATCTTTTTCAGACAGAATATGTGATCTGGGATAATTTTGGACTGGAGAAAAAAGATGAAAATCTTGCATCTTATCAGATGGCAGCGGAGGTTCTGAACCGTGTCGGGATTCATGAGGGAACAATTTTCCGTTATCATCAGGCAAGAAGAAATACAAAAAATTATCAGGTGGATTTAGAAACTCTGCAGTATGACCTTCTTTATGGAGAGCGTTATGCATATGGTGGAGAAAATTTATTTGAACGTACAAAGATGAAAATGGGATTATATGATGTGACTTTGGATTCCCTCTCTCTTGTTTCAGATACAGATTTCACCTATTATATCCATGGAACGAACTTTACACCATCCAGTCAGGTAAAATTAAATGGTGACTGGTATGATACTGTGTATGTAAATCCAACAACACTTATTATTTCCGGTACAGAACTTTCGGATTTTGATCGTTTATCTGTTGTACAGAGAAGTAATAGTTCTACAAGAAAACCGTTAAGCAAAAGCTATGACCGTTCCTGTTATGCGTTGCTTGATGGAAATAAATGGAAATTAAACAGAGAGTAAATATGCCATTGTAACATAATGTCGGATAAAATGTTACGATTGGTACTGGACATCTTCCACCACTCATATATAATGGTATCGTAGCGGTTTATAAAATCGCTCAATACATTATAGATGAGTGGTGGAATTTTTTATGAATTATGAAGAAGCGGTTGCTTATATTGAAGAAACACCAAAATTTACGAAAAAAAACAGTCTGGATCATACAAAAGAATGTTTGAAAAGACTTGGGAATCCTGAGAAAAAGTTTCGTGTGATCCATGTGGCGGGAACAAATGGAAAAGGAAGCACATGCGCATTTTTAACTTCTATGCTTCGGGAGGCAGGATATTCCTGCGGACTTTTTACATCTCCACATCTTATAAAAATCAATGAACGTTTTCAGATTAATGAAACAGAGATTGATGATGAAGTATTTTTATCAGCTTTTTTTAAAGTGAAAAATCTGGCAGACGAGCTTGTGGAAGAGGGAAGTTACCATCCCACCTATTTTGAAATGTTGTTTTTAATGGGAATGGTCATTTTTGCAGATGCGAATGTGGATTACGTAACTTTGGAAACAGGTCTTGGTGGAAGATTAGATGCAACAACATCTGTGGAAAACCCGGTGGCATGTGTGATCACATCCATAAGTATGGATCACACCCAGTATCTTGGAAATACGATTGCAGAAATCGCAGGGGAAAAAGCCGGTATCATTGTACCGGAAGTGCCGGTAATCTTTGACGGAAATGATCCGGAGGCAGCAGAAGTTATCCGAAAAAAAGCAAAAGAACTTGGAAGTCCGTTTTTTGAAGTGACTCGGGCAGATGCAAAGATTTATAAAAATAACAAAGCAGGCATTGATTTTTCCTTGAACAATGCGTATTATGGGAATACGATATTTTCTATTCCTTTTATTGCAAAGTATCAGGTAATGAATGCAGCTCTTGCATTGAAAACCATGGAGGTTTTAAAAGAGGTTATTCCGGCTACATGTGAGAACCTGAAAGATGGGATTTTGCATACAAGATGGCAGGGAAGAATGGAGACAGTGCTTCCCGGGGTAATTGTAGATGGTGCTCATAACGAAGATGGTGTGGAAAAATTTGTGGAAACAGCAGCGCATTTTCAGGAAGAGTATCCTTTAACCCTTCTGTTTTCAGCAGTAGACGACAAGGATTATACAGATATGATCGCTTCCATATGCCAGGGAATACATTTTCACCACATTGTGGTTACACAGGTTGGAGGATATCGAGAAGTTCCTGCCTGTAAATTTGCAGAAATTTTTGAGAAAAACGGATGCAAAAATGTGGAGGTCTGTGAAGATACAGAAGAAGCTTTCCAAAAAGCATATCAGGCAAAAGGAGAGAACGGAATGTTGTTCTGTGTGGGTTCTCTGTATCTTGTGGGAGAGATCAAAGATGTGATTAGGAGAAAAAAATATGATTGATTATGAAGAGGAACTGAAAAAGTTTGAACCGTGTCTGGATGTGGCAGATGCAGAAGGTGCAATTTATGATCACGAATTAACAGATATTCTGGACATTCTTCAGGAAATGCTCCGGGAAGCGAAAAGCAACAGACGGGTAAGATAAGGAGAAATAAATGAACTGCATGAATTGTGGAACACGCCTGAATGATATGGATCTTGATTACTGTCCTCATTGTGGATGTAATGTATTGATCCAGAAAAAGGTGGAGTATCTGTCAAAGCTTTATTATAATCAGGGACTGGAAAAAGCAAGCATACGAGATCTGTCAGGCGCAATCAATTGTCTGAAGCAGAGTCTTACGTATAATAAGGAAAATATACAGGCACGAAATCTTTTGGGGCTTGTGTATTTTGAAACAGGAGAGGTTGTTGCTGCTTTAAGTGAATGGGTAATCAGTAAAAACCTTCAGCCTTCCAGAAATCTTGCTTCTGAGTATATAAATAAGCTGCAGGCAAATTCCAATAAGTTGGAGGCAATTAACGAAACAATTAAAAAATATAATCATGCACTTGCTCTTTGCAGAGAAGGACATGAAGATATGGCGGCAATTCAGCTGCGAAAAATTCTTACACAAAATCCAAAACTGATTAAAGGGTATCATCTTCTGGCTCTTATCCAGATAAAAAATCAGGAATGGAATAAGGCAAGAAGAATCTTAAAAAAAGCAGCGAAAATTGACAAAACGAATACAACAACATTGCGTTTCCTACGGGAGATTGATGAGCAGACAGGCGTTACTACGCGGTTGGAAAAAAAGAATAAGGGAGGATTTCTTTCTGGAGCCGGAGGGAAGAACAGAGATCCGGAAAGTGAAGTACCTGTTCGTACTGCTGCGCATAAAGAAAAAGCAACAATCTCTCTGTTTTTTACATTAATGGCAGGATTTGTTGCAGGTGGAGCTGCTTTCTGGTTTCTTGCAGTTCCGGCTATACGTCAGGGAATTTATAAGGAAGCAAATCAACAGATTGTAAAATACAGCGAATCTCTCGCAAGTCAGGGAGCTGAACTTTCCAAAGCGCAGGGAGAGGCACAGAAATCAGATGATACAGCTGAGGCAGTGTCTCAGCAGATTGAACAGGAAAAGAAGAAAACACAAAGTTATGAAGCGCTTATCAGTGCTTATGTGGCAATGCAGCAGGAAGATATTGACAGTGCTGCATTGGAAATTCAGAAGGTATATGCGGATGTTCTTCCGGATAGTATGAAGGGGATTTACAGTTTGATTTGTGAAAAAACCGGTGTTACAGGAATAGAGGAAAATCCGGATCAGGAATCTGCTGGTGAATCAGGAGTTTCGGAAGCTGAAAATGGCGAAGCAGATACAGGCGAGACAGACACAGGCGAGACAGACACAGGTGAAGCAGATACAGGTGAAGATGGAACAAGCGATGAAGCAGACAGTGGATATACAGAAGATGGCGGTTATGAAGAAAATGGCGGATACGATGATGGATCATACGATGATGGATCATACGAAGAGGATTATACTGAATAACGCTGGAAGAATGTAGAATCGCAAAAGAGAAACCTCTAAAAAGGGGATGTACCGTAAGGTGCATCCCTTTTTGATATGGAAAAATATGAAAATAAAATGTATAGAATGAAAATAAGGGGGGTATTTTAAAGGTGGAACCGATTTTTAAAACAGAAGGCACATGTCTTATGATTCTTCTCCCAGGAGAAGTAGATCATCCGGTTTCAGATTATGTGCGGAAAACAGCAGATCATATTATGGGAAAAGTTTATATAAAGACAATAGAATTTGATTTTTCCAGAACTACATTTATGGATAGTTCGGGAATTGGACTGATTATGGGAAGGTATCGTGCTTTGGGAATGTGTACAGGATGTATACGGGCAGTCCATGTGAATCAGCATATAGAGAAAATTTTGCGTATCTCAGGTGTCAGCAGGTTTATGGAAATTCGTAAAGAAGCAGAAACTGTTTAGAGATAGGAGGGGAGCATAATGGAAAACACCAATGAAATGACAATTATTTTTGAAAGCAGACCGGTTAATGAAAGTCTTGCGCGGGTGGCGGTTGCTGCATTTTGTACACAATTAAATCCCACTCTGGAAGAAGTTGCGGATTTGAAAACGGCTGTTTCAGAAGCGGTTACAAACTGTATTATACATGGTTATGAAGGAGAGATACATAAGATATGGGTGACTTGTCGTCTGAACGGACAGGAACTTATAGTTGAGGTAAAGGATGAGGGTGTTGGAATTTCCGACATTGCAAAAGCAATGGAACCGCTTTATACAACAAAACCGGATAAAGAGCGGTCAGGTATGGGATTTACGTTTATGGAGGCTTTTATGGATGAAGTATTCGTAGAATCCAAATTAGGAGAAGGAACAGTTGTGCATATGAAAAAAAGAATAAGGAGATAGGAAAATGAATCAGACTCTTGCTCTGATCGGGCGTGCACACCAGGGAGATAAAGAAGCAAGAGATACCTTGTTTGAAAAAAATATAGGACTGATTTACAGTGTGGCAAAGCGTTTTACAGGACGCGGTGTGGAAATGGAGGATTTGTTTCAAATTGGGAGCATCGGTCTTTTAAAAGCAGTGGATAAATTTAATACAGATTATGAAGTGCAATTTTCTACTTATGCAGTTCCGATGATCGCAGGGGAAATCAAACGATATCTTCGAGACGATGGGATTTTGAAAGTAAGCCGTTCTCTTAAAGAAAATCATTATAAATTATACAGAGCACGGGAAGAACTGGAGCGTGGGCTGGGAAGAGAACCAACGTTAATTGAACTTTCAGAGAAAATGAATCTGCCGGTGGAAGAACTTGTTATGACAATGGAATCAGGAGCGGAAGTGGAGTCTCTTTATAAATCCATTTATCAGGGAGAGGGAACCGAAATCTCTCTTCTTGATAAGCTGCCTGAAAAAAAGGATCAGCAGGAAGTAGTTTTAAATAAGATTTTTCTGGAAGAGATTTTAAAAGATCTGGATGCAAAAGAACGTCAGCTGATTTATATGCGTTACTTTAAAGATATGACGCAAACAGAGATTGCAGGAGAAATAGGAGTTTCTCAGGTTCAGGTATCAAGAATGGAAAAAAGGATATTAAAAAGGCTGCAGGAAAAAATCTTCTGAAAACAGATATGAAAAACCCCGGCAAAACAGTTTTTGTTTGGCCGGGGATATTTTTGCCTGTTATGCATTTGAAGTCTGCTTTTTGAAAAGCATACTGCCGTATTTGGAAAGGGCATTTAAGACGATCATTCCTAAAAAGGCACAGGAAATGATTTCGCCCGCCCCTACTGTAAGCATCATAATTGGAATTGGAAGGTTAATTCCGTATCCGTAATGAAGTACAAAAGGAACGATTACAGTATTTGCTACAATTGGCGGTACTGGTGCCAGCCATCGGTTGTTGCGGAGTTTATAGGTGAAAATAGCTCCGATTAAAGTAGCAAGGCTTCCAAAGATGATATCTACCGGAATTCCTCCCCCCAGAATATTGGAAATGATGCAGCCGACAAATAAGCCGGGGATAGCAGCAGGGGTGAAGTATGGCAGAATCGTAAGCGCTTCTGAGAAACGAATCTGTACTTCTCCGAAGCTTAGTGGTGCAAACAGCAAGGTGATCACAACATAGATTGCACCGATTGCAGCTGCCTGTACAAGAAACAGGGTACTTTTGTTTTTCATATTTACTTATCTCCTTTAGTTTTGTTTTACGAGTGGAAGGTCACGAACACTCGATTCATTTTACGCCGGGAATCGGCGGTAAGCCCTTAAGACCTTGGTTTTTGTGGGCATTCCGCTATGAAGTATAACACAGAGAAGAAGGAAAAGCAATGCTATACTTTTGTTCGATTGATTTCTTCTATAATGGTCTGATTAACATCATCTTCATAAATGCGCATTTGTACCTGCATAGGAGTTGGATCATCTGTCAGTTTTAGTTTTCCAAAGTGATTAAAAAAGAAGAGGATGCCAAGCCCTATACCAATGGAATAAGAAATTTCCAAAACAGTAAATCCATTTGAAATGTTCCCTGTTACCTGCGTGTATATATGCGAAAAAAGCCCGCCTACATCTACATCGTTATTAAATGTCATAATGGAAAACGCAGCGCCAAAAAATGTGGCAAGACAAACAAAGAAGACTTTCATCCACCTGAGGAAAAGTGCATGAGGAGTTTCGCTTTTGTATGTGATAATAAAACTGGGCTCTCCTATATGTGAGATGGTTAGATCCGGTTCTTTTTGCTGAATCTGCGAAATCAGATCCATGGAAGAAAGGACATAACGTCCAGGTTTTTGGGGATCCAGATTTAAAACCGGAAGAACCCGCAGATGATTCAGAACCTTGGGATTACTACAAGAAAGTTTTGCAATATCCTGGAGATAAACGTGAGGATGGGTTACTTCTACGTTTTGTTCCAGCATAAGGTATAAAGTATCGCTCAAAAAATCACATCCTTTCAAAGCTTGACTGGAAATTGTCTTAATCTTTCATTTTAGGTTTGAAAATCAGACTGGCAAGATAAGAAAATATAAGTGCAGCGGAAACACCTGCTGCGCATGCGGTAAAGCCACCTGTAAAAAGACCAAGGATTCCGTCATGATCGATTGCTTTTTTCATACCTTTCCAAAGGACATTTCCAAAACCAAGGAGAGGAACAGAAGCACCGGCTCCTGCGTATTTAACAAAAGGTCCATAAATGCCAAGTGCACTTAAAAGTGTTCCGCTGCACACAAGGAGAACCATGACACGGCCAGGCAAAAGTGATGTTTTATCAAGTAAAATCTGGACAAGAGCACAGATAAGGCCGCCAATCCAGAATGCATTTATATAATCCATAGAAACCTCCGATCTTTTTAGGCGGGAATGTGTTCAATCACTACGGCATGGGCGATTCCGGGAATGGAATCTCCCTCATTAAAACTTACTTTAGAAAGCAGGGCGCCTGTAGGGATGAAAAGGACTCGCTTCCATTTACCGGAAGCTACATTTGGAAGAATATAGGCGGTGAGAACGGAAGCAGCACAACCGCATCCACTGCCACCGGAATGTGTATCCTGGCTGGTGTTGTCGAAGATCAAAAGCCCGCAGTCATTGTGCTGCGTCTGAATATTTATCTGCTTTTCTTCCAGAAGATCAAAGAGAATTTTCTGACCCACCAAACCAAGATCTCCTGTAAAAATTTGATCATAATAGGATGGAGATCTTTGAAAATCGCAAAAATGCCGCCATATGGTATCGCAGGCAGCAGGCGCCATGCATCCGCCCATGTTTAAGGCATCTTTTAAGCCAAAATCAACAAGTTTTCCAGTGGTAATCCCTGTAATTGCCGCATATCCATTTGAAGTACACAGGACTTTTTTTGTGTGATCCGGTGAAGGCGGAAGATTGGAAAGAATACAGGCTCCACTTCCTGTTACTGTCCATGTAGCAGAGAGAGGACGCTGGTTTCCGTATCCCAGTGGAAAACGGAATTCTTTTTCGGCACTTGCAAAATGGCTGGAGGTTGCACAAAGGACAGGATCCCCATATCCGGCAGATACAGTCATAGCCCCAAGAGATAGAGATTCGCCCATGGTGGAGCAGGCACCATATAAGCCATAGAAAGGAATTTCCATTCCTGCAATTCCGAAAGAGGAAGCGGCAGTTTGCGCAAGAAGATCACCGGCAAATGCCATACGGATTTCAGAAGCTTTGAAGCCGCTTTTTTCAATGGCAAGAGAGGCGGCTTTTTTTTGCATAATGCTTTCCGCAGCTTCCCACGTATCTGTACCGAACATGGGATCTTCACATATTTCATCAAAAAGTTTTCCAAGAGGCCCGTCCCCCTCTTTTTTTCCTACAACAGAGGCACAGCCCTGAATGAATACTGGGTGAGGAAAAGAAATGCTGGAATTTCCCTGCATGAATGTTTTTGTCATGAAATTACCCCCATTAGTTTAATAAGATAGTAAAAGACTCCGATAATCCAGGAACTCATAATGCCATATAGAATGACGGGACCTGCAATTGTAAAAATCTTGCATCCGATTCCAAAAACCTGCCCTTCTGCCTTGAATTCAATAGCAGAAGCGGCAACAGAGTTGGCAAACCCTGTAATAGGCACGAGACTTCCGGCACCACCGAATTTTCCGATTTTTGGATAAATATTAAGTCCTGTAAGGAGCACACTTAAAAAAATAAGGAAAATGGAACACCAGGTACCGGCATTTTCTGTAGTAGCGCCAAGATTTTTTGAAACATTAATAATAAACTGTCCTATGGTACAGATGATACCTCCTGTAAGAAAGGCTTTTCCCATATTAACAGGGAGGCTGTGAGTAGGTGTGATCTGTTTTACATAGGTTTTATATTGTTGTGTTGTATGATGTAATGGATCTGACATAGTTTATATCATCCTTTCCATGTTTTTATTAGTTTGTGGAAAATAGAAAGGAATATTCCTGTTCTTTTGACTTTTTTCTTTTTTCTCCGTATAATGGGGGACAGAAAAAAGATTCGGCAGATAAAAGAGAGGAAACAGTGTATGAGGAAATTTTGGGAAGGTCGTGATACCAGAGTACTGCGTTCAGAAAAAGAGTATCCGGGAATAGGCATATGGGCAGTTTCCATGGAAAAAGAGGAATTTGGTCATATGTCGTGTTTGCTGGAAGAAGATGCCTATTTTCTTTATGTGAAAAATGGAAGTATGACATGTCAGATCAATCAGAAAAGAGAAAATCTGTATGAAGGCGAAGGGATTTTTCTAAATAAAAAACAGGCATGGAGATTATTAAAGAGCGGAGAAGGATGCAGATTTATTTTAGTGGATTTTTCATTGGAATTTCTGGAAGGGATTAAAAAGAGCATAGCAGAGTCTTATATAAAGGAAATTCTTTTGTGTAGAGACTTTCCCTATTTAAAATTAACCGGAAAAAAGAAAGGTCAGGAAGAAATTCTGAAAACCATTTTAAAAATGGGAACTGCTTTAGAAGCAAAAGAAAAAGGAGAAGAGATGCGCCTTATGGGAGAAGTGTATATTTTTTGGAGCTGCCTTTACAGGGAATTTAACAGTTGTTCTCCTGTAAAAGCAGCAGGCGCCAAAAAGGAGACAGACAAACTTCAGAAAATGCTCTCTTTTCTTCATGATAACTACAGAGAAAAAAATACATTGGCAGAGATGGCGGCTTATAGCGGGGTAAGTACAGGAGAATATTGCCGCTTTTTTAAAAAACATATGGAGCAAACACCAGTGGAATATATTCAGCTTTGTCGTATTGAAAAAAGTATCCCTGAGCTTATAAGTAGAAAAGGGAGCATTGGGGAAATTGCGGCGCGATTTGGTTTTGCGGGATCCAGTTATTATGCAGAAACCTTTAAAAAAGAAATGGGATGTGCGCCGGGAGATTACAGAAAATGGTACTGCAGGGAAACGGATGAACGGTGTCCGTTACAGGAAAAGACAAATGTACATAAGATGCAGAAGAAACAGACCGGGCAGCAGAATTCCATGCCTGCACATCTTTTGTAAGTTACATCCATCCATGGAAATAATAAAAAAGTGATCCAAGTGTTTTTCCGGCAGCAATGGATAAAATAACAGCTGGGAGACCTTCGGAGAAACGAATGCGTCTTGTAAAAATAGGAAAAACGTCTGCCATTTCTGCAAGTGCCATAATCCATCCTCCAAGAAAAATGCCTGAAAAAAGTCCGTAAAATATAAGGAAGAGAGAACCACCTGGGATTTTCCATTGTAACAGGAAAAACAGGTTTCCTGTTACAGCGCCTGCAAGTGTAACATCCTCGTAAAGAAGAATATGCCGGCCTGTTCGGGTGATTCCAGCATATCTGGGCACAATAGAAAGACCGATTAGGAGGCCTACGATTCCTCCTGCAATAATTGCGCCTGCACAGAATCCTAAAAATCCCAGAAAAATTTGCTGTAACATAATGATACCTCCTGAATCTGGATAAATCTGCTTTTAGTATAAGGAGAAATAAAAAAAATATGTGCGAATTCTTAATAAAATATGAAAAACTGTACAAGTAAGAGGACACATAGTATAATGAGAGAATATGATGGGAATCTGCAGACATAAGCAGATTTTGAGAGACAGGAAGAAGGAGGGCTTAGTGATATGCAGAATGCATTTTCACGAATGGAATTACTGCTTGGAAATGAAGGGATAACAAAACTTGCAAAATCCCGGATTATGATACTGGGACTTGGCGGAGTAGGGTCTTATGTAGCGGAAGCACTGGCAAGATGTGGAGTTGGAAGTATGACACTTGTGGACCATGATACGGTTTCTGTTACAAATATCAATCGCCAGTTATATGCACTTCATTCTACGGTAGGACGAAGTAAAGTGCAGATAGCGAAAGAGAGAATACGAGATATAGATGAGAATATTCTTGTTCATACGTATGAAACTTTTTACAATGAAGATACAGCAGATATGTTTGACCTCCGCGGGGTGGATTATATTGTTGATGCAATAGATACCGTATCTTCAAAACTTCTGGTTATTCAGAAGGCAAAAGAGTGTGGGATTCCTATTATTTCCTGCATGGGAACAGGAAACAAACTTGACCCTTCCAAGTTTGAAATTACAGATATTTCCAAGACAAGTGTATGCCCATTGGCAAAAGTAATGCGTCTGGAATTAAGAAAAAGGGGAATTCGTAAAGTGAAAGTTCTTTATTCAAAAGAAAAGCCGTTAAAAGCTTTGAGTGATAATGGAGAACGTAAAGGCAATACAGATCGTCCTGTTCCGGGAAGTATCGCATTTGTTCCAAGTGTGGCAGGACTTATGATCGCAGGAGAAGTTGTATGCGATCTTCTGGATATAAAAAGAAATAAATAGTAGAAAGACAGAGGAATAGAAACATTGAGACAGGAAATAAAAAATAAATTTTGCAGTTTGTTGGGAGAAGAAAAAGTTTTGGTTCATGAGCCGATGAGCAGTCATACCACGTTTCGGATTGGTGGTGCGGCAGATTACTTTTTGCTTCCGGAATCGGTAGAGGAAGTAAAAGGGATCCTTGCTGTATGTAAAGAGGAAGAACTGCCGTATTTTATCTTAGGAAATGGAAGTAATCTGCTTGTCAGTGATAAAGGGTATCAGGGCGTTGTGATCCAGATGTTTCGGAATATGAATGAAATCCGGGTAGAAGGAACAGAAATTCATGCACAGGCAGGTGCACTTCTTTCTGGAATTGCAGCAGCAGCTAAAAATGCATCTCTTACAGGGTTTGAATTTGCCGGTGGTATTCCGGGAACTCTTGGCGGAGCGGTTATGATGAATGCAGGTGCTTACGGTGGAGAGATGAAAGATGTTTTAAAGTCAGCTACTGTTGTAGATGGAGAGGGCAATGTGCGGAAACTGTCTGTGGAAGAATTAAATTTGGGATATCGTACAAGTCTTGTGAAAACTGCCGGATATTTTGTGCTGGAAGCGGAAATTTCCCTGGAGAAAGGCGACCAGGAAGAAATTAAAGCTCAGATGAAGGATCTGACGCAGAGAAGAACGTCCAAACAGCCATTGGAATATCCGAGTGCAGGAAGTACTTTTAAACGGCCGGAAGGATATTTTGCAGGAAAGCTGATCATGGATTCCGGGCTTAGAGGATATCGTGTAGGCGGTGCGCAGATTTCAGAGAAACACTGTGGGTTTGTTATTAATACAGGAAATGCAACTGCCCAGGACGTTTGTCAGCTTATTGAAGATGTAAAACGTATCGTATATGAGAAATTTGGCGTGATGCTGGAACCGGAAGTAAGATTTTTAGGGGACTTTTCCTAACAGAGCAGGAGGAAATATGCGTTTTGTAATTGTAACTGGTGTATCCGGTGCAGGAAAATCTACAGCATTAAAAATGCTTGAAGATGCCAGATATTTTTGTGTAGATAATTTGCCGATTCAGCTTCTGGAAAAATTTGCATCTCTTATTCCGGAAATCCATGGAGAGGATGTTCAAAATGTAGCCTTGGGAATTGATGCCAGAAGCGGTCGATCTTTGGATGAGCTGGAAGTTGTTCTGGATAAAATGAAAGAGGCTGGATATGAATTTGAGATCCTTTTTCTGGATGCAGAAGATAATGTACTTGTAAAGCGGTATAAAGAAACAAGAAGAAGTCATCCTCTTGCTATGACAGGACGGGTGGATGACGGTATTCGGATTGAACGGGAAAAAATGTATTTTCTAAAAAAAAGGGCGGACTATATCATTGATACAAGTCATCTTCTTACAAGAGAGTTAAAACAGGAAGTGGAAAAGATTTTTGTGAAAAATCAGGAATTTTGTAACATGATGGTTTCCGTTTTATCTTTTGGATTTAAATATGGAATTCCGGCAGATGCAGATCTTGTGTTTGATGTTCGTTTTCTTCCAAATCCGTATTACGTAGATGAACTTCGCCCTCTTACAGGAAAAGATGAGCATGTTTTTCGTTATGTTATGGATTGTGATGCTGCAAAAGAGTTTGCGGACCGGTTGGAAGAGATGATAAAGTTTTTGATTCCTCAATATGTAAAGGAAGGAAAAACAAATCTTGTAATTGCAATTGGATGTACAGGTGGGAAACATCGTTCTGTAACGCTGGCAAGGGAGTTATATGGAAGACTTTCCCAAGGTGGACAATATGGCTTCCGGTTGGAACACAGAGATATTGAGAAGGACAGATTATTAAAAAAATAGAAGAAATGAGGTTGGGAAATGTCTTTTTCAGGGATGGTGAAAGAGGAACTTTCCAGACAGGTAAATGCAGCCAGGCATTGTCGTGTGGCAGAGATTGCGGCGATTCTGTGTGTTTGTGGCAATCTGGAACGTTTATCCAATGGGCAGGAAGTATTGAAGGTTCATACAGAAAATGAGCTGGTTGCAAGAAAATACTTTACATTATTAAAAAAAACATTTAATATAGATACAGTGGTATCTCTCCATGAAAATACTCCTTTGAAACGGGGAAAAGTATATTTGGTAGAGATAGAAAAGCAGCAAAAGGAAATTGTGATGCAGGCATGTAAACTTTCCGCAGAAGCTGGAACAGGGAGTCTTTCCATAGCAGAACATTCTCTGGTACTTCAGCAAAGCTGCTGCAAACGGGCTTTTGTTCGTGGAATGTTTCTTTCGGCAGGTTCCATTAGTGATCCCAGAAAAGGGTATCATTTTGAGATTGTCTGTTCGGAAGAAGAAAAAGCAAAACTCTTACAGGACGTTATCCGCAGTTTTCAAATTGATGCCAAAATTGTGCTGCGCAAAAAATCATATGTGGTCTATGTGAAGGAAGGCGCACAGATTGTAGATATGTTGGCAATTATGGAGGCAAATGTCGCATTGATGAATCTGGAGAATATTCGGATCTTAAAGGAAATGCGCAACTCTGTAAACCGAAAGGTAAATTGTGAAACTGCGAATATCAATAAAACGGTAAATGCAGCAGTAAAGCAGGTAGAAGACATTAAATTAATTGAAAAGGTCAGAGGCTTTCAGAGCCTTAACGAAGGTCTTGCTGAAACTGCCAGAGTGAGGCTGCAATATCCGGAAGCTACATTAAAAGAATTAGGAATGATGTTAAACCCGCAGGTGGGTAAATCAGGGGTGAATCATCGGCTGAGAAAATTAAGTGCATTGGCTGATGAACTGCGGGAGAACAAGGAGGAGTTATTATGATAAAAAGAACAATAACGGTAAATCTTTCCACGGGACTGGAAGCACGTCCGGTAGCGCAGCTTGTTCAAGTTGCCAGTCAGTTTAATAGTGAAATTTATGTTGAAGTAGGAGAAAAAAGAGTGAATGCAAAAAGTATCATGGGAATGATGACCCTTGGACTGGATGCAGGAGAAGAAGTAATGTTGAAAGTAAACGGCGAAGATGAAGAAGATGCAATGAACAGCATTGAAAAATATCTGAGCAATCATTAATAATTGGAAAATTAAATAACAGACCGTGTTATTTTTTATTAAAAATGCGAATGAAAAGGAAGACCGATTTTCATTCGCATTTTTGCGTTAAAATAAGATTATGGGTTTGTATGAGAAAATCTTGTAAATAGCAGAGGATAGATTGCCAAGATCCAGATAACTGCTAAAAAGTATCGTATAAAGCAGGCAAAAAGTGAAGTTCCAATAAATGGTTTTAAACCTTCCAGTATTAAGAGGGTTCCCATAAGCCCCATAACAAGGCGCAATATTTTTTCTTTCAGAGTACGAGGCATGGAAAAGCGGATTCTGGTTGTTTCTATATAATAACCAAGTGCAAATGCAGTTCCGGCGCCGCTGGCCTTGAGACAATCCTGAGCATATGTAAGAGCGATTATATTGTGTTTATTTAGGAAAACAGCATAAAAAGTTAAGCCTGCACATATGAAAAACATGACGCTTACTACGACTAACGGATGTTTTTGAAAAGATTCCTTCTTATATATATAGTGGTAACAAAGAAATACACATATAAATGAAAGGATAAAAGAGGTGAAAACATCCTTTGGTGTGTGACATCCAAGATACATTCTGGAAAAACCTACAAGAAAGATTACAAAAAGCGAGAGGAGTTTCCAGCGGCGTTTTGATGCGTGAAGTGAAGTGGTTCCAAACAATGCCGTAATGCTTTGGGTATGGCCGCTTGGAAAAGAATATCCAGTGGCTCCTGGAATGGCGGATTTTACAGCTTGAAAGGAAGGGTCAAGAATCCAGGGACGGGGAATGCGAAAAGTGATTTTTAGACCCTGGACAAGAAGACCGGAAGTGAAATAGGAAAAACCAAGTGTGTAGGCCAGCTTCTTGTTTGTACACCAGAAAAGCCAGCAAATAATGCCTACTACAAATAATTCCTGAGCTGCATAGGTAACGATTTGAAAAAAGAGATCTCCCGCATCGGTTCGGTACTGGGCTAGAAAATGTAAAAAGTTCATAGTACAGAGTTCCTTCCTATTAATAATTTAAAGATATTATAAGTTGACCGAAAGAAAAAAACAAGGTATAATTAGAGAATGTTAAAGTGAATGGATAAAGTGAGGAGAGCATTACAATGTCAAAATTTCTTAAATTTATTGTACATTTTGTAGTGATTTGTACGATTATATGTGCTGCCGGTTTAATATTACCGCCATTCTTTGGGGTTACTACAGAAATAAGGACAGATGCAAAGGAAGAGACGAATCTTCCAATGGGGTCCGTTACATATGCAATTCCAGTTAAAGCAACAGATATATATGTTGGAGATCCAATCCTTGTTCGGGAAGATTCTAAAATATACCGTTATAATGTAGAGTCCTTAAACCTGGAGAATGGAACTGGTACTGTTGTGAATCCGGCTGTGACAAATGGGGAATCCATTACTGTGGCAGTGAAGGAGTACGTTCCCAAGGTAGTAGCTACGGTGGGGTTTGTAGGTTATTTATCAGTAGCGACACAGAGCACGGAAGGTAAAATTATCTTAGGGCTTGCAGTGCTGTTTCTGATTATTCTTTATATTATTGCGGAGTATTGGGAAAAAGATCCGGAGGAAGAAGTGGAAGAAGTTTCTTCCGGAGCTCATGTAAAAACCAAGAAAGAATTAAAACGTGAAGAAAAAGAGCGGGCACGAATGATGCGGGAAGAAGAACGTGAAATTCGCAATGAGGACCGCGGCAAAAAGAAAAAGAAAAAAGCACAGAAGCGAATGGTGCGTACCGGCGGCTTTGTAGATGAAATTGAAGAAGAGGATGACGGATATAATGATATGCCTGAGAAGCCGGTGTCTATGCAGACAGCAGCAAGTGAAGCTCATGAACTTCTGAAAAAAGAAATTGCGGCAGCTACAGCAGACGAGACAGTGGAAGAAATAAAAGAAACGGTTCAGGATGGAGATCAGGCAGAGACAGAAGAGAATCCTGTATCCGAACCTGCTGTGGAAGCTCCTGTTAAGGAAGAAGAGCCGGTAGAAATAAGAAAGATGGCGATTCCGGTATGGAGCGCAACACAGATTGCCTGTCGTGCCAAAGCAGAAGGAGATGCACCGGAAATTGTCAAAGATGATATTACAGATGTAACTTTGTTTGATTACTCTGATATTATTGGAGAGGAAGAGGAATAAATATAAGATCTGCAGTTTTACGAAATGCGATTCGCGAAACTGCAGATTTTTTGAATTTTAAATATGTATAAAAAAAAGTACAAAAAAATAAAAAAAACACTTGCATTAAAGAAAATGTTCGTGTATACTCATAACTGTTGTGACATTGATAGCGATGAAGCGCGAGGTTGCTGCTGAAAAAGCAGGTTTTCCGTGGAGCGAATGTCAAGTTAGGAAACTGACGACAAGTCACTGTACAAGTTCAGAAGACCATCAGAGGGATGGGATGCGTGTGAGAAATATCAGGACACGCGTGGAGATGTGTACAGTCGCCGCTTGTCGTACTGCTAACGAGTACGAATAGGAGGAGACTTTTTTTATGGCAAATCAGGTAATGAGAATCACATTAAAAGCATATGATCATCAGTTAGTAGATGCATCAGCTGCAAAAATCATCGAAACTGTTAAAAAGAACGGCGCAATGGTAAGTGGACCGGTTCCGCTTCCAACAAAAAAAGAGGTTGTTACAATCTTAAGAGCGGTTCATAAATACAAAGATTCCAGAGAACAGTTCGAACAGAGAACTCATAAGAGACTCATTGATATCCTGACCCCAACCCAGAAGACAGTAGATGCACTGTCCAGACTGGAAATGCCGGCAGGAGTTCATATTGATATCAAGATGAAAACAAAATAATTCATCCTGATTAACATTGGTAATGCGAAAGCATTTATGCTATTTACTATATGATTGCCGCAATGGTAATCCGCTATAAGGAGGAAAAACAATGAAGAAAGCTATTTTAGCTACAAAAGTCGGAATGACTCAGATCTTCAATGAAGACGGATCTTTAATTCCGGTAACCGTTTTACAGGCAGGTCCATGTGTCGTAACTCAGGTTAAGACAGAAGAAAACGATGGATATGCAGCAGTTCAGGTTGGCTATGGCGACATCAGAGAAAAACTGGTGAACAAACCGGAAAAAGGTCACTTTGAAAAAGCTGGCGTTGACGCAAAGAGATTCCTGAAGGAATTCAAATTTGAAAACGCAGGCGAATATGAAGTAGGACAGGAAATCAACGCTGAAATCTTTGAAGCAGGAGATCATATCGATGTAACTGCAACATCCAAAGGTAAAGGCTTCCAGGGTGCGATTAAGAGACACGGACAGTCCAGAGGACCTATGACTCATGGTTCTAAATATCATCGTCATGCAGGTTCCAACGGTTCTGCATCTGATCCAAGTAAAGTATTCAAAGGCAAAAAAATGCCAGGACAGATGGGTAATGTTCAGGTAACTGTACAGAACCTTGAAATCGTACGCGTAGATACAGAAAACAACTTACTGTTAGTTAAAGGTGCTGTTCCAGGACCTAAGAAATCTTTGGTAACTATCAAAGAGACAGTAAAGTCCTTATAATGAGAAAGGAGGAGCATCAGAATGGCAAACGTAACTGTTTATAATATGGAAGGCAATGAAGTTGGAACAATGGAACTGAACGATGCAGTGTTCGGTGTAGAAATCAACGAGCATCTTGTTCATCTTGCTGTTGTTCGTCAGCTTGCAAATAAACGCCAGGGTACTCAGAAAGCTAAAACTCGTTCTGAAGTAAGCGGCGGCGGAAGAAAACCGTGGAGACAGAAAGGAACAGGTCATGCTAGACAGGGTTCCATCCGTGCACCACAGTGGACTGGCGGCGGTGTTGTATTCGCTCCGGTACCAAGAGATTATGAAGTAAAAATGAACAAAAAAGAAAGAAGAGCTGCATTAAAATCTGCTCTGACATCTAAAGTTCAGGACAATAAATTAGTAGTTGTAGACAGCCTTGCATTTGCAGAGGTAAAAACAAAAGAAATGCAGAAAGTTCTTGCAAATCTGAAAGCTGAAAAAGCACTTGTTATTACAGCAACAGATGATAAAAACGTAATTCTTTCCGCAAGAAACATTGAAAATGTAGAGACTGCAACTCCAAACACCATCAACGTATACGATGTTATGAAACATAACACCGTTGTTGTAACCAAAGATGCTGTAGCATCCATCGAGGAGGTGTACGCATAATGGCTAACATTCAGTATTATGACGTAATCAAAAAACCAGTGATTACTGAAAAAACCATGAACGCTATGGGTGAGAAGAAATACACTTTCCTGGTTCATCCGGAAGCAAATAAAACACAGATTAAAGAAGCTGTGGAAAAAATGTTCGAAGGAACAAAAGTAAAGAGCGTAAATACCATGAATTTAGATGGTAAGAAAAAACGCCGTGGTGCTGTAGTTGGAAAAACTGCAAAAACTAAAAAAGCTATCGTAGCTCTTACAGAAGACAGCAAAGATATCGAGATTTTTGAAGGGCTTTAATCGAAAGCAACTATATGCTGGAAAGCATGATAATTAATATTCGAAAGGAGAAACAAACATGGGAATCAAAACCTATAACCCATATACCCCGTCAAGAAGACATATGACTGGTTCTGACTTCTCTGAGATCACAACAAGCACTCCAGAGAAATCCTTAGTAGTGTCTTTAAAGAAAAATGCCGGACGTAACAATCAGGGTAAAATCACAGTAAGACACCGCGGAGGCGGAAGCAGAAGAAAATATAGAATCATCGACTTCAAAAGAAGAAAAGATGGTATTCCTGCAACAGTAGCAACTATCGAATACGATCCGAACAGAACAGCAAATATTGCACTTATCAACTATGCAGATGGTGAGAAAGCATATATCCTTGCTCCGGAAGGCTTAAAAGTAGGCCAGAAGATCATGAACGGACCGGAAGCGGAAGTTCGCGTTGGAAACTGCCTGCCACTGGAACTGATTCCGGTTGGTACTATGGTTCATAACATTGAGCTTCATCCTGGAAAAGGCGGACAGATGGTTCGTTCTGCAGGAAATGGCGCTCAGTTAATGGCAAAAGAAGGCAAATACGCAACACTGCGTCTGCCATCTGGTGAAATGAGAATGGTTCCGATTGTATGCCGCGCATCTATCGGAGTTGTTGGAAACGGCGACCACAACCTGATTAACATCGGTAAAGCTGGACGTAAACGTAACATGGGTATCAGACCAACAGTTCGTGGTTCTGTAATGAACCCGAATGACCATCCACACGGTGGTGGTGAAGGAAAGACCGGTATCGGTCGTCCAGGTCCATGTACACCATGGGGAAAACCTGCTCTTGGTCTGAAGACAAGAAAGAAAAACAAACAGTCCAACAAGCTCATCGTAAGAAGACGCGATGGAAAAGCATTATCGAAATAATAAGGAGGATAAAGCATGTCTCGTTCACTGAAAAAAGGACCTTTTGCAGATGCAAGCTTACTGAAAAAAGTAGACGCGTTAAATGCTGCAAACGACAAATCCGTTATTAAAACATGGTCACGTCGTTCCACTATCTTCCCGTCCTTCGTAGGACACACAATTGCTGTCCATGACGGAAGAAAACACGTGCCGGTATATGTTACAGAAGATATGGTTGGCCACAAACTTGGTGAGTTTGTTGCAACCAGAACATACAGAGGACACGGAAAAGACGAAAAGAAATCCGGCGTTCGCTAATTGTAAACACTTAATGAGCTGAAAAGCAAAATTGGTGAGAACGTCCACCTGGTCACTTCATAAGCAGTAGCGGATTTAGTGACCACGGTGTTTTCAATAAATATCGAATATGATGAAAGGAGGCACTTTAAAATGGCAAAGGGACATAGAAGCCAGATAAAGAGAGCCAGAAATGAGAATAATAGAGAGACAAGACCGTCTGCAAAATTATCTTATGCAAGAATTTCTGTTCAGAAAGCCTGCTACGTATTAGATGTAATTCGTGGTAAAGATGTGCAGACAGCACTTGGTATCCTGACATACAACCCAAGATACGCTTCCAGCGTGCTTAAAAAGTTACTGGAATCAGCAGTTGCAAACGCTGAGAACAACAACGGAATGAACGCAGACAACCTCTACATTGCAGAGTGCTATGCAAATAAAGGACCTACAATGAAGAGAATTCAGCCAAGAGCACAGGGTAGAGCTTACAGAATCGAAAAGAGAACAAGCCATATCACCATCGTGCTGGATGAAAGATAAGGAGGAAAAGCATGGGACAGAAAGTTAACCCACATGGCCTTAGAGTCGGTGTTATCAAGGATTGGGATTCAAGATGGTTTGCAGAAGATGACTTCGCAGACTACTTAGTAGAAGATTACAACATCAGAACATTCCTGAAAAAGAAATTATACAGCGCAGGTGTTTCCAAGATTGAGATCGAAAGAGCATCTGATAGAGTAAAGATCATCATTTACACAGCAAAACCTGGTATCGTAATCGGTAAAGGCGGCGCTGAGATCGAAAAAGTAAAAGCTGAATTACAGAAATATACAGATAAGAAATTAATCGTTGATATCAAAGAAGTTAAGAGACCAGACAGAGATGCACAGTTAGTTGCTGAAAATATTGCATTACAGTTAGAGAATCGTATTTCTTTCCGTCGTGCAATGAAATCCACAATGCAGAGAACTATGAAAGCTGGCGCAAAAGGAATCAAAACATCCGTTTCCGGACGTCTTGGTGGTGCTGATATGGCTCGTACAGAGTTCTACAGCGAAGGAACTATTCCGCTTCAGACACTTCGTGCAGACATCGACTACGGCTTCGCAGAAGCAGACACAACATACGGCAAAGTTGGCGTAAAAGCTTGGGTCTACAATGGTGAAGTACTTCCAACAAAAGGAACTAAGGAAGGGAGCGATAAATAATGTTAATGCCAAAAAGAGTAAAACGTCGTAAACAATTCCGTGGCTCCATGAGAGGTAAAGCCCTTAGAGGTAACAAAATCAATTATGGTGAATTCGGTCTTGTTGCTACCGAACCTTGTTGGATTCGTTCCAACCAGATTGAAGCAGCCCGTGTTGCTATGACCCGTTACATCAAACGTGGCGGTAAGGTTTGGATTAAGATTTTCCCAGATAAACCAGTAACAGCAAAACCAGCAGAAACACGTATGGGTTCCGGTAAAGGTTCCCTGGAATACTGGGTAGCAGTTGTAAAACCAGGTCGCGTTATGTTTGAAATCGCAGGAGTATCCGAAGAGGTTGCTCGCGAAGCATTGCGTCTTGCTATGCACAAGTTACCATGTAAATGTAAAATCGTTTCTCGCGCAGACTTAGAAGGCGGTGATAACAGTGAAAATTAATAAATTCGTAGAAGATTTAAGAGCAAAATCAGCTGCAGAATTGAATGAAGAATTAGTAGCTGCTAAAAAAGAACTTTTCAATCTGAGATTTCAGAATGCAACCAATCAATTAGACAATACAGGACGAATCAAAGAGGTTCGCAAGAATATTGCCAGAATCCAGACAGTAATCACTGAGCAGGCTAACGCTTCCAAATAGTGAATATAGGAGGAAACAATCGTGGAAAGAAATCTGAGAAAAACCCGTGTGGGTAAGGTTGTCAGCAACAAGATGGAGAAGACCATTGTAGTTGCAATTGAAGACCATGTAAAACATCCTCTTTACAAAAAAATCGTGAAGAGAACATATAAATTAAAAGCTCATGACGAAAATAATGAGTGTAATATCGGTGATACCGTAAAAGTTATGGAAACCAGACCGTTATCTAAAGATAAAAGATGGAGACTGGTTGAAATTGTAGAGAAAGTGAAATAAGGAGGAGACCAGTATGATTCAGCAGGAAACTAGACTGAAAGTTGCCGATAACACTGGTGCAAAAGAAATCCTTTGTATTCGTGTTATGGGTGGCTCTACAAGAAGATATGCAAATATCGGTGATACAATCGTTGCTTCTGTTAAAGATGCAACACCAGGCGGTGTTGTTAAAAAAGGTGACGTTGTAAAGGCTGTTGTTGTTAGAACAAAAAAAGGCGCTCGTCGTAAAGATGGTTCTTACATCCGTTTCGATGAAAACGCTGCCGTAATTATTAAAGATGACTTAACTCCGAGAGGAACACGTATCTTTGGACCAGTTGCCAGAGAACTTCGTGATAAGAAATTTATGAAGATCGTTTCCTTAGCTCCGGAAGTATTATAGGAGGGTGCCTAATGTCAGCTATGAAGATTAAAAAAGGCGATACTGTTCAGGTAATCGCTGGTAAAGATAAAGGCAAAGAAGGAAAAGTTCTTGCCGTTAACGTAAAAGACAATACAGTATTAGTTGAAAACGTAAACATGGTAACCAAACATAGCAAACCATCTATGGCAAACCAGAATGGTGGAATTATCAACAAAGAAGCTCCGCTTCATATTTCCAACGTAATGCTGGTTGTTGATGGAAAAGCTACAAGAGTTGGTTTCAAGATGGATGGAGACAAAAAAGTCCGTGTTGCAAAAACAACTGGAAAAGTTATCGATTAATTAAGAGAGGAGGCATGACAAGTGAGTAGATTAAAAGAACTTTACAAAAATGAGATCATGGATGCCATGACCAAAAAATTCGGATACAAAAATGTTATGGAAGTGCCAAAACTCGAGAAAATCGTTGTAAACATGGGTGTTGGTGAAGCGAAAGAAAATGCAAAACTTCTGGATGCAGCTATCGCAGATATGGAGCTTATTACAGGACAGAAAGCAGTTTCTACAAAAGCGAAGAAATCTGTTGCGAACTTTAAAATCAGAGAGGGAATGCCGATTGGATGTAAAGTTACATTAAGAGGCGACAAGATGTATGAGTTTGCAGATCGTCTGATTAACCTGGCTCTTCCTCGTGTACGTGACTTCCGTGGTGTAAACCCGAATGCATTTGACGGCAGAGGAAATTACGCTCTTGGTATTAAAGAGCAGTTAATCTTCCCAGAAGTTGAATACGATAAAGTAGACAAGGTAAGAGGTATGGACATCATCTTCGTTACCACTGCAAAAACAGATGAAGAAGCACGTGAATTACTGACATTATTCAACATGCCATTTGCAAAATAATATGCCCTTTGGGTATACCATTATGACCGCCGGCGAAAGCCGGGGTCTGCAAATCTGATAGGAGGAACGATTCATGGCTAAAACAGCAATGAAAATCAAACAGCAGCGTAAACAGAAATTCTCTACAAGAGAATACAATCGTTGCAGAATTTGTGGCCGTCCACATTCATACTTAAGAAAATACGGAATTTGCAGAATCTGCTTCCGTGAATTAGCTTACAAAGGACAGATTCCGGGAGTTAAAAAAGCTTCCTGGTAAAATGTTCTGGAAATATATAAACCAATAATATGACATGTAAAGTCTGAAAACAAGGAGGAAACTAACATGACAATGAGCGATCCGATTGCAGATATGCTTACAAGAATCCGTAATGCAAACACTGCAAAACATGACACAGTAGATGTACCGGCATCTAAAATGAAAATTGCAATTGCAAATATCTTAGTTGATGAAGGATATATTGCAAAATACGATTTAGTAGAAGATGGTGTATTTAAGACCATCCACATTACTTTAAAATACGGTGAAAACAAAAACGAGAAAATCATCACAGGACTGAAGAGAATTTCCAAACCAGGTCTTCGTATTTACGTTGGAAAAGACGAACTGCCAAAAGTTCTTGGCGGACTTGGAATCGCAATTCTTTCTACAAACAAAGGTGTTATCACAGATAAAGAAGCACGTAAAGAAAAAGTTGGCGGTGAAGTTCTGGCATTTGTTTGGTAAGCCGGAGTACTCAATGTAACTGAAAACAGAGAAGCATATGCTTCTCCGATAATTTAAGTAATAGGAGGACAAAAGTATGTCACGTATCGGTAGACTTCCGGTTGCAATTCCAGCTGGCGTTGAAGTAAAAATCGCTGACGGAAACGTTGTAACCGTAAAAGGACCAAAAGGAACACTTGAAAGAGCGCTTCCAGTAGAAATGGAAATTAAAGTAGAAGACGGTAATGTAGTAGTTGCAAGACCGAACGACTTAAAAAGAATGAAATCTCTGCACGGTTTAACAAGAAGCTTAATCCACAACATGGTTGTTGGTGTAAGCGAAGGTTATACAAAAGAACTTGAAGTAAACGGTGTAGGTTATAAAGCAGCTAAACAGGGTAAGAAACTTGTTCTTAACCTGGGATATTCTCACCCGGTAGAAATGGAAGATCCGGAAGGTCTGGAATCCAAAGTTGACGGAAATAAAATTATTATTTCCGGTATCAGCAAAGAAAAAGTTGGCCAGTATGCAGCTGAAATCAGAGATAAGAGAAGACCGGAGCCATATAAAGGCAAAGGTATCAAATATGCTGATGAGGTTATCAGACGTAAAGTTGGTAAGACTGGTAAGAAATAATTAAGGAGAGTGAGAAAATGATAAAGAAAGCATCCAGGGCGGATATTCGTCAGAATAAGCATAGAAGATTACGTCATCATTTAAACGGCACTGCAACAACACCACGTCTTGCAGTATTTCGTTCCAACAAGCATATGTATGCACAGATTATTGATGACACCGTTGGTAAGACTTTAGTATCTGCTTCTACTCTTCAGAAAGAAGTAAACGCAGATTTAGAGCATACAGACGACGTAGCAGCAGCAGCACACTTAGGAGCCGTAATTGGTAAAAAAGCAGTAGAAGCCGGAATCGAAAGCGTTGTTTTCGACAGAGGTGGATACATTTACCACGGTAAAGTGAAAGCATTAGCAGATGCAGCTAGAGAAGCTGGACTGAAATTCTAAGAGAGGGAGGAAAAGAACACATGAAACGTAATCTTATTGATGCTAGTCAGTTAGAATTAGAAGATAAAGTAGTATCAATCAAGCGTGTTACCAAGGTTGTTAAAGGTGGTCGTAACTTCCGTTTCACAGCTTTAGTTGTAGTCGGCGACGGCAATGGACACGTTGGTGCAGGTTTAGGAAAAGCAGCCGAAATTCCGGAAGCAATTCGCAAAGGAAAAGAGGATGCAATGAAAAACTTAGTTACAGTTGCAAGAGATGAGAATGGTTCTATTACTCATGACTTCATCGGAAAATACGGAAGCGCAGAAATGCTTCTGAAGAGAGCTCCGGAAGGTACTGGTGTTATCGCTGGTGGTCCGGCACGTGCAGTCGTAGAGTTAGCTGGTATCAAAAACATCCGTGCAAAATGTATGGGTTCCAGAAACAAACAGAACGTTGTTCTGGCTACCATCGAAGGCCTGAGACAGTTAAAGACTCCGGAAGAAGTTGCAAAACTTCGCGGAAAGTCTGTTGATGAGATTCTGGCTTAAGGAGGAAATAGAAATGGCAGACACATTAAAAGTTACATTAGTAAAATCTCCGATTGGCGCAGTTCCGAAGCACAGAAAAACAGTTGAAGCTATGGGTCTTACCAAAATGCACAAAACAGTTGAAATGCCGGATAATGCAGCAACAAGAGGAATGATTCAGCAGGTACAGCACCTGGTAAAAGTAGAAGAAGCATAATTTGCTTCTTCTGCGAAATAAAGATATACAGTCGAAATATAAGCTTTGAATAATAAAAGGAGGTGCCAAAATGGAATTATCAAATTTAAGACCAGCAGAAGGTTCCAAGCATAGCGATAACTTCAGAAGAGGCCGTGGACATGGTTCTGGAAACGGAAAGACAGCCGGTAAAGGACACAAAGGACAGTTAGCTCGTTCCGGACACAAGAAACCGGGATTTGAAGGTGGACAGATGCCTTTATACAGACGTATTCCGAAGAGAGGCTTTACAAATAGAAACTCTAAAGAAATCATTGCGATCAACGTTGATGTACTGAACCGCTTTGAAGATGGTGCAGAAGTAACAGTTGAAAGCTTACTTGCAAGTAGTGCAATTTCTAAAGCAGGTGATGGCGTTAAAATTCTTGGAAATGGTGAGATCACCAAAAAACTCAATGTAAAAGTAAACGCTGTTAGTGAATCTGCAAAAGCTAAAATTGAAGCAGCAGGTGGTACAGTAGAGGTGATCTAATGTTTGAGACTCTCAAAAACGTTTTTAGAGTAAAAGAAATGAGACGCAAGCTGCTCTATGTGTTATGGATGATCTTAATTATCCGAATCGGTTCTCAGCTTCCTGTTCCGGGAGTTGATACCGATTTCTTCAAAGACTGGTTTGCAAATAATACCGGTGACGCATTCAATTTTTTTGATGCGTTTACCGGAGGATCTTTTACACAGATGTCAATTTTTGCATTGAACATCACACCATATATCACTTCTTCCATTATCATGCAGCTTCTTACAATTGCCATTCCGGCATTGGAGGAAATGCATAGAGATGGAGAAGAGGGAAGAAAGAAAATTACAGCAATTACCCGTTATGTGACCATCGGTCTTGCTTTGTTTGAATCCACTGCAATGGCAATTGGATTTGGACGTCAGGGTCTGATTCCAAACATGAATTTCTTAAAGGGATTGGTAGTAGTTGCCTGCCTTACTGCAGGATCTGCTATGTTAATGTGGATTGGAGAACGTATTACAGAAAAGGGCGTTGGAAATGGAATTTCCATTGTTTTGACTGTTAATATTATTTCCCGTGTTCCAAGTGACATCTCTCTTTTATATGAGAATTTCATTAAAGGAAAAACGATTGCAAAGGGATTACTTGCAGGTATGATCATTGCCGCAATTATCCTTGTGATTGTTGTATTTGTTCTTATTCTTAATGGAGCTGAGAGAAGAATTCCGATTCAGTATTCTAAGAAGATGGTTGGTAGAAAAATGATGGGTGGCCAGTCAGCCAGCATTCCGCTGAAAGTTAATACAGCGGGTGTTATTCCGGTTATTTTTGCATCCTCTATCATGTCTGTTCCGACAATCCTTGCACAGCTGATGCATAAAGGAAATGGAACAGGAATTGGAAGTGAGATTTTAAGAGGTCTTTCTTCAAATAGCTGGTGTAATCCAAAGCAGCTTCAATATAGCTGGGGACTGCTTTTATATATTGTTTTATGTATATTCTTTGCATATTTCTATACTTCCATTACATTCAACCCTCTGGAAGTAGCAGACAATATTAAGAAACAGGGTGGTTTTATCCCGGGCATACGTCCAGGTAAGACAACATCAGATTATTTGACGAAAATCTTAAATTACATTATATTTATAGGTGTAGTAGGCCTTATTATTGTTGCGGTAATTCCGTTCTTCTTTAACGGTGTATTTGGAGCAAATGTATCCTTTGGAGGAACTTCTCTTATCATTATTGTAGGAGTTATTCTGGAAACTGTGAAACAGATTGAATCCCAGATGCTTGTCCGTAACTATAAAGGATTTCTGAACAACTAAAAAAAGAAAGGCGATGGTGCTGGCATCAGAGCCTTTAGATGTAGAATACAGAAGAGTTGCCAGTGGCAAGTCTTCTGTATTTGCTACAGGCAAAAATACGAAATGGAGGGTATGGTTATGAGAATCATTATGCTGGGTGCACCAGGTGCAGGAAAAGGTACACAGGCAAAAAAGATGGCTGAGAAATATGGGATTCCGCATATTTCCACAGGAGACATCTTCCGTGCCAACATTAAAAATAATACAGAACTTGGAAAAAAAGCAAAAACATACATGGATCAGGGACTTCTGGTTCCGGATGAATTGACATGTGATCTTGTAGTGGACAGAATTCAGCAGGAAGATGCTGTAAACGGATATGTACTGGATGGTTTTCCAAGAACAATTCCGCAGGCAGAATGTTTGACAGATGCTTTAAATAAGCTGGGCAGCAAAATCGATTTTGCCATTGATGTTAATGTTCCGGATGAGAACATTGTGAATCGTATGTCCGGAAGACGTGCGTGCTTAAAATGTGGAGCAACTTATCATGTTGTGTATGCAGCTCCGGATACAGAAGGTATTTGTGATACATGCGGTGATGAACTGGTTCTCCGTGAGGATGATAAACCGGAAACTGTACAGAAGCGTTTAAATGTATATCATGAGCAGACACAGCCGCTGATTGATTACTATACAAAACAAGGTGTATTAAAGACAGTAGATGGTACGAAAAATCTGGAAGAAGTATTCCAGGAAATCGTAAACATCTTAGGAGAATAGGAGCAGGCCATGTCAGTTTCTATTAAAACAGAACATGAAATTGAGCTTATGAGAGAAGCGGGTCATCTTTTGGAAAAAGTACATGATGGCCTGATTCCTTATATTAAGCCGGGAATGAGTACAAAAGAATTGGATCGTATCGGAGAAGAAATGATCCGTTCTATGGGCTGTATTCCCAACTTCCTAAATTATGGAGGTTTCCCAGGTTCATTTTGTATCAGTCTGAATGATGAGGTCGTACATGGGATTCCTTCCGAAGAGAAAATTATTCAGGATGGCGATTTGGTGAAAATTGATGCCGGACTGATCTATAAGGGCTATCATTCAGATGCTGCCCGTACTTATGCCGTAGGTGAAGTATCTCCGGAAGCACGTAATCTTATGGAAGTGACGAAGCAGTGCTTTTTTGAAGGATTAAAAGCAGCAAAAGCAGGCAATCATCTCAATGATATTTCAAAGGCAATTGGAGCATATGCCGCAAAATATCATTATGGAATTGTACGTGATTTAGTTGGACATGGAATCGGAACGCATCTTCATGAAGATCCGCAGATTCCAAATTTCCCTCAGAAGAGAAGAGGAATCCGATTAGTACCAGGCATGACGCTTGCTGTTGAACCAATGATTAATTTGGGACGGGCAGATGTAGCATGGCTGGATGATGAATGGACAGTGGTAACTATGGATGGTTCTCTGTCTGCTCATTATGAAAATACCATTCTTATTACAGATGGTGAACCAGAAATTCTGACCCTTACGAAATAAAAGAAGGATGACATAGGAGGTTAAAAATGTCAAAAGCAGATGTGATTGAAGTGGAAGGCACAGTTCTTGAGAAACTGCCTAACGCAATGTTTAAAGTGGAACTGGAGAACAAGCATGTGGTCCTTGCACATATCAGTGGCAAATTACGAATGAACTTTATTCGTATCCTTCCGGGAGACAAAGTTACAATCGAACTCTCCCCATATGATCTGTCTAAAGGCAGAATTATCTGGAGAGATAAATAAGTTGACGAAAAAGCGCTTTCCGCAGAAAATGCGGAGAGCGTTTTTTGATTTACAGGAAAAAAGAAGAATACGGTCATTTCTTGCGTACAACTGTTTTCTGGTGTATAATTATTCTTATACATAAAGAGAATTTTGCAAGGGCATAAGGTGAAAGATTTTGAAGAAAAAAATTGAGCAGCTTTTAAGCGGAAAATTTAAATATGAACAGCCTCAGCTTTTATTTTCCCAGGATAAAATTTATGTTGGATTGAAGAGTGGAGAAACCAAAAAGGGTGAGATTTATTTTGGAACGGAAGATAACCAGAAAATACGAGGTTATATCACTTCTTCTCATAGACGTTTTGTTCCAGGAGCGGATCGATTTTCCGGTACCACCGTATGTCTGCCTTATGGGGTTGATGGTACCGGGATGGAAGAGGGAGAAAGCGTAAAAGGATGGATTTGTTTTACCACAAATATCGGCGAATACAAACTGGGTTTTGAAATTTGTGCAGAAACAGAACAGATCAAAAGTACAGTAGGAGAAATACAAACGGTAGATTCTTTTTGTGAAATTGCAAAACGTGACTTCAGGGAAGCCTATCGGATCTTTACAGATAAAAATTTTTCTGCTGTATTAAAGGGTGAATCCGGTAAGGGAAAATCACTGTATGCTGGAATGTCACAGCAGCCGGTAACGTATCAGCATTTAGAAGAGTTTTTGATCAGCATGGGAAAAAAAGAAAAAGTTTCTCTGTCTCTAAAGAAAGAGGGAGAAGCTTTTTATGAATTAAAAGAACCTGTGAAAGAGTCTTTTATAGTGAAAAGAAGCGGATGGGGACATTTACGACTGGATGTAGAAGTACATGGAGATTTCCTTGATGTAGAAAAACGCGTTGTGACAGATGAAGATTTTATTGGCAGTTATTATGAGCTGGACTATGTAATTCGTGGCGATAAAATAGGAAAAGGTGTCCAGTATGGAGAAATTATTATAAAAAGTCCGTATCAGGATCTGGTATATCGGATTTCTGCATCACGTACAGCGAAAGTATGTGTAAATGTAAGAGCCGGGGAAAAAAAGAGACGACTTTCTCTTTTGGAAAAATACCTGGAATATTGTTGCGGCAGGCTGGATAAAAACAAATGGATTCGGGAAAGTTACAGTGAGATACAGATCTTAAAAGAAGGTGGATTTGAGTATCCGGAATACCAGATTTATGAAGCATATCTTCTTCATCTTCTGGGGAATGATAAGGAAGCCAATGAAATCTTGATTCAATATCAGAATAAATCTTTTACAAAAGAAGATTTAGAATTTGCAGGATTGTTTTTGTATGTATGTACGCTTACTGGCTTATATAAAGATAAAGGGCAGGCACTTCGAAAAATTCAGAATTTTTACATGCAAAAAGAAGATAGTTTCTGGCTGTTCTGGATATTACAGCAAATGGATCCTTCTGTAATCATATCTCCTTCCAAGACGCTGTTTATGATGGAGGAATTGTTTGAGAAAGGCTGTAAAAGTCCACTTCTTTATGCGGATGCGTGGGAATATATATGCAAAGATATGACGCTTCTTCATCGCTTAAATCCATTTTGGGTCCAGGTTTTCTTGTTTGCAGGCAGAAAAAAACTTCTGACGGAAGAACTGACGATGCGTTTTGCCTATCTGTCCGGATATGAAAAAACTTACAGTGAGAGTTTGTACCGGGCTCTGGATATGGGCTATGAAGCATTTCCATCGAAAGATACCCTGGAAGCAGTATGTAAGTATATTATGAAAGGAAATCCGCGAAAACCGGAATATTTTAAGTGGTTTTCCCTGGCAGTAGATCAGGGACTTCGTTTAACAAGATTATATGAGTATTATGTAGAAACAATGGATACTTCTTACCAAAGAGAATTGCCAAAACCGCTTCTTATGTATTTTACGTATAATAACAATACGTTAGGGGATACGAGAAAAGCATTTATATATGCAAGTATCATTGCCAATAAAGAGAGAGAACCACAGACATATGAAAGTTATAAAGAAAATATGGATGGTTTTGCAAAACAAAAGGTCAGAGAAGGCAGGATAAACGAAAATTATGCTGCTATTTATCAGGAATTTTTATCTGATCCCCGTACAAAAGAAGATGCACAGGCTTTGGCTGCACGTATGTTTACAAATCGTCTTTATTGTGATGACAAAAAGATCAGAAGTGTAATAGTGAGACACAGACAGTTGGATAGAGAAGAGGTTTATCCGGTTATTCAGGGAGTTGCATATCCAAGGATATACACAGAAGATGCTGCTGTTCTTTTTCAGGATGAAAAGCAGCGCCGTTATTGTTCTACAGTAAATTACAGCAGAAAAAAACTGATGGATGAAAGAGAACTTGTGGAGGCTGTTTTAAAAAATAATGTTTCCGAACCGGGAGTGCTTTTATATTATTGTGAAAATAATGCTATTTGTCGTGATAATCTCTCTGTATTTTTAAAATTGGTGGGAAGCGATGCCTTTGCAGAAAATTATAAAAATGCAGTAAGAAAAAAGATTCTGGATTATTATGCGGAATATGCCGGAAGTCAGGATCTGGATGATTATTTGTGTAATCTGGATTATCCTGCTTATGCTCTTGTGGATAAAAAAACATTGCTGCAGGTATTGATCTCAAGACGTCTTTTCACACAGGCAATGGGAATTATTGAAGAATTTGGATTTGAAGGTTTGGATATGCGAGATCTTTTAAAACTTACAAGCCGCATGATCCTTAAATGTGAAGGGGCAGAAGATGAAGAACTTCTGGCACTGTCTTCTGCAGTTTACAGAAGTGGGATTTATGATGAAGTAATCCTGATGTATTTGATGAAGTATCGTTTTGGACCGGTAGAGGAGCTTATTTCCATCTGGAAGAGCGCTCGTGGGTTTGAAATGGACACCTATGATCTGGAAGAGAAAATCCTGGGAATCCTTATGTTTACGCAGGATTACCGGAAAGAGGGAGAAACTGTGCTGGCATCCTATGTGAAACATACAGGAAAAGAAAGGATCATTGGTGCTTATCTCACCCAGGTTGCTTACGGAATATTTGTAAAAGAATATCCCATGAGTGATTTTATATATAAATGTCTGGAGCATGCATATGTGAAAAAATGGCCGGTGAATCGTGTCTGCCGACTTGCCTTATTTCAGGCACTGTCCAGAGAAAAAAATCAGAATGAGCAGACCGTTTTGATGGAACGGGAGATGTTAGAAGAATGTGTAAAAGAGAATATGACTTTCACGTTTTTCCGCAGATTATCTCCTAAACTTTTGGAACCGTATCAGTTAGACGATAAAACATTTGTAGAATATCATGCATCCCCGGATGCAAAAGTGGTCTTGTTTTATGCGCTGGATACAGGGCTTGGAAAAGAAATGGAATATAAAACAGAACCGTTGCATGATATATACGAAGGAATTTTCACAAAAACTTTTACTCTTTTTTACGGGGAAACACTGCACTATTATTTCCAGATTGAAGAAAATGGAAAAACTCGCAAGACGCAGGAGCGTGTCATTACCATGAATCGGGTAGAAGGGATATCAGAAAGTAAATATCAGCTGATCAATCAGATTCTTTCAGCAAGAAGACTGGAGAAAGATCCGGAAGTATTAGAGAAGCTGAAACAGTATCAGCACCAGGAACGATATGTAAAAGAGATGTTTCAAATTGACAAAGAAGAATAAAAAAGGAAGCAAAAAATGAACGAGATTCGTGACCTGATTATTGGAATTGATTTTGGAAAAGAATACACACAGATTTGTTATTATGATCGAAAAGGGGAAGAGCCGCGTTCTCTTTCCATGAAAGTAGGAACAAGTCAGTATGAAGCACCTACATGCCTTTGCTGGAGAGTAGAACAGAAAGACTATTGCGTTGGGCTGGAGGCGGCGTATTTTGCCCGTGAAAAGGGCGGTGTGCTTATTGATAACCTTTATAATATTTGTAAAAAGGATGAAAAAGTACAGGTTGCTGGAATGCAGAGAGCGCCATGGGAGCTGTTTGCCGGCTTCTTAAAGGGAATGCTGAAATTTTTGGGTGTAATGGATGTTGTAAAAAATACAAAATGTCTTATTATTACATGTCCGGATATTGGAAATCTGCAGGTCGAAAATTTCCGAAAAGCCTGTGCATCTCTTGGATTTCCTGAAGAAAAATACATGATAATGGATTACGGGGAAAGTTTTTATTACTATGCCCTTACACAAAAAAGGGAAACATGGAACAGAAGTGTGGCATGGTATGCATTTAAAGATAAAAATGTAATATTCCGCAAGCTTACGATCCATGGGGGTGTAAAACCTGCACTGGTAAAAATGGAACTTCCCGTGGAGACAAACCTTTCTGGAAATGGTGAGGAAAGAGATGCTTCTTTTTGTCGTTTTATTCAGAAAACGCTGGGGACTGAATTATATTCCAGTATTCAGATCACAGGTTCCGGATTTGACCAGCAGTGGGCTCAGCAGTCTGTAAAAATGCTTTGTTTTCAGAAGAGAAAGGTATTTTATGGGAACAATCTTTTTGCCAAAGGGGCCTGTGCAGCCGGAAAAGAGAAGCTGGAAGATAAACGTCTGAGAGGATATCGGTATTTAAGTGATTCTCTTGTTCTTACGGAAGTGGGAATGGATATGCGCATAATGGGTTCTCCCACGTATTATCCGTTGATAGCCGGTGGAAAAAACTGGTATGAATGTAAGGGAAGTTGTGAGCTAATTCTGGATGATACAAGGGAACTGGTATTTGTAGTAGGGAAACTGGGGGAGACAGAAAAGAAAAAAATTGTGATGGCTCTTCCGGAACTTCCTCAACGCCCAAATAAGACAACAAGACTTTCTGTGGACCTTTGCTATGTATCGCCGAAAGAATGCAGGATTACCGTAAAAGATCTGGGATTTGGAGATATGTATCCTTCCAGTGGGAAAGTGTGGAAGGAATCGGTTGCATGGTAGAGGAGGAAAAAAATGAGCAGCTATATTTTGTGCCAGACAAAGAAAGCAAATATACCATATTACATTGAAAATATCAGTATCAATATTTATTCCATAGAAGAGCTTTGTTATTATCTGTATCATAATCTGTATCTTATTGATCACACCATTATAAACGAGCGGTTATGCAGATGGCTGGAAGAGGAACTTGATCTGCCGAAACTGGCAGCAAAAGTCCGCCCTCATCTGGGAAAATTTTCAGGAATAGAAGATGTTTTATATCCTATATTCAAAGAGATTAATTACCTTACCTATGAAGAACTTCGTACACTAAATGGAAAGCTTGCCAGATTGGACAGTGAAGAAACGATTGTGCGGGAAAAGAAAAAAGGGGATGCGCTTGTTGAGAATGGAATGTATGTAAATGCAATCCATGTTTACCAGAACCTACTGGAAAAGGAAGAAACATTAAAGGGAAAAGATGACCTGTTAGAAAGTATTGAGCATAATCTGGGATGCACCTACAGTTATCTGTTTCAAATGGAAAAGGCTTTGGAATGCTTCTGGAAAGCATATACCATAAAGAAAAGGAAAGAAGCATTAAAAGTTTATCTTCTGGCATATAAAATGGTACGAACGCCAAAAGAATATGAGAGCAGAAAAAAAGAACTTGCTGCAGATGGAGAACTTATAAAAGAAATTCAAGATGCACTGTCCCGTTTTTCAAAGATGCCGGAGAAAAAGACAGAAATGCATCAGGTAGATGGAATGATCGAAGAGTTTATAAAAGAATATCACAGAAGTACAGGTGTATAAATGAAAACGTGGAAATATGTGACAACATGGAGAGATGTAGGGAAAACGCTGGATACTCTTCTTCGGGAAGCCGGGTTTTCAAAAAAAGAAATCAGCAGACAGAAGTTTTTGCAGGATGGGATCACGGTAGATGGAGAAAGATGCCGGATTACAAAAATTTTAAAAGAGGGGCAGCAGGTTCTGTTACAATTTAAAAAAGAAGAGACAAATTACGGGAAGTTAGAAGCAGAAAAACTTCCCGTAATTCTTTATGAAGACAAGGATATACTAATTTTGAATAAACCTTCAGGATGTTCCACACATCCATGCAGAGGGCATTATATGGATAATATTGGGGTTCAGGCATCTGCTTATTGCCGGATGCAGGGGGAGGAGGAACGGATAAGACCGGTAGGGAGACTTGATAAAGATACCTCCGGAATCGTCATATTTGCAAAAAGCCGAATTGCAGCAGCGCGACTTCATAAACAGAGGGAAAAAGGAATATTAAAGAAAACGTATATAGCTCTTGTTTATGGAGAGATGGAAAAGCAAGAGGGAGTGATCCATACTCCTCTGAAACCTGTTTCAGGAGAAAAAAACAGAATGTGTATTGCCGGAGAACAAGAAAAAGGAGCGCTTACAGCTGTTACACATTATCGGGTTTTGAAAATATTAAAAAAAGAAAGAATGTCCCTGGTAGAATGTATCCTGGATACTGGCAGAACCCACCAGATTCGTGTACATATGGCTTCAAAAGGTCATCCGATCGTAGGAGATGAATTTTATGGAAAGGAAGGAGAGACCTGTAAAAGATTATGTCTTCATGCCGGAAAACTGGAATTATGCCAGCCATTTACAGGAAAAAATATAAATATAACAGGGGAGTGTCTGCCGGGACAGGAATTTCCGGTAATGATACAGAAGTTTTATTGAAATGGAGGGGGCAGATTGATGAATAGAAGAATTATTTTTCATATAGATGTGAATTCCGCTTTTTTATCCTGGGAGTCTGTATATCAAAAGGAAGTGCTGCATGAATCTGTAGATTTGCGAACCATTCCTTCTGCAATAGGAGGAGATGAAAAAAAAAGACGGGGAGTAATTTTGGCAAAATCTATTTCAGCAAAGGCATTTGGTGTACGTACAGGTGAGAGCATTTTGGAAGCAAGGAAAAAATGTCCGCAGCTTTATCTTGTTCCTGCCCATCATGATATATATCGACAAAAATCAAAAGAATTCATAAAACTTCTAAGGGAATACTCACCGGATGTAGAACAATATTCCATAGATGAAGCGTTTGTAGATATGACAGGAATGCAGGTCCTTTTTGGAGAGCCGCAGGAAGCTGCGCATAAAATCCGGAAACGGATAAAGGAAGAACTTGGATTTACAGTAAATATCGGCATTTCTTCCAATAAATATCTGGCAAAAATGGCATCAGATTTTGAAAAACCGGATAAAGTACACACGCTTTTTCCAGAAGAAATTCAGAAAAAAATGTGGCCGCTTCCTGTGGGAGATTTAATTTTTGTGGGAAAATCTACTGTAAAAAAACTGGAATCTATGGGAATTCAGACAATTGGACAGCTGGCGGCAGCGGATTGTAGAATGTTGAAACAAAATTTAAAAAAACAGGGGGAGAGCATTTGGAATTTTGCAAATGGAATTGACTTTTCTCCTGTACAGTCTGTTCCGGAAATGAACAAAGGATATGGAAGCAGTACCACAATCAGTTTTGATGTTACAGATGAAGAGGCTGCAAAAACAGTGCTTTTGGCACTTGCAGAATCGGTAGGAGCACGTATCCGAAAGGATGGGGTAAAAATCCAGGTCGTGAGTGTTACAGTAAAAGACAATCAGTTTCATAAAATGTCACATCAGACAGTATTGGATTCTGCAACAGATATAACAAATGAAATATATCTTACTGCATGCAGACTTTTTGAAGAGATGTGGGATGGACGTCCAATCCGGCTTCTTGGAATACAGACAAGCCGGACAAAAGAGGAGGAAGCCAGGCAGCTTACGATGTTTGATAAAGAGAATGGATATGAAAAATGGGAGCAGATGGATCAGGCAGTAGATAAGATTCGAAAAAAGTTTGGAAATGATGCAATAAAAAGAGCTTCTTTTTTAGAAAAAAAGCTTGACGAACAGAAAAAATAGGAGTAAAATCACTTTAACAAATTAAAAAAGCAAAACAATAAAACTGAAAAGCTAAAAAGTAAATTCTAAGAAGAGAATAAGTAGAAACAGGAATCTGATCCCCAGAGAGCTGCAGATGGTGGAAAGCAGCGGCAGAACTGTTTTGAAGATCATCTCTGAGAAGGGAAACTGAAAGAGGATGTCCGGTAAGTTTTCACGGTTGTTCCCCGTTACAGGAAACGCGTATGCTGGTACGTTGCAGAATCGTACTTGTTTCAAAAGGAAGCAGGGTGGTTGCGGATTTTTCCGTCCCTAGTTTAAGGGGCGGATTTTTTTTACCAGGATTCTGAAACCGCAAGAGAAAAGGAGGAAAAAAGTATGAAGATTTACAAAAAATTCATGGATGCAGTAGCAGCACTGGAAAAAGGTATTTTGATTGTATCCACACTTCTGATTCTTGTACTGACTGTGGGAAACGTTTTTTCACGCAAGGTAATCCACCGGTCCTGGTCTTTTACAGAGGAACTTGTGGTAGCGGTATTTGTGTTGATCACCTTGCTTGCAGCAGCACTGGCAGCCAGAGAAGGGAACCTGGTAAACCTTACTTTATTTACAGATCGTTTGCCGGAAAAAATGAAAAAAGCAGTTGTTATTTTATCCACCGTTCTTAGTATCTTTTTTACAGCAATTTTATTTACCTACGGGATGGATAAAGTTCTCACTCAGCTGGAAAACGGGAAGAGAACTTTTGTTTTGAATTGGCCGGAATGGATCTTCTGGTCCTTTGTGCCGGTTGGCGCAGCATGTATGATTCTTCATTTTATTGAATTTTGCCTTGATTTTTGTAAGCAGGATAAAGAAACGGAGGGGAAAAAATGATAAGTGCAGTTCTTTTTATTTCGTTTTTTATTTTTTTGATTCTTGGAGTTCCTATTGCAGTATGCCTTGGGTTATCCTCTGTATGTGCGATTCTTTATTCTGGCACATCGCTTACGATCGTAGCTACTAATATGTATTCCGGTATTAGCAAATTTCTTCTTCTGGCGATTCCATTTTTTGTATTATCAGGAAATATTATGGCAAAAGCCGGAATTTCTAAAAGACTGATCCGATTTGTGGATACCTGTGTCGGGCACAGGCGTGGAGGAATCGCTATTGTATGTGTTATTGTAGCATGCTTTTTTGGAGCCATTTCCGGATCTGGCCCTGCTACAGTTGCAGCGCTTGGGGCAGTTCTTATTCCTGCAATGGTAGAAAGAGGAGGATTTTCTCCATCTTTTTCTACGGCGCTAATGGCTACGGCCAGTTCGATTGCCATTGTAATCCCGCCAAGTATTGCCTTCGTAGTATATGCTTCTATTACAGGTGTTTCTATTGCAGATATGTTTACTGCAGGTATTGTTCCGGGAATTCTTATGGGACTGGCGCTTGTAGTTGTGGTAATGCTGGAGGCCAGAAAACATAATATTCAGCCTGTTCAGAAAAAAGCAGGGGCAAAAGAGCGGTGGATGGCTTTTAAAGATGCTTTTTGGGGATTTCTGATGCCGGTAATCATTTTAGGAGGAATTTACGGCGGTATTTTCACTCCAACGGAAGCAGCAGCCGTTTCTGTTGTATATGGTCTGTTTGTAGGTATGGTTATTTATCGGGAAGTGAAGCTCAAAGATCTGGCAGAAATATTAATTGATTCTGCTAAAACAACAGGGGGAATTATGCTGATCGTAGCAAGTGCATCTTTGTTTTCTTTTGTATGTACAAAGTTTGGAATTGCAGAAGCTGCTTCTGCATTGCTGGGAAGTATTGCTCATAATCAGTTTACGTTCCTTTTAATCGTAAATGTCATTTTTCTTATTGCCGGATGTTTTATTGATGCAAACTCTGCTATGTATATTTTTATTCCGATTATGCTTCCGGTTTGTAAGGCCCTTGGTTATGATGTAGTTGCTTTCGGGGTAATGGCAACCGTGAATCTTGCCATTGGTCAGGTAACTCCTCCGGTAGGTGTGAATCTCTTTGTTGCAATTGGGGTTAAAATGCGCAAAGGCATGCAAGTTACCTTACAGCAGATCTCCAGGGCAGTTGTTCCTATGATCGCAGTAAGTGTAGCCGTTCTTCTGGTGATCACTTACATTCCGGGAGTGTCTGTAACACTGCCTAAAATACTTGCAAAAGATTCTTATTCTGGACTGGCCTCTTCTGGATCTTCCGAAAATGCCATGGCTTCAGGAGGAGAAGGAAATACGTTTCATGAAATAGAAGACTATAGTAGTCTGGACTGGCCGGAAATGACATGGAATTTTGCGTGTTCAACAACAGAAACAAGTACATGGGCAGATGGAGGACGTAAATTTGGAGAATTAATGGAAAAAGCAACAGGCGGAAAAATCAAGGTCAATGTGTATGCTTCTGATCAGCTGACAAATGGAAATCAGTCAGAAGGAATTCAGGCTCTTATGAATGGGGATCCTGTCCAGATTTCCATGCATTCTAATTTGATCTATTCTGCATTTGATCCGAGATTTAACGTAGTATCCCTTCCATTTGCTTACGATTCTCTGGAGGATGCAGATTCTAAGTTTGATGGAGAAGCAGGAGAACAGTTGAAAAGAATTCTGGAAGAGTATGGTCTTCATTGTATGGGAATTGCGGAAAATGGTTTCCGTGAATTAACAAATAGTGTACAGGAAGTAAAATCTGTAGAGGATATGAAGAATCTTAAAATCCGCGTAGCCGGTTCAAATCTTCTTATGGAATGTTATAGAAGATGGGGAGCGGATGCTACCAATATGAACTGGTCTGAAACCTATACGGCTTTACAGCAAAATACAGTAGAAGGGCAGGAAAATCCTCTTCCTGCAATTGATGCAGCCAGCGTACAGGAAGTGCAGAAATACTGTTCTATGTGGGATGCAATTTATGACTGTCTCTTTTTCTGCATCAATCAGGAACTTTATGATAGTCTTACTCCTGACCAGCAGGCAGTGGTAGATGAGGCAGGACAAAAGGCCGTAGAATATGAACGTTACATTAACCGTGCAGGAGATGAAGAAATTACATTACGCTGGGCAGAAGAGAATGGTGTTGTGATAACAGAGAAAGAAGATATGGATCTGGATTCTTTTAAAAATGCAGTAAATGGTATTGATGAATGGTATATAACAGAACTGGAAAAACAGGGTTATAAAGATGCAGATAAGCTGGTAAATTCCTTCCGCTCATAAAGTCGATATAGAAAGCTGATGGATTACAAGTTGAATAAAAAGCTGCATTTGCGGAGTGACATATTTGTTCTTATGATAAAATAATTGATTAAACATTTCCACAGGAGGCAGGTTTGTATGCACTTCCGTAAGAACTCCTTTTTGTATTTCCGCCTGAACGGTAAAACGGGGTAAGAAAGAATATCCCATTCCCTTTTTTAAAAGATGGATGATCGTTTCGGTATTTCCGATTTCCAGTATGGGAGAAATGTGGATTTCCCGTTTTGACAGAAGACGTTCCAGTTCATAGTGGTAAGCGGCGCCTATTTCAGTGAGAATAAAAGGCTTTGTAGCCAGTTCCTGAATTTTTATAACAGATTCAGAACTGGCTGCAGAGCCTTTTTCTTTTAAAGTTACAAAAACGATCTGTTCTGTTTTTTGAGCGGCACATATCCATTCCCCACTGTATATTTTATGATCTAAAGTAAAAATACAGTCTATTTCATTACTTTTTGCAAGTTCCATTAATTCATCTGTAGTACCTGATTTAATTGTGATTTTTATTCCGGGGTACATTTCATGGAATTTAAGAAGAAGGTTTGGAAGAAGGGCAGTGCAGACAGACTCCACACCTCCGATACGTAAAGTACCGCCTGGAATTTCTTCCTGTGTACAAAAAGAGCGGGCTTTATCTGTTGCTTTTAAAATATTGTTGGCATATGGGATAAAGGCTTCTCCACGTTCTGTGAGATATACTCTTTTTCCAATTCGCTCAAATAAGGGGATGCCCAATTCTTTTTCCAGTTGTTGTATCTGTATTGTAACCGCAGATTGTGAATATCCAAGTTGTTCTGCTGCTTTTGAAAAATTTTGTGTACCGGCTACTTTTAAGAACGTAGTTATATTTTTTATATCCATATAAACTCCTTTATTAAAAAAAATCATATATAATATAAAAATTATAAATTTTACATATATATAATTTTAGTGTACATTACTATTTGGAAATAGTCAAAGAGAATTTAATGTTTAATGGAAAGAGGATGTTGGTATGATAAATAGTGAAAACGTATTAAACAGCAGACAGCTGGAGAAAGAAATAGAAACATTTGTACATGGATTTTTACAGGACAAACGGAATATCCATTCCCAGGAAGTAATCTGGCAGGCACCGGAAGGACAAATGGATAAAGTAAAGGCAATGGAAATTCCGGAAGATGGCCGTCTGGCTGATGAAGTAGTACAGGAGATGATGGGAGAAATATACCAATACCGAGGAGATGCCAACCATCCTCGATTTTTTGGATTTGTACCAGGCCCTGCATCTTCTATATCATGGCTGGGTGATATTATGACATCTGCTTACAACATACATGCAGGCGGAAGTAAACTGGCACCTATGGTTAACTGTATTGAACAGAAGCTTTTAAAATGGCTTTGCGCACAGGCTGGATTTTGTGGAGAAAAAGCAGGCGGTGTGTTTGTAAGCGGTGGATCCATGGCAAATATTACAGCGCTGACAGCTGCCAGAGACAGTAAGCTTACAGATAAAAATCTTTTTCTGGGTGTAGCCTATATTTCGGAACAGACGCATAGTTCTGTTGCAAAAGGTCTCCGCATTATTGGGATTCCAAACTGCCGTATCCGTAAAATTCCGGTAGATTCTCAATTTCGGATGGATACCACAAAACTTCAGGAAGCCATTGAAAAAGATAAAAAGGCGGGATATATCCCATTTGTAGTTGTTGGAACAGCAGGAACAACAAATACAGGAAGTATTGATCCTTTAGAAGAAATTTCCAATATATGCAGAGAACATAATTTATGGTTCCATATCGATGGAGCATATGGCGGATCGGTTCTCTTAAGTCCTAAATATAAATCGCTTCTTAAAGGAACAGAGCTTGCAGACAGTTTAAGCTGGGATGCACATAAATGGCTTTTCCAGACATATGGATGTGCAATGGTGCTTGTAAACGACATACAGAATTTGTATCATAGCTTTCATGTAAATCCCGAATATTTAAAAGATCTGGAAGGCGATATGGAACATATTAATACCTGGGATATTGGTATGGAATTAACACGTCCGGCAAGAGGGTTAAAATTATGGCTGACACTCCAGATTTTGGGAACACGATTGATCGGCAGCGCTATTGAACATGGCTTTCAATTAGCACAGTGGGCAGAAGAGGCCATAAGAGAAAAGGAAAACTGGGAGATTATTTCAGAAGCGCAGCTTGCCATGGTAAACTTCCGGTATGCTCCAAAGGGACTTTCAGAAGAAGAAACGGATCTGTTAAATGAAAAAATATCACAGCGCATTTTAGATAGTGGATTTGCAGCTATTTTTACAACTGTGTTAGAAGGAAAAACGGTTTTGCGTATATGTGCGCTTCATCCTGAAACAACAAAAGAAGATATGAGAAAAACAATTCAGCTTCTTGATGAATATGCAAAAGAAATCTCCGGTCATTAAGGCCGGAGATATTTTTTCATAGATTTTAGCGCATTTTTTTCCAGACGACTGACCTGAGCCTGGGAGATACCGATTTCATCTGCAACTTCCATTTGTGTTTTGCCTTCATAAAAGCGGAGTTCAATAATGTGGCGTTCTCTGTTTCCAAGACGTTTTAACGCTTCTCGCAGAGAAAGGTTTTCAATCCATCGTTCTTCTCTGTTTTTTTTATCGCTAATCTGATCCATAACATATAAAGTGTCGCCCCCTTCTGTATATACAGGTTCAAAAAGACTGATGGGATTTTGGATAGCATCCATGGCATAAACGATCATTTCCTTTTCAATACCGATTTCTTCTGCAATTTCATGAATGGTGGGTTCTTTCAGTTTTTCTTTTACATAATTTTCTTTTGCGTAAATAGCTTTATATGCAATGTCTCTTAGTGAACGGCTTACCCGAATAGAATTATTGTCACGGAGATAGCGGCGGATTTCTCCAATGATCATGGGTACCGCATACGTGGAAAATTTCACGTTTAAAGTTGTGTCAAAGTTGTCAATTGCTTTTATAAGACCAATACATCCAATTTGAAATAAATCATCGGCATTTTCATTGCTATTTTGGAAACGTTTGATTACACTTAGGACAAGACGTAAATTTCCTTTAATATAAAGTTCCCGCGCTTCTTCGTCACCAGCTTTAATTTTACGGAAAAGCTCCTCTTTTTCTTCTGCTTTCAGAATGGGAAGCTTCGATGTGTTTACGCCGCAGATTTCTACTTTGTTAAGTGCCATCATAGATCCTCCTTATCTTACTTTCTTACTAAGGATGATTCTCATGGTGGAGTGGAAATATACGGCTTTGAAGAAAATATAAAAAATAAAAGACCTTGACAAGATTTATTATGTACAGGAAAATAAGAAAAAAACAGATAAAGAAGGAAAAAAAATGAAAGAAAAGAAAAGTGGATTTTATCCGGATGCTGTGGTTTTTGATATGGACGGATTGATGTTTGATAGTGAGAGGATTGTACAGAAGGCATGGAACAGAGCTGGAGAAAAAATGGGATATGGCCTTTTAGGAGATGAAAATATACGTTTTACCCTTGGATTTAACAGAGAAAGACGGAAAGTATATTTTAAAGATAAATATGGAGCAGATTTTCCCTATGATAAGTTTCAGGATCTGTATGCAGGGATTTATAATGAGTATGTGAAAGAAAATGGAATTCCTGTAAAAAGAGGACTTTATGAATTGTTGGAAGTTTTGGAAGAAAAGGGCATTCCAAGAGCTGTGGCAACTTCTTCCAGCAGAGAGAATGCCCTGGAAAATTTAAAAAGAGCAGGAATTTTGGAAAAATTCCAGGCGGTTGTAACCGGCGATATGGTTCGGGAGGGAAAACCCAGTCCGGAAATTTATATAACAGCCTGCAGTAAGCTTGGGATACATGGGGAAAAGGCAATGGCTCTTGAAGATGCACCAAATGGGATCCTTGCAGCGAAGAATGCAGGAATGTATACCGTTTTTGTTCCGGACATTCTGGAAGATTTTTCCGAATTTTCATTCCTTCCGGATAAAAAAGCGGAATCTCTTCAGGAAGTGGCCCGGTGGCTTTCCTGTTAAAAAAGATGCTCTTTTTCTTTGTGAAGACATTTTTCTTCCTGGATTTTTACAAGAATAATATCTGCACCGATTTGGCAGATGCATTCCCAGGGAATAATATATTCACTTTCTCTGTTAAAGAAGCAGCAGCAAAAGCGTCCGGGACCAGGAACGATCAGGGCAGTGAGCCGGTTGGTTTTACAGTCAAACTCCACATCAATGGGACAGCCCAGACTTCGACATGTGCAGATATTAATAATCTCTTTTTGCTTTAATTCACAGAGGCGCATAAGGTAACCTGTTTTTTATGAAAATTTATGCGTAAATTCCCGGAAATATGCAGGTCCATTTATTGACATAATGGAAAGCTATCAAGTATAATGTGTATATTCAAATACAAAAGAAGTGCAGACCGAAAAGGTTTGTATGGAAAGGGGAATGTACTGTGAAATGTCCGTTTTGTAATCAGGATAATACAAGAGTGGTAGATTCAAGACCGGTGGAGGATACCAATTCAATTCGGCGCAGACGCCTTTGTGATGCATGTGGAAGAAGGTTTACTACATATGAAAAAGTGGAGACAATTCCTCTTACAGTAATAAAAAAAGATCAGAATCGAGAGCAGTACAGTCGGAAGAAAATCCAGGATGGTGTTTTAAGAGCTTGTTACAAGCGTCCGATTCCCATCGAAAAAGTAGAAGAAATGCTGGATTCTATTGAAGGTGAAATTTTTAATGAAGAAGAAAAAGAAATTTCCAGCACAAAGATCGGAGAAATTGTAATGGCACATCTGAAAAATCTGGATGCAGTTGCATATGTACGTTTTGCATCTGTGTATCGGGAGTTTAAAGATGTCAGCACATTTATGGATGAGTTGAAAAAGTTTATGAATTGACAGGGTTTTTGTAAAGTATTGACTTTTTTTGAAAAAAAGGTGTACAATATACAAGACAATAGAAAAAAAGCGGGGAGCTTGTATGACAGGCTGAGAGGAAGGTATGACCTTCGACCCATTAACCTGATTTGGATAATGCCAACGTAGGGATGCTTTATAAGCGTATAAGCGTAATTTATGGAGAAATTGCCAGACAGGTGATTTCTCTTTTTTTGTCCCGAAATACAGGTTGCTTTTTATACAGGAGGTGAGGAGCATGGTAAAGATCAATGGGGAATATGAAGAGGCTGAAGGGAAAACCATAGAAGAATATTTAAAGAACGCTCATTTCGATCGAAAACGGATTGCTGTGGAACGAAATGGAGAAATTGTTCCTAAATTGCAGTATGGAAGTACAGTTATGGAAGCAGAAGACGTGATAGAAATTGTCTGTTTTGTAGGAGGTGGCTGAAATGATCCCAACAGAGGCGGAAATGAAAGAGGCTCAGAAATTCTATCATGGAAAAAAACTGCAGGAAAAGTTTGATAAAGCAGTTGTGGCAATTTGCGGACTTGGAGGGCTGGGGTCAAATATTGCGATTTCGCTTGCGAGAGCAGGAATTGGAAGAATGATCTTAATTGATTTTGATGAGGTATCTGTTTCCAATCTTAATCGACAGCAGTATAAGGCCATTCAGGTTGGATGGAAAAAAACAGAAGCTTTGGCTGAAAATCTAAAAGAAATCGCTCCGTATATAGAGATTGAGACACATAATATCTACATGGATGAGACAAATATGAAAGATTTGTTAAAAGACGCAGATGTAATCTGTGAAGCCTTTGACTGTGCGGAAACGAAAGCACTTCTTACAAATATCGTACTGGAAAATCTGCCGGGAAAATTTCTTGTGGCAGCTTCCGGTATGGCAGGAATTGGCAGTGTAAATGAAATAAAAAGCCGCAGAGTAGGAAAATACTTTTATATTTGTGGAGATGGAGTAAGTGATATACAAAAAGAAACACTTCTCTTTTCATCCCGGACAGCAGTTTGTGCAGCCCATCAGGCCCATATGGTTTTACGGATTCTTGGGGAAGAATTTGAGGCATAAAGCAGAAAGAAGGACAAAGATGAAAAACGATAAACTTGTAATTGGTGGTCATGAATTTCATTCACGATTTATTCTTGGTTCAGGAAAATATTCTCTTGAGCTTATTGATGCAGCGGTAAAATATGCAGGAGCTGAAATGATCACTCTTGCTGTGCGGCGTACGAACACAAAAGAAAAAGAAAATATTTTGGATTACATTCCAGAGGGAGTGACGCTTCTTCCAAACACGTCAGGAGCAAGAAATGCAGAAGAGGCGGTTCGGATTGCACGGCTTGCCAGAGAACTGGGATGTGGTGATTTTGTAAAGATAGAGATCATGCGAGATGCCAAATATCTTCTTCCGGATAACGAAGAAACAGTAAAAGCAACAGAAATTCTTGCAAAAGAAGGCTTTATCGTAATGCCGTATATGTATCCGGACTTAAATACAGCACGAGATCTTGTACATGCCGGTGCAGCATCTGTTATGCCGCTGGCATCGCCGATCGGTTCTAATAAAGGGCTTGCAACAAAGGAATTTATCCAGATTTTGATAGAGGAAATAGAGCTTCCGATTATTGTGGATGCGGGAATTGGAAAGCCTTCTCAGGCATGTGAGGCAATGGAAATGGGGGCTGCCGCTATTATGGCGAATACAGCGCTGGCTACAGCGGGAAATCTTCCTGTAATGGCAGAAGCTTTTCGAAAAGCGGTGGAAGCAGGGAGAAATGCATATTTGTCCGGACTTGGAAGAGTTTTGACAAGGGGCGCTTCAGCATCGGATCCGTTAACCGGTTTTTTGCATGATTAAGGAGGAAACTATGGAAAATCAGTTTTTAATCGATTCGGATCATTTGTCTGCAAAAGCTCTTGAAAAAAAACATCGCCTGGAAACAGATCCTTCTTGTCGGAAAAACCACATGGAATATCTTCCGGATATGGAGCAGATTCAGTCGGATGTATGTCAGAAGGTAATGGAACAGATGGATGCTTATCATTATAATGAGTATACGGAAAAAGAAGTAAAAGCAGCGTTGGAACATGAACGGTGTACCATAGAGGATTTCAAGGCTTTGTTATCTCCCGCTGCAGAACCGTTTCTGGAGGAAATGGCTCAGCGGGCAAGAATGGAAACAGGAAAGCATTTTGGGAATACCGTATATTTATTTACCCCATTGTATATTGCAAATTATTGTGAAAACTATTGTGTGTATTGTGGATTTAACTGCTATAACAATATTAAGCGTATGAAGCTTACCATGGAGCAGATTGAGCATGAAATGCAGATTATTGCAAAAAGTGGAATGGAAGAAATCTTGATCCTTACAGGCGAAAGCAGAAGTCAAAGTGATGTGAAATACATAGGGGAAGCCTGTAAACTGGCCAAAAAGTATTTCCGCATGGTAGGCATTGAAATTTATCCGGTAAATACAGAAGAATACAGGTATCTTCATGAATGTGGCGTAGATTATGTGACAGTCTTTCAGGAAACATACAATACAGATAAGTATGAATCACTTCATTTGATGGGACATAAAAGAGTGTGGCCTTATCGTTTTGATGCACAGGAACGTGCCTTAAAAGCAGGAATGCGTGGAGTGGCCTTTTCGGCTCTTCTTGGTCTTGCTGATTTCAGAAAAGATGCCTTAGCCAGCGCTTTGCATGTTTATTATCTTCAGAGGAAATATCCTCATGCAGAGATGTCCCTGTCATGTCCAAGACTGCGTCCAATTTTAAATAATGAAAAAATCAGCCCTTTGGACGTTCATGAAAAACAGCTTTGTCAGATTTTGTGTGCATACCGTATTTTTCTTCCTTTTGTGGGAATTACCGTCTCTTCAAGAGAAAGTGCAGAATTTCGAAACGGGATTGTAAAAATTGCAGCTACAAAAGTATCGGCAGGGGTATCTACGGGAATTGGAGATCATGAAACTAAGTATACAGGAAAGGAGATAAATGAGAAACAGGGGGATGAACAGTTTGAAATAGATGATAATCGCAGTCTTTCCAAAATGTATCAGGATATAGAAGCAGAAGGGCTTCAACCTGTTCTTAATGATTATCTTTATGTGTAAAATTTTTTGTGTTACCAATCAGATGCTTGTCAAAGAAGATTTTTTGTTGCGGATAGAGAAAGTAGCAAAGTCGGCACCGGACGGCATTATTTTAAGAGAAAAAGATTTAAGCGGGCAGGACTATAAGATTCTGGCAAAAAAAGTTATGAAAATATGTGCTGCATATGAGGTTCCCTGTATTCTCCATACATTTATAGAGGAGGCACAGGAACTGGAATGTAAAGCGGTCCATGTTCCTCTTCCGAGACTCCGTACAATAAGTGAAGAGGAAAAATCCTTTTTTTCCGTTTTAGGAACTTCCTGTCATTCAGTCGGGGAAGCAGAAGAGGCAGAGAAACTGGGATGTACATATTTAATAGCAGGGCATATATTTGAGACAGATTGTAAAAAAGGGGTTCCGCCACGAGGATTGGAATTCTTGAAACAGGTGTGTAAGAGGGTACATATCCCTGTTTTTGCAATTGGAGGAATTCAAAAAGAGAATATTCCAGATATCAAAAACGCAGGAGCAGAAGGGTGTTGCATAATGAGTGGTGCGATGCAATGTGCGGATCCATCTGGATATTTAGCAGGATTAAGGGAGAAAACAAAATGAAATTCAGAAAGGATATGCTGACACTTTACGCAGTAACAGAGCGGTCTGACAGAGCGGATCTCGGCTGGCAGGTGGAGGAAGCAATCAAAGGCGGTGTTACAATGGTTCAACTTCGGGAAAAGGAACTGCCAGAGGATGCCTTTGTAGAAGAGGCTGTTTATATAAAAAAGATATGTGAAAAATATAAAGTGCCTTTCATCATTAATGATAATTTAGAGGTTGCGTTGAAAAGCAAAGCAGATGGCATTCATGTTGGGATTTCAGATATGCCTGTTCAGGAAATACGGAAAAAAGCAGGAGAAAATTTTATTATTGGTGCGACTGCAAAGACAATAGAGCAGGCTGTTAAGGCAGAGGCAGAAGGAGCGGATTATCTTGGGGTAGGAGCTGTTTTTCCATCGCCGACCAAAAAAGATGCTATCCGTATAACAAAAGAACAGCTGAAACAAATTACAGGCGCCGTTAAAATTCCGGCAGTTGCAATTGGAGGAATTCATTTAGGAAATGCAGAAGAATTAACCGAGTGCGGGATTTGTGGCATTGCGGTTGTATCTGCTGTTTTTTCAGCAGAAGACAGTCAGGATGCTGCAAGGAAATTAAAAGAAAAAGCAGAAAGGATATGCGGATATGAAAGCAGTATTGTCCATTGCAGGAAGTGATTCTATTGGAGGAGCCGGGATACAGGCAGATATAAAAACCATGACATTAAATGGTGTATATGCCATGAGTGTTGTAACAGCTCTTACAGCTCAAAATACAATGGGCGTTACAGGGATTCAGGAAACCCCTCCGGAATTTTTAAAAATGCAGATAGATGCGGTGTTTGAAGATATTCGTCCTGCAGCTGTAAAAATCGGCATGGTTTCCTCGGAAAAACTTATCTGTGCCATAGAAGAAAGGTTGAAGTTCTACAAGGCAGAGAATGTGGTGGTTGATCCGGTTATGGTTTCTACAAGCGGTTCCTCCTTAATAAAGGAAAAGAGCACCGATGTCTTAACGGAAAAGTTATTTCCGTTGGCGGATGTTGTAACGCCCAATATTCCGGAGGCGGAAATTTTATCCGGAATAAAAATTAGCACAAAAGACGAAATGAAGACAGCAGCAAAGAAAATCGGAGACTTGTATGGATGTGCTGTTTTATTAAAAGGCGGACATAGTATGGAAGGGATGGATGATCTTCTTTACAAAGAAGGAGAATATACCTGGTTTAAAGGAAAAAAAATCCAGAATCCAAATACACATGGAACAGGATGTACGTTATCAAGTGCAATTGCTGCGAATCTTGCAAAAGGATATGATCTGAAAAGTGCTGTAAAAAGAGGAAAAGATTTTACAGCAGGTGCGATTGCTGCTTTTCTTGATCTGGGAAAAGGCGCAGGTCCTATGAATCATGCGTTTGATGTAAAAAGCCTGTTTGCAGAAGAAAAAGTTATATATTAGAAAGGAATTAATAAAAGCGATGAGAGAATATAAAACGCAAAAAGAAGCGGCAAGAAAAGGGATTATTACACCGGAATTAAAAATGGTAGCAGAAAAAGAGCATATGGAAGTGGAAAAGCTTTGTGCGCTTGTTGCAAAAGGAGAGGTGGCGATTCCATGTAATATCCGTCATACCTCTATTTCACCAGAAGGAATTGGAACAGGGCTTCGGACAAAAATAAATGTAAATCTCGGAATTTCAGGGGACTGTAAGAATTACGGGGATGAAATGCAGAAAGTAGATATGGCATTAAAATTTGGTGCAGAAGCGATTATGGATCTTAGTAATTATGGGAAGACAAACACATTTAGAAAAGAGCTGGTGAAAAAGTCTCCGGCTATGATTGGAACAGTTCCTATGTACGATGCTATTGGATATCTGGAAAAAGATCTTCTTGAAATTACAGCGGAAGATTTTCTTAAAGTGATTCGTGCCCATGCAGAAGAGGGAGTGGATTTTATGACAATCCATGCAGGGATCAACCGCAGGGCAGCAGAATCCTTTATGCGTGATAAGCGTAAAATGAATATTGTATCCAGAGGAGGTTCTCTCCTTTTTGCATGGATGATGATGACAGGAAATGAAAATCCATTTTACGAGTATTATGATGAAGTATTGGATATTTTAAGGGAATATGATGTAACCATCAGTCTTGGTGATGCTCTTCGTCCGGGGTGTATTGATGACAGTTCCGATGCAGGGCAGATAGCAGAACTGATAGAACTGGGAGCTTTAACAGAACGTGCCTGGGCAAAAGATGTACAGGTAATGGTAGAAGGACCAGGCCACATGGCAATGAATGAAATCGCAGCAAATATGAAACTTCAGAAACGAATCTGCCATAATGCCCCGTTTTATGTTCTTGGCCCTATTGTCACCGATGTAGCGCCTGGATATGATCACATTACCTCTGCAATCGGAGGTGCCATCGCTGCTGCGAGCGGAGCTGATTTTCTTTGTTATGTAACTCCGGCAGAACATTTAAGACTTCCGGATTTAAACGATGTAAAGGAAGGCATTATTTCAGCTCGTATTGCAGCACATGCAGCCGATATTGCAAAAGGGGTTCCCCATGCAAGAGAATGGGATAATGCCATGGCAGAAGCAAGACACAAGGTGGATTGGGATAAGATGTTTGAGCTTGCAATGGATGGAGAAAAAGCAAGAACATATTTTGAAAGCACACCGCCTTCTGACAGACATACATGTTCTATGTGTGGGAAAATGTGTGCTGTACGAACAACGAATATGATTCTGGAAGGAAAAGAGGTACGTTTTTGTACAGAAAAATAAAAAAAATAATGCCGTTTTTAAGCGGCATTATTTTTTTGCAAAAAATCAAACAACTCCCTGTGCTTTCATAGCTTCTACTACTTTTTCGAAACCTGCAATATTGGCACCTACTACATAGTTATCGGCTAAATCATAACGTTTTGCAGAATCATTTACTTTTTTGAAGATGTCTTTCATGATTGTGTGAAGTTTTTCATCTACTTCTTCTTCACTCCAGGAGAGACGCATGGAGTTCTGGCTCATTTCCAGAGCAGATGTGGCAACACCGCCTGCGTTGGCTGCTTTGCCAGGCATGAAGTACAGACCATTTTCCATAATGAAGTTTGTTGCTTCCAGAGTGGTTGGCATATTAGCACCTTCTACCACGTATTTACATCCGTTTGCAACAAGCACTTTTGCACCTTCCAGATCAAGTTCGTTTTGTGTTGCACATGGGAGATAGATGTCGCATTTGATATTCCAGATACCACGTCCTTCTGTATAGGTGGAACCAGGTACGCGATCCGCATATTCTTTGATGCGGCCGCGTTTCACTTCTTTAATATCTTTTACAATATCAAGTTTGATTCCGTCTGGATCATAAATATATCCATTGGAGTCGTTAAGAGCAACTACCTTTGCTCCCAGCTGTGTTGCTTTTTCTGTTGCATAGATTGCAACATTTCCGGATCCAGTTACCACAACGGTTTTTCCTTCTACGGAATCATTGTGTGCTTTTGCGATTTCCTCCAGCATATATACAACACCGTATCCGGTTGCCTGTGTACGGATAAGAGAACCGCCATAAGTAAGGCCTTTTCCTGTAAGAACACCTTCGTATAAGCCACGGATCCGTTTGTACTGGCCGTAAAGATATCCGATTTCTCTGGCGCCAACACCAATATCTCCGGCAGGAACATCAGTATCCGCTCCGATATATTTAGACAGCTCTGTCATAAAACTCTGGCAGAAAGCCATAACTTCTCTGTCAGATTTGCCTTTTGGGTCGAAGTTGGAGCCGCCTTTGCCTCCTCCAATAGGGAGACCGGTGAGAGAGTTTTTGAAAATCTGTTCAAAACCCAGGAATTTCAGAATGCTCTGGTTAACGGAAGGATGGAAACGCAATCCACCTTTATATGGACCGATGGCGCTGTTAAACTGTACACGATATCCTTTGTTTACCTGTACATTGCCGTTGTCATCTACCCACGGTACACGGAAGGAAATGATTCTTTCCGGTTCAACGAGACGCTCCAGAATGGAAAGTCTGCGGTATTCTTCTTCGTTTCGGTCAATTACCACTTTCAGGGAGTCAAGAACTTCTTTTACTGCCTGATGAAATTCCGGTTCGCCTGGATTTTGTGCTACGACTCTTTCATATACTTCCTCAGTATAAGACATTGTAATTCCTCCTCTTCGACATTTGTACTTTTTTACGTGCGTTATTATACACTAAAGTGCTAAAAAAGAAAAGAGCAAGATGAAAATTTTTTATTTTTTTTATAATAACAGCTGGTACTTGCGAAAGAAGTTCAAATGTGAGATTATATAAAAATACCAGTTGACGGGAAACGTATGGAAAATAAACGTACACCGGTACAGTGTGTACACGGGAGGTAAGGTTATGCGAACATTTGAAAAATCTTCTAAGCTTGATAATGTTTTATATGATGTAAGAGGTCCTGTTGTAGATGAAGCAGGAAAAATGGAAGAGGATGGAAAAGAAATTTTGAAATTGAATATTGGAAATCCATATCCATTTGGTTTTTCTGCCCCACAGGAAGTAATTCTGGATATGTTGAGTAATATCCGTACTTCACAGGGCTATTCGGATTCCAAGGGGATTTTTTCAGCAAGAAAGGCAATTATGCAGTATTGCCAGTTGCGGAATATCCCAAATGTAAATATGAATGATATTTATACAGGAAATGGTGTAAGTGAGCTGATCAATCTTTGTATGCAGGCACTTTTAAACAATGGGGATGAAATTTTAATCCCTGCACCAGACTATCCTCTCTGGACAGCTACAGCTACTTTGGCAGGAGGAAAAGTTGTACATTATATCTGTGATGAGCAGTCAGAATGGTATCCGGATATGGAGGATATCAAAAGTAAGATCACAGACAAAACAAAAGCAATTGTAATCATAAACCCCAATAATCCTACAGGAGCAGTGTATCCCAAAGAGGTTCTGGAACAAATCGTGCAGATTGCCAGAGAACATGAACTGATCATCTTTTCGGATGAAATTTATGACCGCCTTGTGATGGATGATTATGAACATACATCTATTGCGTCTCTTGCACCGGATGTATTCTGTGTAACATTTTCAGGACTTTCCAAATCACATATGATTGCAGGATTCCGTATTGGTTGGATGGTATTAAGTGGCCCGAAAAACAGGGCAAAAGGCTATATAGAAGGCTTGAATATGCTTTCTTCCATGAGACTTTGTTCCAATGTGCCGGCTCAGTCCATTGTACAGACAGCTCTTGGAGGATACCAAAGTGTAAATGAGTATATACAGCCAGGGGGACGTATTTATCAGCAGAGGGAATTTATATATAAAGCACTTACGGATATTCCCGGTATTACAGCTGTAAAGCCAAAAGCTGCATTTTATATTTTTCCTAAAATTGACGTGGAAAAATTCCATATTGAAAACGATGAACAGTTTGCATTGGATTTTCTTCATGAAAAACAGGTTCTTCTTGTTCCGGGAAAAGGATTTAACTGGAATCAGCCGGATCATTTCCGGGTTGTATATCTGCCGAATTTACTTCAGCTTGAAAAGGCAGCAGGAAAATTAAGAGATTTTCTTAGTACATACAGACAGAAATAGGCATTTATAAGGCAAGATAAATTTTATAGACCGGAAAAGAAAAAAATGTTATAATAATTAGCAGGTGTGAAACAAAAAAGTAACAGGTAACAAATAGAGGGCATGAGGAGGGACCTTTATCGGCTGATTATAAAAGAATGAAAGGGGTAATACATTATGAGTGGATTTAATATGAAAGTGACACCGGAAATTGAGAGACTTACAGAAATTTGTAAAGAACACAGCAGTTTGGATCTTTCCCTTTATGGAAAATATGATGTAAAGCGTGGCTTGCGTGACATTAACGGAAAAGGTGTTCTGGCAGGTCTGACTCAGGTTTCCAATGTAAAGGCAACAAAGATAGAAGATGGAAAAGAAGTTCCGTGTGCAGGAAGTCTGTCTTACAGAGGATATGATATTAAAGAACTGACAGGTGGTTTTATCAAAGACAAGCGTTTTGGATTTGAAGAAACCGCATATCTTCTGTTGTTTGGCAAATTGCCAAATAAAGAAGAACTTTCAGCGTTCAGCACCCTGCTGGCAGACCAGCGTTCTCTTCCAAGAAATTTTACCCGTGATGTTATTATGAAAGCACCTTCCAGTGATATTATGAATGCATTGTCCAGAAGTGTTCTTACTTTGTATTCCTATGATAAAAATCCCGATGATATCTCTCTTCCTAACGTACTGCGTCAGTGTCTGAATCTGATCAGTGTATTCCCATTGCTGTCTGTTTATGGATATCAGGCATACAATCATTTTGTACGTGGAAAAAGTCTTTATATCCATAACCCTAAAAAAGAACTTTCTACAGCTGAAAATATTCTTCGCATGCTTCGTCCGGATAAGAAGTACACAGCTTTAGAAGCCCAGATTCTTGATATTGCATTAATCCTTCATATGGAACATGGCGGTGGTAACAACTCTACATTTACCACACATGTTGTTTCCTCTTCCGGAACGGATACATATTCTGCTATTGCAGCTGCACTTGGATCTTTGAAAGGACCAAAGCATGGTGGTGCAAATATAAAAGTTGTAAGTATGGTTCAGGAAATGCAGAAGGAAATCAAAGACTGGGAAGATGAAGACGAGGTAAGAAATTATCTGAAGAAACTTCTTCATAAAGAAGCCTTTGACAGAAGAGGTCTTATTTATGGTATGGGACATGCCATTTATTCTGTATCGGATCCACGTGCGGAAGTCTTTAAAGGGTTTGTAGAATCTCTTGCAAAAGAGAAAGGCAGAATGAAAGACTATCGTTTATATTCCATGGTGGAGCGACTTGCGCCGGAAGTAATTGCAGAAGAGCGGAAGATATATAAAGGCGTAAGTGCCAATGTGGATTTTTACAGTGGATTTGTATACAGTATGCTGGATCTGCCACTTGAATTATTTACCCCGATGTTTGCAGTTGCACGTATTGTAGGATGGAGTGCCCACAGAATGGAAGAATTGATCAATGCAGATAAGATCATCCGTCCGGCATATAAAAACGTTTTGGATCCTGCTGTTTATGTGCCGTTAGCAGAACGTTAAAGAAGGACAGTAAAATGAAAAAAGAAAATCACACAGCCCTTGTTTTAGAGGGCGGTGGCAATCGGGGTGTATTTACAGCCGGCGTTTTAGATTATTTAATGGAACAGGATATAAAGTTTTCCTATGTAGCAGGGGTTTCTGCCGGCGCATGCAATGCTGTTGATTTTGTTTCCGGACAGCGTGAGCGCACAAAAAAATGCATGATTTTAGAGGATAAAGAGTATCGCTATATCAGCATAGAAAACGTTTTGAAAAACAGAAGCCTTTTTGACATGGATATGCTTTTTGATAAATATCCCAATGAGATTTTTCCGTTTGATTTTCATGCATATTTTCAATCAGACATAAAATGTGAGCTGGTTGTAACAAATTGCAGGACAGGAGAGGCAGAATATTTATCAGAGAAAAATGATAAAAAAAGACTGATGGATATCTGTCGTGCTTCCTCAAGCCTTCCGGTAGTAAGTCCTATGGTAGAGCTGGATGGGGAATGGTATTTAGACGGAGGAATTGCTGATTCCATACCTGTTATTCACACAATGAAACAAGGTTACCGTAAAAATGTAGTTATTTTAACAAGAACATACGGATATCGAAAAGAAAAACCCGGAAAAAGCCGGCCTCTTTATGTGGCAGCTTTCCGGGAATATCCCAATCTTCTCAATGCGCTTCTAAATCGCTATCATAAGTATAACAGGACATTGGAACTCATTGAGAAATGGGAAAAAGAAGGTCATATTTTTGTTATCCGGCCTGAAATAGAGCCGATTGGAAGAGCAGAGCAGGATCAGGAAAAGCTTACTGCATTCTATCAGCATGGATATGATCGGATGAAAGAAAAAATGGAAGATATGATGTCATATCTGAAAGTAAAGGACGAGGAATAAGTAAGAATGTTTAATTGTTTTTTTCCGGATGAATATAGGGATTCTGCATATGAGATCGATTATGACAGATTGTACCAAGAAGGATACAGAGGGATTTTATTTGATATAGATAATACACTTGTCCCTCATGGAGCACCGGCAGATGAAAAGGTACAGGAATTTTTTGCATATCTAAAGAAACTGGGATTTCAAATCTGTTTTTTATCTAATAATCAAATTGGCAGGGTTTCCTCTTTTAATGAGAAAATTGGAGCAAAGTTCATAGAAAATGCGCATAAACCTTCTGTTAAAAATTATAAAAAAGCAATGGAAATGCTGGGAACCAATACAGATAATACTATTTTTATCGGTGATCAGCTTTTTACAGATGTATATGGTGCAAAGCGGGCTGGAATTCGGAATATATTAGTAAAACCAATTCATCCAAAGGAAGAAATACAAATCGTTCTTAAGAGATATCTTGAGAAGATCGTGCTGTACTTTTACCAGAAAGAGGAGGGAAATTCATGAACCACATTATCATAATTGGATTTATGGGTTCAGGTAAAACAAGAGTTGGGAAACGTTTAGCCAAAGATTTGGAACTGCCTTTTATTGATGTAGACCGATTGATCACAAAGCAGTTCAATATGTCTGTAAAAGAAATTTTTGAAAGATTTGGAGAACCTTTTTACAGAGCATTGGAAACACTTACCATTAAAAACCTGATAGAAGATAAAGAACGTAAGGTGATTTCTCTGGGAGCAGGACTTCCTGCTCAGGAGCAAAATCAGCAGTATTTAAAGCAGCTTGGAACGATCATTTATTTAAAAGGTTCTTTTGCTGTTTTGAAAAAACGTCTTGAAGGAAGCAATAATCCGTTAATTGATGGAGAAGATCAGGAAGATAAAATTAAAAAGCTTTTAAAACAGAGGGATCCGATATATGCAAAATTTGCAGACATTCAGGTAGTGACAGGTGTGAAGCCTTTTGAGGATCTTATTGAAGAAATTAAAGAAAAATTAGAGGAATATACAAAAAAATAGTTGAAAAATACCTCAGGGTATTATAGAATGATTCTTAGTGAAGTGTACAATAAGGAGGAAATATAATTATGATTTCAGCAGGTGATTTCAAAAACGGTATCACACTGGAAATTGACGGAAATGTATGTCAGATTGTTGAATTCCAGCATGTAAAACCTGGAAAAGGAGCTGCATTCGTTAGAACAAAATATAAAAACATCATCACAGGATCTGTATTGGAGAAATCCTTCCGTCCTACTGAGAAATTCCCGCAGGCACGTATTGAGCGTGTAGATATGAGCTATCTGTACAATGATGGAGAATTATATAACTTCATGAATACAGAAACTTATGATCAGGTTGCTCTTACACAGGAACAGGTAGGAGATTCTCTGAAATTCGTAAAAGAGAACGAAGTAGTAAAAATCTGCTCCCATAACGGAAATGTATTTGCTATTGAACCACCTCTCTTTGTTGAACTGGAAGTAATTGAAACAGAGCCGGGATTTGCTGGTAACACAGCACAGGGTGCAACAAAACCAGCGACAGTAGAAACTGGTGCACAGGTTCAGGTTCCGTTGTTTGTAAACCAGGGAGATAAATTAAAAATTGATACAAGAACAGGAGAATATTTATCCCGTGTATAAACGGGAGACTGTTCGTATGAGAATTGCAAAGAACAGTACTGCCATCGGTTTTATACCGGTGGCAGTTTTGGATTTCATAGACAAGTATGGAATAAAACCGGAGGAGCATGATGGAATACAGAGTTTTAGGGAAAACAGGATTGAAAATATCCCGAATGGGATTAGGGGGAATTCCCATACAGAGAATTGATGCTGAAGGTACAAAAGAATTTATGAAAAGCCTTATGAAGGCAGGGGTTAATTACGTAGATACAGCAAGAGGTTATACAGTTAGTGAAGAATATCTTGGATATGCACTGGAAGGAATCAGAGACCAGTTTATTATTGCGACAAAAAGTATGGCAAGAACAAAGGAAGCAATGGAAGCAGATATAGAGAAGAGTCTTCATAATCTGCGAACAGATTATATTGATCTGTATCAGATACATAATCCCAATATGGAACAGCTTCAACAGGTGATTCATGAAGGTGGAGCACTGGAGGCTTTACAAGAAGCAAAGAAAGCTGGAAAGATCGGACATATTGGACTGACAGCACATTCGAAAGCGGTATTTGAGCGCGCTCTGGAATTTGATTGGGTAGAAACCATCATGTTCCCATATAATATTGTGGAAAGTCAGGGAGAAGATCTGATTTCCAGATGTCGGGAAAAAAATATTGGCTTTATAGATATGAAGCCGCTGGCCGGGGGAGCGATTGAAGATGCCCAGCTGGCTCTTCGTTATGTTTGTGCCAATCCAAATGTAACGGTGGTAATACCGGGAATGGCAGATGAGGAAGAGTTAAGGGAAAATCTGTTGGCCTGTTCAAATAAAAATTCCTTTACTACAGAGGAGATGGACAGGATGAATAGAATACGAAAAGAACTTGGGACGAACTTCTGTCGCCGTTGTAATTATTGTGCTCCATGTACAGCGGGAATAAATATTCCAAGTGTTTTTCTGTTTGAAGGATATCTGAAAAGATATAATTTAGGCGAGTGGGCAAAAGAACGATACAGTACACTTGCCGTAAAGGCTTCCGCCTGTGTTGGGTGTGGAGTATGTGAAACAAGATGTCCCTATCATCTTCCTATTCGAAAGATGATTCAAAAATGTGCAGTGGAATTTGGACAGTAAAAATAGAGAGTATTATATGTTATTCCGGTATATCGGGCTGAGAATGTCTGATATACCGGATTTTTTTGAAACTATTTTGGGATTTACAGTGTCTAATAGTTAGAAACAAGGAAACAAAAAGAGAATTGACCGGTTAATTCACAAGGGGGAACACTATGACAGAGCTATTAATAAGAAAGGCGAAAAAAGGTGATGCAGATGCATTCTGCCGTTTGATGGATCTTCATATGCAGAGCATATATAAAGTTGCAATGGCTTATCTGAAAAATGACGAAGATGTTGCAGATGCGATTCAGGAAACAATCCTTGCCTGTTTTCAGAAAATAGGAACTTTGAAACAGAATCGTTATTTTAAAACGTGGCTGATCCGTATTTTGATCAATAAGTGCAAAGATATTCTTCAAAATAGAAGCAGGATGGTATATACAGATATGATCCCGGAAATTCCAACTTATGAAGAAACATTTGAAAGAGTGGAGTGGAATCAGGTTCTGGATCTTCTGGATGAAAAGTACAGAATCATATTGCTTTTATATTATCTGGAAGGATTCAACACAAGGGAGATAGGCGATATTCTGAATATGAAGGAGAGTACGGTAAAAACAAGACTTTCCAGAGGAAGACAGAAGGTGGCAGATGTTTATTCACAGGTTATGCATGAAGGAAATACAATATATGCAGAAAGCAGGAGGTAGATTTATGAAGTTAAATGACAAGGAAAAAATAATACAAAAAGAGTTGAGAAAAGAAGTGGAAATTCCAGACGAAGTACAAACTAAGGTACAAGAAGCATATCGGATGATAGAAAATCATGAGATCCTTCAGGAAAAACGAGAAAAAAGATCGTATGATCGGCTGTCTGTGATGGCAAAGGCAGCGGGAAGTGTAGCTGCGGTCCTTTTCGTTGGCTTTGTGGTATGTGTGGCAAATCCGGTTATGGCGAGGGAACTGCCGGTTGTTGGCGGATTATTTGCGGTACTTCAGGACAAGGTAAGCTTTTTTGGAAATTTTGCAGATAAGGCAGAGCCTCTTGTAGAGCCGGAGACAACAGAAGAAGCAAAGGATACAGATGATGGTGCATATGTAAAAACAAAGGATGGCCTTACGATTCGTTTTGCTGAAGTATATGCAAACAGTCAGAAAATTTATCTGACAATGGAGGTAAAAAGTGAAGAGCCGTTTCCAGATACCATGATGATGAAAACAGAGCAGAATTCCCAGTTGCCTGTATTTTATATGAATTACACAAGAGATTACAGCTTTTTAAGTGAACTTCCAGAAGAGTATCAGTATCCGGAAGCCTTAAAATCTGCAGATATTGCATATCCGGAAGGGGAGTTTCTTGATGAAAATACATATGCATGCATCTGGTCGATCGATCTGGAGCATGATATGCAGGATACATCAGAGTACGATCGAAAATATGACGAAATGACCCAGGGTGTTCTTGATGAAATGGGAGTGACAAATGATGATTTGGATGATGAAACAGAGGAAGGTTACGCATTGTTAAGCGAGTTTATTGATAAAGTGAGCGAACGTGGCGGAAGTTTAAGAAGTGAAATAAAACAAATCCCTGTACCTGAAACATTTACGCTTAGTCTTAATATTGAAAAATTTGTTGGAGCTAAGGCAAATCCAGAATATTGGGATAATGGTTATTCAGAGGAGGAACTTTCCGCAATGTCTGATAAAGAATGGCGTGAAGTTATGAACCAGGTACCGGAAGAATACAGGACACATCCTAATAAACATGAAAACTTCTGGTATGAAGGTGGATGGGAATTTGAGATTCCTATAACAATCGATGACAGTCAGACAGAGATACTTGAAATTAATGAAACAAATGATAAGGGAGTCGGTCTTAAATCTATTATGAAAACACCGTATGAAATAACGATCGAAGAACTTTATGAGGAAGGCTCTGATGCAGACTCGTTTCTTGTGGCCCTGGATGCAAACGGAAATAAACTTCCAAATGCAGCTTTAGTAGGAAATACAAATAATTTCATGATTCAGGACAGAGATATTTCTACAGTAGATATTTATATCCTTGATTATATACAGTATATGGACGAATTGAAGGGGGAGGATAAATATAATAATAACGAAAATAAACCGGAAGAGGAAAAGTGGAGTACACTTCTTGAGAAGAACGCAAAATATCATAAAACGATTCATTTTGAAGATAAAACAGAATAGAAGAAATGAAAAAAAAGAAGGCGCCGAAATCAGGCGCCTTCTTTTGTAAGCTGGAAATGAGACTCGAACTCACGACCCCTTCATTACGAGTGAAGTGCTCTACCGACTGAGCTATTCCAGCTTATGCGAAATACAATCATTATTATAACGCATTTTGACAAAAATGCAAGTGAAAAAAATATTATTTGCAAAATGAAGCTTTTATGCTATTATATAGCATGATACGCATAAAAGACACCCATAAAAGTGATACCGGGAGGGTGAAGTAGGATGGATCAGATTGAAGAAAGAATTATTCATATAATTGAAGCACATAGAAGAGAAATCGAAATTTTTGCAAAGGATATAGAGTCTCATCCTGAGCCTGGATTTTATGAAGAAAGGACAGCCGCTCATATTGCGGCTTTTTTGCGTACACTTGGTTTGAACATACATGAGCATCTTGCACGGACAGGAGTACGTGCAGACTGGATGGAGCAGGATGGGCCTAATGTTACGATTATTTCGGAAATGGATGCCATTGGCTGCAGAAAGCATCCAATGGCAGATTTGAATAATGGAACAGCACATGCATGCGGACACCACGCACAGGTTGCTGCCATGATTGGCGCAGCATTGGCTCTTACCGATGAGGAAGTGAGGGCTTCCCTGTCTGGGTCCGTATCTTTTTTTGCTGTTCCTGCAGAAGAATATATTGACGCAGAGAAACGAAAACATCTTCGTAACAATGGAATTGGTTTTCCTGGCTCTGGAAAAAGTGAACTGATACGCACAGGTGCATTTAACAATTCGGATATTCTCCTGACTACTCATGTTCACATGGTTCCTGTGGAAGAGGATTTTTATCTGGGGAATCCGTCCTGTAATGGTTTTATGGCTGAAGAGGTACTGGTAAAAGGAAAAGCGGCCCATGCAGCCATTGCCCCATGGGATGGCGTTAATGCTTTGAGCATTGCCACAAGTGCGATACAGATGATGGGATTAATGAGAGAAACTTTTCGAGAAGCCGATCATGTACGGCTTCATAATGTAATACGAAAAGCAGGAGATATTATCAATAGTGTTCCTGACGAAGCTGTTATCGAAACAAAAGTGAGAGCTTCCTCCTTGGAACGGATACGGGAAATTCAGGAGATGGTGAATCGTGCATATGATGGAGCAGCATATGCATTTGGAGGGAGTGTAGAAAAAGAACTTTTGCAGGGATATATGCCGGTACGGTATCGTGAAGCTGATAAGGTTATGATTGAAGCTGCAAAACTTTTAGGGTGTAGTTATAGAACCGTAAACAAAGGTGATTTTAATAATGCTTGCACGGATGTAGGGGATCTGACACAGATTTTTCCTGTATTAAATTTTACGTTTGGAGGATTTGAAGGAACCCTGCATAGTTCCGAATTTCAAATTGTGGATCCTGAACTTGCCTATATTCAGTCTGCAAAAATGCTGGCATTAACGGCATACCGGCTTTTGCGTGGAAAGGCTGAAGAAGCAGAAAACATCATAAGAAATTACACCCCTGTATTTAACAGGGAAAGTTATTGTACCTATATAAAGGAGCATTATCATATTTAATCCGATATATAAGGAGGTAAAAATGAATAAAATTTCATTGGAATTAAAAAATATTAAAAAAAGTTTTACGCAGGATGAAGACGTATTAAAGGGAGTTAGTCTTTCTGTTTCTCAGGGAGAATTTATTACGTTATTAGGCTCTTCCGGATGTGGGAAAACAACAACTCTGCGAATAATTGCAGGACTTGAAATGCCGGATGAAGGTCAGGTGTTTCTGGATGGAGTTGATGTAACAACAATGGAACCAAATAAAAGAAATGTAAATACCGTATTTCAGAACTATGCCCTTTTTCCTCATATGACAGTGGAAGAAAATGTAGGATATGGACTGAAGCTTAAGAAACTTTCCAAAAAAGAAATTAGGAAAAAAGTTTCGCATATACTGGATCTTGTACAGCTTTCCGGATATGAAAAACGAAAGCCGTCAGAACTTTCAGGAGGACAGAGACAGAGGGTTGCGATTGCCCGTGCACTTGTGAATAATCCCAAAGTTCTTCTTTTAGATGAGCCGCTGGGAGCGTTGGATTTGCAGCTTCGGCGTGCAATGCAGCATGAATTAAAGAGACTTCAGAAAAAACTGGGAATTACATTTGTATATATTACACATGATCAGGAAGAAGCCATTAATATGTCTGATCGGATTGCGGTTATGAATGAGGGACTGTTTGAACAGATTGGAACTCCGGATGAAATATATAACCATCCCAAGACAAGTTATGTGGCCACTTTTGTAGGAAATGCAAATATTTTAAGAGGAAAAGTGGAAACATACACAGAAAATCAGGCGCTTATTGCTTTGGGTGGTGGACAACTTCTTATTGAAACAAATGGAGAGAAGCTGGTTCCGGGAGAAACGGTTACCATTGCTGTGCGCAGTGAAAACATTTTATTAGATGAAGATTGTGGCTGTGGAATGGAAGCGATTGTAGAAGAAAAAACTTTTTCTGGTGGACAGTTGCGTATGGTATTAAGACTTCCTGACGGAGTAAAAGTTGTTGCAAGCCGATACGGAATTGATGCGAATGTATATGTGAATCAGAAGGTGTGTTGGAGATTTCAGGCAGAGGATGCTGTTCTGGTAGACAGAAAGGAGGGAGAGAATGCCTGAAAAACAGAAAAAGTCAGTATGGATGCTTCTCCCGTTGTATTTGTTTACCATTGTTTTTGTAGCATGTCCGCTTATTTATATGGTTGCTTTAAGCTTTTCATCGGCCAATTCCGGATATGGGGTGGAATGGACATTTACAATAGAAAACTATAAAAAGATATTAGAACCGGTATATCTGAATACATTTGTAGAATCTTTTCGTCTTGCCCTAACAAGTACGTTCATTATTTCGGTTCTTGGATATCCTTTTGGATATTTTATGGCCAGGCTGCCCAAAAGAAAAAAAGAAAAAGCAATGTTATTTTTGATGCTTCCGTTTTGGCTGAATTCTCTTATTCGTTTATATGGATGGATTATTATTTTGCAAAAAAAGGGGATTCTCAATTATATACTGGAAAAATTGGGGATTATTGAAGAGCCGCTTGCAATTTTATATAGCTATCCGGCGATTGTTATCGGAATGGTATATGTACTTCTGCCATTTATGGCATTATCAGTGTATTCCAGTGCAGAAAAGCTGGACTGGTCACTTGTAGAAGCTGCCAGAGATCTGGGGGCAACAAAAACGCAGGCATTTTTGCATATTACACTAAAACTTACGTTTCCAGGTCTTTTATCAGGAATTATTTTAACATTGATTCCATCTATGGGCTTATTTTTTATTGCGGACATACTTGGAGGAAATAAGATCGTTCTTGTAGGAAGTCTGATTCAGGAGCAGATGACAAGAGGCAGCAACTGGCCTTTTGCAGCAGCTCTTGCGGTTATTTTAATGTTTTTGACAACTGCAATGATCATGATCTATCGTAAGATTACAAATGCAAAGGAACTGGAGGGAATTGGATGAAGAAGAATTCAAAATTTTCAGGATTTTATCTGGGGTTGATTTTTTTTCTGATGTATCTTCCCATTGCAGTGGTGGTGATATTTTCTTTTAATGAATCAAAACTTCCAGTGGCATTTACCGGATTCTCTTTAAAGTGGTACGATGCTTTGTTTCACAATCATGCAATAATGGAGGCTCTTAAGAATAGTTTGATTCTGGGAGCTGCAAGTTGTTTTACAGCTGGAATCATTGGAACGCTAGGCGCTGTAGGACTTTTTCGTGTACATTGGAAATCAAAAGGGGTATTGGAATATATTTCCATACTTCCGTTGATGATTCCGGAAATTATTCTTGGAATGGTACTTATGGCGTTTTTTTACATGCTTGGGATTCCCTTTGGGATGCTGACTCTTCTTATCGGACATACGGTTTTTTGCGTTCCATATATATTAATGGAAGTGAAAGCACGGCTTGTGGGAATGGATCCTTCTCTTGAAGAAGCTGCAAGAGATCTTGGAGCAGGATCTTTTCGGGCATTCTGGGATATTACGCTCCCACTTGTAATGCCGGCTGTTATTTCAGGATCGCTTCTTGCTTTTGCAATGTCCATGGACGATGTGGTGATCAGTATTTTTGTAAATGGACCAAGATTATCTACGCTTCCAATAAAAGTTTATACGCAGATGAAAACAGGTGTAACGCCGGAAATTAATGCGTTATGTACAATTATGCTGGTAATTACGCTTTTAGTACTTTTAATATACACAATGATAAAAAAATATGGAAAAAGGAGAAAATAGACATATGAAAACAAAAAAAATAGCAGCAGTTTGTCTCACAGCAGCTCTTTCTATTTCTGCTCTTGCAGGATGCGGCGGAGAAAAGAAAAAAGAAAAAGAACTGGTTCTTTTTACATGGGAAGGGATGTTTCCACAGGAAGTATTAGAGGGGTTTGAAGAAGAGACAGGAATTAAAGTTGTATATTCCAATTTTGACACAGACGAAACAATGCTGGAAAAATTGTCCCAGGCAAAAGGCGGAGATTATGATGTGGTAATTGCAGATGATTACATCATTGAAAAGGCGGTAGAACAGGGACTTGTAAAAAAACTGGAAAAAGAAAAAATAAAAAATATCGGCAATATAAATCCTTTATATCAGGGACAATTTTATGATGAAAAAAATGAATACACAGTTCCGTATGGCGCAGGAATCCCATTGATCGTATACGATCCGGAACAGGTAAATATTGAAATAGAAGGTTACAGTGACTTGTGGAATCCGGAGTTAAAAGACAGCCTTGCTCTTGTTGCAAATTATCGCGTGATCTGTGGAATTACACAATTGTCTATGGGAAAAAGCTTAAATGAAGAAGATCCTGCAGTTATTGAAAAAACAGGCGAGCGTTTAAAGGAACTGGCGCCGAATGTTCGCATGATCCAGGAAGATAATACACAGAATGCATTACTAAACGGAGAAGCTAGTGTGGGATTTCTTTATACTTCCCAGGTAACGGCTGCTCTTTCAGAAAACCCGGATTTAAAAGTGGTATATCCAAAAGAAGGATTGGGATTTGGAATTATGAATATGTTTGTTCCAAGTGAAGCACCTTCTTCAGAGGCTGCGTATCAGTTTATTGATTATATTTTGGAACCGGAAAATGCAGCAAAATGTTTTGACCACATAGGATACTATTGTACAAATAAGGCAGCAGATAAGCTGGTGAATCCAAATCTTGTAGTGCCGGATGAAGTAACAAAAGGAGAAATTGTCCAGAATGTAAGTAAAGAGGCGGAAGAAGCATACGGAAAAATCTGGACAGAATTTAAGGCAGCCTGCAATTAAAGCAATGGGAAATCAAAGGGGGATAAAAGATGGAAGTTTTCAAAGGAAGTGCAACTTTTTCTGGAATTGCCATCGGAAATATACTGTATTACCATAGAGGCGAATATCAGATACGGCAATGTCTTGTGAATAATGTAAAAAAAGAATTAGGGGATTTTCAAAAAGCAAGGGAAAAAGTGATGGAAGAACTGCATGCTTTATATGAGTATGCATCTTTAAATCACCAGGGAAGCGCTTATATTTTTAAAGAGCAGATAAAGCTTTTGGAAAAAGGAAGTTTTACAAGAGCGGTGGAAAGTATGATCGAAACTGAAAAAATAAATGCATCGTATGCCATTGCGACCACAAGAGACGAACTTGCCCAGACGTTTCGCAATTTGGAAGAACCTTTTATTCGGGAGAGAATTGATAATATTAAAGAAATCTCCAGTCGATTGATCACATTTCTTGGAGGGCTTACTTCCACTATTTGCCTGGGAAAAGAGCCGGTGATCCTGGTAGCAGAAGAATTAAGCCCAACTGAGATTTTAGAGATGGAAAAAGAAAAGCTTCTCGCAGTAGTGACACATTGTGGTTCTGAAACATCTCATGCATCAATTATGGCAAAAACCATAGGGATTCCATCACTTGTAGATATTGATATACAGGAAGAATGGGAAGGGAAACCTGCTATTGTGGATGGATACACAGGAACTTTATATTTAAATCCGGATGCTGAACTTTTAAAAGAATATGAAATACGATGTAAAGCAGAAAAGGAAGAAAAAGAAGAGCTTTTAAAATTAAAAGATCAAAAAGCAGTCACTGCAGATGGGCATGAAGTAGAAATTTACGCCAATATTGCTAATTTAGACGATTTAAATAGTGCTCTTTTTTATGGTGCAGAAGGAATCGGGCTTTTGCGAAGTGAATTTCAGTATCTTGGACGTGAAAATTATCCAAGAGAAAATGAATTATTCCATGCATATAAAAAAGTGGCAGAGACAATGGGGGATAAACTGGCAGTAATTCGAACTGTGGATCTGGGAGCAGATAAGCAGGCGGCATATATGGGGATTCCGGCAGAGGCAAACCCTATCATGGGAAACAGGGGAATACGTCTCTGTCTTGATAGAAAACGTATGTTTAAAGCACAGCTTCGAGCTATTTACAGAGCCAGCGCTTATGGAAATCTTGCCATTATGTATCCGATGATCACTTCAGAAGAAGAATTGGATGAAATTGAAGAAATTGTGTCGCAGGTAAAGGCAGGAATGCAGGAAAAAGGAATTTCTTATAGAGAAATTCCTACAAGTATTATGATTGAGGTACCGGCAGCAGTCATGATATGTCAGGAACTGGCAAGAAGAGTGGATTTTTTAAGTCTTGGGACAAATGATCTTATACAGTATACACTTGCTATGGACAGGCAGAACCCCCTTCTGAAAAATAAGTACAATGACCATCATCCTGCCATACTGCGTATGATTAAAATGGTGGTAGAGGCAGGGCATAAAGAGAACTGCCGGGTATGTATATGTGGAGAACTTGCGGCAGATACGACCCTTACAGAAACTTTTCTTCGCATGGGGGTGGATTCTCTTTCTGTTGTACCTGCATGCATTCTTCCTGTTCGAAAGGCAGTGAGAAAAACAATTGTGGGGAAAAAAGAACAGTAAAACAGGTAAATCCGCATTTTTGTGCATATTTTACTATAAATAGCTGACATAAATCCCTTGCTTAAAAAGTTGGCGGGCTGTATAATAGAAAATTGAGAACACCCGGCTTTACGACAGAGAACACAGTCCGGGAGATACAAAAGGGCAAAGGTGAATAAAGATTATGGTGAAAGTGAAACTTAATGATTGGAAACAGGATTATCAGATGGATGAGGCATATAAAGCCCTCCGTACAAATCTTCAGTTCTGTGGAGCAGACAAAAAAGTCATTGCGTTTACAAGTTGTACGCCAAATGAAGGGAAAAGTAATGTGACATTTCATTTAGCGGCATCTTTGGCAGAGAGTGGCAAGTCCGTTCTTTTGATTGATGCGGATTTACGTAAGTCCGTTCTTCTTGGACGAGTAGAAGTTGATGATGAAATAGTGGGTCTTACACACTACTTATCAAAACAGGAAAAACTGGCAGATGTAATCTGTACAACTTCACAGCCGAGATTTCATATTATTTTTTCTGGTATTGTTCCGCCAAATCCTGCAGAACTTCTGGGAAGCCGTTTATTTAAAGAAATGATCAATACTGTGAAAGAGGTATATGATTATATTATTATTGATACGCCACCGCTTGGACGTGTAATTGACAGTGCAGTAATAGCAGATGTTTGCGATGGTGTTGTAATTGTAATTGAAGCTGGAGCCATTAGTTACCGTTTTGTACAGGATGTGAAAAATCAGCTGGAGAAGACAAATTGTCCGATTCTTGGGACTGTTTTAAATAAAGTGGATTATAGTAATGATGTATATGGCAAATACGGTAAGTATGGCAAATATGGCAAGTACGGTAAATATGGTAAATATGGCAGCTATGGAGAAGTGGAGAAATGATAGGACTCTATGATATGCATTGCCATATTATTCCTGGTGTAGATGACGGTTCCAGAAGCTTAGAAGAATCAAAATGGCTTTTGCAGAAGGAATATAAGGATGGGGTGAGAAATATTATCCTTACTTCCCATTTCCGTTACAGAATGTTTGAGCCGCCGCTGGAAGTGGTGAAAGAACAGTTTCTACGAGTGCAGGAAGCTGCTGCAGAGATTGCAGATGACTTAAAAGTTTATCTGGGATGTGAACTTCACAGCAGTATGGATATGATTTCCTGTTTAAAAAAAGGAGAACGCCTGACAATGGCAGGAAGCCGTTATGTGCTTGTGGAGTTTAGTTATGGAGATGAAAGATCTTACATAAAGGAACGTGTTCAGCAGTTAAAACTTAATGGGTACAATCCTATTGTTGCGCATGTGGAGCGTTATAAAGCAACAAAAAGTGATATTTCTTTTGTAGAAGAGCTGAAAGATTTAGGGGCTTATATTCAGGTTAATGCGGATACGATCAGTGGAAAAGACGGTTTTGGGGCAAAAAGATATGCCAAGAAGCTTATGAAACAGGAACTTCTGGATTTTGTTGGTTCTGATGGGCATCGGAAGACCGAACGAATTCCGGATATGGCAAAATGTTGTATGCAGATGAAAAAGATAATGGGAGAAGATTACACTAGAAAAATATTAATAGAGAATCCCAAAAAAATCACAGGGTAATGGAGAGTTAAAGAAAAATGGACAATCAGATAAGAGAAAATCAGGAAGTGGAAATTGATTTGGGTGAAATTTTCCGTGTATTGCTTAGCAGACTTGGGATCATCCTTCTTTCCGGGATTGTATTTGGCCTTGTTGCTATTGCAGGAACAATGCTTTTTATCAAACCGGTTTACGTATCCACTACAAAGATCGTAGTATTAAGTAAACAGGATAATAGTACTTTGACAAATCAGGATATGCAGACAAGTACTCTGCTTACAAAGGACTACGCAGAGCTGATCAAAAGCCGTACTGTAACAGAAGGTGTGATTGCACAGCTGGATCTGAATATGAAGCATGAGCAGCTTCTTTCGAAACTCAGCGTGGAAAATCAGGCAGATACCCGTATTGTAGCAATTAGAGTAAAAGATGAAGATCCGTATATGGCGAGTCAGATTGCCAATGCCATTCGTGATGTAGCTTCTGTACATATTCAGGAAGTTATGGATATCGAAGCTGTAAATGTTGTAGAAACAGCAAATATTCCAAGTGAGCCGGCAAGCCCTAACCTTTTGAAAAATGGAATTTTCGGTGGAATATTCGGAGTGATTCTTGCAATCATTATTGTAGTAGCTGTTTATCTGGCAAATGATACAGTAAAAACTCCGGAAGACGTAGAACGTTACCTGCAGTTAAGTGTACTTGGAAGTATTCCGCTTATGGATAAAGAAAAGAAATCCAAAAAACAGAAAAAAGCAAAAAAACGTCGCAGATAATTAGTAGGAAAAAGACAGATCGATAATAAATTTAGGGAGTAAAGTATAATGCGAAAATGGCTGATAGCATTAATGGTGGTGCTTAGTGTGGTGCTTGGAACTGTTGTAGCAGGACTCCGTTTTGCAACCGACCGGAAAGGACCGGAAATAACTTTTTCGAGTAAAAAAGAAGCTGTTTATAAAGAGAACATGACAGATGAAGAGCTTTTAAAAGGCGTAGCTGCAATAGATAACAAGGATGGTGATGTAAGCGATAGCTTAAAAGTAGAGTGCATATTTAATGAGGAATCAGATCAGGTCTATGTGTCTTATGTAGCAAAAGACAGCAGCAATAATGTTACTAAGAAGCAGTTTATTATGGAAACAAAGGGACAGAAAAAAGAAAGTGAAGATTCTGATAAAGAAGATGTCAGAAAAGAAAGCGAGGAAGAAGCAAAAGACGATGAGGCTGCAGCTCCTGTAGAAGAGAACGGAGAAAGCAAAGATTCAGAGGAAGAACAGCCGGCAGAAGAGATGTCCAAAGAAGAGGAAGCTCAAAAGAGAGAAGAAGAAAAAATAGAGTCTCTTGCTCCAGAAGCGCCAAAGTTTTACCTTACAACGTATTACATAGAAATACCAGTAGGGACTTCCGTAGACCAATTAAGTTATGTGGCAGATATTCAGGATGATACAGACGAAACAAATAAGTTGTACCGTCAGATCCAGATTGAAGGAAATGTAGATATTTACACACCGGGTACATATGAGCTTACTTATTATGTGGTAGATTCCAATGGTAATGAATCTAATCGGGCAGTCCTTACAGTTGAGGTTCAGTAAGGAAGAGAATGGTAAATGAGGCATGGAAAAGGCAGGAGCATACATGCATCCTGTCTTTTTTCATTCATTATAAAAGGAGAATGTTATATGAACAGACGAAGAAGTGGTATAATAGGAAAGATCATAGCTTCCATTTTTGGGCTTTTATGCATAGGATTTATGGGATTGTTGGTCTATACAAAATTAATTCCAACGATTGTTCTTGTAATAATCGGAGTAGTTTTAATGTTGCTGGTGGCGCTTGTAACTGCTTTCATGTGGAATAAGCATAATCATGTAAGATTTACAGTAGGAGTATTGCTGTCAGTGATATTTACCGGTATTTTTGCTGTTTCAAGTGTATATATCTATAAAACCACAGATACACTTTCAAAAATTTCCGGTGTAAATACAGAAATTGCACAGGTTGGGATTTATGTAAGAGCTCAGGATCAGGCGGAATCTCTGGCAGCAACAAGTGGATATACATATGGAATCATCACGGATTTAGATAGAGAAAATACAAATCAGGTATTAGAAAATTTAAAATCTGAATTTGGAACAGATATACAGGTTCAGGAGTATAGAGGGCTTACAGAATTAGTTGACGGGCTTATAAGAGAAGAAACCAGTGCGATTATTTTAAATCAGGCCTATATACCAATTGTAGAAGAAATGGACGGATATGCAGATGTAGAGTCAAAAATCCGTCAGATTGATGTGAAAAATGTAGAATCTGTAATTGAAACCACAAGTGAAGCAGCGGACAAACCACAAACTGTACAGCAAAATCAGCAGACGCAGCAGCCTGTTGAAAACTCAGATAAGAATGTTTATACCGTTTTTATTAGTGGTATTGACAATCGTGGAGGAATGGTGGCAAAAAGCCGCAGTGATGTAAATATTATAGCTGTGGCAAATACAAAGACTCGTCAGCTTCTTCTTGTATCAACTCCAAGAGATTATTTTGTACCGCTCTCTATTTCAGGAGGACAGCCGGATAAACTGACACATGCAGGTATTTATGGTATCAGCGTATGCATGGATACGCTTGGAATGTTGTATGATACAGATATTAATTATTATTTCCGGTTGAATTTTGGCGGTTTCGTAAATATTATTGATGCTCTTGGCGGAATTACGGTAGAATCGGATTATGATTTTACTTCCGGAAGTGAAAAATATCATTTTAATGAAGGGGCAAATTACGTAAATGGAGAGCAGGCTCTTGTGTTTGCAAGAGAACGTTATTCATTTAAAGAAGGAGACCGTCAGAGAGGGAAGAACCAGATGGCAGTGATCAAGGGCGTTATTAATAAGGCGTTGTCCCCTGAACTTTTGAAAAATTATTCTTCTATTCTTTCCGGAATACAAGGAAGCTTTGAAACAAATATTGATTATGAAGAAATTGCACATCTTTTGCAGAATCAGCTGACAGATGGTGGGGCTTGGAACATTGTTAGCTATAGTGTGGACGGAACAGGCGATAAACAGAAGCCGTATTCTATGAGCCAGCCGGCATATGTCATGATTCCGGATTACAGTACAGTAGATAAGGCAAAAGAAATGATGCGTCAGGTACGTGATGGAGAGATTATCTCCGTACCACAGGCATAAAAATAAGAGAAAAAAGACAGAACGTTAAAAGCGTTTCTGTCTTTTTTTGTGATTTTTTTATCTAAAGATCCATTAAATTTATAAATAAACTTGTGAAAAAAGTCTGTTTTTAGTATAATAAAGTCTAAATACTAACAAAGGGGGAGTTCATTATGAGCGAAAAGAAAAAAAGCGGAGGAGCGCTTTTAGGGGCTGCATTTTTGATGGCGACATCTGCCATTGGACCTGGTTTTCTTACACAGACTGCAACTTTTACAGGACAATATCAGGCAAGCTTTGGATTTGTTATTCTGGCATCTATTATTCTGTCTGCAATTGCTCAGTTAAATATCTGGCGTGTGCTTTGTGTGACCGGTCTGCGTGGACAGGATGTGGCAAATAAATTGCTTCCGGGACTTGGATATTTTGTAGCATTTATGATTGTACTTGGAGGTCTTGTATTTAATATCGGAAATGTAGGCGGCGGTGCCCTTGGATTAAATACACTTCTTGGAGTACCTACAAAGGTAGGATATGTTATTGCAGGGCTTCTTGCAATCGCTGTATTCTTGTTTAAAAATGCAAAATCTGCCATGGATAATCTTACAAAAATTCTTGGCGGAATTATGATCCTTGTTATCTTTATTGTGATTGTTGTGGTAAAACCGCCAATGGGTGAAGCAGTAAAAAATACATTTGTTCCATCAGCCGGAGTAGGCAATCTTATTCCTGCAATCCTGACACTTCTCGGTGGTACAGTAGGTGGATACATTACATTTGCAGGAGCACATCGTCTTGTAGATGCAGGTATAACAGGAGAAAAGAATTTAAAAGAAATTAATAAAAGTTCAGTAATGGGAATTGTAATTGCAACTATCGTTCGTATCTTCCTGTTTCTTGCAGTCCTTGGTGTTGTGGTAAAAGGAGTAACACTTGACCCGGCCAATCCGGCTGCAGATGCATTTAAACAGGGGGCAGGAGAAATCGGATATCGTTTCGCAGGTCTTGTACTCTTATGTGCAGCAGTTACTTCTATTATTGGAGCTGCATATACATCGGTATCCTTCCTGAAGACTTTTAGCAAAGGAATTGAAAAAAACGAAAACTGGGTAATCATTGGATTTATTGCAGTTTCTACATTAATCATGCTGGTACTTGGAAATCCGGCATTGCTGCTTGTTCTTGCTGGTGCATTTAATGGTCTTATTTTACCTATTACATTGGGAATCTGCCTTATTGCATCTCAGAAAAAATCAATTATGGGAGAAAACTACCGTCATCCAAAGATTCTTTTGATTCTTGGAATTATGGTAGTAATCCTGTCTGCTTATCTGGGTATCACTACGTTTGTTTCCAAGCTGGGTACTTTATTCTGATCTGACAGGATGCAGGGAAAGGTGTGATCGAAATGGTTGCACCTTTTTATGTAGAAAATCCTTTTAATAGGATAACAGGAGAAAAAACATGCAAAATATAAAAATTTTAACAGCAGGGGATTCCTCTGTTCTTATTGAATTCAAAAAAGAAATAAGTCCGGAAATCAATCGGAAGATCACATCTACGGTGCAGCTTATGAAAGAGCAGCATATAGAAGGTGTGGTGGATGTGATTCCGGCATTTTGTTCATTGCTGGTAAATTATGATCCTCGTGTAATTTCTTATGAAAATCTGAAAAAACGTCTTACGCTTCTTTTAAAAATGGAAACAAAAACCGGAGAGCAGCGAAAAAGAGTTTATGAGATTCCGGTATGTTATGGAGGAGAATATGGTCCGGATCTGGAAAATATTGCGAAACATGCAGGACTTACCCAGGAAGAAGTAATTCAGATCCATTCCTCCAGAGATTATCTCATTTATATGTTGGGGTTTCTTCCAGGTTTTTGCTATCTTGGAGGCTTGGATGAACGTATCCATACACCACGTCTTGCAAATCCAAGAATTAAGATTCATGCAGGAAGTGTGGGGATAGGCGGTTCTCAGACGGGAATTTATCCGTTGGATTCTCCTGGAGGATGGCAGCTTATGGGAATGACTCCTGTTAAGACATATGATCCGTTAAGAGAAAAGCCGATTCTTGTGGAGGCAGGAGATTATATTCGTTTTCGGCCTGTTGACGAAGATGAGTATAAAAGAATAAAAGAAATGGTAGAGCGTGGAGAATATCAATGTACCATTTACGAAGGAGAGGTGTAGTATGGGAATTCGTATACTAAAAGGAGGAATGCTGACAACAGTACAGGATCTTGGGCGTACCGGTTATCAGAGTCAGGGATTCAGTGTTGCCGGTGTTATGGATATACGGTCTTTTAAAATTGCAAATCTTCTTTTGGATAATCCTGAAAATGAGGCAGTTCTTGAGATGACTTTAATAGGACCGACGTTGCAGTTTACCTCAGCTACGATTATTGCCATTACAGGAGGAGATTTCAGTCCTACGATCAATGGAGAGCCAGCCCCTATGTATACCGCTCTTTATATGAATAAGGGGGATATTTTAAAGTTTGGCAGTGCAAGAACTGGAAGCAGAGGATACATTGCCTTTTCCAGTTATCTGGATGTTCCTGTTGTGATGGGAAGCCGGTGTACCAATTTAAAAAGCGGCATTGGGGGATTCAAAGGAAGAAAACTTCAGGCAGATGATTATATTGGTTTTCGTATAAAAAGGCGTTATCTTCCGTTCTTTCTTTCCAGAAAATTGGATGGGGACAGATTTGAAGAAGAAAGTGCAGTTTTACGTGTTGTAATGGGACCGCAGGATAAACTTTTCAGTAAGCAGGGAATTAAAAGTTTTCTTAGCGGGGAATATACAGTGACAAGCGATTTTGACAGAATGGGCTGTCGCTTGGAAGGTCCGTTTATTGCATCAAAAGAAACATCCGATATTATTTCCGATGGAATTGCTTTTGGATCTGTGCAGGTTCCGTCTCATGGAAAGCCTATCATTCTCCTTTCTGACAGACAGACAACAGGAGGATATGCCAAAATTGCAACAGTTGCCTCTGTTGATATTCCAAAACTTGTACAGAGAAAGACCGATCATAAAATTCATTTTCAGTCAATTTCTGTTGAAGAAGCACAGGAATTATATTTAAAAGAAATGGAAGAATTGGATGAAATGAGAAAACAGATACACCAGCCTTGTAAAGAAGTCCTGGATTGTCGTCTTGTGGCAAAAAGGCTGAGTCTTTTATTTAAGGATTAAGAGAAAAGGAGATATAAGAATGGATTTAGAAAAAATTGAAGGTCTTGTTAAAATTATTGAAAACTCTTCTTTAAAGCAATTTACTTACAAAGAAGGGGATATGAAGATTACTATGAGTAAATTGGATCACCCTCCTGTAGTTGCTGCAGGGATTCCTGCAAATCCTGTACAAATGCCGGTTTTGGAAGAACAGGAAGAAGAAAAAGAGGAGGAAAAACTTTTCATCACATCTCCTATTGTAGGAACTTTTTATTCTGCGCCTTCTCCGGATGCATCTGCATTTGTTAAAGTAGGGGATCAGGTGAAAAACGGACAAACCGTATGTATTCTGGAAGCAATGAAGTTGATGAATGAAATTCAAAGTGAATTTGACTGTGAAATTGAGGCGGTTCTTGTAAGCAATGAGCAGAAGGTGGAATATGGACAGCCATTGTTCCGGGTAAAGAGACTGTAAAAGCAGATAAAGGAGGCTGAAACGTTGTTTAATAAGATTTTGATTGCCAATCGCGGTGAAATTGCAGTTCGTATTATACGTGCATGCCGCAATATGGGAATTCGCAGTGTAGCAGTTTATTCTAAGGAAGATGCAAAGAGTCTTCACGTACAGCTTGCAGATCAGAGGATATGTATTGGAGAAGGACCTGCCAGAAATAGTTATTTAAATATGGATAGAATTATTGCAGCTGCCAGAAATATGGGAGCAGATGCCATTCATCCAGGTTTTGGATTTTTGTCAGAAAATAGTGAATTTGTTCGTAAATGTCAGGAAAACGGAATTACTTTTATAGGTCCGGATGCCGATGTCATTGATAAGATGGGAAATAAATCTCATGCCCGAAAAACGATGATGGAAGCTGGGGTACCTGTTGTTCCGGGGACAAAGGAACCGGTGTATGATGCAGAAGTGGGAAAAGTTCTTGCAAAAGAAATCGGATATCCGGTTATGATAAAAGCATCATCCGGTGGCGGCGGAAAAGGTATGCGTGTAGCAAAAAATGAGGAAGAATTTGAATTTCAATTTAATGTTGCACAAAGAGAATCTGCGAATGCTTTTGGAGATGATACCATGTACATTGAGCGTTTCGTAGAGAATCCGCGTCATGTAGAAATTCAGATCATGGCAGATCAATATGGAAATGTAGTTGCTCTTGGGGAGAGAGATTGTTCTGTTCAGAGAAATCATCAGAAGTTAATTGAGGAATCTCCATCTCCTGCTATTACAGAAGAAATGCGGAAAGAAATGAATCACTATGCTGTACTTGCTGCAAAAACGGTAAAATATACAAATGCAGGAACAATAGAGTTCATTGTGAGTCCTCAGGGAGAATTTTTCTTCATGGAAATGAATACAAGGATTCAGGTAGAACATGGTGTGACAGAAATGGTAACCGGAACAGATCTGATTATTGAACAGATTCGAGTAGCAATGGGGGAAAAACTCAGTTTTTCTCAGGAAGATATAAAACTTTCCGGACATGCTATTGAATGCCGGATCAATGCAGAAATACCGGAAAAAAATTTCATGCCAAGTCCCGGAGTTGTACAGCATCTTCATCTTCCGGCAGGAAATGGTGTTCGTGTGGATACAGGGCTTTACACAGGTTATAAGATTCCGTCGGAATATGATTCTATGATCGCAAAGATCATTGTACATGCACCGGACAGAGAAGCTGCAATTCAGAAAATGCGTTCTGCTTTGGATGAAATGGTGATTCTAGGTGTTGAGACGAATTTAGATTTTCAGTATCAGATTATGCGGAATCCTGTATTTTGTGAAGGAAAAGCAGATACCGGATTTATAGAAAAAATCATGCATATTGGATAAGGAAGGAAAACAGGAGGGGCCCTATGTATCGTATAGATTTAAATAGTGATCTGGGAGAAAGTTTTGGACGTTACACAATAGGAATGGATGAAAAAATAATTCCGCTTATTACGTCTGCAAATGTGGCATGTGGATATCATGCAGCAGATCCGGTAGTAATGTCTAAAACAGTACGCAGAGCGAAAGAAGCAGGTATTCAGATAGGAGCACATCCGGGTTTTCCGGATTTAATGGGATTTGGGAGAAGAAATTTAAATGTGACTCCGGAAGAAGCAAAAGCATATGTCCTTTATCAGCTTGGTGCGCTGGATGCTTTTTGTAAAGCAGAAGGAATAAAACTTCAGCATGTAAAACCTCACGGTGCTCTTTATAATATGGCAGCGAAAGACTATGTTCTTTCCAAAAGTATTTGCGAAGCGATTTATGAATTTGACAAGAATTTGATCGTTCTTGCTTTGTCTGGTGGAGAGCTTGCAAGAGCAGCAGCAGATATGGGACTTCGTACAGCTTTGGAAGTATTTGCAGATCGGGGATATGAAGAGGATGGAACGCTTGTAGACCGCAGAAAAGAAGGCGCAATGATCACAGATGAAGAAGAAGCCATAAAGAGAGTGATTCGTATGGTGAAAGAAAAAAAAGTGACAGCTGTTACTGGAAAAGATATTTCTATTCAGGCAGATTCTGTTTGCGTACATGGAGATGGTGAAAAAGCACTGGCTTTTGTTGAAAAGATCCGCCAGGCTTTCCAGAATGAAAACATCCAGATCGTACCGATTGATGAAATTGTATAAAAATAAAAAATGAAATAAGCGGTATTAGAGAGAAGGCGTTGAACTATATTTGTATTTCGACGCCTTTTTTTGAATTTTTATCTGTATACCATAATAATAAGATAAAACTTACAAATATAAGAAAAAAACAGAAAATAAAAAAATACACCGCAAATATTGACGATATTAAAGAGATATAGTATAATTAAAATACAAATAATATCAAAGATGAATTGAAGACGGATAAAATGTAATGAGTTAAAGAGCTGTTTAATAGGGATAATTTAGTTGTAATAGAAGCGTAATCGGATTTAATAAAGGGATAGCAAAAAGTAATGTCGAGTAAGATGTGGTGAGGATAGAGAACTTTACCATATATAGTCACTTCTTATAAATGTAGGAGATGTGGAATTAGGATTATGGTTAAAAATAAAAGAGAGGAGGGGATACCAGTGCAGTTTTAATATTGGAGCGTGTGTATTAATATAATATGGGATGAAATGCTGTATGAAAAAAGTTAAAAGTGTAGTAATAGGAATATTAGTAGGTACGTTTATGTCAACAATTGCTGTTTCGGCATAAAGTAGAGAATTTACTTTTTATATGAATACATCCTACCAGAATGGAAATTATAATTGTGGGTATGTAGCATTGAAAGCTGATAATGAGCAATACGCATATATTACAGTTACAAAATTTGATAAAGTTAAAGATCCTCGTGTTTCGATGTGGGTTGCTCCGAATGGAGGTTACAGTGAATTAACAGTGCCATGGACTTGGACATCTACTGCACCAAGAAAAAAATTGGGATATAGAAGTTGGCATGGTGCAGGTAGTCGCCATCAACTTTGTGCAGAACAGTTTTATTCAGGAAGTGTTGTGATAGGCAGAAAATGGACACCGTAAAATCAATAAAATAAATATTTTTATTATATCTTAAAGTGAAGTATGCTGCCTAAAGTTTGTAGGCAGCATACTTTTATAACCATACCTGAAATTGCATAAAAATGAGGGGTGCAGAATGAAAAATGTTTTATTTATGTTCATTATGATTTGTACAGTTGTTTTAGCAGGATGTAAAAATAAGGAGCTTGCTTCTTCACAGACAGCTGAGAAGAAGGTTGAAAAGTTTCCAGAAACAATTGAAAGAAATTTAGCAGAAAATATTAATATTAATGCGAAATGTGTATATCCGGATAAATGTAAATACGGAAATGCAATGAAGGCTAAGTTGGGAAAAAATTTTTTTTGGGATAAAAAGGATGAAATAGCAAAATTATGTTTTGGTAATCGGGAAATTGAAGAGAGATATGAAAATGATTATGGTGATGTGCAAGAGATAAACTTTTTGACGGATGATGCTCAAACTGTGTTACAGATTTCTTCTAATAATTATTTGACATATACAACGCAGAAGGCTCTTGATATACAAAATGTTATTAGTACAGACAGTAGATATGATGGTTATAATGGTGATAGATACCAGAATATTTCAGATTTATCTTTTATGACTCAGGATGAAGCATGGTCAAACATACAGGGGTTCTTGGGGAAACTTGGTATTGAATGTTCTGAATCATATAAATGCTATGTCATGGAGCATAATGTGATGGAAGAAGAACAGAAGAAAATCATATCGCGAGAAGAAGAATTAGGAGAGAAAATACCAGATAAAGAAAAGCAGTGGTCTGCAGATGATGATTGTTATTATTTTATGACTTATATTTCCTGGGAAGGGGTTCCTGTGTTACCTTTCATACAAGGGGAGGGTACAGATGAAGACAATGTAACTGTTATATATAATAGAGATGGAATAATAGGATTAAATATTGATGGATATTTTTCTTTAGAATATGAAGAGGATATTAAAATTCAATCTCCGGAAAATGTTGTTGAAAAAATCAAAAGTTTTTTAGAGAAGATTATCTCACAAGATTTTTATGAAGTTAAAAAAATAACTCTGTGCCAAAAGGTAACGGGAATTGATTTTGATAAGCGAAAAGCAGAGATTGTACCCGTTTGGGAATGTAGAATAGCTATAAAAACACCAGATGAAGAGAATATGTCTTACATACAAAAAATTTATTTTAATGCTGAAACCTTAGAAATTGTACAATAGTAAGAGGTATTAAATGTTAAAAAAAACAATGAAAATCGATTTGGTGAGAGCAGTATGTAGTTTTAGATTTTTCATATCTGTTTTTATAATGTTTTTGGTATGGTATCTTAATAGTAAAAGGTTTGGAATTAAAGAAGATATTTTATACTTATTTATAAATGTATGGGGGCGTTCTACTACACCTTTATTAGCAATTGTAGTATCATCTTTTGGCTATGTTGCTTCATATAGTGAAGATGTAGAAAACCATTTTTTAAAATATTCTTTGTTGCGAATAGGAATTAAAAGATACATTATTTCAAAAATAATTATTTGTTTTTTCACTTCTTTTTTAATTATCACATTGGGAACAGCACTCTTTTTATTTAGCCAAAGCTACTCTTTACCGTTAGTGGCGGATCATAGCATAACGGTCGCAAATTTTGCACCGGTAAGTTGTTTTGGAAACTTAATTTCTTCGCATGCTTTTTTATTTATACTTTTACAATTGTTTTTGTTTGGTTTGCTTTGTGGAGGAATGTCTGTATTAGCTTTGGCATTTTCTACATTTGTAAAAAATTCTTATGGTGTATTTGTGATTCCCTTTTTATTGCATTATACTTTTTTTTATTTATTTTCTCAAATAGCTAATAAACATCCTATTTTTGATATAGAGAATGTTTATAGTTGTTTTGTAACGGATACGAATAATGCTGCACTTTTTTTATTGTATGCATTATTTGTAACATTATTGTTTGTATCTGTTAGTTTTGGGATTATGTATAAAAAAATAAAGGGAGACTTTTCATGAAAGTATTTATAAAAATTATACGAATTTGCCAATATCAATTACGTATATTAAGTAGAAATTATAAAATATTTACAATTCCTGTATGTATGACGATTTTTATGTGGAATGCCCTAAATCCATTTAGGAATTTTTTGATTTCAGTAAATGAAAAAGCCACTCCGTTTTTATTCCCATTTTTATTTAGTAATAAATATCTTGCAGCTTTAATGTTTACCGGAGTGGTACTTTTTTTTATAGATGCACCGTTTTATGATAAACATCAATTGTTTGTTGTTATGAGGAGTGGAAAGGAAAAATGGATTTTAGGACAGGCATTGTATATTGTATCAGTAAGTGTTTTGTATATGATTTTTTTGGTGATTATGAGTGTTATTATTCTGATACCACATATAATGTTTGGGAAAGATTGGGGCAGGATATGGACCACATTGGCGGTGACAGATGCTACATATGATATGGGAACACCCTTTAATGTGTCAGGAAAAATTTTATTTACATATAGACCAATTCAAGCAATAATGATTGTTTTTGGATTAGGGATTTTAATTTGTGCTTTTTATGGATTTTTTATGTGGTGTTTGAATTTGTTTTTTGGAAAAATTATTAGTTTGTCCGTTACTCTTGCTTCTATTATTCTTGTGATAAGAATACAATACTTTCCGGCTTGGGTTATGTATGTAGTACCTAGTGCTTGGGCTGATTTGAGTGTACTATCAGAATATGCTTTTCATAAGATTTCAATTTTCAGGGCTGCTATAATACTTATATTGGCTATTTTGTGTTTAGGGATTATTTCTTTTTATAAAACATTACATAGCGATATTGCAAGGGGAGAAAATTAATATGAATGAAATTGTAATTTCTGTTGATAATATTGTGAAAAGATTTGGAAATGAGGAAGTGCTAAAAAATGTTTCTCTTCAGGTTGAAAAGGGAAAAATTTATGGGATTATCGGTAGAAATGGATCTGGAAAAACTGTGCTATTTAAATGTATATGTGGACTATTGCAAATAGATTCAGGAACAATTAAAGTGGAAAAGAGCCAAATAGGTGCTATTATAGAAGAACCTGGATTTTTAAAACAATATTCAGGGGAAAAAAATCTTTATTTCTTAGCGGGATTAACAGATAAAAAAAATAAAGATATAAAAGAGGTGTTAAAAACAGTAGGATTGGAAGATGCGGGAAAAAAGAAAGTAGGAAAGTACTCTATGGGAATGCGTCAAAGATTAGGTATTGCGCAGGCAATTATGGAAGATCAAAGTATTCTTATATTAGATGAACCCATGAATGGCTTAGATAATGAAGGGGTACAAGAAATGAGACGTCTGTTTGGTGAATTAAAACAGCAAGGTAAGACGATACTTCTTGCTAGTCATAACAGAGATGATATAGAAATCCTTTGTGACCATGTATATAAAATGGATCATGGCATATTAACCCCGAAAACTAATTAAGTGTTGCTGCTAAGGAAACGGTGATATAATAATATATATTTAGATAAAAAACAGGAGAATATCCCAAAATAAAAGGATAATCTCCTGTTTTTTTACAAGATCAAAATTCAATTTCATTCAGATAACGGGCCAGAGCATCCTGCCAGGTTGGAAGAGGCGTGAAACCGTTTTCTGTAAGTTTGCTTCTGTCAAGCCGGCTGTTAAACGGGCGTACTGCCTTGGAAATACCATATTCAGCAGTAGTAACAGGAGCAATCGTAAGATGTTCGCTGTTATATTCCGGGTGCCCAAGTGCAGCTGCCTGACGGAAAATTTCACAGGCAAAGTCATACCAGCTAATGTATCCGCCCTCATTTGTAGCATGGTAATATCCATACTTTTCAGTTTCAATCATATCTACTAAAAGATATGCCAGATCCAGAGTATAGGTAGGGGTTCCAATCTGATCGTTTACAACTGTAAGACGGTCATGATTTTTTCCTACTTTAAGCATGGTTTTAATAAAGTTGTTTCCGCTTTTTCCAAATACCCATGCGATTCGTACAATGAAAAATTTTTCCAGAGCTTCTGAAACAGCAAGTTCTCCTTCAAGTTTTGTTTCTCCATATACGTTGAGGGGTTTATAATCTTTACAGTCTGCTTTCCATGGTTCGGTTCCCTGACCGTCAAATACATAGTCTGTGCTGATATAAACCATTTTGCATCCAAGTACTTTACAAATATTTGCGATATTTTTTGTGCCATCAGCATTAATGGAACGAACTTTGTCTTTTTTATCTTCATCTTCTGCAAGATCTACAGCAGTCCATGCAGCACAATGAATGACAACGTCTGGTTTTACTTCTTTCAGAATGCGTTCTACAGCAGAAGCATTTGTAATATCAAGAGACATATAAGGCATTTTTGTTACAGCAGTTCCGTCTTGTATTCCCTGATATGTTTCTGCAAGATCGCTTCCAATTCCTTCATATCCACGATTGGAAAGTTCGTTCATAACATCATGTCCAAGTTGTCCGGCAACACCTGTTACAAATACTTTCATATGCGTGCCTCCCTTAGCGATTTCCGTACATTTTTTCATAGTAATTCTGATATTCGCCGGAAATGATTGTTTCCCACCATTCCTTGTTATCCAGATACCACTGGATTGTTTTTTTGATTCCGTCTGCAAATTTTGTTTCCGGAAGCCATCCAAGTTCATTATGAATCTTGGTAGGGTCAATTGCGTAGCGCATATCATGTCCCTTTCGGTCTGCTACATAGGTAATCAGACTTTCTGGTTTTCCAAGCTCTTTGCAGATGATTTTTACAATGTCAATATTTGTCATTTCATTATGACCGCCAATGTTGTAAACTTCACCTACGCGTCCCTTATGGATAATAAGATCAATGGCTTTGCAGTGATCCTCAACATAAAGCCAGTCACGAACATTTTCGCCTTTTCCATATACAGGGAGCGGTTTATCATTCAGTGCATTTGCAATCATAAGAGGAATGAGTTTTTCCGGGAAATGATATGGACCGTAATTGTTAGAGCAACGACTGATGGTAACAGGAAGTCCATAAGTTCTATGGTAAGCAAGGACAAGAAGATCTGCAGCTGCCTTGGAAGAACTGTAGGGACTGCTTGTCTGGATAGGAGTTTCTTCTGTGAAGAATAAGTCTGGACGGTCAAGAGGAAGATCGCCGTAAACTTCATCTGTGGAAACCTGATGGTAACGTTTGATTCCGTATTTGCGGCAGGCATCCATAAGTACAGCAGTACCTTTAATATTGGTATCAAGGAAAATTTCCGGTTCTTCAATGGAACGGTCTACATGACTTTCTGCTGCAAAGTTAACAATAATATCAGGATGTTCTTCTTCAAATAAGCGGTAAACATTTTCACGGTCTGTGATGCTAAGTTTAACAAAACGGAAATTTGGATTGTCCATAACAGGAGCTAATGTGGAAAGGTTTCCTGCATAAGTAAGAGAATCCAGACAAATGATCCGATAATCAGGATATTTATCTAACATGTGAAAAATAAAGTTACTTCCAATAAATCCGGCTCCACCGGTAACAATGATGTTCATAAAGAGTCTCCTTTCAAAATGTGTGATTTTATATGAGAACAGAAATCAGTGCAGAATATCCAGATATTTTCCATCCAGAACATCTTTTAAATATTGTCCGTACTGATTCTTTTTCAAAACTTCGTAAACTTTTAAAATATCTTCTTTGGTGATCCAGCCATTTAAGTAAGCAATTTCTTCCAGGCAGGCGATTTTCCGATGCTGATGGTTTTCCACTGTTTTTACAAAATTAGTGGCTTCTACAAGACTTTCGTGGGTGCCGGTATCGAGCCATGTAAATCCCTGTCCTAAAAGTTCTACATTAAGTTCATTGTTTTCCAGATAAATGCGATTTAAATCGGTAATTTCCAATTCACCTCGGGCGCTTGGTTTCAGATTTTTCGCATACTCTACAACACGATTATCATAGAAATACAAACCTGTAACACAGTAGTTGCTCTTAGGTTGTTCCGGCTTTTCTTCAATAGAAACTGCTTTTCCGTTTTTGTCAAATTCTACAATGCCGAAACGTTCCGGATCATCTACATAATAGCCAAAAACAGTAGCTCCTTTTCCGGATTCCGCGTTTTTAACAGCTGTCTGCAAGCGATCTTTTAGTCCGTGACCGCAGAAGATATTATCGCCAAGAACCATGGCAACTGTGTCATCACCAATAAAATCCTCCCCAATGATAAAGGCCTGAGCAAGCCCGTCAGGACTGGGCTGTACAGCATACGTAAGGGTTACTCCAAACTGATGACCATCTCCAAGAAGTTCCTGGAAGCGTGGTGTATCCTGTGGTGTGGAAATAATGAGAATTTCCCGGATACCTGCATTCATTAATACAGACATAGGATAGTAGATCATTGGTTTGTCGTAAATGGGGAGAAGCTGTTTGGATGTCACCATGGTAAGGGGATACAGGCGAGTTCCGGAACCTCCCGCTAAGATAATTCCTTTCATAAAAATCTCCTTTCGTGATTTTTGTGTTGTATATTTCGTCGCGTTTCTTGATGATTGTATTATAAAAGATGACCTTAGGTAACCTTCAAGGGAAATTTAACAAAATTGTAAAATTTGGTTAATTTGCACAAATAAAAAGCCCGGCATCTTTTGTAATAGAAAATCCTGATGATGTTTTTTTTGATACATAAGAACGAAACTCTTTGTAATGATCTAAAATATATTGATTTTGGTTGCCATGGCAGGAAAGAATATAAGAAATCAGAGGCTCTGCATCTGGCACAAGGAGAGTATCTTCATAGGATTCCCATTTTATGTCTGAAAAAAAGGGAGAAAGAATTTCCAGTCCATTTTCACGCCCAAATTTTTCGTACAGTTTGTCAGCAGAAAGAATAATCCGTTCGTCAAAATTTTGTACGAGCCAGTTTACTTCCTGCATGTGTCGGTTTCCGTATGTACTGCATATAAGGCGTCCCGTTGGTTTTAAAACACGTTTTATCTCCCGGCAGACTTTGGGAAGATCTTCACAGTAAAAAAGAACATGGTTGGCAATGACAAGATCAAAGGAATCATTTTTAAAAGGGATGGTATGGCAGTCAAATGTGTGAAAGGAAAACCGGGTATCATTTGCTCCAATAGCACGTCTTGCATCGCGTAACATCCCATCAGAAATATCAGAAAGTGTAACAGAGAGACTGCCTGGAAGTTGGGACAGATTTTCCGTCCAGAGTGCACCGTCTCCGCAGCCGATTTCCAGGATGCGCATTCCCGATTGTATGGAGGATTTTTTATAGATCCAGGGAAACCATCCTTCCTTATTTTGGGAATAAAGATGGTGAAGGGTTATGCGGGCAGAAATATTGGAGGCATTCTGATATTGATTTTTCATACTTTTTTCCATGTTGGTTAAATGGATAAGGTTTAACATTTTGCTCCAATTTAAGGTATGATCTGCCTGAATGGCGTCAGCAGTATCCTGAATTGCTTTTTCTACAAGCTGCATTTGTTCAATTCGGTCTCGTACAAGTTTAAGCTGTATATTCAGTGATCGCAGCATAAAATGATAATCGGAATCATCAATGGTCATTTCCCGGATATCATCAAGAGAAAAACCAAGATATTTCAGAAGAAGAATCTGCTGCAGACGGGCAAAATCCTCATCTGTATAAAAACGTGCTCCGGATTCTGTTACAAAAGAAGGCTTTAAAATATCCTGCTTGTCATAATAGCGGATAGTACGAAGGGTTACATGAGCCATTTTTGCAAATTCCCCGGAAGAATAGTATCCGTCTTTTTTCATAAAAATACTCCTTTTTATAGATAACTTTATTATAAAAGGAAGAAGAATCAGAATCAATATAAATATGAAAATAAGCAGTTCTGTACCGGATAAAAAGAAATAAAATAATATAGAAGAGATAGAATTTGTTCTGTCTGTAAATACGGAAAGCAGGAGGTTTCATATGAATTTATTTGATTTTACGTATTGTGGGAACTATAACCGGCAGATTCAGTGTCTCTCCAGAATGGCGCCGGAAAAATGGAGCTTTGGAGATGCAAATGACAATGGGATTTTAAAAGGATATCTGGAGCAAACCTTTCGAAGATTATACGAGGAAGGGAAGGTACTGGAAGAATTAAAGTACGCAGTTTTTAATACAGGATTATTTAATCACTACTATCAGCCAATATATGCATATTTTGTTCCTAATCTTGTGCCGGGACGTCAAAAGTGGTTTTTAGAAGGATTTTATACAGAATATCATCTTTTAAAGGTGAAAGCTGCCAAACTTCCGGAAAAGGCGCAGTATGTAAAGAACCCGTCAGAGCTTGTATTTGATACAACCCTTCCCGTTATTCCGCAATATGAACATATATTTGGAGAGGAAGAAAACGCACTTCGCCTTCCGGAACAAGTAAGAAACAGTACCATGAAAGTGCAGCTTTTTGACGGGGCACTAAAACAGACAAAGCGAATGCTTGAGGCTGATTATAAAACAGCAATTCCACAATATTATAATCATGGGATTCAACTACTTATTCCCATATGCCTGCAAAGTCCGGACAGGCCGGATCTGGCTCTCGCCTGTATGAAGACAGAAGATGGTTCCAGATATCTTGGCCGGACATGTCTTACTTTGAAAATGGCATATCATAATGCAAGACTTTTGGCAAGACTGGACAGCTGTTGGTTAAAACCGCAAGCTGCATAAAGAAAAAATCAATACTTCCTCTATTCATAAGATTGGAAATGTGATATGATTAAAAGATGACAAAAGATTGGAAAATACCATAGATGGAGGTTGTACCATGTTAGAATTAAAAAATATTTCCTTTCAGGTAGCGGATGAAAGAAACCGAAATCAGAAAGAGAAAGGAATCCTCAAGGATGTGAGCATGACATTGGAGGATAATAAATTTGTGGTTATTACAGGACCGAATGGAGGAGGCAAATCCACATTGGCGAAAATTATAGCCGGGATTGAAAAACCAACTTCTGGTCAGATTCTCTGGGATGGGCAGGATATTACAGATATGAGCATCACAGACAGAGCCAAACTTGGAATTAGTTATGCATTTCAACAGCCTGTTCGATTTAAGGGTGTGACCGTATTTGATCTGATTCGTCTTGCAGCAGGAAAAGAAATTTCAATTTCGGATGCCTGTCAGTATCTTTCCAAAGTAGGGCTTTGTGCGAAAGATTATATAAAAAGAGAAGTAAATGGAAGTCTTTCAGGAGGAGAAATCAAGCGTATAGAAATTGCTACGATCATGGCACGGAAAACAAGAGTCTCCGTGTTTGATGAGCCGGAAGCAGGAATTGATTTATGGAGTTTTCAGAATCTGATCCAGGTGTTTGAAGAAATGCATCATCAATTGCACGGTTCTATTCTGATCATATCTCATCAGGAGCGTATTCTGGAAATTGCAGATGAAATCTTACTGATTTCTGATGGAAAACTGGTAGAAAAAGGTTCTAAAGAAGAAATGATGCCAAAGCTTCTTGGAACTACAAATGCAGCAGCAATGGGCTGTCAGAAATTAGCAGGTGAGAAGTAAGGAGGATCAGGATGGATACAATACAGAAAGATTTATTGGAAGCAGTATCCGGGCTGCATGAAATTCCGGCAGGCGCATATAACATAAGGGCAAACGGGGCAAGTGTTGAGCGTAATTGTACAGAAAATATAGAAATTGTAACAAAAGAAGATAAAAGCGGAATTGAGATCCACATTAAACCCGGAACCAAAAATGAAAGTGTGCATATTCCTGTTATCCTCAGCCAGTCTGGTCTGGAAGAAGTTGTGTATAATGATTTTTATATTGGAGAAGGTGCCGACGTAACGATCATAGCAGGTTGTGGGATCCACAATGGTGGAGATGCCGCAAGCCGTCATGATGGGATCCATCGTTTTTACGTAGAAAAAAATGCGCATATTAAATATGTAGAAAAGCACTATGGAAGTGGGGATGGAAGTGGAGAACGCATTATGAACCCTGTGACAGAGATCCATTTGGATGAAGATAGTGTTATGGAAATGGATACCGCACAGATCCGTGGAGTAGATTCTACAAACAGAGAAAATAAAGCCTACCTGAAAGAAGGAGCTAAACTGATTGTCATGGAACGTCTTATGACACATGGAAAACAGCGTGCAGAAAGTCATTTTGATGTGCAGCTGGATGGAGAAGATTGTTCGGCGAATGTAGTTTCGCGTTCCGTTGCAAGAGAAGATTCCTATCAGCTTTTTGAATCACATATTTGCGGAAATAATCGATGCAGCGGACATACAGAGTGTGATGCAATCATTATGGAAAATGCAAAGATCAGTGCGATTCCGGAGCTTACAGCCAATCATGTAGATGCAGCTCTGATTCATGAAGCTGCTATTGGAAAAATAGCAGGCGAACAGCTTATAAAACTGATGACGCTGGGACTTACAGAAGCAGAAGCAGAGGAGCAGATCATAAGTGGATTTTTAAAATAGGAGAAGCGTATGGCTGAGAAAGAAACAAAAGATTCTGTACCTAAGAATGGTATAGCCAGAATGTATCTTCAGGATGAAGACATTCAGGAAGAATGTGAGCAAAGGAAAAGTACAGTGGATATGACGCGTAAGGAACGCTGGCTGTTAGAAAAAGAAAAGATGAAACACATGACTTTTTCTAAAAAACTGGAATATTTTCTGATGTATTATAAATGGGTTCCTGTTTGTATAATTGCGGTTGTATTGGCTGTTTATGGTGGGATTCACTGGTATCAAAGTGCAAAAATAGAAACCGTTTTATCCATTGCGCCTGTAAATGCATTAAGTACTGATATGATAGAAAAAGAGAAGGAAATAAAAAAAATCCTGGGAACAGATGATAAGTATGAGGAAGTTTCAATAAAATCTAATTTTGCTACAACTGCCCAGGGAACGGAATTTGACTATTACGGACAAATGGCATTTGTAGCGCAGATGGAAGCAGGGGACATTGATGTAATGTTAATGCCTCAGGGGCTTTATCAGACATTGAAAAAGAGCGGGATTTTTGAAAATATGGAAGAGGTTCTGGGAAAGGCAGAGGAGACAGAGGTTCATGGACAGATTAAGGAAGATTGTCTTGTTTTTACAGATTCCTCTCTTACAAGTGATTACGGATTAACATATAAAACAGTATATGTAAGTGTTTTGAAAAATTCGCAGAACAAAGAGAATGCAGCAAAATGGCTGAAGACTCTGAAATAAAAAACAGGCAAGACAAAAGCAGGAGTACTGTTGTAAACAGAAACTCCTGCTTTTTATGTTGCACCTTGCGGCGAACACAGTTAATGGGGAAAGTCCCTAAGCTACCTAATTTTGAAAATATTCTTTTACTAGTTTCGCTACGGTTCCGGATAAAAGGAAAAGGGCAATCAGGTTGGGAATAGACATAAGTCCATTAAAGGTTTCTGCAATGCTCCAAAGAAGTCCCAGTTCTACAGTAGCACCGAGGATAGAAACAAGAGCATAAACGATCATAAAAGGGCGGATTGCTTTTACAGAAAAAAGGAATTCCACGCATCGTGCACCATAAAGTCCCCATCCAATAATAGTTGAAAAGGCGAAGCAGCACATGGCAATGGCTGTAAAAACAGATACCCAGTTTCCGTAAGTGGCAGTAAACCCGGATATGGTAAGTTCTGCACCGGCAGCAGCACCATAGTGGATCGGAACTTTACTTACAAGAATTAAAAGGGCAGTTAATGTACAAATGACAATGGTATCTGCAAATACTTCGAAAATTCCAAATAGTCCCTGTTTTACAGGTTGTTTTGTATCTGCACATGCATGGGCAATAGATCCGGTACCAAGACCAGCTTCATTGGAGAAGATTCCCCGGGATACCCCTCGCTTCATACTAACAAAAAAGCTCCCTACAATTCCTCCTGTTACAGCAGAGGGATGAAATGCGCCGTTTATAATAGAGGCAAATACAGAAGGCACATATTTAATGTTTAAGAGTATTACCCCAAGTGATAACAGAATATATAAAACCGCCATAAAAGGAACGAGTCGTTCTGTGACTTTTCCGATACGTTTCACTCCTCCCAGGAGAACAAGTCCCACAAGGATGGCCAAAAAGATACCCAGGATAAGATTCAGAGTTCCTACAGAATCCGGGGAAATAATATGATAATTTAAAAGTGCTGTATTAATGGCTGTGGTAATGGTATTGACCTGAGTGGCGTTTCCTGTTCCAAAAACAGTTAAAACACCAAAGATAGAAAAGATAACAGCCAGCCAGTGCCATTTTTTGGAAAGACCGTTTTTTATGTAATACATAGGTCCGCCTACATAATCCCCGTGGGCATTTCGTTCCCGAAAGTGAACGGCAAGAGTAACTTCGGAAAATTTAGTACACATACCTAAAAAAGCGGAAATCCACATCCAGAACACGGCGCCTGGACCGCCAATAGCGATTGCGCCTGCAACGCCGGCGATATTTCCTGTCCCTACAGTTGCAGCAAGAGCTGTACAAACAGCCTGAAAAGGTGTCATGGTTCCGTCTGAGGCATCCTTTTTATGAAAAACTCTTCCGATGGTGGTTTTGATAGCATAGGGGAACTTACGAATTTGAATAAATCGTGTTCGAAAGCTTAGGTACAGGCCAACTCCAATAATACAGATCATGGCAGGGACACCCCAAATAAAGTTATTTACGATGTTGTTTATGGTTTCGATTGCATGTAACATAAATATAATCTCCTTTGATACCGCACACTGCAATTTTACAGTAGTATAGTAATAACATCATATCATGATTAAGGGGAAATGTATAGAAGAAAGTTGACAATAGAGAAAGGCTATGATAGTATCGGCCAAAGGAAGGCAGGAAAAAAGAATGAAAGCAATTGCACATATAAAAAGTGATTTTCCTACAAAATTTGGAATCCCAAGACAAAGCGGTCGTGTGGAAACGTTAAAGGCAAGTATTATTTTTGAACCGGAATATCGCAACCCCGATGCATTTCGCGGGATAGAAGAATTTAGTCACATATGGCTCTTGTGGGAATTTTCAAAAACAATGAGAGAAAACTGGTCCCCCACGGTGCGTCCTCCACGTCTTGGAGGCAATACAAAAAAAGGCGTTTTTGCCACGCGTTCTCCCTTTCGACCAAATCCAATTGGTCTTTCCAGTGTAAAATTAGAGGGAGTGGAACTGCAGACAGATTCCGGTCCTGTTCTTCATATATTAGGCGGAGATTTAATGGATGGAACGCCCATTTATGATGTGAAACCGTATATCCCGGGTGATTGTCATCCGGATGCATGTTTTGGATTTGCGGGTATTACAAAGGATTATAAACTAGATGTGGAGATTCCGGAAAGATGGCTTGTGCAAATCCCGGAAGAAAAGCGTGAAGCTTTGCGGTCTGTTCTGGAGGAAGATCCAAGGCCTGGATATCATCATGATCCAGGGAGGGTATATGGCATGCCATTTGGAACGTTGGACATTCGTTTTCAAGTAAATGGTAATTTACTTACTGTATGCGAAATAACAGAGTTTAAAGAAAGAGATTGACAGAATGGAAAAAAAATGGTAAGCTCTCTATAGAGTTCGCTACGGCTAACTCTATAATTTTTCTATTGCAGTTAGTTGCGTGCAACTATTGGAACGGATTATAAATACGAAAGGAGAAGTGTATTATGAGTGTTGTTATTGTGGGTGGAAATGAGCGTATGGTATGTCAGTATGAAGATATATGTAAAGGTTATGGATGTAAAGCAAAGGTATTTGCCAAAGAAAAAGGAGCTATGAAAAAGAAAATAGGTGCTCCGGATCTTATGATCCTTTTTACAAGTACGGTTTCTCATAAAATGGTAAACTGTGCAGTAGAAGAAGCAAAGAGAAAATCAATTCCGGTATGTCGGTGTCATACAAGCAGTGCAGCAGCACTGGAAAATATTTTAAAAGAGTATTGTGCTTAAACTAAAAGGCTTTCAGTATTTTTGTTTGGAAATACATAGATAATTGCAGGTTCCTTGTAAAATATCACAGTTTTTTAATAAATGCTTGCAAAATATGTGAAAATTCAATAGAATAATATATACATACTTTATAGTGATAAAGAGAAAAAGTACAACACAAGGAGCAGGCATTATGAAAAAGGTGGTAAAATTTGGAGGAAGTTCGCTTGCAAATGCGGAACAGTTCCAAAAAGTAAGAGAGATTATTAAAGGCGAAGAAAGCAGACGATATGTGGTTCCTTCAGCTCCTGGAAAGCGATTCGATGGAGATATAAAAGTAACAGATATGTTATATCATTGCTATGATCTTGCGTCATCCGAAAAAGATTTTGGGAATGAATTGAAGGCTATTAAAGAACGATATTATGAAATTATCAGAGGATTAAATTTAGATCTTTCATTGGAAGAAGAATTCAATCAGATTGAAAAAGATTTTCATGATCATGTAGGCGTAGAATATGCTGCTTCCAGAGGGGAATTTCTTAATGGAAAGATTATGGCTGCTTATCTTGGATATGAATTTGTAGATGCAGCATCTGTAATCCGTTTTCATGAAGATGGAACTTTTGATATGAAAAAGACAGATATGCTGTTAGGTAAAAAACTGGAAAAATGTGAATGTGCAGTTATCCCCGGATTTTATGGAGCATGTGAAGACGGAACCGTAAAAACGTTTTCCAGAGGTGGTTCAGACGTAACGGGATCTCTTGTGGCAAAAGCGATTCAGGCTGATTTATACGAAAACTGGACAGATGTTTCGGGCTTTCTTTTGACAGATCCCAGAATTGTAAAAAATCCTGCAGTGATTGAAACGATAACATATAGAGAACTTAGAGAACTCTCTTATATGGGGGCAACTGTTCTTCATGAGGAAGCAATTTTCCCGGTACGAAAAGAGGGAATCCCCATTAATATACGTAATACAAATTGTCCGGAAGATCCGGGAACATTTATTGTAGAAAGCACATGCAGAAAACCTAAATATACAATTACAGGGATTGCAGGGAAACGAGGATTTTGTTCAATTAATATTGAAAAGTCCATGATGAACAGTGAAGTAGGATTTGGAAGAAAAGTCCTTCAGGTTTTTGAAGATCAGGGCATTAATTTTGAGCATGTTCCCTCAGGGATTGATACAATGACCGTTTATGTTCATCAGGATGAATTTGAAGAAAAAGAGCAGCAGGTTATAGCGGGGATTCATCGTGCAGTGCAGCCGGATTTTATAGAGATGGAAGCAGATCTGGCTCTTATCGCTGTTGTAGGAAGAGGAATGAAATCTACTCGCGGAACAGCTGGACGCATTTTTGCAGCACTTGCTCATGCAAATGTTAATGTGAAAATGATCGATCAGGGCTCTAGTGAATTAAATATCATTATAGGGGTGGAAAATCGGGATTTTGAAACAGCAGTCAAGGCAATTTACGATATTTTTGTTATGACACAGCTTTAAATTTAATATAGGCAGAAAATAAAAGGATCAGTTAAACTGGTTCTTTTATTTTTTTAGAAAATAGATTCATAAAAGATTGACAAAATCGAACAAATGTTTTATTCTTAAGACAGAACAAATGTTTGGAGAGTAAGGCATGGTATATAAAGAAAATATGGGGATATTGGAAAAATTGCAAATATTATCAGATGCGGCCAAATATGATGTTGCATGTACCTCCAGCGGCGTAGATCGAAAGGGAGATGGAAAAGGCATGGGAAATAGTATTTCCGCAGGAATCTGTCATAGTTTTTCCGGGGATGGACGCTGTATTAGTCTTTTAAAGGTTTTGTATACAAATGAGTGCATATTTGATTGTAAATATTGTGTAAACAGAGCGGCCAATGATGTAGTGAGGACCAGTTTTACTCCGGAGGAGCTTAGCCGGCTTACCATGGAGTTTTATCGGCGAAACTATATAGAAGGATTATTCTTGAGTTCGGGAGTAAAAGGGAGCCCGGATGAAACAATGGAGGAACTGATCCGTACAGTGGAACTTTTGCGGAAACATTATCATTTTCAGGGCTATATACATTTAAAGGCAATTCCTGGTGCTTCATCTGATCTTATAGAGAAGGCGGGATATTTAGCGGATAGAATGAGTGTGAATTTGGAATTACCAACAGCGGAAGGGCTTAGAAGACTGGCACCTCATAAAACACGGCGTACAATCTTAAAGCCTATGAAACAGATTCAGATTCAACATGGGGCAAATAAAGAAGAACTGGCAGTTTATCATCACGCACCGAAGTTCGTTCCTGCAGGACAGAGTACACAGATGATTATAGGAGCAACAGGAGAAAGTGATTATGAAATTGTATCGGTGGCAGAATCTTTATATGAGCAGTTTTCTTTAAAACGTGTTTTCTATTCTGCCTTTGTGGCGGTAAATGAGGATAAAGATCTTCCTATGCTCCCTTTTGGACCTCCGCTTTTGAGAGAACACAGGCTATATCAGGCGGATTGGCTTATACGGTTTTATGGTTTTCACGCTTCTGAACTTTTATCAGAAAAGCGTCCGAATTTTAATCTTTTTTTGGATCCAAAGTGTAACTGGGCAATTTCACATCTGGAGTACTTTCCGGTTGAAATTAATAAGGCAGACTATTATATGCTGCTTCGTGTACCGGGAATCGGAGAGAAATCAGCGAAAAGAATTTTGGGAGCCAGGAAAACACATTCTCTTGATTTTGAAGATCTTCAAAGAATTGGAGTTGTTTTAAAAAGGGCATTATATTTTATTACATGCAGAGGAAGAATGATGTACAAAACAAAAATGGAAGAGGATTATATTGTAAGAAATATGATAGATTCTAAGGAACGGTTTTTAATGAATGAAGGGAATATAACGTATCAGCAGTTATCTTTGTTCGATGATTCCTTTATACAAACATAAGAATGAGGTACAAAATGGATAGAGATACAAAAATGGTCCTCATGTGTGAGGAAAGCTTAAGAGGAGTTTTTACAGCAATATATGATGGGTGGAAATATGCAGTACAGGGATATAAGATTGAAATCTGTACAGATATGCAGGAAAACATGGAGCTTTTCAGTGTTTATCAGGAGATTGTTCCAGATGATGAAAAGGCGCAGAAAGTGGGAAAAAGTATACGTAAGAAATTAGGTATGCAAGTGTATGAAGATATCTGCTATGCGATTGCTTCCAATCATCCAGAGAAAGGGACGGCAGTTTTTTATGTGCTGCGTCTGGGATTTGCGGCAGGTCGATGCAATAAAAAGGTTATGGAGGCACTGGGGGATCCATATGTGAATCTTGTTGCTAAACTTCGGACAAAAGTATGGAATGAAATACATCGGTTTTTGGGGTTTGTCCGTTTCCAGGAAACAGGAGGTATTTTGTTTTCGAAAATTTCGCCGGAAAATGATATTCTGATAATGCTATCCACACATTTTGAGAATCGTTTTCCAAGAGAGTATTGGATGATATATGATGAGAAAAGAAAAAAGGTGCTGGTTCATAAAGCGGGGGAAAAATGTATGATTTATACAGATGTGGAATTTTTTCCGGAAAAAGCAGAATACCTGAAAGAAACGGATGTGTATGAAACATTATGGAAAACCTTTTGCCAGAGTATTGAAATAAAAGAGAGAAGAAATAGAAAACTGCAGCAGCAGCTTGTGCCGAAGAAATTTCAGATGAATATGATAGAAATGAACGGCAGTAAATAGATGGATTTCCCATGACAGTATGATATAATAAGAAATATTGATTTGAGAGACTGGGAGAAAAAACATGGAAAAACCAACAGTCCGAATTTCAGTGAGAAATCTTGTTGAATTTATACTGCGAAGAGGAGATATCGATAATCGTCGGAATTCCAATGACAAAGAAGCAATGCAGAAGGGGAGCCGGATTCATCGGAAAATACAAAATAAAATGGGGAGTCATTATAAATCGGAAGTTTCTCTTAAATGGAGGAGCGAGTACGATGATGTTGTGATCCTTGTGGAAGGGCGTGCAGATGGCATTTTTGAAGAAGAAGAACAAATCTGCATTGACGAAATTAAGGGAGTTTTTACTAAGATTGAGAATATTACAGAGCCACTTCCGGTGCATAAAGCACAGGCTATGTGTTATGGGAGAATTTATGGAGAAACACAGGGGCTTTCTGAAATAGGAATACAGATGACGTATGCAAATCTGGATACAGAAGAAATCTGTCGCTTTCGGGAAAAATATACTTTGGATGAATTAAAAAAATGGTATAAGGCTCTTATGGATTCTTATCATAAATGGATATCCTATCAGTTAAAATGGAGAGAAAAAAGAAATGCCTCTATGCAAAATCTGGAATTTCCATTCCCATATAGAGAAGGACAGCGCCAGATGGTAAGTGGCGTATATCACGCTATTTCAAAAGAAAAACAAATTTTTATTCAGGCACCTACCGGTGTTGGGAAAACAATGTCGACAATTTTTCCGGCGGTGCGTGCTGTAGGTGAAGAAAAAGGAGAAACCATATTTTATCTTACTGCGAAAACGATTACCAGAACAGTAGCAGAAGAGGCATTTGAAGTTTTGGCACAAAAGGGGCTGAAGTTTAAGTCTATTACCATAACGGCTAAAGAAAAAATGTGTTTATGTACAGAGGTAGAATGTAATCCGGATGCCTGTCCTTATGCAAAAGGGCATTATGACAGAATTAATGATGCTGTTTATGAATTATGGAAAGATGGTGATTCCTATAACCGGGAAATCCTCCTGGAACATGCAGAAAAATGGAAGGTATGCCCGTTTGAATTGAGTTTGGATTTGGCTTTATGGGTAGACGGGGTGATTTGTGATTATAATTATGTATTTGATCCAAATGCACAATTGAAACGCTTTTTTGGTGAAAATAAATGTGGAAAGTATATTTTTCTTGTGGATGAAGCGCATAATCTTGTGGACAGAGGAAGAGAGATGTATAGTGCAGACATCTGTAAGGAAGAGGTGTTGGAAGTTCGAGGAAAAATAAAAGAAAAATATCCAGGCCTGGCCAAAGCGTTGGAACGTGTAAATAAACAGCTTTTGGAGATGAAGAAAAGTTGTGGACAGTACGAGATTCTTGATGGACCGGGGCCGTTTCCGCTAAGTCTTCTCAGGGTAATGGGGGAAATGGACCGCATTATGGAGGAAACACCAGAGCAGAAATTTAAGGAAGATATTCTGGAATTTTATTTTGGAGTAAGAGATTTCCTTAATATATCGGAACTGGTAGATGAAAATTATGTTGTATATACAGAGAATGGTGAAGATGGAAAATTTCGCCTTCATTTGTTTTGTGTAAACCCGGCAGATAATTTAGGAGAATGTCTGTCAAAAGGTGTCAGTACTGTGTTTTTTTCAGCTACGTTTTTACCCATGAAGTATTACCGGGAAGTTTTAAGTACAGAAAAAGATACATATGGAATTTATGTGCCCTCTCCGTTTCCAAGAGAAAACAGATGTCTTTTAATTGGAGATGATGTAAGCAGCCGATACACAAAAAGAAATTACGGGGAATATAGAAAAACAGCAGAATATATTGCGAGGCTCATATGGCAGAAAAAAGGTAATTATATGATATTTTTCCCATCATATAAATTTATGGAAGAAGTGTATGCTGTTTATGAAGATGAATTTTCTGTAGGATGGATCCGTAGTATTTGTCAGAAAAATGATATGAGTGAAAGAGAAAGGGAGATATTTCTGGAAGAATTTTCAGAAGATGGTGCAGTAGTAGGATTTTGTGTGATGGGAGGTGTTTTTGCAGAAGGGATTGATCTTATAGGAGATCGCTTGATCGGGGCTGTTATTGTGGGAACCGGACTTCCTCAAATAAGTAATGAAAGAGAAATTCTAAGAAAATATTATGATGCAAAAGGAGAAAATGGTTTTGATTATGCATACCGTTTTCCTGGAATGAATAAAGTACTTCAGGCATCGGGACGTGTAATTCGAACCCAGTATGACAAAGGGGTTATTCTTCTTTTAGATGATCGTTTTTGGAATAGAGATTATCAGGGACTTTTTCCAGCAGAATGGATAGATAGAAAAAGGTGCAGATTAAAAACAATAGAAGAGGAACTGCAGGAATTTTGGAATGAAAAATGATAATGAAACGATTTAAATCTTTTAAAAAGAATTGCGCTCCCAGGGAAAACAGGGTATACTTGCGGTAATTGCTTTTTAACAGAAATCAGAGAGGAAGAAATGTACAGAATGCAGAATCATTTTTTGAAACAAGTGGCTTTAGCAGGGGCGTTGTTGGGAATTGTCATATGGAAAGTTCCAGCGGATATTAAAGCAGCTCCGGCAGAAAGCCTCATCACGGTTACAGAAGAATCACAGATTCATCCGATTCCGGATGGAAGCGGAAAATATCTTCTGAAAAGTGACGGATTTTACTGCCTGAATCAGGATGGAACATTAGAAAATGTTCCGGCCGTACATTATTTTGATCATTTTGTAATAGATGGAACGACATTTAATGGGTACTATTACCACGATGAAACAGGAAAATTCCGTGCAGAAAATCCACATATGGTACATATTCAGATTCCGGCACGTCCAGATGCGGAAATTGAGGAAATGACAATTTCTTTTGACGGGTATTTTATGGTAAATAATCTTGGAAAGCTGTCTGCTGCACCACAGGTTCGTTATATGGATAATCTTGTACTAAATAATACAACATTTAATGGATATTATTATTTTGATGAATTTGGAGAACTGGAGACAGAGCCGGGTATTCACTATTTGGAGATGACGTCTAACGGACAGCAGTTTGCAGGGCGTTATTATTTTGGAGGTGTCAATGGGCTTCTGGAGCAGAAAGAGTGGGAAACACCGGAAGGTTTTATGACAGATGAAACAGGACGTCTTCAGGATATGGATGATCTTGGAATAAAAAATCTAAAGACGAAACTGGAAGAAATAATAAAGGGATATCAGGGTGACTGGAGTATTTATGTAAAAGATTTAAACAGCCAGGAAACTTTGGAGATCAATAACAAGCCGTTATATTCCGCCAGTCTTATAAAGGCCTTTGTTCTTGCGGATTCCTATGATAAGATGGAAAATATAAAGAAGAATGAAGGACTAAAGATAAAAATGGATCCAGACAGTGCACAGGTTAAAGTGAAGTTAGATGATTTGTTATGGAATATGATTGCGGTAAGTGATAACGAGTCCTTTAATGAACTTGTGCGGCTACAGTCAGAAAAGTCAGATTTTGCTGAAGGAGCAGAAAAAATAAATGAGTATCTAAAACAAGAGGGATATAAAGATACTTCCGTGCAGCATACGCTGTCTCCTTCTTCCTCACCTTCAACAGGTTTGGGAGGGAAAAATATAACTTCCGTAAAGGATTGCGGACTTCTTCTGGAAAAAATTTACAGAGAAGAATGTGTGAATGAAGAAGCATCACGGGATATGTTGAATATTCTTCTTGATCAGGAAGTGGATTGGAAAATCCCCAAAGGTTTGGAAGAAGGAATAACAGTTGCAAATAAAACAGGGGAAACAGACACAAGTCAACATGATATAGCCATTATATATGGAGAAAAAACAACATATATTCTTTGTGTAATGTCAGAAAATTCGGCAGGAAATACTGCAATTCATAATATACAAGATATTTCCAGAATAGTGTATTACTATTTGAATCTATAGAAATAAAAACAAAAAAATTTCTTGACTCTGCCAAAATTTTTTAATACAATAAAGGTATAGATTGTTGGATAAAAAATTAGAAAGGGGATTTTATTATGAAAGTAATTTATACAGATAAAGCACCTGCTGCAATTGGACCTTATTCTCAGGCAATGGTATTTCAGAATATGTTGTTTACATCCGGACAGATTCCGGTAGATCCGACCACAGGAGAGTTAGCAGGAGATACAATTGTAGAACAGGCTGAGCAGGTAATGAAAAATTTACAGGCAGTGCTGGAAGAGGCAGGAACAACCTTCGGAAATGTAATCAAAACAACATGTTTTCTTGCTGACATGGGAGATTTTGCTGCATTCAATGAAGTATATGCAAAATATTTTGTAAATAAACCGGCTCGTTCCTGTGTTGCAGTAAAGACACTTCCTAAAAATGTACTTTGTGAAGTAGAAGTGATTGCTGCAATAGAAGAATAAATTGTGTATATAAAAGACCTTTCGGATTGAAATCTGAAAGGTCTTTTTGTGGTGCTGGAATCATTGATTTTTTTACAAAAATCATGTATAATAGCAAACTGTAATATTATAATGATAAACAGGAAAACAGAAGAATAGTTTGAAAATTTTAGGAGGTAGAAATGCGGGTTGGAATGGGCTATGATGTGCATAAACTAACAGAAGGGCGGAAACTCATTCTCGGTGGGGTAGAAATTCCCTGGGAAAAAGGACTTCTTGGTCATTCAGATGCAGATGTTTTAGTACACGCTGTTATGGATGCCTTATTGGGCGCTTCGGCTTTGGGAGATATCGGAAAGCATTTTCCGGATTCAGATCCTGCATATAAAGGGATTTCCAGTATTCTTCTTTTGCAGCATGTAACAAATCTGCTAAAAAAGAATGGGTATTGTATTGGGAATATAGATGCAACAATCATTGCGCAAAAACCTAAAATGGCTCCCCATATTTTAAAAATGAGAAAAAATATGGCAGATGCTATGGGAATTTCAGAATCCTGTTTAAATATTAAAGCAACAACAGAGGAAGGACTTGGATTTACAGGAAAAGAAGAAGGGATTGCTTCTCAGGCAATCTGCCTTTTGTATAGAAATGCGGAAATGGAAGGAGAAACAAGATGAAACTTTTTAATACACTGACACGCAAAAAAGAAGAATTTGTGCCGTTGGAAGAAGGCAAAGTAAAAATGTATGTTTGCGGACCAACTGTATATAATTTAATTCATATAGGAAATGCACGTCCTATGATTGTTTTTGATACAGTGCGTCGTTATATGGAATATAAGGGATACGAAGTAAGTTATGTATCAAATTTTACAGATGTAGATGATAAAATTATTAAAAAAGCAATTGAAGAAGGGGTAAGTGCAGAAGAAATCTCAAGTCGGTATATAGAGGAATGTAAGCGCGATATGGAGGGGATGAATGTTCGTCCTGCTACGGTTCATCCTCTTGCAACTCAGGAAATTGACGGAATGATTGAGATGATTCAGACTCTGATGGAGAAAGGGTATGCATATGCTGCACAGGATGGGACTGTTTATTTTCGTGTGAAAAAATTTAAAGAATATGGAAAACTTTCCCATAAAAATCTGGATGATCTGCAATCAGGATTCCGATCCTTGCAGGTATCAGGAGAAGAACAGAAAGAAGATTCTCTTGATTTTGTGCTTTGGAAACCAAAAAAAGACGGGGAACCATCATGGCCTTCTCCATGGTGTGATGGACGTCCGGGCTGGCATATAGAATGTTCCGTTATGTCTAAAAAATATCTTGGAGAAGAAATTGATATTCATGCAGGTGGTGAAGATCTGGTATTTCCTCATCATGAAAATGAAATAGCACAGAGTGAATGCTGCAACGGAAAGATTTTTGCAAGATATTGGATGCACAATGCTTTCTTGAATATCGATAATCGTAAAATGTCTAAGTCCCTTGGAAATTTCCGTACGGTTCGTGAAATCAGCCAACAGTATGATCTTCAGGTTCTAAGATTCTTTATGTTAAATGCACATTATAGAAGTCCGTTAAACTTTAGTGCAGATCTTATGGAAGCATCTAAAAATGCACTGGAGCGTATTTTGGAAGGAGTTCGCCGTCTGGAAGACAGAAGAAAGAAGGGCGTACAGGCAGAACTGTTGGAAGAAGAGTACCTTCTTATTAAAGAGGCAGAAAATTTCACTGTAAAATTTGAAGAAGCCATGGATGATGATTTCAACACAGCAGATGCGCTTGCTGCAATTTTTGAACTGGTAAAATTTGCAAACACAAAGGTAACAGAAAAAAGCAGCTGTGCGTTTGCAGAAAATATCCTGAATCAGCTTGTGAAACTTAATAATGTGCTGGGACTTGAAGTGATACAGAAAGAAGAAATTTTGGATAAAGAAATAGAGGCGCTGATCGAGGAACGTCAGGAAGCAAGAAAAGCAAAGAATTTTGCACGAGCAGATGAAATTCGTGATGAACTTCTTGAAAAAGGAATTATTTTGAAAGATACGCGTGAAGGTGTAAAATGGAAACGGGCTTAAAAAAAATAAAAGAAATGTTTCAGTTGGAAGATAGAGATTTAAGGACATATTCTCCATTAACGCTTGCTTATATAGGGGATGGCATTTACGAACTGGTTGTACGGACTGTTCTTGTAAAACGTGGAAATTGTCCTGTAAACCGGCTGCATAAGCAGGCCAGTGGCCTTGTGAAAGCTTCTGCCCAGTCAGCTATGATGGAAATTCTTGAGCCAATGCTTACGGAAGAAGAAGCTGGGGTATATAGAAGAGGCAGAAATGCACATTCTCCTACAATGGCAAAACATGCAACGATGTCCGATTATCGAAGAGCTACAGGATTTGAGGCTCTTATGGGATACTTATATTTAAAAGAAGAATTTGAACGAATGATAGAGTTAATTCATGCAGGACTTGCCATGCAGGAAGAGGCATTGTCCGGGAAAAACAGAGGAGGAAAACATGAGTGAGCAGATTGAAGGACGCAACGCTGTATTAGAAGCGTTTCGTGCAGGACGTTGTGTAGATAAACTGTTTCTTTTGGATGGTTGTCAGGATGGTCCTGTTCGCACCATTGCAAGAGAAGCAAGAAAGCATGATACGATCATTAATTTTGTGGCAAAAGAGCGATTGGACCAATTAAGTGAGACAGGTGCACACCAGGGTGTAATTGCACAGGTGGCAGCTTACGAATATGCAGAAGTGGAAGATATTTTAAAAAAAGCAGAAGAAAAAGGAGAAGCACCGTTTCTCTTTCTTTTAGATGGGATTGAAGATCCTCATAATCTTGGCGCAATTATACGTACAGCAAATCTGGCAGGTGCTCATGGGGTGATTATTCCAAAGCGGCGGGCTGCAGGACTTACTTCTACAGTTGCAAAAACATCTGCAGGAGCGCTGAATTATACACCGGTGGCAAAAGTTACAAATCTTGGAAAAACCATTGATGAGTTGAAAGAGAGAGGAATCTGGTTTGCCTGTGCTGATATGGGCGGAGAGTCAATGTACAATCTGAATCTTACAGGTCCTATGGGACTTGTTATTGGGAATGAAGGCGAAGGGGTAAGCCGTCTTATTCGTGAAAAATGTGATTATATAGCATCCATTCCCATGAAAGGCGAGATTGATTCTTTGAATGCGTCTGTAGCAGCTGGCGTACTTGCGTATGAAATTGTAAGGCAGCGGTTGAATAGTAAATAGGCGGAGGCAGCATGAGCCAGTATGATAATGTAACAGATGAGAGATTGATTGAACGGCTTCGCAAAGGCGAAGCCGGTATCTCTGATTACCTGATGGAAAAATATAAAGAACTGGTGAGAAAAAAAGCAAGAGCCATGTTTCTCATAGGCGGAGATACGGATGATTTAATTCAGGAGGGGATGATCGGACTTTTTAAAGCGGTTCGAGATTATCAGCCAGATAAGGAAGCTTCTTTTCAGACATTTGCCAGAATGTGTATAGACAGGCAGATGTATAATGCCATCCAGAATTCTAACCGTCAAAAACATCAGCCTCTGAATTCTTATATTTCTCTAAGCGAAGAAGAGGAGATGGATTTAGAAAATTATCAGGTGGAAAATCCGGAATCCATCATTATAAATCAGGAGAATCTTCAGAATCTTCAAGAGGAAATCCAGAAAAATTTAAGCTCTATGGAGAATCAGGTATTAGATTTTTATATGAAGGGGCATAGTTATGTCCGGATTGCAGAACTTATGGGGAAATCACCGAAATCCATTGACAATGCTTTGCGCCGTATTCGTACGAAGATAAGGAAAATTATCAACTAAGTATTGACAACCTGGAGAAAGTCTGATAACATATCAAACTGTGAGCGGTATGATTACCGTAAACAGAGATGCTGCTGTGGCTCAGTCGGTAGAGCGTCGCCTTGGTAAGGCGGAGGTCACGGGTTCAATTCCCGTCAGCAGCTTTTGTTTTGCGAGAAAATATATTTGAAGCCAAGCAGTCGTGTGAAACGATTGCTTTTTTTGTGTATAAAACATGTGTGAAAGATAAGATTTTCCATAAAAATAGGGCAAATAACTTTAAAAATCTTAGCTTTTATGGTATCATAAAACATCTAAGAGACTTTTAGGAGGGAAAAAAATGGAGAACGAAACAGTTTCCAAGAATTTTATTGAAAATATTATAGACAAAGATTTGGCAGAAGGTGTCTATGACACCGTGCATACACGTTTCCCGCCGGAGCCAAATGGTTATCTTCATATTGGACATGCAAAGTCTATTCTTTTAAATTATGGACTTGCACAGCAATATCATGGAAAATTCAATATGCGTTTTGATGATACAAATCCAACAAAAGAAAAAATCGAATTTGTGGAATCCATTAAGGAAGATATTAAATGGCTTGGAGCAGACTGGGAAGACAGACTGTTTTTTGCATCGGATTATTTTGATAAGATGTATGAAGCTGCTGTGAAGCTTATTAAAAAAGGAAAAGCATTTGTCTGTGATCTGAGTGCAGAAGAGATCCGTGCATATAGAGGAACACTCACAGAGCCGGGAAAAGAAAGTCCTTATCGCAATAGATCCGTGGAAGAAAATTTACAGCTCTTCGAAGAGATGAAAAATGGCAAATATGCAGATGGGGAGAAAGTGCTTCGCGCCAAAATCGACATGGCTTCTCCTAATATGAATATGCGTGATCCTGTTATTTATCGAGTGGCGCATATGACTCACCATAATACCGGGGATAAGTGGTGCATTTATCCAATGTATGATTTTGCACATCCAATAGAAGATGCTATAGAAGGAATTACACATTCTATCTGTACTCTGGAGTTTGAAGATCATCGTCCGTTGTATGACTGGGTGGTAAAAGAACTGGAATATCCACATCCGCCAAAGCAGATTGAATTTGCAAAACTTTATTTGACAAATGTTGTTACAGGAAAGAGATATATTAAAAAACTGGTAGAAGACGGAATTGTAGATGGCTGGGATGATCCTCGTCTTGTGTCGATTGCAGCTCTTCGTCGCCGTGGATTTACACCGGAGTCCATTAAAATGTTTGTGGATCTCTGTGGAGTATCAAAAGCAAATAGTTCTGTGGATTATGCGATGCTGGAGTATTGTATAAGAGAGGATCTAAAACTGAAGAGACCGAGACTGATGGCGGTTCTTGATCCGATCAAGCTTGTGATTGATAATTATCCGGAGAACGAAACAGAGTATCTGGAAGCTCCAAATAATATGGAAAATGAAGCTCTTGGCAAGAGAAAAGTTCCTTTTGGGAAGGAATTGTATATTGAAAGAGAAGACTTTATGGTTGAACCTCCTAAAAAATATAAACGTCTTTTCCCTGGAACAGAAGTCCGTCTGATGAATGCATATTTTGTGACATGTACAGGTTTTGAAACAGATGACGATGGAAATGTAAGTGTAGTTCATTGCACATATGATCCAGCTACAAAAGGTGGCAATGCACCTGACGGAAGAAAAGTGAAAGGAACGATTCACTGGGTAGAAGCTTCTCATGCGGGAGAAGTAGAAGTGCGCCTTTATGAGAATATTGTAGATGAAGAAAAAGGTGTGTATAACAAAGAGGATGGTTCTCTTAATGTAAATCCAAATTCGCTTACAAAAGTCAGAGCCTATGTAGAACCGGCTTTAATGGAAGCCAAAGGATATGATAGTTTTCAGTTTGTGAGAAATGGATTTTTCTGTGCAGATATCCATGATTCAAAAGAAGGAAATCCGGTGTTCAATCGTATCGTATCGTTAAAGAGTTCTTTTAAACTTCCAAAAGCCTGATTTTAAAAGAGGGAAAACAAACAGACTTCGCTATATTGGCGGAGTCTGTTTGAAAATAAAACAAAAGTACATTGCGTGGAGGGTACAAAAATGAAAAGATTAAATGTGGCAAAAAAAGATGCATGTATGGCATGCAAGGCATGTGAAATTGCGTGTGCAGAGGCTTTTTATAAGGAATTTAAAGAAGAGTATTCCTGCATACATATTGAGGTGAAAAAAGACGGAGTGACACCGAAACCGGTGAATTGTGTTCAGTGTGGAAAATGTGCAGCTGCCTGTCCGGAAGGTGCTATTACCCAGAATGCAAAAGGGGTTTACATGATCAACAAAAAGAAATGTATCGGATGCGGAAAATGTGTGGAAGTCTGTCCATTTGGTGTTATGGTAAAAGCGGAAGATAAGGAATATGCAAGTAAATGTATTGCATGCGGAATTTGTGTAAAAGCCTGTCCAATGGATGTACTGGAAATTAAAGAGGCATAATAAAAAGACCCGGAAGTATACAACACTTCCGGGTTTCAATGTTTATTCTTCGGTTGAAAGAGAGGTATCTTCCGGTTCTTCTTTTTCTTCTTTTTCTGCAGTTTCTGTTTCCGGCTGTATTTCTGTTTCTGAAGAAGAAGCCTCCCATGTCTGGAATACTTCCTGCTCTTCTTTGAGTTCTTCATCAAAGTTCTCGAAAGTATCAAGATCATCTAAATCATCTAAATCGTTAAAATCATCTTCGAAATCAACTGGTTGGTGGCTTTTTTTTGCAAAATGTGCAGCAATTGCTCCGGCAGCGGCGGCAGTAAAGGCACCAACTGCTACAAATCCCCAATATTTATTTATTTTAGCCATAATATGATTCTCCTTTCGTATTAGGATTATAATTTTCTGTGCACTTTTTCTAGATGAAGTGGACACAGCTCCTTATTATTGTAATACTTTTTGAAGAAAAAGAAAAGAGAATAAATCAGGTTTGAAATAAAAAGCGGTTGCGAACTAAGAATATAGGGGGTATACTAGGCAGGAAAGAGGAAGGAGAAGAAAAATGGAAACGAAAAGAATTGTATTGGCATCTGCTTCTCCAAGGAGACGTGAACTTCTAGAGAAAGCCGGCGTTTCGTTTGAGATAATGACAGGGAATGGAGAGGAAAAGATTACAAAAACGAAACCTTCTGAAATTGTGGAGACATTATCAAAAGATAAGGTTTTACAGGTGATAAACAGGCTGCCATCAGAACCAGGAATCGTTGTGATTGGAGCTGACACAATTGTGGTCTTTAAAGATAAAGTGCTTGGAAAGCCTTCTGATAAAAAAGATGCACAGGAAACTCTTAAAAAACTTCAGGGAAATACCCATCAGGTATACACAGGAGTGACGCTTGCTTTTTACAGAGATGAGACATGGGAATATTATTCATTTTCAGAATGTACAGATGTTACTTTTTATCCAGTGGATGAAGAAAAGATCAGGATATATACAGAAACCGGGGAGTCAATGGATAAAGCCGGAAGTTATGGGATTCAGGGCCTTTGGGGTATCTATGTAAAAGGAATTTGCGGGGATTATAATAACGTTGTAGGGCTTCCTGTAGCAAGATTGTTTTATGAAGCAGGAAAGCTTGGAATAGATTTGAGAGGATAAAGGTAATGTTAAGAGCATGTATTTTTGATCTTGATGGAACACTGGCCGATACATTGGAGTCGATGGCATATGTGGCAAATACGATCATGGAGCAGTTTGGATTAAAACATCTGGAAACAGATGATTTTCGTTATTACAGTGGAGAAGGGGCGAATATGCTTATGCGCAGATGTCTCAAAGATGCAGGAGATGAAAATCTTACTCGTTTTGATGAAGGACAGCGCATTTACAGAGAAATGTTTGCAAAAGATCCCATGTACAAAGTGGTGCATTATGCCGGGATGCCGGAAACAATTAAGAAATTAAAACAAGCAGGAGCAAAGCTTGCTGTGTGCTCTAATAAACCGCATCCTGCAGCTGTGAAAGTAATTGAGCAGATGTTTGAAGGGGATTTTGATATAGTTTTAGGACAAAGTAATGATTTTCCAAGAAAACCGTCTCCTGCGGGAGCACTGCAGATTGCAGAAAAGTTTGGTATAAAGCCGGAGGAATGCATGTATGTAGGAGATACCGCAACAGATATGCAGACAGGGAAAGCGGCAGGTATGTATACGGTAGGGGCACTCTGGGGATTTAGAGACAGAGAAGAACTCAATAAAAACGGTGCAGATATTATCGCGGAAAAGCCGTTGGATTTAGTAGGAATTTATGAGGAAAAAAGCAATGATTAAGTTGGTGGCAAGTGATTTAGATGGAACACTTTTGTTAAATGGAGCACAAACACTTCCGGAAGATTTATTCCCTCTCATTCATCAGCTGAAAGAATTGGGAATTTTATTTGTGGCAGCCAGTGGTCGGCAGTATGCGAATATGAAGCGGCTTTTTCAGCCTGTTTTAGAAGATATGGCATTTATATGCGAAAATGGAGCGTTGGCATTTCAAAATGAAAAGCTGCTTTATGAAGATGCATTTGACCCGGAACTTTCCAGAGAAATTGTAGAAACAATCTATGCAAAAGATGGTGCAGAATTTTCTTATTCCACAAGAGATTTTTATTATATGAAACCTAAAACAGATCATTATGAGAATCTTATGGTAAATATAGTGAAAAATAAATGTAAGAGTGTTCGGGAGTTTGGGGAAATGGTAGAGCCGTGTGTGAAAATTGCGGTGTACGAACGCGGTGGAGTAACGGAAGAGTCAATACGCTACTGGAGAGAACGATTTGGAGATCGTTGTACTGTTGTAACGTCGGGATTTGACTGGGTGGATTTTATTCCCTTTGGTACAAATAAGGCAAAAGGAATTAAGGAGTTCCAAAATATATTGAAAATCGGACCAGAGCAGTGTGTAGCATTTGGCGACGAATATAATGATATAGAAATGCTTAAGAGTGTTAAATATGGTTTTTCCATGGCACATGCAAAACCAGGGGTAAGAGAAGTGGCTTCCTATGAGACACCTTGTGTTCAGACAGTGCTGAAAAAAATCATTGAAACAAAAGGAAAGATGGAGGAGGTGATATGATGTATACAGAAGAATGTATTTATACATTTCTTAAAAATCAGGGGCAGTTATTTGACGAACCTGTGGCGGAAACGTATGAGGAAGCAGAAGAATTTCTGGAAGATTGTATGGCTGTTGTAGTAGATTCTTTAAAAGAGGCGAAGCAATATCTGGAAGAACTTGGTGCAGATGTAGAGGGAATGTCTTTGGAAGAAATTCAAGAGGCATGTGAAGTATTTGAAATTCCGGATGGAACCTATCTGATCGTTGAGGGATAAATATGAAAGAAATTGTAGAACGGCAGAGAGCATATTATAGGGCGGGGAATACCCGCCCTTATGCTTTTCGTAAAAAAATGCTGGAGAAATTAGAAAAGGCAATAAGGAAATATGAACAGGAAATTAAAAGCGCTTTATATAAAGATTTAAGAAAATCTTCACAGGAAGCCTATATGACAGAAATCGGGCTGGTGTTAAGTGAAATTTCGTATGTAAAGAGACATCTGAAAAAATGGATGAGAGAAAAGAAGGTCTCGGCTCCGCTTGCCCAGTTTCCGGCATATGGAAGGATAAAGCGGGAACCATATGGCGTCGTGTTAATCATGGCGCCTTGGAACTATCCCCTTCTTTTAAATATAGAGCCACTATGTGATGCGATTGCTGCAGGAAACTGCTGCATATTGAAAACATCAGCGTATGCGCCGAATACTTCCAGGGTTTTAAAATATATGATAGAAGAAACATTTCCTGCAGACTATATAAGGGTTATAGAAGGGGGAAGAGAGGTAAACCGCCAACTTCTGGAAGAACGTTTTGATTATATATTTTTCACAGGCAGTCCGCAGGTGGGGAAACTTGTTATGGAAAAAGCGGCAGCAACATTGACTCCTGTAACGCTGGAACTGGGAGGGAAAAGTCCTTGCATTGTAGATGAGTTAGTGAATGTTGATATGGCGGCCAAGCGGATTGTGTTTGGGAAATTTATTAATTGCGGACAGACCTGTGTGGCACCGGATTATGTTTTGGTGCATAAAAAAAAGAAAGAGGAGTTAATAAAAGCACTTATAAAGTGGATTTACTATTTTTGGGGAGAGAATCCACTTGAAAATCCGGATTATCCAAAAATGATTACAGAAAAGCATTTTCAACGTGTAAAAAATCTCATGAATGAGGGAAGAATCCGTTTAGGAGGAAAAACAGACGAAGAGAAAATGCAGATTACACCGACGATTCTGGATATGGTAAAATGGGAATATAAAATTATGGGAGAAGAAATTTTTGGACCGGTACTTCCGATTTTAGAATATGACAATGTGCAGAATCTCATAGAAACTTTGGAAAAAAAGGAAAAACCACTGGCATTGTATGTTTTTACCAGAGATAAGAAAGTAAAAGAGGAGATTCTTTCCAGACTTTCTTTCGGAGGAGGATGTGTTAATGATACACTGATGCATCTGGCTACTTCTTCAATGGGGTTTGGAGGCGTAGGAAACAGTGGAATGGGAAGTTATCATGGAAAGGAGGGGTTTGAGACTTTTTCTCATAAAAAAAGTATTCTTCACAGAGGAATATTTCCTGATTTTACAATACGGTATCCTGTTTATAGCAGAAAAAAAGAAAAAATAATAAGAAAACTTTTACAATAATATAATTAGAACCTTTTTTAAGTAATACTTGAGGAATTTCAGGGAATAAGTTAAAATATTGTTACAAAATATAAATCATTTAAAATGTAAAGGAGGATGACATATGAGGAATAAGAAAATATTATCGGTCATTATGACTATATTTATGATGTTGTCACTGATTCCTTCTATGGTATTTGCCGCAGCAGTTCCGTCAGGGACATTGGATGGAAAGCTGAAAGTAAAGGGATTGGCAGCAGTAGGAACAACTTTAAGTGCAGATTATGAAAAAGTACTTCCGGAAGGAATGACAGATGATTATGTGAGTTTTAAATGGTCCAGAAAAAATGGTGAAGAATTGACTGAAGTTGGAACAGAAAAAACTTATAAGATAACAGATGCAGATCTTGGTGCAGAGATTGTACTAAAAATAACGGGTATGGAAGATAAAGGAGTGTCTGGAAGTCTGACTGCAACTACAAAACAAATTGTTGCAACAGAGGAAGAAGCTTCTCAGAAAGTAGAAACAGAGGAGCAGACACCGGAGGAACAGACACCGGAGGAACAGACACCGGAGGAGCAGACACCGGAAGAGCAGATACCGCAGGACACAGAAGAGCCAGACATTCCTGAGGGAAATGAGGAAGTGTTTGAACCGGAAGAACCAGTGTATGATGCGTCTATCTCTCCGGAGAATGACCTGGGAATGCTGGATTTTGGAACTTTGGCATATGGATATAGTGAATTGCCAAGCGAACAGTACGTTACCATACAAAACACAGGGAATGCAACACTTAATTTTGATAGTATTTCTCCGGAACATTTTATGGTACAGGATGTGGAAAATACATTAAATCCAGGAGAATGTGTTACGCTTTGGGTTGTTCCCAGAGAGGGATTGGAACCGGGAAGTTATGAAGATACGATTACGTATACAACAGCAGAAGGAGTAAGCGTATCGGTTGTGGCAAAAGTTGTGGTAGAAGAAGCCGCAACACCGGAAGAAACCCCTACACCGGAGCCAACGGAAACACCGGAAGAAACTCCTACACCGGAACCTACAGAGACACCTGTGCCGGAATATAAAGTACAGGTTGCACCGGAAGTTGTGGATTTTGGAACAGTAACAGAAGGTTATACAGAAGTACCGGCTTCCCAAACGGTTACCATTACAAATCAGGGCAATGTAAAAATAATCTTAATGGATCCGGAAAGCCAGAATTTTGTTTTAAGTGCATTAACAGCAATAGAATTGGAGCCAGGGGAAACAACTTCTTTTACAGTGGCACCGAAGGAAGCACTCCCGGAAGGTGAATATATAGAGGCGATCTATTTTTATCCGATGGTCGATGGAGAAGGCGGTGAAGCTCTTTCTTCTGTGACTGCAAAGATGAAAGTGGAAAAAGCCAAGGTATATAAACTGACAGTGGAGCCTGAAAATATTGATTTTGGAAGAAGAGAAGAAGGATATGAAAGTGTTCCGGAAGCTCAAAATGTGAAAGTAACAAATACTGGAAATGCAAGCATTCATTTAGAGCAGCCTTCTGGAAGCAACTTTGATATTGGAGCTTTATCAGCGGCAGAGCTTGCACCTGGAGAAAGCTGTAATTTTACAATTGCACCAAAGAAAGGGCTTGGGGAAAATCAGTATTTGGAAGAAATTGCAATTGGAAATAAAGAAAATGCGAAAGCTTCTTTGACAGCATCCTTTATGGTATCTAAAAAAACGGTTAAACTTAAAAGTATTCAGAAACCGGCAGATATTAAAGGACTCGCAAATGGATCAGAAAAGTCTGCTGCTGGTCTTAAACTTCCGGCAACAGTTGAAGTTGATACAACAAGCGGAAAAATGAAGGCCAATGTAAAATGGGATGTGAAAGGATGCGCTTATAATCCTGCTGTTTCAGATGCTCAGACATTTGAGGTAAAAGGAACCGTATCCCTTCCAAAAGGTATTGAAAATCCAAATGAAATTGCACTTTCTACGACTGTAAAAGTTACAGTAAATGGACGTTCTGTTGTTGTTCCCGATGCATCACAGAACAAAATCACAGGTGTTGATCCAAATGGTAAATATACCACAGAAACCAAGATTACATTTGAAGCAGTAGGTGCCGGAATGAATAATACAAGTCCTCAAAAGGGCGATATCAGGTACTTGCCTGTAAAATGGAATGTTTTGGAAGATAGAAAGTGGGAAAGTTCACCTTATACTGCAACGTTCCGTATGGGACAGGGTGGAAACTATACTTTGAAGGTAACTTTTGATCAGCAAAAATATGATAATGGTAAATGGAATAATACAGGTGCAGCAGATGTAAAACAGGTAAACTTTTCTGTAGCACATACAAAAAATCCAACTGTTACACCTGCGAAACAAAAAGGAAATCAGAAGAAACCAGTTCTTACAGGTGATAATACTGCAATTGTTCCGTTTGTGATCATTTTGGCAATTGCCGCAATTTGTATTGTAGTAGTTGTTGTTTATCGCAAAAAGAAAAGATAACTGTTGAAAATATTCTGAAATTAGCACTCGTTTTTAACGAGTGCTAATTTTTTTCTTGACTTTTAGTTCGGTTAGCATTAAGATATGTCTTGATAAGATTACGGGAATATTTAGAAATACCAAAGGAGAGTGAATTACATGTCAGTAAAACGTGGTAGTTTATCAATTAACAGTGAAAATATTTTCCCAATTATTAAAAAATGGCTGTATTCCGACCATGATATTTTCGTAAGGGAAATGATTTCCAATGGCTGTGATGCCATTACAAAACTCAGAAAATTGGAAGTGATGGGGGATTATACATTTCCGGATGAATACAAGGCGAAAATAGAAGTAGTCGTAAATCCGGAAAAGAAAACTTTGAAATTTATAGATACTGGAATCGGTATGACTGCTGATGAGGTTGAAGAATACATTACACAGATTGCTTTTTCTGGTGCAACAGAATTTCTTGAGAAATATAAAGATAAAACAACAGACGATCAGATGATCGGTCATTTTGGCCTTGGATTTTATTCTGCTTTTATGGTAGCAGATGAAGTTCATATTGATACACTTTCTTATAAAGAGGGTGCCCAGCCGGTTCATTGGACATGTGATGGTGGAACAGAATATGAACTTGTAGAAGGCAGTAAAAATACAGCCGGAACAGAGATTACTTTATTTTTAAATGAAGAAAGTGTGGAATTTGCTAATGAATATCGCATGCGTGAAGTAATCGAAAAGTATTGCTCCTTTATGCCTGTGGATATTTATCTTTCGAAAGAGGATGCGCCACAGGAATATGAGACAATTGATGAAGCTGATTTAAGAGAAGATGATGTGGTTGTAGAACATATTCATGAAGACGCGAAAACAGAAGAAAAAGAAAATGAAAATGGAGAAAAAGAAATTGTAGAAGTTTCTCCTGCACGAGAAAGAGTAAAAATAAATAAACGTCCTGTTTCTTTAAGTGATACACATCCTCTTTGGATGAAACATCCAAATGAATGCAAAGAAGAAGAATATAAAGATTTTTATCGCAAAGTATTCATGGATTATAAAGAACCGCTGTTTTGGATCCATTTGAATATGGATTATCCGTTTAATTTAAAAGGAATTTTATATTTCCCTAAGATTAATACAGAGTATGATTCTATCGAAGGTACCATAAAACTGTATAATAATCAGGTGTTTATTGCAGATAATATAAAAGAAGTTATTCCTGAATTCCTTCTTCTGTTAAAAGGTGTGATCGATTGTCCGGATTTACCTCTTAATGTGTCACGTTCTGCTTTACAGAATGATGGATTTGTTCGTAAGATTTCTGAGTATATAACAAAGAAAGTAGCGGATAAGCTTGCTGGAATGTGTAAAACGGACAGAGAATCTTATGAAAAATATTGGGATGATATTAATCCGTTTATTAAATTTGGCTGCATTAAAGATGCAAAATTTGCAGATAAAATGAATGATTATGTTCTCTTTAAAAATCTGGATGGAAAATATTTGACATTAAAAGATTGCATAGAAGAAAATAAGACAGAAGAAGTAAAAGAAGAAGTAAAAGAAGAAGCTGAAAAAAATACTGAGGAAAAAGAAGTTCCGGCAACAACAATTTATTATGTAACAGATGAAGTGCAGCAGAGTCAGTATATTAATATGTTTAAAGAAGCAGGAAAAGATGCTGTTATTTTAAAACATAATATTGACACTCCGTTTATTTCTCACCTGGAGCAAAAAGATCAGACTGTGAAATTTAAAAGAATTGATGCAGATCTGACAGAAGAGCTTCGCGAAGAGGGAACTGCAGATGAAGAAACTGTAAAAGCACTTACCGAACTCTTCCGTAAAAATCTTAATAAAGAAAAACTGGAAGTTCGGGTAGAAAAACTGAAAAATGAAAATGTTGCAGCAATGATTACGCTTTCTGAGGAGAGCCGTCGTATGCAGGATATGATGAAAATGTACAGTATGTATGGAATGGATTCCTCTATGTTTGGCGGAGAGGAAACGCTTGTCCTGAACATTAACCATCCTCTTGTACAGTTTATTTGTGATCACAGCCGTTCTTCTAAGGTATCAGTAATTTGTGAACAGCTTTATGATTTGGCAATGCTCAGTCATAAACAATTAAAACCAGAAGAAATGACAAAATTTGTGCAAAGAAGCAATGAGATTCTTTTGATGCTTACAAAATAAATGAACGATTGAAAGTTTTTAGAAATGGCCGTTATCTGTGAAAACAGATAATGACCATTTCTTGTATATTTGAAAGAATACTACAATTTGTTCTATAAGAAGTTGCAAATAATCCCGTGATTATCCTAACTCTAGGAAGATAAAAGGAAAGTCTATTTTTAACGAAAAATCCCGATTTTTTTAATAAATGAAAAAAGACGATGGAAAAGTCGTATGATGAAAATATTATAAAAACCAGGAGGAGAAATCATGAAAGAAGTATATGGATTGATAAGGAGATTAGGTGCAACGTCAAAGTACAAAGGATATTATACTCTGGCAGAGGCGGTTCGGATGACAATGGAAGTAGAAGATCAGGAAGAGCCTATGAAGATTACAAAAGACATTTATCCCTGTCTTGCAAAAAAGTTTAAATCTACACCTATGAATGTAGAGCATAATATCCGTACGGTTGTAAATGTATGTTGGAATACAAATAAAAATACATTAGAGAAAATAGCAGGATATCCATTAAATTATAAACCAACAAATAGTGAATTTGTGGATATACTTGCATATTATTTACACGATTTGGAGATGGAAGAGATTAAATGATTTAAAGAGAAATCTCTTCGTAGGAAATATTATTTTTTTGTAAAAAGTTAACAATTTGATCATCCCACATAGTTCCAGGCTGAAAGCCGGGGATGAAAGTATTGCAGGAAAAACCTGTTGTGCATAAAAGAGATTGATTCCTGTACTGGATGTTCAGATAGAGATTTGCTATATTAACAGAGTCAGGAAAAAGGTGTTGGATTTCCGCAGAGGGAAGCTGTAAAATGATTTTAAATTGCAGAGGAAGGCGTTTTCCACGTATCATAAAATAACAGTAAGGTTTGATTTCTTTCCAGAGAGCGCAGGTGCGTTGAGACTGCTGAAGAGAAGCTTGTTCATCAGAATCGAAAAAGGCGGATTGCAGTTTTCCGTCAATGGAAAAACTGCTGAAAGTTGTAATGGAAGCTTCATTTAGCCAGAAATGATCGAATACGTTTCCGATAAAAAGTTTATTTGTAAAATCTTTTAAATCAGTTATATTTAATGCCAGCATATTAGTACTCCTTTATATAATGTGAGAATATTATAAATCAGATGAGAAAAAAAGAACAGAGTTTTTAAAAAAGTCTTTTCAAACAAGATAGTATGTGATAAGATGTATCTGGTATTCAAAACTACATATAATGGAAAAGAGGACGATATAATTGAGCTATAAAATTGTGATAGATAGTTGTGGAGAACTTTTAGATGATTGGAAAAAAGACGAACACATTGAGTCTGTACCTCTTGTGTTAACAGTGGGAGAAGAAAATATTATAGACGATGATACATTTGATCAGAGAGCATTTTTAGCGAAGGTTGCTGCCTGTGAAGAATGCCCGAAATCTGCATGTCCTTCACCTGAAAGATATATGCGTGCCTTTGAATGTGAGGCGGATCATATATATGCAGTTACGTTGTCTGCTGAGTTAAGCGGCTCATATAATAGTGCCCTTCTTGGAAAAAATCTTTTATTGGAAGAACATCCTGAGAAAAAAATTCATGTATTTAATTCTTGCTCTGCGTCAGTAGGAGAAACTTTGATCGCAATGAAGATTGAGGAATGTGAAAAAGCAGGTATGCCTTTTGAAAAAATAGTTGGTACAGTGGAACAATATATTGCAGAACAAAATTCTTTTTTTGTGTTAGAAAATCTTGATACACTTCGTAAAAACGGACGTCTTAGCGGAGTAAAAGCCTTTGTGGCATCTGCGTTAAAAATAAAACCGGTGATGGGATCTACGAAAGAAGGAACGATCTGCCAGTTGGATCAGGCAAGAGGAATGAACAAGGCTCTTGTAAAGATGATGGAGCATGTTGTGGAAAAGACAGCAGACAGCAAAAATAAAGTATTGGGAATTGCGCATTGTAACTGTCCGGAGCGTGCACAGATGCTTAAGGAGGCAATTGCTGAAAAGATGGAACTGGATCGGATCATTGTTGTAAATACAGCAGGAGTAAGCAGTATGTATGCCAATGATGGGGGAATTATTGTGGTGGTTTAATACTTTCTTTTTACAGAAATATATGGTATAATATTTGGCATAAATATCTGAATTTTCTATAGATGGGAGATAGGGATTATGAGCCAGAAAAAAGTTGATGCTTATAAGAAAGAAAAAGCAAATCGTGAAAAGAATATAAAGAAAGAGAAACGCATTCTTGCCCTTGAAAAACTGGCAGGGATTTTAATCTGTGCAGCAGTTGTGTGCTGGATTGGCTACTCAGTATACAATAAGGCACAGGATAATGAAACAAAAGAAACGGTTGTGAAAGAGACGGTAATGGATACAGTGGCTCTGGATGATTATCTTTCTTCTCTTGCAACAGAGGTATCTGAATAAAACAATAAAGAATAATACAAAAAAAGGGATGCCGTCCATAAATGAGAATTACTCAGGACGGTATCCCTTTTTTACAGGCACATAAATGCCTGATTGGATGTGATGTTACGAATTAAAAAATTATAATTTTGTAACGTTAGCAGCCTGCATTCCACGAGCACCTTCTGTTAAGTCGTAAGATACAGCCTGACCTTCTTCAAGGGATTTGAAACCTTCACCGTTGATTGCGGAGAAATGTACAAAAACATCTGCTCCATCTTCACCTGTGATGAATCCATAACCTTTTTCTGCGTTGAACCATTTAACAGTTCCCTTGTTCATTTCGTGTTACCTCCATAAAAAATAAAAATTAAAAAGCTGTTTCTGGCGAAAAAAATCACCAGATTTTACAGACTATATCATGTAAATATAATCTCTAAAAACTAGTGATTTTACATTAAATAATCTTGGATGTTTTGATTATATAACCGGGATTTTAAAATGTCAAGGAGAAAAGAGAAGAGTTGCCAAAAAAATGAATTCAGGTCAATTATAAAAAATGCTTTATTAAATGAAGGATTTCGTGTATTATGTATGATAGTAGTATATCTGTATATCTAAATATACCAATGATATTAAATTGTAGTAAGAAACAGAGAAGGGAGCGTTTGTATGGGAATTTTGATTCGCCAGGGACGTATCGTAGATGCTGCCACCAAAACAGACATGATTGGTGATATTTACCTTGATGAAGGCATCATTAAGGAAATAGGAGATAAATTAGAAAAAAAAGAAAAAAATGACAGAGTGATTGATGCAAAAGGATGCCTGGTCCTTCCAGGGCTTATTGATCTCCATGTACATTTTCGTGATCCAGGACAAACAGATAAAGAGGATATAGAAACAGGTGCCAAAGCTGCTGCTAGAGGCGGAGTAACAACAGTTGTGGCTATGCCGAATACATCACCGGTAATTGATAATGCAGATCGTGTGAAATATGTACACAATAAAGCAGAACAGCTTGCGCCGATTCACGTGCTGCAGTCCGGTGCGATCACAAAAGGCCAGAAAGGTGATGAACTGGCAGATATTGTAGGAATGGCCCAGGCAGGGGTTCCGGCTATTTCAGAGGATGGAAAATCTGTCATGAACAGCCAGGTCTATAAAGAAGCTATGGAACTGGCACAAAAATGCGGGATTCCTGTATTGGCACATTGTGAAGACATTAATCTTCGTGGCCTGGGATGTATGAATGAAGATGAAAATGCAAAGCGTCTGCGCCTTCCGGGCATCTGCAATGCAACGGAAGATATTATTGCAGCAAGAGATATTTTTCTTGCTTTATATACAGGTGCTCATTTGCATCTTTGTCATTGTTCCACAAAAGGTGTTGCGCAGATGATGGAAGTTGTACAGGCGAGAGGAATTCAAAATGTAACGGCGGAAGTCTGCCCGCACCATTTTATTTTAACATCAGATGATATAGAAAGAGATAATCCAAATTATAAGATGAATCCTCCGCTTAGAACAAAGGAAGATGTAGATGCTTTAAGGGAAGGATTGAAAAACGGAAGTATTCAGGTGATCAGTACCGATCATGCACCGCATAGTGTGCGGGATAAAACTGGTTCTATGAGAAGTGCGGCATTTGGTATTGTAGGATTAGAAACAAGCCTTGCCCTTACTTATACAGAGTTAGTAGAAAAAGGTGTTTTGACAGTTATGCAGATGGTAGAGAAAATGAGTTGGAATCCGGCACAGATTCTTGGTCTGGATTGCGGAACGATCCAGGAAGGCCATCCTGCCGATGTAATTGTGGTAGATGTAGAACACAACTATAAAATTGATAAGACAAAATTTGCTTCAAAAGGGCGTAATACACCGTTTGACGGCTGGGATGTAAAAGGAAAAGTATTATATACCATTTGTGATGGAAAAATTGCATACGAAGAAAAGAATTAATATATACACATTCAGGAGGAATTTTTTATGATTAACAAGCTGATTGACAAAATTCAGAAGACAAATGCGCCTATCGTAGTAGGCCTTGATCCTATGATGAATTATATTCCAAAGCATATCCAGGAAAAAGCATTTGCAGAATATGGGGAAACACTGGAAGGTGCAGCGGAGGCAATCTGGCAGTACAACAAAGGAATCGTAGATGCAACATATGATTTGATCCCTGCTGTAAAACCGCAGATTGCAATGTACGAGCAGTTTGGAATTCCGGGGATGATCGCATACAAAAAAACAGTGGATTACTGTAAATCAAAAGATCTGGTTGTAATTGGAGATATTAAAAGAGGCGATATAGGATCTACCTCAGCTGCTTATGCAGTAGGACATCTTGGAAAAGTACAGGTGGGAAATAAAAAATATGCAGGTTTTGACGAAGATTTCGCAACTGTGAACCCATATCTTGGATCAGATGGAGTAAATCCGTTTATTGACATTTGTAAAGAAGAAAATAAAGGGCTTTTTATCCTGGTAAAAACATCCAATCCGTCCAGCGGAGAATTTCAGGACAGATTAATTGACGGCCGTCCTCTTTATGAGTGGGTTGGTGAAAAAGTTGCGCAGTGGGGACAGGAGCATATGGGAAAAGAATACAGCTATATTGGCGCTGTAGTAGGAGCAACCTATCCGGAAATGGGAAAAGTCCTTCGTAAAATAATGCCAAAAACCTTCATTCTTGTTCCGGGTTATGGCGCACAGGGAGGAAAAGGAGCAGATCTTGTACATTTCTTTAATGAGGATGGACTTGGAGCAATTGTAAATTCTTCCAGAGGAATCATTGCGGCATACAAACAGGAAAAATATGCTGCATTTGGAGAAGAGGGATATGCAGATGCTTCCCGTCAGGCAGTAAAAGATATGATCGAAGATATTAGCGGTGCGCTTAACAATCGCTAGGAGGACAGAAATGAAAGAAAAAGAAAAATGTAAAATTGTAAAGCAGGAATGTATTGCTTCTGATATTTACAGTATGTGGCTTCAAACAGAAAAGATTGCACAAAATGCAGTTCCGGGACAGTTTGTATCATTATATACAAAGGATGGCAGCAAATTGCTGCCACGTCCGATCAGTTTGTGCGAAATTGATAAAGAACAGGGACGTATCCGTCTTGTATATCGTGTGACCGGAGAAAAAACAGGGACAGAAGAATTTTCCAGGTATCACGCGCAGATTCCCATTGATACCATGGGACCTTTAGGAAATGGATTTCCTCTTTCGGAAGTAAAAGGAAAGCGTGTCTTTTTAATAGGTGGAGGCATTGGGATTCCTCCAATGCTGGAGACGGCAAAACAGCTTGATGCAGAGGTGATTTCTGTTTTGGGATATCGTGATCAGCTGTTTTTAAAGGAAGAGTTTGAGGCGTATGGTCGTGTATTTGTTGCTACAGAAGACGGGTCAGCAGGGACAAAAGGAAATGTAATGGATGTGATCCGTGAAAATGATCTGGAAGCAGATGCAATATTTGCCTGTGGTCCTACACCTATGCTGAAAGCGATTAAGGCATATGCAGAAGAAAAGAAAATTCCATGTTGGATTTCTATGGAGGAACGTATGGCATGTGGAATAGGCGCATGTCTTGGATGCGTATGTAAATCCAAAGAAGTAGACGGACATTCTCATGTACATAATAAGCGGGTATGTAAAGATGGTCCTGTATTTCTTAGTACGGAGGTAGAGTTATGAGCAAAATGAGTGTGACTCTTGCGGGAGTGGAGTTAAAAAATCCGGTTATGACTGCTTCTGGAACATTTGGATCCGGAGAGGAATACAGCGAGTTTGTGGATTTAAACAGACTTGGTGCAGTTGTGACAAAAGGTGTGGCAAATGTTCCGTGGCCAGGGAACCAAACTCCTCGTATTGCAGAAACTCCAAGTGGAATGTTAAATGCCATCGGTCTTCAGAATCCGGGTATAGACGTGTTTTGTGAAAGAGATATTCCTTTTTTAAAACAGTATGATACAAAAATCATTGTAAATGTTTGCGGAAAAACAACAGAAGATTATTGCCAGGTAGTGGAGCGTCTTGGGAATGAGCCGGTTGATATGTTGGAAATAAATGTCTCCTGCCCTAACGTAAAAGAAGGCGGGATTGCTTTCGGTCAGGATCCGAAAGCTTTGGAGGCAATCACAAAAGAAGTGAAAAAATATGCAAAGCAGCCGGTGATTATGAAACTTAGTCCAAATGTAACGGATATTACAGAAATGGCACGTGCAGCAGAAGCTGGTGGAGCAGATGTGTTATCTCTTATTAATACAATTACCGGTATGAAAATTGATATTAACAGGCGAACATTTGCTCTTGCAAATAAGACTGGCGGTATGTCAGGACCGGCAGTTAAGCCGGTGGCAGTACGTATGGTATATCAGGTGGCAAATGCAGTTTCTCTTCCAATTATAGGGATGGGAGGGATTTCCAGTGCGGAAGATGCTTTGGAATTTATTATGGCAGGTGCCACAGCAGTGTCTGTAGGAACAGCAAATTTCTTTGAACCACGCACAACAGAAAGGGTAGTGGATGGAATTGCGAATTTCCTGGAGAGACAGAAGATAGAAAACATTCGCGATATCATAGGAATCGTAAAATAATTTGGAGGATAAAAGAGATGGAACAGTATAAACAGGAATTTATTGAATTTATGATTGATTGTAATGTATTAAAGTTCGGAGATTTTGTGACGAAATCAGGACGTAAAACACCGTTTTTTGTAAACACCGGATTTTACCGTACAGGTGCGCAGCTGCGTAAATTAGGTGAGTATTATGCGAAAGCAATTGAAAGTAAATTTGGATTAGATTTTGATGTTTTGTTTGGACCGGCATATAAAGGAATTCCTCTTACTGTGGCAGCTACAATGGCGATCAGTGAGCAGTACGACCGCGATATTCGCTATTGTTCTAATCGTAAAGAAGTAAAAGACCACGGAGATAAAGGAATCCTTCTTGGAAGTCCAATTGAAGATGGCGATAAAGTAGTTATTATTGAAGATGTTACAACAGCAGGAACTTCTATTCAGGAAACACTTCCGATTATTAAAGCGCAGGGAGATGTTACACCAATAGGTCTTGTTGTTTCTGTTGACCGTATGGAACGGGGCCAGGGAACAAAAAGCGCATTAAAAGAAATTGAAGAAAAATACGGATTACAAACAACCGCAATTGTAACAATGGCAGAAGTTGTAGAGCATCTTTATAATAAAGAATATAAAGGAAAAGTAATTATTGACGATACGCTGAAAGCAGCTATTGATGCATATTACCAGCAGTATGGTGCAGAATAGAGCATAAAGGAGGGCTTTGGAAATGAATGAAAAGGTTTATAAGACCATGTCTGGAACAGGAGCAGGCAATATTGCCATTGGAATTGTGGTACTTGTAACAGGTCTTGTTTCCGGTATTCTGATGATTGTGAACGGAGCCCGGCTCTTGAAGCGCAAGGCAGAAATTCTGATATAGGGGAAGACATTGGAAGACAAAACGAAACATTTGATTCGCCATGCAGGTCTGGGACTATTCGTATTGTATATGATGCTGCTTATCTATTTTCTGTTCTTTTCAGAAGAGTATGGAAGGGTGGCAGAAGCAGAAAGGTCATTCCGGTATAATCTTAAACCTTTTGTGGAAATACGGAGGTTCTGGGTCTACAGGCATCAACTGGGACTTGGCGCACTTTTAACAAATCTTTTTGGAAATGTAATAGGATTTATTCCGTATGGATATATTCTGCCTGTTGTGACCAGACATATGCGCAGTGGATTTCTTATTATTTTATCTGGATTTTGTCTCAGTCTTACAGTAGAAATCATTCAGCTTATAACAAAAGTTGGAAGTTTTGATGTGGATGATCTAATATTAAATACACTTGGCGCAGCACTCGGTTATTTGCTCTTTGTTATATGCAACACGGTTAGGAGAAAATATTATGGCAAAAAGATATAGATATGCGTTTGCGAAGAAAAAAGAAACAAGGAAAGGGAAGCTTTCGGTAGGTCTTGCCGTGGCTTCCTTTCTCCTGTTTTTAACAGCTGTTCTACTTGCGTTTGTTTTGCGGGGAAAGCTGGGATTTCTGGTAGGTGGAGTAAGTCTCTTTGCAACTCTTCTTTCTTTTTACGGCTTTATAATGGGACTTGCAGGTTTTTCAGAAGAAAACTGTAAACATCGTACCAGTACAATAGGATCTATTGCAAATGGGTGTATTGCAGTAGGATGGATATGCCTTTTTTTGATGGGGTTATAAAATGGAAAAGTTAAATCGTTTAAAACAGCAAATGGATTTTATTCTTGAGGTAGATAAGATAAAAAATATTTTTCGGCAGACATATCTGACAGATGGAAATCGAAAAGAAAATGATGCAGAACATTCCTGGCATTTAGCTTTAATGGCAATTGTACTAAAAGAATATGCAGAGGAGGAGGTTGATCTTGCAAGAGTGCTTCCTATGGTGCTTATTCATGATATTGTGGAAATTGATGCAGGTGATACGTATGCATATGATGAAATGGCTGCTTTGACAAAGGCAGATAGAGAGACAAAAGCTGCACGGCGGATATTTGGAATTCTGCCGGAAGATCAGAGAGAATGGATGATAGGATTATGGCGGGAGTTTGAAGCATATGAAACACCGGATGCAAAGTTTGCTCATATGCTGGATAATAGTCAGCCGCTTCTTTTGAACGATGCATCCGAAGGAAAGAGCTGGGCAGAACATCATGTGAAAAAAAGTCAGATTTACAAAAGGAATAGAAAAACAAAAGAGGGTTCGCTGGAAGTATGGGAGTACATGCAGGAAATTATCCAGAAACATGTACAGCTGGGAAATGTAGTGGAAGATATGGAAGAAAAAATAAAATAGAAGAAAGGACGAGAAGGATTTGGACGAATGGATGATGGAGCGATATGCTCTTGCAAAAATGAGAACCGGAGAAATAGCATCAGAAGAAATCGTGCAGGAACAATATCTGGAATTTTTCCAAAAAACAGCACGTTTTTTGAAGCATACAATTGAAGTAATGGAAAATACAGAAACAGATAAGTCATTAGAAGAACTGGAAAAAGAGAACAGGCAGTTATATGAAGATATACTCCCGGAAAATTATGATACTTCTTATGGAAATCCTGCATATGCGACGGAAAAACTGGGAGAATACGGGCAGTTGTTTTCATTTCTTTATACAGAACTTCGGGGAACAATCGTATATGCTTATGAAAAACGAATCAAAGATATGACGGAAGCACTGGAGTTGTTTGTTGAAGTTTATGCTGCTTTTGCACAGGAAGAAATTCCGGATGCGGCTACGGTAAAAGGCATTCTTACTTCTTATGTAAATGATTATTGTCAGGATATGATGGAACGCAGAATTCAGGAAGGTGTAGATCCGGAACTTGATTTTGCAGTGAAGATCATAATGGAATCCGATCTTACAGATTTACGTTATTTATATAAATATGGAGAATTCATTTCTGATAATGAAATTGGAGTTGCTCAGTTTTTAAACTCTCTAACCCAGAAAGAAATCGAAGATATGGCTTCTACTTATACAGAAGGATATCGCATTGGTTTCATTATGGGGCGTAAGGATATTACAAAGAAAAAAACGGTGAACATTCGATACAATCTTGGATTTGAGCGTATGGTGAAAGCGGCAATAGTTCAATTTGAAAAGATGGGATTGAAGCCGGTTATATATCGCCATGCGGTACATGCCGTGAATAAAAAAGGACAGAGCCGGGTAGGATATACTGGTGGAATTGCCAATCCGCAGTATGATTATGATCATCGTCAGGATAGTGCACTTTTTATGGACGGAGAGTTTGTAAAAAGAAAACTTCGTGCAATGCAGACTTCTTATGAAAAATATAAGGAACTGGCAGAAGTTCATGGAGGTCCGGCCTGCATAGAAACTTTTGGAGAAATTCCTTTCTCCCCTGAGAATCGTCCGGAAGCACTGGCATATACGGAAGCACAGCAGAAACTGCAGATTGAACTGGATAATGAATCCGGTCAGATTGTAAACCGCTATATAAAAGGGGATGAAAGAAGTTTTACTATTATTGCCTATCCGGTTCCGGAAATTGGAGATAAGTTCCCGGAAATCTTTTATGAAATTGTAAAAATAAACACATTGGATTATCATTTGTACCAGGAAATACAGCAGACGATCATCGATACACTGGACACCTGCGAATGGGTAGAAATTAAAGGTCAGGATGGAAATGAAACAGATCTTCTGATTCATCTGCATACACTTGCAGACCCGGAAAAGGAAACAAATTTTGAAAATTGTGTAGCAGATGTGAATATTCCGGTAGGGGAAGTGTTTACGTCTCCTTTGTTAGCCGGAACAGGAGGAACGCTTCATGTAAAGAAAGTGTATTTGAATGGGCTGCAGTTTAAAAATTTGAAACTTGTATTTGACTGTGGACAGGTAATTGATTATTCGTGTACAAATTTTGAAGATGAAGAAGAAAATCGAAGATATATTGAAGATAATATTCTTCATCATCATGCAAAGATTCCAATGGGAGAGTTTGCAATCGGAACAAATACAACGGCTTATGTAGCTGCTAAAAAATATCAGATAGAAGATAAACTTCCGATTTTAATCGCGGAGAAGATGGGACCTCATTTTGCAGTGGGAGATACCTGTTATAGTTGGGCAGAGGATACTGCCGTATTTAATCCAAATGGAAAAGAAATCATTGCACGGGACAATGAAATTTCCATGCTTCGAAAAGAAGATATTAGTATGGCGTATTATGGATGTCACACAGATATTACCATTCCATATGAAGAACTTGGAAGCATTCGTGTCATTGATGATGATGGAGAAATGGTCTCAATTATAGAGAAAGGAAGATTTGTTCTTCCTGGAACAGAAAAGTTAAATGAACCATTTGAGAAACTGTAACTTTTTATAAGTGTCAAAATATCTTTTTGGTTGACAGAAAAAGGGAATCTTAGTAGAATTTACGCGTAGAAGTGCATTTTATGGATAAAAAAGATGAATGTCTGTTTTGTCCTAAAATATATAGAAAAAAGGAGAACAATTATGGCAAAAGTAGGAATTGTAATGGGTAGTGATTCAGATATGCCTGTTATGAGCAAGGCAGCAGCAATTCTGGAAAAACTGGGAATTGACTATGAAATGAAAATTATTTCCGCACACAGAGAGCCGGATGTGTTTTTTGAGTACGCGAAAAGTGCAGAAGAAAAAGGTTTTAAAGTAATTATTGCAGGCGCTGGTATGGCAGCTCATCTGCCAGGCATGTGCGCGGCTATTTTCCCAATGCCTGTTATAGGCATTCCTATGCATACAACTTCTCTTGGAGGAAGAGATTCTCTGTATTCAATCGTGCAGATGCCTTCCGGAATCCCGGTTGCTACTGTAGCAATTAATGGAGGAGCAAATGCCGGATTGTTAGCTGCTAAAATTCTTGCTACTTCAGATGAAGAACTTTTGGGGCGCTTGAAAGCATACAGCCAGGAATTAAAAGAACAGGTAGAGGCAAAAGACGCAAGACTTCAGGAAGTTGGATATAAAGAATATTAATCAAGGGGATAAAAGGGAGGATCATTATGGATTACAAGAACGCAGGTGTGGATATTGAAGCTGGATACAAATCAGTAGAACTTATGAAACAGCATATTGCAAAAACAATGAGACCGGAAGTACTGGGAGGAATCGGTGGTTTTTCAGGCGCTTTTTCTATGAATGCTTTTAAAGATATGGAAGAGCCAACACTTGTTTCCGGAACAGATGGAGTGGGAACAAAATTGAAACTGGCTTTTATCATGGACAAGCATGATACCGTAGGGATCGATTGTGTTGCAATGTGTGTAAATGATATTGCATGTGCAGGCGGTGAACCATTATTTTTCCTGGATTATATTGCATGTGGAAAAAACTATCCGGAAAAAATCGCATCAATTGTAAAAGGTGTTGCAGAAGGATGCTGCCAGTCAAATGCTGCTCTCATCGGAGGAGAGACTGCAGAAATGCCAGGGTTTTATCCGTTAGATGAATATGATCTTGCCGGTTTTGCCGTAGGTGTAGTAGACAAAAAAGACCTGATTACAGGAGAAGAACTGGAAGCTGGGGATGTATTAATTGGAATGGCTTCTTCCGGTGTACATAGTAATGGTTTTTCCCTTGTAAGAAAAGTGTTTGAAATGACAAAAGAATCCATGGATACATATTACGATGAATTAGGAACAACTTTAGGGGAAGCGCTTATTGCACCTACCAAAATTTATGTAAAAGCATTAAAGAGCATTAAGGATGCGGGGGTACGTATTCACGCATGCAGTCATATTACAGGCGGTGGTTTTTACGAAAATGTACCGCGTATGCTTAAAGAAGGTACAAGAGCCGTGATTGAAAAAGATAGCTACCCGGTTCTTCCAATCTTTAAACTTCTTGCAAAAACAGGAAATATTGAAGAAAAAATGATGTACAACACATATAACATGGGTCTTGGAATGGTTCTTGCTGTTAAGGCAGCAGATGTTGATAAAACAATGCAGGCGATTCAGGCAGCTGGTGAACAGCCATATGTAGTAGGAAGAATCGAAGAAGGCGAAAAGGGAGTGACCTTATGCTAAAATTAGGCATTTTGGTTTCTGGTGGCGGAACAAATCTTCAGGCAATTTTGGATGCTGTGGATAATGGAAGTATTACAAATGCGGAAGTTAAAACAGTAATTAGCAATAATGCAAATGCCTACGCTCTGGAACGGGCCAGACAGCATGGGATTGAAGCAGTGTGCGTTTCGCCAAAGTCGTATGATACGAGGGAAGAATTCAATAAGGCACTTCTTGAAAAACTGAAAGAAAGTGATGTAGACCTGGTGGTTCTTGCTGGGTGTCTGGTTGTAATACCTCCGATGATTGTGGAGGCGTTTCCAAATCGTATTATTAATATACATCCATCTCTAATCCCATCATTTTGCGGGGAAGGGTACTATGGGCTTCGTGTACACGAGGCCGTCCTTGCTCGCGGTGTAAAAGTAACCGGTGCGACGGTGCACTTTGTGGATAATGGAACGGATACCGGACCGATTATCTTACAGAAAGCTGTGAAAGTAGAAGATGGAGATACGCCGGAAGTTTTGCAGAGGCGTGTGATGGAAAAGGCAGAGTGGAAAATATTGCCTCTTGCTATTGATCTGATTGCAAATAATAAAATTAAGGTTGTGGACGGAAAAGTTTCGGTGAAGGAGTAAAAAAATGAAAGTATTGATAGTAGGAAGTGGCGGAAGAGAGCATGCTATTGCGTGGAGTGTAGCAAAAAGTCCGAAAGTTGATAAAATTTACTGTGCACCGGGAAACGCCGGGATTTCTGAATATGCGGAATGTGTGGATATCAGTGCAATGGAATTTGAAAAACTGGCGGATTTTGCAGAGCAGCATAAAGTGGATCTGACGATCATTGGTATGGACGATCCTCTTGTAGGCGGCATTGTAGACGTTTTTGAGGAACGGGGGCTGAAAGTTTTTGGACCGAGAAAGAACGCAGCAATTCTGGAAGGATCTAAGGCATTTTCCAAAGATCTGATGAAAAAATATAATATCCCAACTGCTGCTTATGAGAATTTTGACAATGCGGAAGAGGCCCTGGCTTACTTGCGTACACAAGCTGGTTTTCCTATTGTTTTGAAGGCAGATGGTCTTGCGCTTGGAAAAGGTGTACTGATTTGTAACACCCTTGAAGAGGCAGAGGCTGGTGTACAGCAGATCATGGAAGATAAAAAATTTGGAAGTGCAGGAAATACGATGGTTGTGGAAGAATTCATGACTGGAAGAGAAGTTTCTGTACTGTCATTTGTAGATGGAAAAACAATTAAGACTATGACTTCCGCTCAGGATCACAAACGTGCCCAGGATGGTGACCAGGGATTGAATACAGGAGGAATGGGGACATTTTCTCCCAGCCCGTTTTATACAAAAGAAGTGGATGAGTTTTGCCGGAAATATATTTATCAGCCAACAGTAGATGCAATGGCAGAAGAAGGTCGTCCGTTTAAAGGAATTATCTTTTTTGGACTGATGCTTACAGAAGATGGTCCAAAAGTATTGGAATATAATGCGCGATTTGGGGATCCGGAAGCCCAGGTTGTACTTCCAAGAATGAAGAATGACATCGTGGAAGTAATGGAGGCCTGTGTGGATGGAACGCTGGATCAGATTGACCTTCAATTTGAAGAAAATGCTGCTGTATGTGTGGTTCTGGCGAGTGAAGGATATCCGGTTCAGTATGAAAAAGGCATCCCTATATATGGACTTGAAAATTTTAAAGACAAAGAAGGTTTTTATTGCTTTCATGCAGGAACAAAACTCCAGGATAACCAGATTGTTACAAATGGCGGACGCGTCCTGGGAGTGACTGCAAAAGGTGCTGACCTGAAGGAAGCAAGAAAAAATGCATATGAAGCAGTAAAATGGATTGATTTTTCCAATAAATATATGCGTCATGATATTGGAAAAGCCATTGATGAAGTGGAATAAGGGAGACTTTAAAATGTATTGTGTAAAAAAAGTAACAGAAGATATGTACTGGATTGGTGCCAGTGACAGAAGGTTAGCTCTGTTTGAGAATATTTATCCGATTCCGAATGGGATTTCTTATAATGCGTATGTGTTAATGGACGAAAAAACAGTGCTCCTTGATACAGTTGATAAATCTGTAAGTGGACAGTTTTTTGAAAATCTGGAGCATGTTCTGAATGGACGGAAACTGGATTATCTGATTGTGAATCACATGGAGCCGGATCATGGAGCAACTATAGCGGAAGTAGCATTGCGTTATCCGGAAGTAAAAATTGTAGGAAACACAAAAACGTTTACCATGATGAAGCAGTTCTTTGATTTTGATGTGGATGCACATGCTGTTATAATCAAAGAAGGGGATACATTAAACACGGGTAAACATGATCTGACCTTCGCCATGATTCCTATGGTACACTGGCCAGAGGCAATGGTCACTTATGATTCTTATGATAAAACTCTTTTTAGTGCAGATGCATTTGGTACATTTGGTGCTTTAAATGGAAATATATTTGCAGATGAGCTGGATTTTGAAAATGAGTGGCTGTCGGAAGCAAGAAGATACCTTACGAATATTGTGGGAAAATATGGAGTTCAGGTTCAGGCTGCTTTGAAAAAAGCACTGACTCTTGATGTTCAGATGATTTGTCCTCTTCATGGACCGGTATGGAGAGAAAATATTGCATGGTTTATTGATAAGTATCAAAAATGGAGCACATATACTCCGGAAGATCATACAGTTTTAATTTTATATGCTTCTATTTATGGAAACACAGAAAATGCCATGAGCGTACTGGCTGGAAAGCTTGCAGATGCAGGTGAAAGAAAGATTGCCATGTATGATGTATCTGTGACAGATCCGTCTTACCTTGTGGCAGAGGCTTTTCGATGTGATAGAATTATTTTTGCATCTCCTACTTATAATGCAGGAATGTTTCCGAAGATGGAAACGCTGCTTGCTGAGTTGAAAGCGCACAATTTCCAAAAACGTAAGGTAGCGGTTGTAGAAAATGGAACATGGGCATGCTCAGCTGGTAAGCTTATGAGAGAGATTCTTTCTCAGATGAAGAATATGGAAATTTATGAAAATTCAACAGTTGTGAAATCTTCTGTGAAAGAAGCAAATCTGGAACAGTTAGATGGTATTGTGGAATTTATGACAAAATAAAAGATGGAAAAAGATAAGGTAACATCTGTAAAGTTACGTGAGCAGCTGGAAAAAATGGCAGACAAAGAATATAAGAAGTTTCATTCAGGGCTTTTACCGGGAATTGATAATATTCTGGGGGTACGTTTGCCAAAACTTCGAAGTCTTGCCAAAGAAATTGCAAAAAAAGACTGGGAAGCCTGGTTTTTGGAAGCGGATGATAAGTATTACGAGGAAACAATGGTAAGAGGTCTGACAGTTGCTTATGGAAAAATGGATTGCGATACGCGGATTTTCTATATCCGAAAATTTGTGAAGGATATAAATAACTGGGCTGTATGTGATTGTGTATCAAATACACTGAAAGAAGCAGAAAAGTTTCCGGAAAAATATTGGGAATTTTTAGAACCATATTTTGAGGTATCCGGAGAATATGAGGCGAGATTTGGTGCAGTTATGCTTCTCAGTCATTTTGTGAAAAAACAGTATCTGGAAGAAGGGATTATGCGGCTGGAACGCATTCGGCATGAGGGATATTATGCTAAAATGGCAGTTGCGTGGGCGATATCTGTGTATTTTGCAGCATTTCCGGAAGAAATGCTGGAATATTTACAGAAGGATTGTCGTCTGGATGATTTTACTTATCGGAAATCTCTTCAAAAAATCCTGGAATCTTATCGGGTGCCGGAAGAATATAAAGCCATCATTAAAGAAATGAGACAGAGAGGATAAGAAAATGGGAATTAGCAAAGAAGAGGCAGTAAAGGCGCTTCAGACAAGAGACAGAGTATTTGTGGCATATGCACAAGCTACAAAACTGCCTTATGTAACATGTGATGAGGAAACTTATAATGATCAGGCGTGGATTTTTTCTACAGAAGAAGAGATAAAAGCATTTGGGCAGAAATGCCTGGAGGAAAAGATGCTTCTTATGGGGATGCGTTATGAGAAAAAAGATTTTCCGAGATTATATGGGACATTTTATGCAATTGGTGTAAATACAGTTGTCTGGAATGAAGGGGAAGATAAGGTAGAAGTCGATATATCGGATATTGCAAAACAGGTTGATATGAGTAAAATCGAGCCGGATAAACGTCCGTTATTTAACCCTACATTACAGCTTTCCGGAATTTATTTTATGCAGGAACTCCGTCGCCCGGTAAAAAAGGAAGAGCGCAAAAACATGCGTGAGATGGAGGAAGAGGTTTTGGCTAATCTTGTGAAATCAGAGTTTCTGGTTGCGATGGGCGTGGATGAAAATGATCCCAAGAAAGTAAATATACCATATTTGAAAAGCAAAGATGACAAAATTCTGCAGCCTGTATTTACAGATATAATGGAATTTGAAAAATTTGCAAAAGGTAAAAAAATGCGGGTTGCAAAAGTACCATTTGCAAAATTGCCGGATCTGCTTATGGAACAGTCCCAGGCATTTACTGTAAATCCAATGGGATTTAATCTGTTGCTTGATAAGGAGCAGTTGAAGCGTATTGCGGGACTGAAATAAAAATATAGAACAGGGTATCTGAAGTATACAGATACTCTGTTTTTTTGTAGAAGAAAAATACCATTTGCAAAATAGTAATTTTGTGCTACTATATGTATAACATGACAGTGGGGAATACTGTTTTGCTATTAAATACAAAGGAGACTTCCGGTATGATAATCGAAATAGATTTTAACAGTGATGAAGCGATTTATATACAGCTTACAAATCAGATTATTATGGGAATTGCCACCTCAAGGCTCCGGGAGGGAGATCCCCTGCCATCTGTACGCCAGTTGGCAGATACAGTAGGGATTAATATGCATACTGTTAATAAAGCATATTCTCTTCTGCGGCAGGAGGGATTTGTGTCAATCGACAGACGAAGAGGTGCATTTATATCAATTGATGTAGATAAGATCAAAGCACTGGAGGAGATGAAACAGAATCTGACGGTTGCGCTGGCAAAAGGGTGCTGCAAAAATATAACAAGAGAAGAAGTACATGGTCTTATTGATGAGATTTTTGACGAATACAGCGCAGAAAAACAGGAGGAGATATGAAAAAAAAGTTTACAAAGCAAGCAGTCAATGCATTTGTTCTCGCTGAAAAAATGGCGAAAAAATGCGGGCATAGCTATATTGGAACAGAACATATTCTTTTAGGACTGATACGAGAAAAAGAAGGAACAGCAGGGCGTGTTCTGGAAACATTTTCTGTAGATGGTGATAAACTGGAACAATTAATTGAAAAGTTAATTGCTCCGCCAGATACTATAACTTTGGAACGAGAAAAACCTGCATATAGTCCAAGGGCAAAAAAACTGATGGAAAAAGCAATTGAGGAATGTGAAGGAAGCAGCGAAGAAAAAGCAGGAACAGAACATATTCTTCTTGCTATGATAAAAGAGTCTGATTGTGTGGCAACAAGACTTCTTCATACGATGGGAGTAAATATTCAAAAATTATATACAGATGTGCTGATTGCTATGGGAAAAGATGGCGATGGCATTGCAGAAGAATTGCAGGCAGTTAAAAATTCAAAAAATAAGAAAACGACAGCCACTCCTGTGCTGGATCAATATAGCAGAGACCTTACAGCTCTTGCAGCAGAAGGAAAAATGGATCCCGTAGTGGGAAGGGAAAAAGAAATAGCGCGTTTAATCCAGATTTTAAGTCGCAGAACGAAGAATAATCCGTGCCTTGTTGGGGAGCCAGGTGTTGGGAAAACAGCGATTGCAGAAGGTCTTGCTCAACGGATTGTGTCTGGATTTGTTCCAGATACTGTGAAAAATAAAAGAGTAGTGGTACTGGATCTATCCTCTATGGTAGCAGGAAGCAAATATAGAGGTGAATTTGAGGAAAGAATCCGAAATGTAGTAGAAGAAGTGAGAACTCATCAGGGAATTCTCCTTTTTATTGATGAACTTCACACTATTATAGGGGCAGGAGGTGCAGAAGGGGCACTTGACGCATCTAATATTTTAAAACCGTCTTTATCAAGAGGGGAAATCCAGCTGATTGGAGCTACGACGCTAGAAGAATATCGGAAATATATTGAAAAAGATGCTGCTTTAGAACGACGTTTTCAGCCGGTAACAGTAGAAGAACCAACAGAAGAAGAAACATTGGAAATTCTAAAAGGGCTTCGTCCATATTATGAATACCATCATGGTGTACAGATTGAGGATGAGGCATTAAGGGCAGCAGTGAAAATGTCTACGAGATATATTAATGATAGATTCCTTCCGGATAAGGCGATTGATATTATCGATGAGGCTGCTTCAAAGGTGCAGCTTTCCGGGTACCGTTCCATGCCGGAATTGGAACTTATGGAACTAAAACTGAAGGATGTTTTAAAAGAAAAAGAAGAAGCCGTGAAAAATGCAGATCTTGTTGGGGCAAAAGAAGCGCAAAAGCGTCAAAAAGATTTAGAAGAACAAATGGAAAAACAACGGCTTAAGGAAACGCGAAGAATAAAGCGAAAGGCTATGACAGTTACAGAGGCATCAGTTGCAGATATTGTATCAGGATGGACAAAAATTCCGGTACAGCGTCTGACGGAAGGTGAGACGAAACGTCTTGCCCATCTGGAAAAAGAATTGCATAAGCGTGTGATTGGGCAGGATGAAGCGGTAAAAGCTGTATCGCAGGCAGTAAAAAGAGGGCGAGTAGGATTGAAAGATCCAAACAGGCCTATTGGCTCTTTTTTATTCTTGGGACCTACGGGGGTAGGAAAAACAGAACTTTCAAAAGCACTTGCAGAGACGGTTTTTGGAAGTGAACAAGCAATGATAAGGGTAGACATGTCAGAATATATGGAAAAGCATAGTGTTTCCAGAATGATAGGATCCCCTCCCGGATATGTGGGGTATGAAGAAGGGGGACAATTAAGTGAAAAAGTTCGCCGTAATCCATATAGTGTAATTTTGTTTGATGAAATTGAAAAAGCGCATCCTGATGTATTTAATATTCTTCTTCAGGTTTTGGATGACGGACATATTACAGATGCACACGGAAGAAAAGTGGATTTTAAACAAACGATTATTATTATGACATCAAATGCAGGTGCACAGGCAATTATAGAACCTAAAAGACTGGGATTTATGTCAGATACAGATGAGAAAAAAGATTATGAGCGTATGAAATCCGGGGTGATGGAGGAAGTGCGTCGGATATTTAAGCCGGAATTTTTAAATCGAATTGACGAAATTATGGTATTCCACCCGTTGAATAAAGAGCACATTAAGAAAATTGTGAATATTCTTTTGGGTATATTGGAAAAACGCTGTGAGGAGCAGCTGGAAATTTCTCTGAACGTAACAAATGCTGCCAAAGAACACATTGCAGAGGCTGGATTCGACAGCAAATATGGAGCAAGACCTCTTAGAAGAGCTATCCAGAATGAGATAGAAGATGCGCTTGCAAATGAAATTCTTGAGGGAAATATAAAACGTGGTGATGTAGTTTTGGTACAGCAGAAAAATAAGAAACTTTGTTTTTCAGTGAAAAAGTAAAAATTGTCGGAATCTTAAAAAGATATGAAATTTTTGTAAGAGACTGGTAAAGGAAAAGGATTTATTATATAATAGATTTAACGAAAAGGGATGTGTGTGTGACAGAATACATACATTAGTTTCGAAGGCGGAAAATGCCGCATAATTAAAACCAAAGAGCCGTGGGAGGACATAAGATATGGCAGCGATTAAAGAACTGATTCGTACAGAAGAAAATGGAACCATTAGCTTCGGGGATTATGAACTGGGTCAAAAGTCAAAATTATCAGATTATCAGCATCAGGGAGACGTATATAAAGTTAAGACTTTTAAAGAAATTACAAAGCTGGAAAGAAATGGAATGTTTGTATATGAATCTGTTCCTGGTACAGCCGTTTTTCATTTAAAACAGGATGGCTCTAGTATGGAATTTGCTGTAGAAGGAATGGATGATGCACAGATCACAGTAGAATTGGAAGCAGATACAGAATACGAAGTGTTTATCAATGGTGCAAGTACAGGAACTATGAAAACAAATCTTGGAGGAAAACTTTCCTTTAGTGTGGAACTTGGAAATGAAGCTACAGCAGAAATAAAAATTGTAAAATGCTAAAAAACAAAAAAAGTGTATATTTTTGCCAGGAATGCGGGTATGAATCTGCAAAATGGATGGGACAGTGTCCTGGATGTAAAGCGTGGAATACGTTTGTAGAAGAAACGGTGTCTTCTAAAAAATCTTCAGGAGGAAGCCTTAGAACTTCTGTGAGTAATAGACAGGAACCAGTCATTCTTAGAGATATAAGCCTTAAGGAAGATGAAAGAAGAACAAGCGGAATAGGAGAACTTGATAGGGTATTAGGGGGCGGTATTGTCCCCGGTTCTCTTGTACTTGTGGGTGGGGATCCGGGAATCGGAAAATCCACCCTTCTTTTACAGGTATGCAGAAATTTAGCAGACAGAGATGCTTCTGTACTGTATATTTCCGGAGAGGAATCTTTGCGTCAAATTAAATTGAGGGCAAATCGAATTGGGGATTTTAGTGACAAACTAACTCTTTTATGTGAAACAAATTTGGAGAATATCCGTGAAGTAATGGAACGAAAAAAGCCAGATGTAGCGGTTATTGATTCCATTCAGACGATGTTTCATGAGGAAATCAGTTCTGCTCCAGGTAGCGTATCTCAGGTTCGTGAATCTACAAATGTACTGATGCAGGTTGCAAAAGGCCTTGGGATTTCTATTTTTATAGTAGGACATGTAACAAAAGAGGGAAATGTTGCAGGGCCGAGAGTTCTTGAACATATGGTAGATACCGTTCTTTATTTTGAAGGAGACAGACATGCGTCATATCGTATTTTGAGAGCAGTAAAAAACAGATTTGGCTCTACAAATGAAATAGGCGTATTTGAGATGAGGGATACAGGACTGGAAGAAGTAAAAAATCCGTCGGAGTTTTTATTGGATGGTCGTCCGGAAAATGCATCCGGATCTATTGTAGCCTGTTCGATGGAAGGAACGCGTCCAATTCTTGTAGAAATTCAGGCCTTGGTTTGTCAAAGCAATTTTGGGATTCCAAGAAGAACAACAGTTGGTACGGATTTCAACAGAGTGAATCTTCTTATGGCGGTTCTAGAGAGAAAAGCCGGGGTTCAGCTGGCCTCCTTTGATGCATATGTGAATATTGCAGGAGGTATGAAGATGACAGAGCCGGCACTTGATTTGGGAATCTGTCTGGCTATATTTTCGAGTTATAAAGATATTGTCATATCAGATCATGTAATGGCTTTTGGAGAGATAGGCTTAAGTGGGGAAGTACGTGCTGTTAGTATGGCTGGACAGAGAGTTCAGGAAGCAAAAAAACTTGGATTTGAAAAAGTTATACTTCCGGAAGTCTGTCGTGCTTCCGTGGGAAAAATAGATGGAATTGAACTGGTATATGTATCACAGATTAAAGATGCTCTTATGTATGTGAAAAAAGCTTAGAAAGATAAAAAACTGTTTATGGAGAGACATAGACAGTTTTTTGCTTTTTTAATGAAAAAAAGTGTTGACATATATGATTGTATATGGTAATCTAATTGAGCTGTCGAAAATAAATGTTTCTGAAATAAAGAAAAATCAAAAAGATTTCAGAAAATAAAAAAAGTAGTTGACAAATGACTGAATACATGATAAAGTAAACAAGTCGTCAACAAAGAAACGACAACAACACATCGAAAAAACTTCGAAAAAAACTTAAAAAAGTTCTTGACAAGATGAAAACGATGTGATAAAATAAATGAGCTGTCGAAAACGACAGAAACCTTGATAACTAAACAGTGAAACACATACGATTCTCGAAAATTCTTTACATTTCAAAAGAGA